>NZ_JBIASV010000015.1:0-249296 GCF_042891165.1 Streptomyces sp. NPDC001922 | reverse complement strand
GCCCACCGCACGGGCACCGTCAAGGGACTGACCGCCGAGGTCGGCGCCTCCATCTCCGCCGGCGCCGTCATCTGCGACATCAAGGACTGACGGCCGGCCGGCGCCACCGGGCCACGGAACGCGGTGGCGCCGACGGGGCAGCGGGAACGGAGCCCGGGCCGGATCCACCCTTCCGCCCCGTCCCCGGGAGCGGTGGATCCGGCGGCGTCGTGCTCGTCGGAGGCCCTTGGCCCGCCCCGGGTACCGGGACGGACCAGGCGGCACTGAGGGCCCGGACCGCGGCCCCCGTCCGGAAGGGGGCCCGTCGGCAGGAGCGTCAGGAGGAGCCCGTCGGGCAGGGGTCCACATCCGGGTTGGGCACCGCGCCGGAGGTCTGCCACAGGGTATTCGACAGTGCCTTCACCCAGGCGCCGTCCCGGTAGGAATGGTTGATGGTGCGGTTCAGGAACTCGCACATCTCGGTGTCGCCCTTGCGGTAGCCCACCCCGTAGCGCTCGGTGCTGAAGGTGTCGCCGACCACCTTCAGGGCATCGGGCGCCTGCGCCGCATAGCCGAGCAGGAGCGCCCCGTCCGTGGTGACCGCGTCGACCACGCCCTTGCGCAGCCGCTGGACGCATTCGGTGTACGTGCCGTAGGGGACCGGCTTGGCCCGGTACTTCTCCTCGACGGTCTTGATCGAGGTGGTCCCCGCGGCGGAGCACACCTTCTTGCCCTGGAGGTCCTTCGGCCCGGAGATGCTCTTGTCGCCCTTCTGCACGAGCAGTTGCTGGCCCGTGACGTAGTACGGGCCCGCCATACCGACCACCCGGCGCCGCTCGGGAGTGATCGAGTAGGAGGCGATCACCAGGTCGACCCGCTTGTTGCGCAGATAGGACTCCCGGTTCTTGGAGACCGTCTCGACCCATCGGATCTTCTCCGGAGCCAGTCCGAGCTGCCCGGCTATGATCTTGGCCATCTCGACGTCGAAGCCCTCCGGGGTCTTCGCGCCCGGCTTCTTGTAGCCGATTCCGGGCTGGTCGAACTTCACCCCGACCCGGATCCGGTCCGCCTCGTGGAGCTTCTCCATCGTGCTGCCGGCGGGGAAGGCGGGGTCCGTTGCGACCTGAACCGAATCGTCCGCTTCGGGGGCGTCACTGCTGCACCCGGTGATGGTGAGGGCCGCGGCGATAGCTGCGGCGAGTCCCGTTCTGCGGACGGTCACGATGTACTCCCTGAGGGTGGGATCGGGCTCCCCTGAAGATCAGGGGGCGACTTGGCTCCGGAGGTCCGGAACCACACGGAAGGTCCTGGTCGTACGCGTGCGCGACCGGTCGGGAAGCCCCCCGAGGGTGGTCCGCTCACCGGTAACCACACCCTCTTCACGCTGCTCTCCCCGCCCCTTTACGCAGGCGCCACCACGCCTACACGCCTTTGTGTAGTCGGTACTACAGCAGACTGCGGGTATCTGCGCCAGAATTGTTGAGCACTCCGTCGATTGGTACACGCGATCGTGACCCTCCGGCGGGCTCGTGCACGCGGTCCGGGAGGCGGAGGAAGAGCCTCGGGCGGCGCCCCAACGGCTGCTGGGCTGCGGGTTCCCGTCGTGCGGAGTGGGCGCCGCATGATCCGGAAACATACCCTTCTGTTCCGGAATCTCCCGTCCCGGCGGCACCCCGCCGCGCAGCCAGGTGTCGGCCGGGTGACCAGCGCATCCGCAAGGAAGGGCCCAGGGGCTGCTTTCGTCTCGGCACTGTGTGAGCCTTGTCGTGACTTCTGCCGACGTCATCCGGCAAAGGCGGAGGTTCACCGAAGATCTGCAACAACAGTGATGGGGGTCAGCTGTGTGCGGACGGAGCGGGTCATGGCGTCGCGCGAGAGGGTGGACCGTGGTGCTGTCGGCAGCCGTGCTGCTGGCGGGGTGCTCGTCGGGTGAGGCCGGTGCCGGGGCGTCGCCCGGCGCTTCCGTGACTGCCTCCGCGACCGCCTCCGTCTCCTCCGGGCCGCCCACTCCGTCACCGTCCACGCCTCCGCCGTACCCCACCGGCAGTGCCGGCTGTCACCGGAACACGTCCTGGAGCACGAAGGACGCGGCGGAATGGCTCCGGCTGAATGCCAAGACTCCCGGCTCCGCCTTCTCCGTGGTCACGGACGCCGTGGAGCTCGAACGGTCCTCGGACGGCTATGGTCCGCTGTGCAGACCGCTGACCGTTCACGTGGAGATCTGGAAGCTGGGCTACAGCGCCCCCGGCCCGGTCTCCCGTGAGGACCTGCTGAAGAAGCACCGGTCGCGGCCGGACTACTACTTCGAGATGACCCTGGTGAAGCGCGAGCGGTTCCGGGTGGACGGCCGTGAGGCCCACTCCGTGCGGTTCCCCCGGAGTGTGCGGGCCGCGAATCTCGGCGCCTGTGCCGGATCCCTGGTGGCCGTTTCCGTCGGTGGCCCGCTCGCCGCACGGGAGCTGCCCCGGGACATCAGCACCACCACCGGGAACGGACCGCTGGACCGTGAGGACGTCGGCTTCCGGACCCGGCGCGTCGCCGAGTACGGGCTCAGGGCTGCCTCCGCACCCCAGGTGTGCGGGCCGGACGGCCGTCCGACCGCGACCCCGTCCCCCGGAGGCGTCGTGCCCTCCTTCCCCGGAGGTCCTTCGGTGCCGGCCCCGCCCTCCTAGGGCGTGTTTCGAAAGTCCCGCCTGGCCGGCACCGGATGCCGGCGACTGAGGCGGGGGGGTCCGGGGAGTGGTGACGGTGTGCCCGGGTGACGGCCTGTCGCAGATCACTCGACGATGCGGAACGGCCTGTCCCGGCAAGGGGGTTCGGGGCCGTCGCCTTCCCCGGAGGGGTCCGGCTCATCCGTACCGTCCGTGCCCCCGGAGCCGGTCCCGCTCTGTCCGCGCAGCGCGGCCAAGGCCTCCATGAACGTTTCGCCGGTCACCTGCATACGGATTCTGGCGAGCTGTTCGACATCGTCATTTCTGGGCACGGGAGCAAGCTTAAGAGGTCTTATGACCGTCTCTTGTCACCAGTCGTTCGGATAAATGGGAAGTTGCGGACGTGTTGGCGCTGAGCTGAGTCGGATGGGTCCCGGGTCCGTACTGATCGGCGTGATACCGCTGCGGGCAGACGTCGGGTCCCGGGCCCGGAGCGGTGTCACGGCCGGGAGAGACCGACGGACTGATGCGGCACATCCCCGAGGGTGAGAGTGCCGGTGCGCGGCGGAGAGGACCGCCGAACCGTGCGGATGACTCCCACGTCCCAGCATGTTCTTTCCACTGCGAGGTGAACGCATGTCTCGTGCAAGGCGCACCAACAAGAGTCGTGTTCTCGGTATCGGACTGGCAAGCGCGGGTCTGATCACCGGTGTTGTGGCCACCGGAGCGGCCATGGCGGGGGAGGGCGACGAGTCGTCCGCGGCCGCGAAGAAGCCCGTGAAATCCACCTCGTGCTTGTCGGCGGGCGCGCCGTCGTCCGGCGTGGTGGCCACGGCGCAAAAGGGCGGATCCGTCGATCTGTCGCGGCTGGACGGGCAGCTGGCGGGTCTGCTCGCCGCGGCCGGAGCCGAGGCGGACAGCCTGCAGAGCCTGGACGACGCGCTGCGCGCCGTACCGTCCCGCGACGCCGGAGTGGTGATCGACGGCGTGAAGATCGGCGGTGACAAGGCGCCGACCGTCCGGGTGAAGTCGCTCGACGAGCGGGATCCCGAGGCCTGGGCCAAGGCCAACCCGAAGACCGACCTGGGGCGGATGAACGCGCAACTGGCCGCGGTGAACCGGAGCCTGGCGGACATCTGGTCCCAGACGGGCGGCCTCGAAAATCTGCAGGCCGCGTTCGGTCAGATCGCGATCAACAGCAATATCAACATCGATGACATCGATATCGACGACATCGAACTCGACCTCAAGAAGGCCGACGCGGATCAGGTGAAGGTCCGGATGAAGTCCGCCGGCTGCGGGGCGGGGCAGGCCGCGCGGGAGTGACCCACGGGTCCGCACCAGGACGGCCGACGGGAAGCCGTCACCGGGGAGACCGGCCCCGCCCGTCGGCCCGCCTGCGGTTCCACGCCCCCTCCTCCCGGGGGGCGTGGAACCGCACGGTTCCCACCACCGGGAACGGCCGCCGCCCGCATGGACGTTCCACACCTGCCGACCTGCCGACCTGCCGACCTGCCGACCTGCCGACCTGCCGACCTGCCGACCTGCCGACCTGCCGACAGCCGCGCATCACCGGCCGGATCCACGGGCTGCCGTGCGTGCTCCGCCAGTGTGTGCGGTCCGCATCCGGCCCCGACTCCCCCTCCCAGCAGTGAAGTTGGGGCGTCAGGTGTCCCTGAGGGCACCGGGACCACCTACGATGATCCCGGCGTGCAGGGGCAGGAGAGGACCGGTGGCATGGCCGACGAGATCCACGCGGTGGACCAGAGCACCCCGAGCATCGCCCGGGTCTACGACTATCTGCTCGGCGGCAAGGACAACTACGCCGTGGACCGGGCGATCGGTGACCGGTTCAAGGACGACATGCCCGGGTCCGTGGCGATCGCCCACTCGAATCGCGCGGCGCTCGTGCGCGCGGTGCGCGACATCGCGCTGAACACCGGCATCCGGCAGTTCCTCGACCTCGGCAGCGGGCTGCCCACCGCGGACAACGTCCACCAGGTCGCCCAGCGCAACGCACCGGGGAGCCGGGTCGTGTACGTCGACAACGACCCCATCGTGCTGGCCCACGGGCGAGCCCTGCTGGAGGAGAACGAGGACACCTGTGTGATCCGGGCGGACCTCCGCGACCCCCGCCGCATCCGCGAGCACCCGGGCACCACACGGCTGATCGACTTCGACCGGCCGGTCGCGGTCGTCCTCAGTGCGATCCTGCACCACGTCAACGACGAGGAGGACCCCGTCGGTCTGGTCGAGTACTGGCGCGATCAGGTGCCGTCCGGCAGTCACTTCTTCGTCAGCCACTTCCGCAGTGGCAACAATCCGGAGACCGCGGAGGCGGAGGCGGTTCTCCAGAAGACCTTCGGACGCGGACGCTGGCGCACCGACGAGGAGATCGCCGGACTGCTGCCGGGCCTGGAGGTGCTGGAGCCCGGGATCGTACCGACCGCGGCGTGGCGTCCGGACGAGGCCGTCGGCGTGCCGAGGATCGGTCCTCCGGACGCGGGACTGTCGGTCTGGGAGCGGCTCATCGTGGCGGCGATGGCCAGGAAGCCGTAGCACCGGCGGTCACCTGCCGCCGCTCGCGGTCCGGGCGCCGCGTCGTACCGTCGTGCGCGGTCACGGTCGGCGGGCCTGCTGTACGCGCTGCGCGCCGGGGCACCGCCGCACACCTTCCCGGGGGCCTTCGCGCGCACCGCCGCAGGCCCTCCCGGGACGCCGATGGGCCGCGACCGCGCAGGCCGGGCCGGGGCCCGGATTCTTACGGCGGGTGCCCACTCTCGCACACTGCGGAGCGGCGCCGGTGGTCCAGCTCTCCGCGCCGGAACGGAACCCCTGCCCGGTGCCCCGGTGCCCCGGTGCCCCGGTGCCCCGGTGCCCCGGTGCCCCGGTGCCGCGGCCTCCGGCCCCTCCCCGCCCCGTCCGGCACCGGCCGAAACGTCGCCGCCCCCGGTACCGTGGAAAACAGGCTGGTGGCCGTGTGACAGCAGGGTCCGCGACGGGCCCGTCGCACCGCGCCCCGGCACTGGACGGCTGGCATGGGCACTCCAAAGAAGAACAGAGCACCTGCGAGCAGCACCCCGTTCGACTTCGCGCGGACGGCCGTGATGCTGGTGGACGCCGACGGTGTGGTCCGTGGCTGGACGGAAGGGGCCGAGGAACTCCTCGGGCACCCGGCACCCGACGCCCTGGGCCGGACCCTCGCCCAGCTCTTCCGGTCGGTGGACGGCGACGGGGCCCAGCACGAGGACGTCGCCACCCGGCTCGGCGACGCGGACGGCTGGAGCGGGACCCAGGCCGTACGGCACCGGCAGGGCCACCGGCTCGACCTGGAGGTGCGGATCCTGCCGGTGCAGGACAGCGACGGCCGCGCCCCGCGCCTGGTCCTCGCTGCCGACATGGCGCAGACGCCCTGGCCCGGGGTCAACCGTTCCCTGCTGGAGGGCATCTTCACCATGTCGCCGGTGGGCGTGGCCATGCTCAACACCGACCTCCGGTTCGTGTGGGTGAACGACGCTCTCGAAACCATGGGCGGCGTGTCCCGCGAGGAGCGCATCGGCAAACAGCTCGGCGATGTGCAGCCGGGGCTGGCCGTGGAGGCCATGGAGGCGGAGATGCGCCGGGTGCTGGAGACCGGGGTCCCGTCGGTCGGATTCGAGTACCTCGGCCACCCGGAGTCGGACAGCGTGCGCGAACACGCCTACTCCACCTCCTTCTTCCGCCTGGAGGACGAGACGGAGGAGGTCCTCGGCGTCTGCTACATGGTGCTGGACATCACCGAGAACTACCGGGCCCGGCAGCGGCTCGCCCTGCTGAACAAGGCCAGCGAACGGATCGGCAGTTCACTGGACGTGTTGCGCACCGCACAGGAGCTGGCCGATGTCGCCGTGCCCGACCTCGCGGACTTCGTCACGGTCGACCTGCTCGACGTCATGCTGTCGGGCGGCGAGCCGCCGCCCGGGCCGATCGACGCCACGGACCTGTCGACCATGCGCCGTTCGGGACAGAGGTCCGTCCGGGAGGGCTGCCCCGAGGCCGTGGTCGAGGTGGGCGGTCTTCCCTCCTACCCGGCGTCGGCGCCCGTCGTGCTGAGCCTCACCGTCGGCAGTTCGTCGCTGTACCCGACGCTGGACCTCAGCGCCGGGGAGTGGGCGGCCGACGACCCGGTCCGGGCGGCGCACCTCCGGCAGTACGGCTTCCACTCGCTGATGGTCGTCCCGCTCCGCGCGCGGGGCATCATCCTGGGCGCGGCCGCGTTCGCCCGCTGGCAGCCCAAGGGCCCGTTCCAGCCCGACGACCTGGTCCTCGCCGAGGAGTTCGTCAACCGGGCCGCGGTGTCCATCGACAACGCCCGCCGGTACACCCGGGAGCACACGGCGGCCCTGGCGCTCCAGCGCAGCCTGCTCCCGCACGATCTGCCCCAGCAGGGCGCGGTCGAGGCCGCGTACCGCTATCTGCCGGCGGACTCGCGCAGCGGCGTGGGCGGTGACTGGTTCGACGTGATCCCGCTCTCCGGGGCGCGGGTCGGGCTGGTCGTCGGTGACGTCGTGGGGCACGGTGCCCATGCGGCGGCCACGATGGGCCGGCTGCGCTCGGCCGTGCAGACCCTGGCGGACATGGACCTGTCCCCGGAGGAGGTGCTGGCGCACCTGGACGACATGGTCGGCCGGGTCGCCGACGAGACGGACACCGGTCCCCAAGTGATCGGAGCCACCTGCCTGTACGCGGTCTACGACCCGGTCGGCCGCACCTGCTCGCTGGCCCGGGCCGGTCACCCGCCGCCGGTGCTCGTCAGCCCGACCGGGATCTCCCGGCTTCTCGAACTCCCCGCCGGACCGCCGCTGGGCCTCGGGGGGCTGCCGTTCGAGTCGCGGACGCTTCCGCTGCCCGAGGGCAGTCTGCTCGTCCTCTACACCAACGGTCTGCTCACCGGGCAGGCGCTCGACGTCGACGGCGGGCTCAGCAGACTGCACGCCGCCCTGGCCGCTCCGCAGGCACCGCTCGAAGAGATCTGCGACGCCGTCATCAGCAATCTGCCGGGCACGCGACCGGTCGACGACGTGGCGCTGCTGCTGGCCCGTACCCGTGCCCTGGGCCGGGACCGGGTCGCCTCCTGGGAGATCCCGGCCGATCCGGCGGCCGTCGGCGACGCCCGCGCCAAGGTGGCGCGCCAACTGGTCACCTGGGGGCTCTCCGACCACGGGTTCGCCACCGAACTGGTCGTCAGCGAGCTGGTCACCAACGCCATCCGGCACGCCGGGGGACCGCTCCGCCTGCGCATGATCCGGGAGCGCGCCCTGATCTGCGAGGTGTCCGACGGCAGCAGCACCTCCCCCCATCTGCGGCACGCGCGGACGACCGACGAGGGCGGCCGGGGGCTGTTCCTGGTCGCCCAGCTCACCCAGCGCTGGGGCACCCGCTACACCCCCGAGGGCAAGACCATCTGGGCCGAGCAGCCGCTGGACCCGACCGCCTTCGGAGGTCACAACGGCCTCGGGGACCTCATGGGTCTGCACACCGCCGACGAGCTCCGCTGATCGCGGCTGCGGGACAATGGGCGCATGTCCCGACGCAGCTCCCGCCCGCAGAAGTCCTCCGCCCGACGCCGTCCGTCGCCGTCCGCGGCCCCGCATCCCCGGACCGCACCGGACGCCCCCTGCCCCTGCGGGCTGCCCGCCGGCTACGCGGACTGCTGCGGCCGGCTGCACCGCGGCGAGGCGTCCGCGCCCACCGCGGAGAAGCTGATGCGCTCGCGCTACAGCGCCTTCGTCGTCCGGGACGAGGCCTACCTGCTGCGCACCTGGCACCCCCGGACGCGTCCGCGCCACCTCGACTTCGACACCGGGCTGCGCTGGTCGGGCCTGGAGATCCTGGACACCGCCGACGGCAGCCCCTTCCACACCACGGGGACGGTCACCTTCCGGGCCCGCTACACCGAGCAGGGGCGGGCGGGAGAGCTCCTCGAGCACAGCCGCTTCGAACGGCACGACGGCGCATGGGTCTACGTGACGGCGCTCGACACCGACTGACCGGTTCCGCAGCCAGGACCGTGCGGGAGGAGGCGCCCTCGGGGCCGGCCGTTCACCCGGGGCCGGCCAGACCGTCGTGCAGGGCGCGGGCAGCGCCCTCGACGGTGGCGATGCCGTCGTCCATGGTCGGATTCCCGTGGGAGAGCACGACCATCCCGCGGTCGTGGCCGTCCCCGGTGAACGCACCGATGCTGTGCACCCGCCAGCCACCGGTGGACCGCGGCAGCCAGCCGTTCTTCAGCTGGACCGCCGCCGTATCGGGCGCCCCGGCGGGCACGCCCCAGCGCTGCTCGGGAACCACCCGCCGCATCAGGCCCAGGGCGTACGCCCGTGCCGGCCGGTCCAGGACCGGATTCTCCGACGTGAGCAGGCGCAGCAGCCTCAGCTGGTCGCCGGCGGTGATCCGGGTGAGCCCCCAGTGCCCGTCCGCGCCGGGAACCGTGTGCCGCAGGCCCGCCACCTCCAGGAAGTGCCGGATGCCGTCGGGCCCGATCCGGCGCCACAGCTCGGAGGTGGACGCGTTGTCCGACTCGGTGATCATCGCGGTGGTCAGCCGCACCTCCTCCGCGGTCAGCGGGTACCGGCGCTCCATGGCCTGCCGCAGCAGCGCCCCGAGGACGGTGACCTTGACCACACTGGCCGAGTCGAACGCCGCCCCGGCGTTGTAGGAGCAGCTGGTGGCGGTGGGACGGTCGTAGAACGCGACGGCGGAGGTGCCCGGGCGCCCGTGCAGCCGGTGCGCCAGATCCCGCGAGAGCCGCAGCGCCAGGCCGGGCTGCCGGGAGGAGCAGACGACCTCGGCCCCGCCGGCCGAAGTCCGGGCCGTGGTCGCCCCGGCGGGAGCCGCCGTCGCGAGGACGGTCAGCGCCGATCCGGCGGCGGCGATCGCCGCGAGCACTCGCCGGGGGCGGGATCCGAGGGCCGGTGGGGCGGGGAGCCACCCGAGCCCGGATCGGGGTGATATGGGGGAATTTTCCATGTTCGGTGCGGTCTCGCTCTCGTGTCGTCGCCGAGGGCCTGTCGTCGCCGAGGCCGCGTCGGTTCGGAGGCCGTGCTCACCGGACGGGCTCCACGCGGATGCCGTAGGACGGGGTCGCGTCATGCTGTTGTGGCCGCGGCAAGCGGTGCCGGTCCGTCCCGGTGGGGACCGGTGTACGCCCGGCTGCCGGGTACGCCCGGGGCCGGCGCCCCGGGGCCGGCGAGCGGCCCGGCTGCCGGTCCGGCGCGGTCGCCCGCTCCGTCCGCCCGCGCGGGTGCCCGGCGGCGCACTCCGGCGGGACGACTGTACGGGAACCCGGGGGCGGCACTCGAGCCTCGCAGGAGAATCCGTCGGCGCCCCGGCCGTCGGCGCCGCCGGACTCCGGAGCTCACATCCGGACCAGCACCTTGCCCCGGTTGGCGGCCCGGTCGACGTACAGACTGCGGTAGGCGTCCGGAATGGCGTCGAACCCGTACCGGACCGTCTGCTCGTATGCGATCTCACCGCGGCGGATCATCCCGCCCAGCTCGCTGTGGAGCGCCGCCCAGTTCTGCGGGCTGAACCACTCCAGCGCGAAGATCCCGCGGATCGTGGTGCGCGGGAACATGATGTAGGGCAGCAGCCGCGGCCCCACGTGATCGGCGCCGACCTGGGTCGCCCACTGCCAGCACACCGCCACCTGGCTGTCCACGTTGAGCAGGGAGAACACCGCGTCCGTGACGCTGCCGCCCAGGCTGTCGAAGTACTTGTCGACGCCGTCCGGCGCCGCGGCCCGGAGCGCCTCGCGCACCTGGTCCGTGCCGTCGCCCTGCCGGTAGTGCACCACCGCGTCGAAGCCCAGGTCCCGCAGGTGGTCCACCTTCTCCGGTGAGCCGGTGGTGCCGACCACCCGGGCACCCGCACGCCGGGCCAGCTGCCCGACCAGGGTGCCGACCGGGCCCGAGGCGCCACTGATCACCACGGTGTCGCCGGGGCGGACGGTGAGGACCTTGGTCAGCGTGCCCCAGGCGGTCATGCCCGGCCCGCCCAGGACGCCCAGGGCCGTCGAGAGCGGCAGCGAGGCGTCGTAGTCCTGCGGATCGAGCTTCCGGAAGGCCGGGAACACCATCGGGAAGGTGCCGGTCCGCCACGGAGTGGCCGCACCGGTGCTGATGAGGTGGCTGCGCCAGCCGCCGAACCCCTGGACCAGCTCGCCCGGCTGGTGCGCAGCGCGCGGTCCGGCGTCGAGCACCTCCATGATGGAGTCCGCGCCCATGTGCGCCCCGAGCGGAGTGTCGAGACAGATGCCCTGGAGGTAGGGGTCGACCGACACGTACAGGGTCTTGAGGAGCATCTCGTCGTCCGCGAGGTCGACCTCGAGGTCCTCGGTCACCTGCTCGTAGATCCGGTCCACCTCGGGCACGCCCTCGACGTGCTCCCGCACCATCCACGTCCGGACCTCCACGTCATGCCTCCTGTCGGTGCGGTGAACGGAGCCGGCCCGCGGCGGCGCCGGCGGCCGGGCCCGGGGCCGCCACCCGGTCGACGACATGGGTCGGCAGCGGCGCCGTACGGTCGATGTCCGCGGTGAACGTCCTGCCGTCGTCCCGGCAGATGAACTGCATGACGTGCCGGCCCGCCGCCGCGGCCCGGATCAGACCGCCGGTGGTCGCCCAGACGCCGGAGAGATAGAAGTTCTCCAGCCCGGGCAGTCCGGGGCCGTGCTTCTTGATCTGCTCCTCGAGCGTCTCGCCGCCCTCGACGAACGGCTGCCAGCCGAGCACCGTCCCGTCGTAGTTGCCGGTGTAGCGGACCTGGGTGAGCGGGCTCGACACATCACGGACGGCGATCGCGTCCCCGATCCCCGGGTGGCGCTGCTCCAGAATCCGCAGCAGAGCGTCCCGGACGCGGTGTTTGGCGGTGTAGTACGCCTTGCCGCGGCGCACCGGCAGGGTGTGGAGCTCGGTACCCCCGCGCACCCGGCTGGCCTGTTCCGGACCGTCGCTCAGCGCCCGCCACGGCGCGATGTCGCAGAAGTACGTGGCGTACACCACCGTCGTCCCCGCCGGCGACAGCTCCGGGTAGTGCCTGCTGCGGAACTGGACGTTGATGCTCGGGTGGCTGATCCCGGTCAGCTCCGCCGCCTCGGCGTCGCTCAGCAGATGCGTGGTGCACGGATCGCCGTCGGGGAAGGGGCGCCGCAGCCCGAGGAAGAGGGTGACATAGCCGGGGAACACCATGCCCGGCTGCTCGATGGTGCTGGTGTACAGCCTGCGGTAGGTCTCGTCGAGATAGCGGCCCTTGAGGAACCGCATCAGGGTCGTGTGGCCGTCGCAGGCCGAGACCACGATGTCGGCCCGGACCTCGCTGCCGTCGCTGAGCCGCACCCCCGTCGCCCGGTCGTCCTCGACGAGGATCTCCTCGACCCTGGAGTTGTAGCTCACCTCGCCGCCGAGCCGCAGATAGCGCTGCTCGATCGACCGGCTCAGCCCCATCGAGCCGCCCTCGGGCACCCCCGCCGACAGGTTGGCGTGCGAGGCCAGCTGGAAGTAGAACGGCAGCACGGGGAAGTTGGGGTGCTTCTCGTAGAGGATGAAGTTGAACGCCTCCCGCAGCAGCGGATCCCGGAACCGCGCCGAGTAGTCCGTCATCAGCGTCGTGATCGACTTCCGGATGACGTTGACGTACGGCACGAAGGACGCCAGCATCCGCCAGCGTTCGAGCCGGCCCATCAGGCCGACCGGTTTCAGGAACGGATAGACCGCCAGGCACTTCCGGAAGGCGCGCAGCCCGTCGCAGAACTGCCGGATCAGCCGGGCGTCCCCCGGTGAGAGCTCCACCAGGTGCGCTTCGAGCCGGTCCGGGTCGGAGTAGAAGCGGACCGCCCGGCCGTCCCGCCCGCGCACGATGTTGAACACATCGAAGTGGCGCATCCGTTTCCCCTGCAGCGCGCCGAGTTCGAGCCAGATCTGGTGCATCTCGTTGCCCGGACCGCTGCCGAGCAGCCAGCTGACACAGCAGTCCAGGGTGAAGTCGCCGCGGTCCCAGGCCGTACAGCAGCCTCCGGGGACCTCGTGCATCTCGAAGATCCGGGTCCGGTATCCGTTCATCCGGGCGTAGCACCCGGTGGACAGACCACCGAGCCCCGCCCCGATGATGATCATTGATTCTCTGGTCCGCTTCTCGCGCGGCATGTTCCAGGGCCTCCTCGGCAAGAGCTCGGTCGTCCGTCCGCGGTCTATTCCGCGGGCCACTTCTCGAGCTGGGGCAGATGGCCCAGCTGATCCCGGTGCCACGGCTCCTGGTTCCGGCTCTCCCAGGCCCGGAACTCCGTCCCGAGCTCCCGGCACAGGTACTGCACCGCGAAGCGGCCGCTCGACGCGGCCCGGATCAGGCCCCCGCCGCCCGCCCACTGGCCGGCCATGGAGAAGCCGCGCAGCCCCGGCAGCCGCATCCGGTCCTTGTTGACCACGCCGTTGACCAGGTCCTCGGCCTCGGTGAAGGACTTCCACGCGAGGATGGAACCGTTGTGGTTGCCGGTGTAGCGGTGTGTCGTGGCGGGTGAGGCCACATCGGCCACCCGGATGCGGTCCCCGGTACCGGGGGAGCGCCGCTCCAGGAAGTCCCGGACGAAGTCGGCGACCTGACGCTTCTGCGCCCAGTACTCCTTGCGGCTCCGGCTGCGCAGCGTCCGCCAGTGCGCGAAGTCGCTGAAGTAGGTGCAGTGCACGACCGAGGAGCCCGGCGGGGCGAACCCCTCCGCATAGCGGGACCGCTGCTGCACCACCAGGCTGTCCTGCAGGGCCCCCGGCAGCCCGGAGCGCTCCTCCTGCGTCAGCAGATACGTGGTGCTGTGCGGGCTGTCCGGCCCCGGCTCCCCGGTGAGCCCGACGAACGCCGACACCACCCCCGGATAGAGCACCTCCGGCTTGTTCAGCAGCGTCGAGTACAGCGTGTCGAGCCGCGGGCTGGAGTACCGGCCGCCGAGCAGGCCGTGCAGGGTGGTGTAGCCGTCGCAGGCCGCCACGACATGGTCGGCGTACAGCCGCGTGCCGTTCCTCAGCTCCACACCGACGGCCCGGTCGCGCTCCACGAGGATGCGCTCGACCCGCGTGCGATAGCTGATCGATCCGCCCAGCGAGGTGTACCGGCGTTCGATGGACCGGGACAGCCCCAGCGACCCGCCCTGGGGGAACCCGGCGTTGTCGTTGTACGCACCGGCCATGTTGAACAGGTACGGCAGCAGCGGGAACCCGCCGTGGTCCTGGAAGAAGATGTTGCGGAACGCGCGCCGCAGCAGCGGATCCTGGAACCGGTCGGCGAAGGTGTGCATCTGCGTCGCGGCGGTCCGCCAGAACAGCCGGAACGCGGGCAGCACGGTCCGCAGCATCCGCAGCTTCTCCCGTGGCGTCCGCAGCGGCGCCGGGGTGAGGAACGGGTACAGCTCGATGCCGATGAACCGCCGCAGGTCACGGCAGAACGACCGGATCAGCCGCGCGTCCGCGGGCGAGATCTCCAGCAGGTGCCGCTGGAGCCGCCCGGGGTCGTTGTAGAAGGTCACCGACCGCCCGGCCTCGTCGACGACCCGGTTGAACATGTCGAAGTTCGTCACCGTCTTGCCGTCGAGCGCGCCGAGTTCGCGCCAGATCTGGTGCGCCTCGTTCCCCGCGCACGTCCCGATCAGCCACTCGATGCAGTAGTCGAAGATGAAGCCGTCGCGCGCCCAGGCGGTGCAGCAGCCGCCCGGCAGCACGTGCTTCTCCAGGATGCGCGTCTCCATCCCGCTCATCTGGGCATAGCACCCGGTGGCCATGCCGCTGACCCCCGCCCCGATGACCAGCACCCGGGGCCTGCCCCCGGACGAGGCGTTCCGCGTGGTCCAGTCCGTCCCGACGTCATGCGACATGGGTGCCCCCTCCGGCCAGGATGTCGCGCGCCAGCTTCGCGTTGAGGGCGATGTACTCCTGGTCGAGCATTTCCGCGTGGGTGCCGAAGCCGCGGAACACCGTGGTGCGGGTGGTCGTGCTGCCGTGCCAGCTGCCGTGTTCGTCCGCCGCGTAGAACGCCACCTTCTCCTGGTCGGAGATGACACTCACCGGGGCGGTGATCACCCCCAGGTTCGGGGTCCGGCTGCAGAAGTGGATGTACTCCCTGGCCTGGTCCAGCGTCTCCTGGGCGACGGTCTCCGAGCCGGTGTGCTTGCGCAGATGGTCGCCCAGCTCCCGCTCGAAGGCCTCGAAGTGCTCGCTTCCCAGCTCGAAGGAGTCACGGATCCGGTACGAGTCCATGATGACCACGTTGGGCACCTCCCGGCCGCGGCGTTCGAGCTCCTTGGCCACCTCGAAGGCGAGATTGCCGCCCAGCGAGTAGCCGAACAGGGTGCAGGGGCCGTCCGGCTGGATCTCCTCGATCAGGTCGGTGTACCGGGCGACCTTGTCGTCGCCGCTCAGATAGTTGAACGCCACGAACCGGTACTCCGGGAGGTGTGTGGCGAACCGGCGGTAGACCAGCCCGTGACCGCCGGCCGGCGGGAAGCAGAAGACCGTCCTCTCGCCCTCCCCGTTGAACCGCAGGTAGGGCTGGGATCCGGCGATCCTGCCGGTGACGATGTGCTCCACGGTCCTGGCCATCCCGTGCAGTGTGGTCATCTTGAACAACTGGCTGACCGGGATGGAGATGCCGAACTCGGACTGCAGGTGGTGGATCAGTTCGATCAGCTTGATCGAACTGCCGCCCGACTCGAAGAAGTCGTGGTGCAGCCCCACCCGCTCCAGGCCCAGCAGCGCCGTCCAGTGCTCGGCCATGCGCTTCTCGTAGAGCGTCACCGGCGCCTCGTGGGCCGGGGCGCCCCCGTCGAACCGCGGCGCCGGCAGCGCGGCCGTGTCCACCTTGCCGTTCGGCGTCAACGGCAGTTCGGGGAGCTCGACGAACGAGGCCGGAACCATGAAGGTGGGCAGCTGCGCCCCCAGGTGCCGGCGCAGTGCGGACCAGTCCAGCACCGCGCCCGGCGCCGCGACACCGTACGCGCACAGCACGCCCTCCCCCTGGGCGTCCTCGGACACCGTGACCACGGACTGCGCCAGCGCCGGCCAGAGCGCCAGCTGCGCCTCGATCTCCCCGATCTCGATCCGGTGACCGCGCAGCTTGACCTGCGTATCGGCCCGTCCCAGCAGGTGCACCACCCCGTCGGCGTCCCAGCGGGCGAGGTCGCCCGTGCGGTACAGCCGCACCGGTCCGGTGCCGGACGCGCCGCCCGGGGAGAGGGTGACGAACCGCTGTGCTGTCTGCTCCGGCTCCCCGGCGTAACCGTCCGCGACACCGTCGCCGCCGACCCACAGCTCACCGGTCACCCCCGGCGGAACGGGTTCGCCGTGTCCGTCGAGGATGTAGAGCGTGCTGTTCGGGAACGGCCGGCCGATCGGGACCATCCGGCTCGGTTCCAGTCCGTCGGCCGGGCCTTCGAAGTAGCAGCTGTCGACGGTGGCCTCACTGAGCCCGTAGGAGTTGACCAGCCGTGTCTCCGGACCGCACAGGCCGCGCAGCCGCTCGTACTCCTCCACCTTCCACGCGTCGGAGCCGACGATCAGCAGCCGCAGGAAGTCCAGGCGCTCGCCCGTGCTCTCGCAGTACCGCATCAGGCCGCGCACGACGGCGGGCACGAACTCGCCGCAGTCGACGCGCTCCGCGCGCATCGTCGCGTGCAGCCGGGCCGTGTTGAACAGCAGCTCTCGCGGGACCAGCACCAGGGTGCCGCCCGAGCAGAGCGCACGGACGAGGTCACCGGTGAACACGTCGAACGAGAAGCTCGCCATCTGCAGATGGGTACGGGCCTCAGTGGCGAGTCCGTACTCCTGGTGCCAGGCGCTGTACGCCGAGGCGAGGCTGCGGTGGCTCACCCGCACCGCCTTGGGCCGGCCGCTGGAACCGGAGGTGTGGATGACGTAGGCGGGCGCGTCCATGCCGACGGCGTCCAGGCCGTCCGCGGGGTTCTCCACGCCCGCGGCGTCCGTCCCGGCAGGATCGCCGGCCGGAACGTCGGCGGGCGCGTCGGCCGGGTACACGTCCTCCAGCGCCATTACCTCGGCCGACGTCCCCGCCAGCCGCGCGCGGCCGGCCGCGTCCGCGATGACGAGGGCGGTACCGGCGGTGCGCACCATGCCGTCCAGGCGCTCCGCCGGGTAGCCCGGATCGAGCGGCACGTACGCACCGCCGGCCCGGAGGACCGCCAGCAGCGTGACGACGAGCTCGGGTGACTTCTCCAGGCAGAGCGCCACCACCGAGCCGTCCCGGACGCCCCGTTCACGCAGTCGCAGCGCCAGCCGGCGGGAGCGGTCCGCCAGTTCGCCGTAGGTGAGCCGGCGGGTGTCGCCCGACTCCGAGGGCGCCGAGACGGCAACCGCCTCCGGGTGCTCGGCGGCGGCGCGGGTGATCAGCCGGTGGACCGGGCCCTCGGGCGCCGCCTGCCGGCCGGCCCCGCTCCAGTCCGCGAGGACCGTCTCCCGCTCCGCCTCCGTCATCATCTCCAGCCGCGCCGCCGGCTGCTCCGCCGGAGCGCGGGTCAGACCGTCGAGCAGCCGGACGTAGTGCGAGCACAGCCGCCGCACCGTCGCCGGCGCGAACAGATCGGTGTTGTACTTGAACACGCAGTGGAAGCGCCGGTCGGCCTCGTCCTCGTAGGCCGACAGCGTCAGGTCGAACTGCCCCTCCTCCTCGGGCAGTTCGATGTACTCCAGGCGGTAGCCGTACTTCTCCGTCGCCACCTTGTGGACCAGCAGGATGAACATCGCCTGGAACACCGCGGAGCGGCTCGGGTCGTGCTGCAGCCCCAGTTCCTCGACCAGCCGGACGAACGGGTACTCCTGGTGGTCCAGGCCGCCCAGCACCGTGGTGCGGACCCGCCGCAGCAGCTCGCCGGCCGACGGGGCGCCGTCCAGGCTCACATGCAGCGGCAGCGGATTGACGAAGTAGCCGTAGACCGAGGCGAAGTCCTCCTGCGTCCGGCCCGACACCGGAGAGCCGACGATGATGTCGTCCTGGCCCGAGTAGCGGTGCAGCAGCAGGTAGTAGGCGCTCAGCAGCACCACGAACACCGTGACGTCGTGCTCCCGGGCCAGCGCGTGCACCCGGGCACTGAGCTCGGTGTCGAGGACGAAGAACTCGGACGCGCCGTTGTGCGTCTGGACCGCCGGGCGGGGCTTGTCGGTGGGCAGGTCGAGCACCGGCACGTCGTCGGGGAGATGGCTCCGCCAGTAGTCGAGCATCCGCTGCGCGTCCGGTCCGGCCAGGAAGCGGTTCTGCCAGTTGAGGAAGTCCAGATAGCGGGCGGACACCGGAGGCAGCTCGGCTGCGCGTCCCCGGCGCAGCCCCTCGTACAGGGCGAGCAATTCCTCGATGAAGGTGAAGGTGGAGATCGCGTCGGAGACGATGTGGTGGACGGCCTTCATGATCACCCAGCGGTCCGGGCCGCGCCGGAACAGCCGGAACCGGACCAGCGGGTCACGCTCCAGGTCGTACGGTTTGCGGTACTCACCGACGATCATCGCGTGGATCTCGTCCCACTCCTGGCCCTCGACGTCGAACAGGGCGAGGTCCGGGGTGACGTCGGTGGCGATCCGCTGCACCGGTCTGCCGTCCGCGTCCAGGGTGAAGCCGGCCCGCAGGCTGGGGTGCCGCTCGATCAGCGCCCGCACGGCCCGGAACATCAGCTGCGGATCCAGCTCGGTGCGCACCTCGACCGCACCGCCGATGTTGTAGGCGAAGCCGTCCGGGTTGAGCTGGCGGAGGAACCACAGCGCCTTCTGGTTCTGCGTCAGCGGGTGCTGCCGCTCGTCCTCGAACACCTCGACCGCGGCACCGGCGTCCGCCGGTGTCCCGGCCTCGGCCGGGTCGCCCAGCCCGTCGTACAGCTGGGCGACCAGTTCGCCGACCGGGGCACTGCTCAGCAGGGCCACCACCGGCAGGGCGACCCCCAGTTCGGCGTGGACCCGCGCCCGCAGCTCCATCGCCAGCAGCGAGTCCAGTCCGAGGGTGTTGAGCCCGGTGGCGCTGTCCAGCTGGTCCGCACCGACCCGCAGGACACCGGCGGCCAGCTCGATGAACCGATCGGTGAGCAGCCCGCGCCGCTCCTCCTCCCCGGCCGCGTGGAACGCCTCCAGGAAGCTCCCGCCGTCCCGGGCGGGCAGGTCCCGGGCGGCGGCCGCGAGGTCGGCGACGAGCGGCGGCGCGGTCGGGTACCAGGCCAGGAAGGCCGGCCAGTCGACGACCGTCGCCACCAGCACCTGGGCGCGGTCCTGGCCGATGACACGCTCCAGCACGGCCATACCGGCCTCCGGCGACAGGGAACTCATCCCGCGGCTGGTGCGGTAGTGGTCGATCAGCCCCAGCTCCTCGATCATGCCGGTCGCCCAGGGGCCCCAGTCCACGCTGAGCGCGGGCAGCCCCTGCGCGCGACGGTGGTGGGCCAGCGCGTCGAGGAAGGCGTTCCCCGCCGCGTAGTTGGTCTGCCCCGCGGTCGTCAGCAGCGAGGCGACGGACGCGAACAGCACGAAGTGCTCGACCGGTTCGTCGCGCAGATGACGGTGCAGCAGGAGGGCACCGACGACCTTGGGGCCGTGCACCGCGTCGAAGGACGCACGGTCCATCTCCGGGAGCAGCCGGTCACGGACGTGTCCGGCCAGGTGGAACACGCCCCGGATCGGCGGTGACTCGTCCTGCCGGTACTCGGCCAGCCACCGGGTCAGCGCCGTCTCGTCGGTGATGTCCAGCGCCACCGGGACGGCCTGCGCCCCCAGCGCCTCCAGCTCCTTGAGGAACCGCACCTGGCGGCCCGCCCGGGAGTCGGGGTCCACGTCCCGCAGCCGGCAGTTCCGGGGCGGGGCGGTGCGGCCCAGGAGAATCAGCCGCCGCGCCCCCCGCTTGACGAGGGTGCGGCACAGCAGCCGTCCCAGGGCGCCGAACGCCCCGGTCACCAGATAGCTGCCGTCCGGCCGCAGCCGCAGCGGCAGCGGGCCGGTGAGGTCGCCGAGCTGCCGCAGCCGGCTGGTGTGGCGGCGGTCGCCGCGCAGCGCGATCTCGTCCTCGTCGCCGCCCGCCACCTCGCGCAGCAGCGCGGCCGCCTCGGCCCGGCGCTCGGCCGGGGAGTCCCCGCGGGCCGGGTCGAGGTCGATCAGCCTGCCGCGGTGGGCGGCCAGTTCCTGGTACCCGAGCACCCGGCCGATGCCCCAGGCCGACGCGGCCAGCGGCGCGACCGGCTCCCCGGCGGACACCGCCTGGGCGCCGCGGGTGACGATGTGCAGGGTGCAGCCCTCCCCGTGGGACTGCAGGGTCCGGGCGAGCGCGATCAGCGAATAGCTGCCCGCGTCCGTGCACCGGGCCCAGTCCTCGCGGGTCACGGCCCCGATCGACGGCAGATCCAGGTTCCACAGGTGCACCACGGGCCCGAGCGGGACGGCGTCCTGCTCCCGGAGGTCGCGGAACAGCCGGTCGAGGTCGGCGGTGGAGCCGGGCGCGACGGTCGACTCGCGGCCGTCCCGCCCCATCCGGTAGCCCTCACCCCGGTGGACCAGATGGCAGCGCCCGCCGAGCGCGGTCACCCGCTCCGCCAGCGCCTCCGCGACGCCCTGCGCATCGGCCAGGAGCACCCACCGGCGCGCTGCCGCGTCCCCGGGGCCCTCCGGCACCGCGGCGGTGAGGGGAGCGCCCCCGGCCCTCCGCGCCGCGGGCTCGCCGGGCGCCGCCGCGTCGTGGGAGCCGGCCGGCTGGGGGCCGGCGGGCTTCTCGATCCAGGCCACGTCCGTCAGCCAGCTGTCGATCGTGGCGCGCCCGACCGCGGCCGACGCCTTCTCGACATCGGCCGCCCGGAAGCCGCGGATCCGGCCGAGCGGTTCCCCGCAGTCCGCGTACACGCCGATGTCGCCGGTCAGTTCGGCGTCGTAGTGCCCGGAGAGCGTGGCGTGCACCCAGAGCGGCCGGTCACCGAAGGGAGCGCAGCGCACCTCGTCGATCGACAGCGGCAGCCGGATGCCGGTGCCCTGCGGACCGTCCGCCGCCTCGAGGATCTGCGGTGTCAGCAACGACTGGAAGCAGGCGTCGAGCAGCACCGGATGGACGTGATGCGCCGCGATGCCGTCGCTGATGGCCTCGGTCGGCCGGATCCGGGCGAGCGCCTCACCGGGCCCGATCCACACCTCCTCGATGGCCTGGAAGGCGGGGCCGTACTGGTAGCCCAGCTCCGCCAGGGCCGCGTAGCACTCCGGCCCGCCCAGCCGCCGCACGGTGCGCGCGCGGACCGCGTCCGCGTCCAGCGGCGCTTCCGGCGCCGGGCGCTGGCCCGCCCGGATCACACCGGTGGCGTGCACCGTCGGCTCCTGGGCGTCGTCGGCCGGCGACGCGACGGTGAAGCCCGCTCCTTCGGAGGAGAACGCCAGCTGCACCGTTCGGACGTCGCCGTCCGGCAGGAACAGCGCCTTGCGCAGCTCGATGCCGGCGAGTGCCGCCTCGGTGCCGCCGGTCATGGCCCGGACCGCCTGCACCGCCATCTCCAGATAGCCCGCCGCGGGGAACAGCACGGCGCCCTGCATCCGGTGGTCGGTCAGATAGGGCATCGACTCGGTGTCGAGCCGGGCCTCCCACACCGGTTCGGCCCCGGTGACCCGGCGGCCCAGCAGCGGATGGTCCAGCCGGCCGAGCCGGACCTGTTCGACCGGGGCCGGCTCCACCCAGTAGCGGTCCCGCTTCCACGGATAGCGCGGCAGCCGCGCCGGACCGCCCGTGGGGCAGACCGCCTGCCAGTCGATGTCCACACCGAGGTTGTGCAGGGCGGCCAGCGAGCGGGTGAACCGTTCGGCCTCGTCCTCCTGGCGGCGGATGGACGGAAGGGTGCTGCCCTCGGCTCCCGCGCCGTCGAGACACTCGCGGATCGCATGGCCGAGCACGGGGTGCGGGCCGATCTCCAGGAACAGGCTGTGCCCGGCACCGATCAGCCGGTCGACGGCGGCGCGGAAGTGGACCCGGTCCCGGACGTTGTGCCACCAGTACGCCGCGTCCAGCTCCGGCCCCCGCGCGACACCGTCGACGCCGGTCAGATACAGCGGCACCGTCGCCTCGCGCGGTGCCAGCCCGGCCAGGGACGACAGCAGTTCGTCCTTGACCGGATCCATCCGCGGGCTGTGGTACGGCACCCGGACGGTGAGCGGCCTGGCGAAGATCTGCTCGGCCCGCAGCTGTTCGGCCAGCTCCGCCAGCGCGTCCTCGTCCCCGGCGAGGGTGATGCCGGTCGGGCTGTTCACCGCGGCCACCGACACCCGGTCGCCGTACGGCAGGACGTGGCGCCCCGCCTCCTCTTCGGTGAGACTGACCGCGAGCATGGAACCGGTGCCCGCCAGCCGCTGCTGGAGGCGGCTGCGGTGCACCACGACCGTGACGGCGTCCTCCAGCGAGTAGACCCCGGCCTCGTGGAACGCCGCGACCTCGCCGGTGCTGTGCCCCACGATCGCGTCCGGCCGCACACCGCGGCTGCGCCACAGCGCCGACAGACCCACCTGGACCGCGAAGTTGGCCGGCTGCGCCAGCCACGTCTCGCTCATCCGCGAGACGGACTCCTCCGCGTTCATCTCGTCGATCAGCGACCAGCCGGTGAGCTTGCGGATCTCCTGGTCGCACCGCTCGACCGCCTCGCGGTAGACCGGCTCGCTCCCGAACAGCCCGCGCCCCATCGCCCACCACTGCGGGCCCATCCCGGTGAACACCCAGACCAGGCGCCGCCGTTCGGGATCGCGCCGCTGGTCGAGCAGGACCCGCGGATGCTCCTCGCCGCGCAGGTACGCGTCCAGCGCCTCGTCCAGCGAGGCACGCGAGGAGTGGACGACCGAGAGCCGGGCGTCGAGGTGCTGCCGGCGGTGGGCCAGCGTGTGGCGTACATCGGCGAGTTCGACGGCCGGGGCGTCGGCGCCGTCGAGCGCCCGGCGGACGCCCGCGGCCAGCTCGGGCAGAGCCGCCGGATCGCGGGCCGTCAGCGGCAGGACGGACCAGGCCGGCTCCGCCGGTGAGGGCCGGTCCGCCGTGGGTGCCGGGGCCTCCTCCAGCAGGATGTGGGCGTTGGTGCCCCCGAACCCGAAGGAGTTCACCCCCGCGCGGGCCGGCCCGTCGTGCGCGGGCCAGTCGGTCGGGCGGGTGGGGATGTCGTACGGCATCGACGCGAGATCGATCGCCGGGTTCACCTGCTCCAGATTGATGTGGGGCGGAATCCTGCGGTGCTGGAGACACAGCACGGTCTTGATCAGCCCGGCGATCCCGGCGGCCGACTCGGTGTGCCCGATGTTCGTCTTGACCGAGCCCACGTAGCAGGCGTCGCCCGGCTTCCGGCCGATGGACAGCGCACGGCCCAGCGCCCGGGCCTCGATCGGGTCGCCCACGGGTGTCGACGTGCCGTGGGCCTCGATGTACTGCAGACCGCCCGGCTGCACCCCCGCCTCGGCACAGACGCGCTCGATCAGGGCCACCTGGGCGTCCGCGTTGGGCACGGTGATCCCGTTGGTCCGGCCGTCCTGGTTGACGCCGCTGCCGGTGATCACCGCATGGATCGGGTCGCCGTCGCGCAGCGCGTCCGCCAGGCGCTTCAGCGCGACCACGCCGACGCCCTCGGCCCGCACATAGCCGTCGGCCGCGGCGTCGAAGGTCCGCGAGCGGCCCCCGGGGGACAGGAAGCCGCCCTTCGTCTCCGCGATGGTGTACTGCGGAGCCATGTGCAGCAGGGTGCCCCCGGCGAGCGCCAGACCGGTCTCGCCCCGGAGCAGGCTCTGCCGGGCCAGATGCACCGCGACCAGGGACGAGCTGCACGCCGTGTCGATCGAGACGCTGGGGCCGCGGAAGTCGAAGCAGTACGAGATGCGGTTCGACACCATCGTCATCATCGTGCCGGTCGCGGTGTGCGCCGCGAGCGTGTCGAACCGCAGATCCGAGAACTGCAGGATCTTGTAGTCCAGCGTGAACGCCCCGATGAACACCCCGACATCGGACCCGGCCAGGTCCGCGGGCCGCTGCCCGCCGTCCTCCAGAGCCTCCCAGGCCACCTCCAGCAGTTTGCGCTGCTGCGGGTCCATGTACTTCGCCTCACGCGGGCTGATGCCGAAGAAGGCGGGGTCGAACTCGTCGAAACCGTCGATGTAGCCGCCGCGGCCGCCGATGAGCCGGCCGGGCTTGGCCTGGTCCCGGCTCCCCAGGGTCGTGACGTCGTACCGGTCGGCCGGCGTCGGCGTGATGCAGTCCTTGCCGTCGATCAGGTTCTGCCAGAACACCCGGTAGTCGGAGGCGCCGCCGGGCAGTCGGCACCCCATACCGATGATCGCTACCTGGTCGTGGGAGGCGGCGTGTGGTGAGTCGGTCAACGTCGAATCCTTGTTTCGAAGCACAGCGGTGAGCGGGAAAGGAAGGGAGGTGTGCGGTGGTCACCGAGGCGGGGCGGCCGGGGCGGCTGCCTGCTGCCGCGGACGGCGCCAGGGCTGGAGCAGGCTCTCGACGACGGCACCGGTTCCGGGAAAGGACGCCGGGTCCTGCAGCCCCACCGCGGAGGGTCTGCGGCCGGGATGCCAGGTGTAGCTCCCGAACAGGTGGTCCCAGACCGACAGGTCGGAGCCGTAGTGGCCGGCTTCGGCCAGGTCGGTGCTGTGGTGGAGCCGGTGCTGTTCGGGGCCGGCGACGACATGGTTGAGCCAGCCGAGCCGGACATCGATGTTGGCGTGCACGAAGTAGCCCTGCGCCACCACGAACAGCCCCGCCGCGAAGACCGATGCGGCGGAGAACCCGGCCAGCGCCAGAGCGACCTGCACGGTGCCCTGGGCGAGCACGACGTCGACGATGTGGTTGACCCCGTTGTTGCCGACATTGACCTTGTCCGGCACGTGGTGCACACCGTGCAGCCGCCACAGCCACCGGTGACGGTGTCCCAGGCGGTGGACGGCGTAGCTGGCCAGCGAGCCCAGGAGCAGGGCGGACGGGACCTCGGCCCACAGGGGCACCGCCGGGTGGGAAGGCGGGGACAGCAGGCGGACGGCGCCGGTGACCCCGAACTGCGCCAGGCCTCCGCCCGCCATCGTCAGCAGGAAGTAGACCCCGTACCAGCCCCATTCGCCGGGGCCGGGGTGCCAGGCGCGCTCGTAGGGGATGACGCGCTCCAGCAGAGCGAGATACCCGATGGTGCCGACGAGGAAGAGCGGGGAGACCCGGCCCTGGTCCCAGTGGAAGTGCCAGGTCGCCGCGACCACGACGACCAGAGCCGTCAGCAGCAGCGGATACGCCGTGTGGCGGAGAACGGCGCGCCGGCGCCCTGCCGTACGGGCAACGGGAGCGGCCCCGCTCCCCACGGCGGCGGAGGTGCCGTGGGCGAACTCGGGCACCCCCCGCGAACACTTGATCCTCAACCAACGACGCGGTTCCGAGACCACCGTCAGCCGCCTTCCCCCCAGCACTGAACGAGCCCGCATAAGACTGCCGCCCGTAACCAGTCGGCACACCAGAACATCAGCACATTCACCCGTACGTGCTGATGTGTCATGAATCTGCCGATGGTTTCCATCGGAGGAACCCTTCCGGCGTCTGGCGTGCAGGTCTCCGCAGCGTCTCGGGGCACGGTGGGAGGGCAGCGCTTCGGGTTGACGCCCTGTTCGCCTCCGGCTCGGGGTCCTTCCGTGCGCCGCGGGGGCGACTCCGGGCACGCTGCGTCGGTGGCGGCTGTCGGCGGGTCCGCGTGACGCCAGGAGGGGCCTCCGGGTGGTGCCGCGACCCGGAGGCGGGGCGGGCGGGCCCTGAACCGGACAACAAGTTCATCCTGCTGTCGATGGTGTCGAAGTGGCGGAATTTCAGGGGCTGTTGGAATTGCTCACCGCAATGCTCAACATCGTTCAGGTGTAGAGGGTGCTCAGGCAGATGGAGGCATGCGAGGGGAATTCTTTTGTCCCCTGCCGCCCTGGGTGTATCCCCTCTTGGGCCTTCGCGGTGAACGTTCTGCGCCGGACTTCGGGCGGCCCGTGATCCGCTTCTCGCCGTATCCCGCATTCCTGACGGTAATTCACCGATTGGGGAAGGGTGTGCCGCAGGCCTGTTGGGGGAGGTGTGGTCATGGTCGTACCCCTCTGGGGACGGAGACGACTTCGTCCACAGGGCGCCCCCGCTGCCGCACGGTCTCCTGCATCTGTTGTCTGATCTGCGATGACGGCGCCGGACGCGAGGCTCGTGGCGCCGCGGCGGTCACGGTCCCGCGAGTGGCCCGAGGCGATCACGTGTGCTCGGTTCCGGAGAGGTCGTTCCGTACTGAGGGATCGAGATGTCCGAGTGCGGGAACCGCCCGACCGGGCCCGGCAGGTGTGTGCGGTTCACGAAGCATCCGAAAAATGCACCTGCTGATCGTATTGCGAAGGGAATGTTCCCTGTTTCGGTCCCGCGAAGTAACGCTGACCATGCTGTCCGCAAGGGATCCGTACCCTCCTGCCGTGATCCCGGGCCGTCACGCTTTAATGGGGTGGCACAGTCAACGGCAGAACTCGGAGGCAGTCGTATGGGCAGGCATGGACGACCTCACGGGGTGAGTCGCGCGCATTCCGCGATATTCACGGCCGCCGCCGCTCTCGGTGTCGTGGGCGTGCTGGCCTTCGCTCTGCAGTCGGTCGGCGACGAAACGCCCGCGCAGGCGGAGTCCGGCGCCCGCTACCGTCCCACTCCCGACCTCCCGGACCCCGGGGCCACCCGCTCCGAAAAGACGCACCACAAGAAGGCGAACCGGTCCGAGGCGAGCCACGGGGCCGGTCTGACCGTGAGTTCCTCGGCGGAGCCGGAGCCGCTGCCGACCGAGAAGAAGACGCCGTCCGGCGAGCAGGACGCGCCGGCGGGCAGCGACTCGGCCGAGCCGTCCCGGCCCGGGACCGCCACCCCGACGGACCGGAGTCCGGCCGGTGCCTCCGCGTCCGGCAGCTCCGGCGCGCCCACCTCCCCGGACGACGGGCGCATCGGGGACTCCGGGCAGGGCCGGGCCCCCGCGGAGCCGGCGGACCCGACCGGCTCGCCGGAAGAGCCGCAGGACGAGGACCAGGGCAGCACGCAGGACGACGGCCCGCTGAAGCGCACCGTCGACGGCGTCCTCGGTGGTGTCGGCTCCGGGGTGAACGGACTGCTCGGCAACTGAGAACGGCCCGCCCGGCAACCGAAACGTGTGCATGACGCGGCGCACGGGCGTCCCACGCCCATGCGTGGAGGCGCCCGTGCGCCGCGTCATGGTCCTCGGCGCCGCACTGCGGCCGTCAGGAGCCTGCCCGTCCCCTCCCTTCCCGGGCTTTCGGCCCCACGGTCGATGATGCCTGAATGTCACGAGGGTGCCTGAATATCGCCGATATGGCGGGATCCGTCTTCAGGGGGAGGGCCTGCGGCGGTTGCGCCGGTAGTGATGTGTCTCGGGGGTAAATGCCGCAAGCCGTGGCAGGGTGAGTGCCGGACGCACGCCGCCGCCCGAAGGAGCCTCGATGACCGTGATGATCGACTTCGGCCCCACGACGCGCCGCATGGCGACCTTGCTCGAAGGCGTCGCCGACGATCTGCTCGCCGCGCCGACGCCCTGCCCCGCCTACACCCTCGGGGATCTCGTGGAGCACGTCGACGGGCTGTCGCGGGCGTTCGCCGCCGCTGCGGTGAAGGACATCGAAGGGGAGGCCGTACAGAACCCTTCCGGTGATGCCGCCCGGCTGGGAACCGACTGGCGCACCCGCATCCCCCGGCAGCTCGAGCAGCTCGCCGCGGCCTGGCGGGACCCCCGGGCCTGGGAGGGCATGACCCGGGCGGGCGGGATCGACCTGCCGGCCGAGGTGGCGGGCAAGGTTGCCCTCAACGAGCTCGTCATCCACGGCTGGGACATCGCTCGGGCCAGCGGACAGCCCTACGACTGCGACCCTCCGGCACTCGACGCGTCCCTGGAATTCGTGTCCCTGATGTCCGTGCCCGGCGAGGAGGCGGGACGGGAGGGCCTGTTCGGCCCGGTGGTCGACGTGCCCGAGGGTGCCCCGCTCCTCGACCGCGTCATCGGCCTCAGCGGACGCGACCCCGCGTGGACGGCGGGCTGAAACCGCCCGCCGCCCCACCCGACTCACCCCTCGACCGCCCGCCGCCCCACCCGGCTCGCCCCTCGACCGCCCGCCGCCCCCCCGTCGAACCGGCTCGTCGGCACGGTTCGACGGCGGTTGTCCCAGGGCGGCCGCCCCGCCGCGCTGACTCGCCTGGAACGAGTGCGGAGCCCCACTCTCGGTGGCAGCCCGAGGCCATTCCGGCTGAGGTGCGTTGTGCTCGGCGTCCGGGAGCTCTCGGGCGTCGTGCGCCACCGCCCGCCGGCCGATGTGTCCGATCCCACTCCGCCCGATTCCGCTCCACCGCAGGCCCGGTGCGCAGCCGAGAACCTGAGCAGGATTCACCGTATGCCTTTCGGCCGCGACATGGCCGGATGTCCGCTGGTGGGAACTCGGCGTTCGGTATTCGCTCTTGACGATTGACGCAGAGGCCGTCAATCTCTTGATCTCATCAACTGCTCAGCTCCAACCCCCCACTTCAGGAGCCAACAGTGTTCACTGCAACACCTCTGCGCCGCGGCATGCTCGCCGCCGGCGCCTGCACCGTCCTCGCCGCAGGGCTGATCAGCACGGCAGGCGGAGCCCAGGCGACCATCGGTGCCGCCCCCAAGGCCGCACCCGACATCGACGTCAAGAACGTCAAGGCCGATCTGGCCGAGCTCCAGAAGATCGCCGAGGCCAACGGCGGCAACCGCGCCCATGGCCGGCCCGGTCACAAGGCGTCCGTGGAGTTCCTCAAGGGCAAGCTGGACAAGGCCGGATTCACCACGAAGCTCCAGGAGTTCGACCACAACGGTGCCAAGGGCTACAACCTCATAGCCGACTGGCCGGGCGGCAGCGCCGACAAGGTGGTGATGGCCGGCTCGCATGTCGACTCCATCAGCGACGGCCCCGGCATCAACGACAACGGGTCCGGCTCGGCCGGCATCCTGGAGGTCGCGCTCGCCGTGGCCAAGGCCGACCTCAAGCCCACCAAGCACCTCCGGTTCGCCTGGTGGGGCGCCGAGGAGGACGGCATGATCGGCTCCTCGCACTACGTCGACAGCCTGGACTCCGGCGAGGTGTCGAAGATCGACGCCTACCTCAACTTCGACATGATCGGTTCGCCCAACCCGGGCTACTTCGTCTACGACGACGACCCCCAGCTCGAGAAGGTCTTCACCGACTGGTACGCGGACAAGAAGATCGCGACCGCGCACGAGGACGAGAGCGACGGCCGCTCCGACCACGCCCCGTTCAAGGACAAGGGCGTGAAGGTCGGCGGGCTGTTCTCGGGCGCGGACTACAAGAAGACGGAGAAGCAGGCCAAGGACTGGGGCGGCAAGGCCGGCGAGGCCTTCGACCCCTGCTACCACCAGGCCTGCGACGACGCCTCCAACGTCGACGACAAGGCGCTCGACACCAACACCGACGCGATCGCCCACGCCGTCTGGAAGCTCAGCTCCTGAGCCGTACCGCTCCTTCGCGGGCCCGGACGCCTGTCCGGGCCCCGGAGGGCGGCTGCGGCCCGGCACCCGGCGCGGTGCCGGTGCCGGTGCCGAACCACTGCGGCGGCTCCGGTCCGCAGGCGCGGCGCAGTTCCCGCGAGCCGACGACCGTCAGCCGGCGTCAGCACCGGCACGGGGCCGCCCGGTCAGCCGGCCCACGATCCGGCGCAACCCCTGTGAGCCCGCGCCCGTGCCGCCGCTCCGGTCCCTCCTCGCCCACTCCACCAGCACGAACGTCACGCTGATCAGCAGACCCCAGGCGGCGATCTTCTGCCAGGACACCGGCTGCCAGGCATCCATCTGATACGGGTACCGCCAGGCACCCAGATAAGTGGCGATGTTCTCCGCCACCCACAGGAAGAAGCCGATCAGTGCGAAGCCGAGCGCCAGCGGCATGCTCCGGCGCCGGCTGCCCACGGTGAACCGCACCTGCGTCCCGGCCGTCGCGGCCAGCAGCGCCACCGCCAGCACCCAGCGCAGATCCGGCAGCCAGTGATGGCTGAAGAAGTTCACATAGATGGCCGCGGCCACCACCGTCGTCGCCCCGCGCCGGTACCGGACCAGACCGAGCTCCAGCACGTGCCACGCACGGCAGACATAGCTGCCGACCGCGGCGTACAGGAACCCTCCGTACAGGGGCACACCCGCCAGTTTCAGTACCGCGGGCTCCGGATAGCTCCAGGACCCGAGAGAGACCTTCACCAGCTCGAACGCCAGCCCCACGGCGTGGCACACGGCGATCACCGCGAGATCCCGCCCGGACTCCCACCCGCAGAGCCGGAACACCACGGTCAGCAGGACCCCGTACACCAGCAGCAGGTCGTAGCGGGCCACGGGCAGGTGCGGCAGGGCGGTCGACAGTGCGACGCCGGACAGCAGAGCAATGGCGAACCCGCAGCAACGGGTCTCCAGCCAGGCGAAGAGCAACAGCTGCCGCAGGGGAGCGATGAGCGCGGGCATGCCCCAACGGACGCACGGCCTCGCACCATGGTTCCCCTGGCACGCCCCGCCCGGATCCACCGCTGTCCCCATGTCCGGCCATGAGAGGCCGTGACGGACATCTCGTCCCGGCCCGGGGCGGTGTCAGGACATCCGGACCTCGCCTGTACGGTGAGGGCGTGTCCGAGCGCCGAACGATGATCCTGCAAGCCGCCGTCCGCGTCATCGCACGCCGCGGCATCCGGGGCCTGCGCGTGGAGGAACTGGCCGAGGAGGCCGGGGTCTCCACCGCGCTGATCTACTACCACTTCGGCGACCGCGCCGGGCTGATGCGCCGGACACTGGACCACATCAACGAACGGGCCGAGCGGTACACCGAGCCGGCCGCCTGCCCGGACACCGACCCGCGCGCCCACCTCGAGCAGATGCTGCTCCTGGAACTCCAGGACGCGCCCGAGGTGGTGGAGAACAGCACGGCCTGGGGCGAGGTGCGGGCCACCGCGGTGTTCGACCCGGAACTGCGGGAACAGCTCCGGGCCTCCACGGAGGAGTGGAACGAGTACGCCACCGACCTCATCCGCCGTGCCCAGGAGGGCGGAACGGTCCGCGCGGACGTGATGGCGGACGACGCCGCGGAGCGCCTGACCGCGATGGTGGAGGGCCTCAGCGAGCGGTGGCTCAGCGGCTCGGCTTCCCTGGAGCGCGTCCGCGAACTGCTGCGGGGGGCGATCGTCGGGGAACTCGGCCCACCCGACTGACCGGAGACCGGACACCTGCCCGCCGTCTCCGCGACCGGGGGAACCACATGCCGAGCGTTGCCGGCCATGCCCCGTCGGCCACCGGAACCCACCCCTCCCGCGGACACGCAGAACACCGCAGAACGGATCAATCGTCTCCGGTGCGGCAGGGATGTCCTTCAATGGCCCTGTGACCCCACTGGACCGGCGCGCCGCCCTGCGAGCCGCCGCCGCGGGCGTGCTCGCCACCGGCTGCACCGACAGCCGTCCGCCGCGGAGCGCCGGGAACAGCCCGGCCCCGCCCGGCACCGCCCCTACGCCGTCCCGTGCCGCGGCACCGCGGCTGCCCGGGCAGGTCGAGCACGGCCCGCGTGACCGCCCCCGCGTGGCCCTGACCTTTCACGGCCAGGGCGCCCCGGCCCTGGCCGATGCGTTGCTGGCGGAAGCGGAGCGGGCCGGTGCGCGGCTGACCGTGTGTGCCGTGGGGACCTGGCTCGACGCGTACCCCGAGCTGGCGCGCCGCGTGCTGGACGGCGGGCACGAACTCGGCAACCACACCCAGCACCACGTGGACATCTGCTCACTGCCCGCCGATGCCGCCCAGGACGAGATCACCGCGTGCGCCGACCGTCTGCGCCGGCTCACCGGATCCGTCGGCGCCTGGTTCCGGCCGTCCCGGGCGCGGCTGGCCACCCCACTGGTCCGCCGCCTCGCCCGCCGCGCGGGCTACCCGCACTGTCTCGCCTACGACCTCGACTCCCGCGACCACACCGACCCCGGCTCCGCGGCGGTGGTCCGCACCGTCCTGGACGGGATCCGGCCGGGGTCGGTGGTGAGTCTGCACCTGGGACACGCGGGAACCGTGGCGGCCATGCCCGCCCTGCTCGACGGTCTCCACCACCGCGGCCTGCACGCGGTGACGGCCACGGAGCTGATGGCCTGACCGGAACGGTCGCACCGCGCCACGGCGCCCGGAACGACGGCCGCCCGGCAGCCGGCTCCGGCTCGGTGAACGCCTGGCCGAAGAAGCGCTCGGCGGCGTCCCCTTCCTCGTTCAGCCGGTGCACGGCTCGTTCCGCGTCCCGGGCGGCGCACGTCTCGAAGGCCGAGTGCGCCCGGCGCGTGCCCGGAAGCCGGGAGCTCGGTCAGGCGCCGGCCCTGACCCCGCACTCAGCGGACAGGCCCTCCTGCTGCTGCACCGCCTGCTCACCGAGGGCTTGGACGAGCGTCGTCACATGGGGCCGCTTCTCCTGGCCGATTGCGGCGATGCCGATGTGCCGGATCGGCCCCGGTGGCTCGATCGGGACGGTGCGAAGGCCAGGGATCTCCGGGGCGAGCGCGATGGAGGGGATCAGGGAGATTCCCATGCCCGCGGCGACGAGCGAGCGGGCGAAGAAGTAGTCGGTGGTGGTGCCGCGCACTTCCGGAGCGAAGCCGGCGCCCTCGGCGTAGCGGCGCAGGTATGCCTCGGTCTTCAGGCAGCCGAGCACCCAGGGCTCGGCTGCCAGCTCGGCGAGGGCGAGCACGTCGCTGCCGGCGAGCCGGTGTCCCTCCGGCAGGACGACGTGCAGAGGGTCCTCCAGGAGTGGTGTCCATTCCAGGCCGGAGCGGGGACCCGGCCCGACCGGCAGCGGGCCGTCGAAGTGGTAGGCGAGCGCGATGTCCACGGCGCCCCGGCGGACGAGTGGCAGGACCTCCTCGGGCTCACCTTCCCTGACGTGGAGCACGGTGCGGGGGTGGACCGCCATGAGCCGGGTGACAGCGCCGGGCAGCAGGAGGCGACCGCCGCTGGTGAAGGTGGCGACGGTGAGCTGCACGCGGCCCGTGCTCAGTTGGTCGACCTGCTGTTGTGCGTACTCGAGCTCGGCGGCGACGGATTCGGCGGCGCCGACCATGATCCGACCGGCCGGGGTGAGGGTCACGCCACGGGTGCTGCGGGCGACGACCTGGGCGCCGAGGCTGCGCTCCAGGGCGGCCACGTGCTGGGAGACGGCCGAGGGCGTGAGGTGCAGGGCAGTGGCCGCCCGGTTGAAGCTGCCGTGCTCCGCCACCGCCCGCAGGACGCGGAGCCGCTGCACATCGATCAACAGTTTTCCTTAATGAGTGTCCAGTAAGTCGGTACTTCTGCTGATGACGATAGGTCTCCAGGATGGGGGCATGCCAACGATCGGTGTCATCGGCGGAAGCCCGCCACGCAGACCGGCCGGCAGCCCGTCCACCGGAATCTCCCGGCGGGCGAGGAGGCTTCGCCGTTCTCCTTCGACCGCCACTGCGCCATGAGCAGCGCCCGCGCGAAGAATCCGCGCTTCTCCTTCTCCCGCGCCACCGACCGGCTGCCCGCCGCCGTCGCAGAAGCCCTCACCACCGAGCCGCCACCCACCGCCCGAGGAACAGAGACCGCCATGCAGCACCGCCCCCTTGCAGGCACCGCCGTCAGCGCCATCGGCCTGGGCGCCATGCCGCTGTCCATCGAGCACCGCCCGGACGAGGCTCAGGCCATCGCCACCGTCCACGCCGCCCTCGACGCGGGTGTCACGCTCATCGACACCGCCGACAGCTACCACTGGCACGCCGGCGAAGTCGGCCACAACGAGCTGCTGATCGCCCGCGCCCTGGCCCGCTACGGCGGCGATACCTCCGGCGTCCTGGTCGCCACGAAGGGCGGCCGCGGCCGACCCGGCGACGGCAGCTGGACCGTCACCGCCACCCCGGAACATCTCGAGCAAGCCGCCGAGGCCTCCGCCAAGCGCCTGGGCGTCGAGGCGATCGGCCTGTACCAGCTGCACAAGCCGGACCCCGCGGTTCCCTGGGCGGAGTCCGTCGGCGCGCTGCGCGCGCTGCTCGACGCCGGCACGATCCGCGCCGCCGGCATCTCCAACGTCACCACCGAACAGATCCGGGAAGCACATGCGATCCTCGGCGACGGACTGGTCTCCGTGCAGAACCAGTACTCGCCTGCCGTGCGCGACAGCGAGCCCGAGCTCCAGCTGAGCACCCAACTGGGCCTGGCCTTCCTGCCCTGGAGCCCGCTGGGCGGCATCTCACGCAGCTCCCTCGACGGCCCCTCCGGCCCCACCTCCGTCGGTACCGCGTTCCACCGCGTTGCGGCCGGCCGCGGCGTCAGCCCGCAGCAGATCGCCCTGGCCTGGCTGCTCGCCCGCTCCCCGGCCGTGATCCCGGTACCGGGCGCCGGCCGCCCGGCCTCCATCACCGACTCGGCCGGGGCCGCCGACCTCGAGCTGAGCACGGAGGAGCTGACGCAGCTCGAGGACACTCTGCCGATCTGAGGCGGGTCGCAGGAGGTGTTGCTCATCGGCCTTGACCGACGGCTGGGACCTGAGGCCTCTGCTCCCCGCCCGGCGGACCTCATCCGGGCCGGCCGGATTCAGTGCCGGGACTGCCACCAGACCACGAGGAGGCTGAAGGCGGCACTCCCGGCGGCGTAGGCCGCGCCGCGGGCGGCGTGCCAGGCCAGATCCGGCAGTTGCAGTCCTGCGGTCCGGAGCCATTCGGGCCGATGCCCGACGCGGCTTCCCTTACGAGACGTCAGGAGATCCCGGGAGTTGGACATGGCGGCCGCCTTCCGCGACGTGTTGCTGATGTACCAGAGAACCTCAGTGGGTAGAGCGTGAGAATGCGGTGGACCGCCGCCGATCCGGTCAGCGGATTCTTGTGCGGGCCGAGCGTCCCGTTTTCTCCGTTGCCTCTCCGGAGACGTGATCCGCGGCCCGGTTCCGGGGGATTGCGGCACCGGGGGGCGGGCGACGCCCTCCGGGCTGCTCGATGGATCATCGCAGCTCATGGGGGTGTGTATGCGTCGGCGCGGACGGGCCGCTCTCCGCGATCCGAACCCCGGTGCGCGGGACCCGGATTCGGGTGGTGCCGGTCAGTATATCCCCGGCGGGGCGTCGGATCGCGTAATGCGGCTTTCCTTTCCGGCGCGCCGCCGTACGGGCCGTCACCCGCCATTCAAAATCCGCAATTTCCCTGACGGGTATCGGGACGATTCTCTTTCCTGACGGAAAGGTGGATGCGCCGAGTGGCAGGGATTCGAATCCTTCCGGCAGGGCTCCGGGCACGCAGCTCGGAGGGGGACATGGGCAGCCGCCCGGACGCCCCCGACGACCCTTCGGACCCGAGCCCCTGAGGGGACGCGGCTCCTGGGGCCGAGGGCGGTATCGGTGGTGATCGCGCGGTCGATGCCGTGGACCGGATCGCGCTGCTCACCGTCCGCCGCGCAGTGCGAGACTCCGATGACCGGATCGGCCCACCACCGCATCACCACACGACCCGACGACCGGATCGGCCGATCACCGCACCACCGGATCACCCGACGGGAACATCACCCGACCACCGGATCAGCCGACCGCATCCCCGGTACGCCGCCGGGAGGCGCGCCGACGGCCCGCTGGACGGCGACCGCGCCCGCAGGCCCGCCTCTCACCGCGCGCGGCGCGGCACACGGCATTACGTTCGTGGGCATGGGCTGGAGACAGAGAGCGAACCGATCCCTCGAGCGGCTGACGGGCTACGAACTGCGTCGCCCGGTCCCGCCGCCGGCTCCCCCCGCCAAGGCGAAGGCGGGCCTGCCGGCCGACTACGACGACGAGGCGCGCCGGACCATCCAGGCGGTGCGGCCGTACACCATGACCTCACCCGAACGGCTGAACGCGCTGGTGCTCGCGACCCGCTACGTCAGCCGCCACGGGCTGCCGGGTGCGGTCGTCGAGTGCGGCGTCTGGCGCGGTGGCAGCATGCAGGCGGTGGCCCGCACTCTCCTGTCGATCGGCGACACCAGCCGGGACCTCTATCTGTTCGACACCTTCGAAGGCATGCCTCCGCCCACGGAGAAGGACCGGCGCCGAGACGGCGAAATGGCCTCCGACCTGCTGTCCCGCCGCAGCAAGGACCACCCCATCTGGGCCATCGCCACACTGGATGACGTCCAGGAGGGCATGGCGCAGATCCCGTACCCCGAGGACCGGGTCCACTATGTGCCCGGCCGGGTGGAGGACACGATCCCGGCCGGTGCGCCGGAGGAGATCGCGGTCCTGCGGCTGGACACGGACTGGTACGCCTCGACCCGCCATGAGCTGGAGTACCTGTATCCGCGCCTGGTGAGCGGAGGGGTTCTGCTCATCGACGACTACGGCTGGTGGCAGGGTTCCCGTGAGGCGGTCGACGAGTTCCTGGAGAAGACCGGGGCGCGGCTGCTGCTGTTGCGCATGGACGAGGGCCGCATCGCGGTGAAGCCGTAGCCGACCGCCCGCCGCGGATACCCGGACCGGAGCCGGGCGGGCGCCGGTCGCCGCGACAGCGGGTGCGGGCGTGCTTACGCTCGGGTCATGAACACACATCCCGCGACCGGCCGTCGTCCGGCCGAGGGCACCGGGGAGGATGTGGCGCATCTTCTGGTGCGCTGCTTGGAGGCCGAAGGGGTCGAGTACGTCTTCGGCATTCCGGGCGAGGAGAACATCCGCTTCGTCGATGCCCTGAACGGCTCCGCCATCCGGTTCGTGCTGGTCCGCCATGAGCAGGGCGCCTCCTTCATGGCCGAGATGTACGGACGGCTCACCGGGCGGGCCGGGGTGTGTTCCGCGACGCTGGGGCCCGGAGCCATCAATCTGCTGCTGGGAGCGGCGGATGCCGTGACCAACAGCGCGCCGCTGGTCGCGCTGGCGGCGCAGGGGGCCCTCGGGCGTACGCACAAGGAGTCCCACCAGGTGATCGACCTGGTGCCGATGTTCGCCCCGGTCACCCGGTGGTCGGCACGGGTGCAGGTCCCGGAGGCGGTGCCGGAAATGGTGCGCAAGGCGTTCAAGACCGCGCAGCGCGAACGTCCCGGGGCCGTGTTCCTGGCGGTGCCCGAGGACATCGAGGGCGCTCGGCTCACCGAGCCCATCGGGCCGCTGCCGGTGGACACCGTACGGGCCGAGGCTCCGTCCGCGGCACAGATCGCCCGTGCGGCCGAGGTGCTGGCCGGTGCCCGTCACCCGGTCGTGCTGGCGGGACACGGCGCCGCGCGGGCCGGGGCCGGTGAGGCCCTTGTCCGGTTCGCCGAACGGCTGAATGTGCGGGTGGCCACCACGTTCCACGGCAAGGGCGTCTTCCCCGACGACCATCCGCAGGCCCTCGGCGCGGCCGGCTTCATGCGCCACGACTACGTCAACTTCGGCTTCGACTCGGCCGATGTCCTGATCTGCGTGGGCTACGAGCTCCAGGAATTCGATCCGGCCAAGATCAACCCGCGGACGGACAAGCGCATCCTGCACCTGCACCGGTTCCCGGCCGAGGTCGATGCGCACTATCCGGTGTCGGTCGGTGTCGAGGGGGACATCGCGCAGGCGCTGGATGCCCTCGCGGCGGCGGTGCCGCGGCGGTTCGAGCGGGATGCGGCAGGGGATCGCATCCGGTCGCTCCTCGCCGACGAGCTGGAGTACGGCCGCGGCAACGACGCGTACCCCCTGGTGCCGCAGCGGGTGGTCGCGGATGTGCGGTCGGCGCTGGGCCGGGAGGACATCGTCCTGGCCGACACCGGGGCGGGGAAGATGTGGATGGCCCGGCTCTACCCCACCTACGCAACGGACACCTGTCTGTTGTCCAACGGCCTGTCGACCATGGGGTTCGCGCTGCCGGGAGCCATCGGCGCCAAGCTCGCCCGACCCGCGCGGCGGGTGCTGGCGATGATGGGCGACGGATCGTTCCTGATGAACTCGCAGGAGCTGGAGACCGCGGTGCGCGAGCGGATCCCGCTGGTGGTCCTGGTGCTGGTGGACGAGGAGTACGGGCTCATCACCTGGAAGATGGAGCTCGAACTGGGCCGGCACAGCCACACCCGGTTCACCAATCCGGACCTGGTGGCCTACGCCGAGAGTTTCGGCGCCCGCGCTCACCGGATCGAAGCGGCGGGCGAACTGCTGCCAGTGCTGCGTGACGCTCTCGCGCAGGACACCGTCACCGTCATCGCCTGCCCGGTGAACTACGCGGAGAACCTGCGGCTCACGGAGCGGCTCGGCGAGCTGCACGGCCCGTTCTGACCGCCCGGGACCGAACGCCCGCCCGCACCCGCGGGCCCGGCCGGGTGGCGGCCCGGGGGAGAGCCGGGCCGCCACGGTCCGTCGGACCGGGGGAGCGGTGCCGAGTGTCAGCCGTCGGCCTTCCGGGAGACGGCCGGTTCGCTCGTCCCGGGGCGGCCGGTCTCCACATGGCCGGCGAGGCGGCGCAGGAAGACGCTGTCCCGGTCCGAGACCACGGACAGGTCGTACCAGCCGTGGCTGCGGCGGGGATCCGCGATGTGGACGCGGTGCTCGCCGGGGGCCAGCCGGTAGCGGGCCGGGTGCTCCGCGCCGTGCGCGTCCCGGACGGTGACGCCGACGGTCGTGCTGGATTCATTGGTGAGGATCAGCCGGACCCGGCCGCTGTCGGAGTCGTGCCGGGCGCTCACCTCCAGGTGCCGCGCGCCGCCGTGTCCCCGGAACCGGCGCAGGAAGCCGTTGGGCCCGTGCACCGAGAGGTCGTACGTGCCCGCGTCGTCCTCGGGGATGCGCCAGCTGTCGGAGAGCCGCTTGCCCGCTCCGACGGTGTACGTCCACGGCCCGTCCGCGCGGGTCGTGGAGGTGATGTGCAGGCTCGCTCCCGCCTCGCCGTGGTTGGCGAAGTCGACCTGGAGCCTGCTGTCGTCCTTCTGCCGCTTGGCGTCGACGGCGAGGTCGTACGGCAGCGGCCGGGCGTGGCGCAGTCCGGGCTCCTGCCGCGGCAGCTTCGGATCCGCCGGGGGAGTGGGCACGTAGTCGTCGTGCCGCTCGTGGTCCGGCGGGATGTATCCGTCGGTGCCGGGCAGCCCGGGTACCGAGGCGTCGCTGCGTGCGAAGTCGAAGGCCGTGGTCAGGTCGCCGCAGACGGTGCGGCGCCAGGGGGAGATGTTCGGCTCGTGGACACCGAAGCGCCGCTCCATGAACTGGACGATCGAGGTGTGGTCGAAGACCTGGGAATTGACCCAGCCGCCGGTGCTCCAGGGCGACACGACCAGCATCGGGACGCGCTGGCCCAGGCCGTAGGGGGCCGCCATGTGGTCCTCGCCCCCGGAGGGGGTGAAGTGCTCCGTGGTGGTGTCCGCGGTCGACTGCCCCTGCGCGGCCGACGCCGGCGGGTACGGCGGAACGATGTGGTCGAAGTAGCCGTCGTTCTCGTCGTAGGTGATGAACAGGGCGGTCCTGCTCCACACGTCCGGGTTCGACGTGAGGGCGTCCAGTACCTGGGATATGTACCAGGCGCCGTAGTTGACCGGCCAGTTCGGGTGCTCGGAGAAGGCCTCCGGCGCGGCGATCCAGGAGACCTGGGGGAGCTTCCCGGCCCGCACATCGGCCTTGAGGAGGTCGAAGTAGCCCTCGCCCTTCTTGGCGTTGGTGCCCGTGCGTGCCTTGTCGTGGAGCGGGCTGCCGGGTTCGGCGTTGCGGTAGGAGTTGAAGTACAGCAGCGAGTTGTCACCGTAGTTGCCGATGTAGGCGTCCTTGGTCCAGCCCCAGGAGCCCTTGGCGTCGAGACCGTCGCCGATGTCCTGGTAGACCTTCCACGAAATGCCGGCCTTCTCCAGGCGCTCGGGGTAGGTGGTCCAGGAGTAGCCGAGCTCGGCGTTGGTGATGACCGGGCCGCCGCCGCTGCCGTCATTGCCTGTGAAGCCGGTGAACATGTAGTAACGGTTCGGGTCCGTGGGACCCATCAGCGAACAGTGGTAGGCGTCGCAGATCGTGAACGAGTCGGCCAGCGCGTAGTGGAACGGGATGTCCTCACGGGTGAGGTACGACATCGTGGTGGCGGTCTTGGCGGGCACCCACTGGTCGTACGCGCCCTTGTTCCAGGCGGCGTGGCCGCCGTTCCACTCGTGGTCGAGCCCCGCGAGGAACTGCAGCCCGAGGTCCTCCGCGTCGGGCCGGAACGGCAGCACGTCCTTCGAGCCGTCCGACTGGTACCAGACCGGCTTCCCGCTGGGGAGCGTCACCGGCCGGGGGTCGCCGAAGCCGCGGACACCGCGCAGGGAGCCGAAGTAGTGATCGAAGGAACGATTCTCCTGCATCAGCACGACGATGTGCTCCACGTCCCGCAGGGTGCCCGTGCGGCGATGTGCCGGAATTTCCGCCGCCCGGGCAATACTGCCGGACAGCGCGGACAGGGCGGCGGTGCCGCCGGCAAGCTGCATGAATCGTCGACGGTTCATGGCGGTCATAGGGCTGACTCCTCGAGGTTCCGGAGTGGAGCGGGGCGGGCAGTGTCGCCAGGTGATCAAGAACGTTCCGTCGCGGTGGGGAAACGCCGTCGCGAAGTCTCCGTGAATGTCGGTGGCCGGTTACTGAGGGGCACATTCCGCCCGCACGACGGCGGAACGGTCCACGCATGCTACGGGCAAGCGGCGGATGCCGGGAGGGTGGCACATCACCCGTAACCGGAGCCGGATCCACAGCAGTTGGCCGCGAGGGCGGTCTCGCGCGCCGACTGCTGGGCCCGGGTGGTCCCGGGAACATCCGAGGTCAGGTGGTGGTGTCCGGCGGGGCACTCCGTTCCGGCCACGGTGGCCGATCCGTGCGGCGCCTTTCCCGGTCGGCACCCACAGAGGCGGCATCCGGGGTTGGATGGATCCATGACTGAGCCAACCGAGGAGTTCGGCCCCACGGTCCTGGGAATGATGGAGGCCAACCGGGCCAACTGGGACGCCCGGACCCCCGTCCACCTCACCAGCCGGTTCTACGGCCTGGCCGAACCCGGATCCCCCGACGCGTCACGCTGGTTCGCTCCGTACGAATGGGAGGACCTCGGGGACCTCTCCGGGCGCGACGTACTCCATCTGCAATGCCATCTCGGCACCGAGACCGTCGCCTTCGCCGAACGGGGAGCGCGCGCCGTCGGCCTCGACATCTCCGGAGCGTCGGTCGCCGCGGCCGCGGATCTCGCGGCCCGCACCGGGGTGCACGTCGAATACCTCCGGGCCAATGTGTACGACGCCGCCGACGCCCTCGGCGAGCGCCGCTTCGATCTCGTCTACACCGGAAAGGGAGCCCTGTGCTACCTCCCGGACCTCGACGGCTGGGCCGAGCGGATCGCCGGACTGCTGCGCCCCGGGGGCCAGTTGTATCTCGTGGAGTTCCACCCCGTGCTCAACGCCCTGGGCCCCACCCCCGGTGAGGGTGAGGGGAACGAACTGCTGCTGCGCCACGACTATCTGGAGGGCCGCGGCCCGGTGTGCCGGGACGCCACCCGCACGTACACCGACGGCCCCGCCGTGCAGGGGGCGACCGAGTGCTTCGAGTGGATGCACGGGCTCGGCGAGGTGATCGGTGCGCTGACCGGAGCGGGGCTGCGCATCACCGGACTCCGCGAGTCCGAGGAACTGCCCTGGCCCCGCTGGCCGGAGATGGTCCGTACGGCGAGCGGTTGGTGGCGGCTTCCCGACACCTCGCCGCGCATCCCGCTGCTGTACGCGCTGCGCGCGGAGCGGTAGCCGGAGAACGGTGGTACGGCGGTCCGCTGCTGCCCACGGCTCGCATGAAGGGGCTGCCGCGGTGTGGCCCGCTTGCCGGAGTGAGCGGCAGGCGGGCCACCCTCGGGGGTCCGTCGTGCGGATCCCGCACGGTCCGAAGGACAGGCCCTGAGCCGACAGCGGCTCAGAGCGCGGGCTGCTGCTGGGTGGAGCAGTGGATCCCGCCGCCCCCCTCGGCGATCATCGGGATCTCCACGGGCACGACCTCGCGCCCCGGGTGGAGCTCACCGATGACGGAGGCGGCATTCCGGTCGGACTTCCGGTCACCGAAGCGGGGCACCAGCACCGCCCCATTGGCGACGTAGTAGTTGGCATAGCCGCCCAGGAAATCCGGTCCGCGCCGCCCGAGGCGGGAGGGATCCGCCTCGGGCAGGTCGATGATCTCCAGTTGCCGGCCCCGGGCGTCGGTGGCCTTCTCCAGGATGCGCCGGGACGTCTCGTAAGCCCGCTTCCAGACGGCGGCACCGTTCTCCGGCGGACGGGACAGGAGGAGCTTGCCGTCCTCGCAGAACCGGGCCAGCGCGTCGATGTGGTAGTCGGTGATGTCCTGGCCCCGGACTCCCGGCAGCCAGATCACCTCGGTCACGCCGAGCAGCCTCTTCAGCTCCGCCTCGACGGCGTCGCGGGACATACCGGGGTTGCGGTTGGCGTTGACCAGCGAACTCTCGGTCGCCAGCAGGGTGCCGTGCCCGTCGACTTCGAGCGCACCGCCCTCCGCGGTCAGCTGTGCGTCGATCCGCGGAACGCGGTGGCGCTGCAGAATGCTGCGGGCCACCCGGGCGTCCCTCCGGTGCTCCTGCTTTCCGCCCCAGCCGTTGAAGTGGAAGTCGATCGCCTCCAGGCCCTTGTCGCCGGCGACGAAGGTGGGGCCGCTGTCACGTATCCAGAGGTCGCCCACCGGGACGGGAGCGATCTCGACATCCGCGCCGCAGGCCCGCCGGGCCGCTTTCAGCTCTCCGGGGGCGGCCAGGAGGGTGACCGGTTCGAAGTCGGCGAGGGCGCGGGCGATCCCGGCGACGTCCCGCTGAGCATCCTCGGCGTACTGCTCCCACACGGAGTCCCGCGGCGGCCAGGCCAGGAACGTCCGTGCGTGCTCGGCCGATTCCGCGGGCATGCGCCATGCGCCGCGCCGTGGTGCCGATAGGTCCTGGGTCCCCGCCTTTGCCTCCGGACCGCTCGCACATGCCGCCAGCCCGGCACCGCCCAGCAGGGCGGCCGCGCCCGACCGCATCAGTGACCTGCGTCGCAGGTGCTTCATGACTCTCTCCCCACACCCAGTGATCGTTTCTTGAGCCTCGTGACCGAAATCCTGACTGAAATTTCAGTCAGGAGTGACCTTAGCATTGGGGTGCGGGGTGCCGTTACGGAGTTGTGGGGCGCATGGTGGGCCGGGGCGCCGGCCCCGCGGGCTGCTGAGGCAGGGGCGGCCCGCGCCGCCTGGGGCCGGGCGGGGGCGCCGGAGGTACTGGGGCACGCCGCTGAGAAGTGCTGCTCGGCGCGGTCGCGGACGTGTCGTGGGGCGGGGAGGCGTGGCGTGGCTGGTCGAGGTCCGTGCCCCACATGACGCCAGGTGTGTGCCCGGCGTTGAAGCTAGCGGCGCGTGCCGGGACGGCGGTAGGTGTGCGTGCGGGCGCCGGGACGGAAGCCGATGTTTCGGTAGAGAGTCTGGGGGACCGGGTAGTCGGCGTCACCCCGGGGACGGACGACCGCTTGCGTCCCGCCCATGGCCCGAAGCGCGTGGAGGGCGGCCAGGCAGACGGCCCTGGCCAGGCCGCGGCGGCGGAATTCCGGATGGGTGCCGACGGGTTCAATGAGCCCGGCCCGGTGAACGTCGTCGTACCAGATGAGGCAGTTGGCGACGAAGCGGCCGTCGGGGGCCTCGACGACCCAGTCCAGATCCGGCCGGTAGGGCCAGGCGGCCATGACCTCCCGGTAGGAATCGGCAGTCACCCGAGTGGAGTTCCAGGCGGCCCGCTGAACGGCGACGCGCCGGTCCAGATCCGGCAGGCCGCGCAGCGCACGGACGGTGAAGCCGTCCGGGAGCACAGGCGCGGGCAGGCTGTCGGCGGACGACGGGTCGGTGGGCGCTGGTTCGGCGGGCGGTGTGACGGCGGGTGAACTGCCGGTCGGCGACTGGCCGGCCGACTGCGGGCCGGTCAGAGGCCGGAGATGGGTGGTGAAGTACGGCCGGTCCCGCTGCTGTCGGTATCCGTGACGCAGTAGTGCTGCGCGGAGTTCCGGCTCGGTGTCCAGCGCGTCGATCTCGCAGGGGCGGCCGTCGGCGATGGTGCCGAACCAGGAGAGCACCGGATCGAAAAGTTCCGGATGCTCCGGGTCGACCTGGAGCCTGAGGTCGTCCGGGAAGTGTGCCCAGGCCCAGGCGACTGTCCGGCCGTCGGCCTCCCAGACGGCCAGGGGCCAGTCCGCGGCCGCCCGGCCGGCCAGCAACCGGCCCCACGCGAGATCACCGATGTGATGGGCGGTGGTGGGCGACCACACTCGCTGGGTGAGCTCCTGCAGGACGCGCAGATCCGGCGCGCCCGCGTACTGCCGTACGGCCGGAGTCATCGGTCGCCCTCCGCCGTGGAGTTCGGTGCGTCCGCTGCGGGACTCTGCTCCGGAGGCCCTGGCGTCCGATCGGCGCCGCTCGGGGGCGCTGAGTCGGGCGATGACGCCTGCCGCTTCCACTGCGCCCTGGTCAGGGTGTACTCGACTTCCCCGTGCTCGGATCCCGTGATGGGCTCGGGCCAGTCCCCGACGAAGGCGCGGACGAAGGTCAGGCCGGCCTTCTCCATGACGCTGCGGGAACGGGTGTTGACGGCCATCGCGTTCGCCGTCACCCGCTCCACCCCGAGCTCGGTGAAGCCGTGGCGGATCAGGGCACGGGCACCCTCCGTCGCGTAGCCGCGGCCCCAGGCGGCGCTTCGGAGCCGGTATCCCAGCTCGACCACGGCACAGCTGTTGTCGGCCAGTGGCCGGAACTCGAACCAGCCCAGAAAGCTCCCGGCCGGCTTGGACTCGGCAGCCCAGAAACCGCGCGTCCCGATGCACGGGTAGTGGTGCAGAAGCCGTGGCAGGTGGTGGATGCGGACCGTCTCCCGGGGCGTCGGTCTGCCTCCGGTGATGAAGCGCATGACCTCGGGGTCGCTGTCGAGGCCGACTACACGGTCCAGGTCGGCTTCGGTGAACCCGCGCAGGACCAGCCGGTCGGTCTCCAGGAAGGTGGCCATGGCGCAAGCCTCATCGGTGGGGTGCCGAGGTGCCACCGAATTTCGCGTTCGGCAGTGGCTCCGGCGTTCGTGTGGGGCAATGGCTCCGGCGGCGGTGACGGGTGACAGCGATGGCCATGGAGACTGAGCTGGAGTCGCTGCCGGGAGGGGGCCCGCCCGCTGCCCCGTGCGTCGGAGGCCCGACGTTTCGCCGTCGGCACAATGCCTCTGCCCACGGCATATTTCCCCACCGCAACGGACGGCAGCGGCGCAGACTCTGCCGCATGAGACTTCTGGTGATCGGCGGATCGGTATTCGTGGGGCGGACGTTCGTGCAGGAAGCGCTGCGGCGGGGATGGGAGGTGACGACGTTCAACCGGGGCAGGACGCAGTCGGACCCGGAGGGAGTGCACGCGGTCCGCGGTGACCGCGAGAACGAGGCGGATCTCGCACGGCTCGCCGAGGCGGGCCCCTGGGACGCGATCGTCGACGTCTGCGGCTACGTACCGCGGGTGGTCGGGGCTTCGGTCAAGGCGCTGGCCGGATCGGCGTCGACATATCTCTTCATCTCCTCCATCAACGCCCGCCCGGGGTGGCCCGCGGAGCCGGTGGACGAGACATCACCGCGTCACGAGAGCAGTCCGGACGCGGGCCCGGACGACGGGGACTACGGCACGTTGAAGGTCGGCTGCGAGATGGCGGTCGAGCAGGGCTTTCCGGGGCGCACTCTGATCGTGGAACCGGGCCTGATCATCGGGCCGCACGACCGGGCCCGTCGGCTCACCTGGTGGCTCCGGCGCGCCGCGGAAGGCAGCCGGATGGTGGCGCCGGGCGGCCCCGAGCGGGAGATGCAGCTGATCGACGCCCGCGATCTGGCGATCTTCGGGCTGGACCGGATCGCAGCCGGGGACTCCGGGGACTACCTGGTCAGCGGCACACCGGCGAACACCACCTGGGGGGAGTTCCTGGGCGCCTGCGTCGCGGAGACCGGCGGCAAGGCCGAACTGGTGTGGGTGGACGACGCCGTGCTCACCGGGCACGAGGTGGAGGTCTGGACGGAACTCCCGCTGTGGGCACCGGAGAAGGGCGACCTGTCGGCCGTCTGGAAGCCCAGCTCCGCGAAGGCCGTGGCCGCCGGGCTGAGCTGCCGTCCCGTGGCCGAGTCCATCCACGACACCGCCGTCTGGCTGTTCGGCGAAGGAGGCCTCGACGAAGCCTTCGGCGAAGCACGCACCGGCCGGGAGGCCCGGGGGATCACTCCGGAACGTGAACGGGCTCTGTTGGCTGCGGCGGATGCGGCACAGGCCGGTTGAGGCCGGAGAGCATCCGGGCAGGGAAGCGCACCGGCCGTGGGCCGGGGCACGACCTGCCCGGGTTTCCCGGTGTTGCTGCTGCGTTGCTGCGGAGGTGAGGTGGCGCCTACACGGTGCCGGGACCATCGAGGAAACGCAGCAGTACGGCGGCCTCCGCGCGGAGCCGCGCAGCTCGGTCGGCGTGCGCGGGCGCAGTCAACTGAGCTGCGGCCTCGAGTCGTTCGGTGGCCTCGGCGCGCACGACGTCCACCACACCGCGCTCGCTCAGCTCACGCCGTACCGCTTCGGTGGCGCCGGCACCGACCGGCGACTGCTCAAGAGCCAGGCCGCGGAGCTCGGTTTCGGCCACGGGCACCGCCTCGGCGTTGTCCAGGGCGGCAAGCGTTGCGCGCAGGGCGCTCACCGCGGCCTTGTCGCGGGCACGCATCGCTTCCGGCAGTGCTTGGCGCATACGGAGACGTAGAGACATGTCGGCGACCTTATGGTGGCGCCTTGGGAACCACAAAGCGATATATGTGCAGCAATTGGAATTCCGCTGACGTGGAACGGCGCCGCAGCGGTGGGGGTGGTCCGGTGACGGATTGCCCCACCACTGCGGCCCGGCGTCGTGCCGATGGTGCGGACCGCCGGTCATGGTGCGAAGGCGGGAGCGGTCACTCCGTTCACCAGGTCAGCGTGTTGTCGGCCGCGGTCAGTGCGGCGAGCACGACCAGATCGGCCACCCCGAGGAACAGCCCCAGGTAGGCCCGGTTCCGGTGGCCGGTACCGCGGTTGAGGGCCAGACAGCCGAGAATAAGGGCCGCGGGGCCGAGAAACGCGTTGAAGACCAGCAGTCCGATCAGTCCCAGGACGAATGAGGCGACAGCCATGCTGTCGGCATTCCTGCGGGACTTCTTGGGCGGGCGCACAGGGGTCTCGACACTCATCGTCTCTCCTTGAAGGCCAGTCGTCACGGCGGGGGAAGCGTTGGCTTGTCAGCTTCGGCGGCCGTGGGCGTACCGCTTGCGGACCCCGTAGAAGACCAGCCAGCCGGTGATGGCTGCGGCCATGGCCAGTGCGACCGGCAGCGGCATATGAACCGCGGCGCCGAGGAAGACCCCGAGCAGCATCAATGCGGCTACGAGGAAAAGCATGAACGTTCCTTTCTCTCAGGCAGTGTGCGGGTGTACCTGGGGATGTCGTTGGTGCGTGCACACAATCGGGTTCCCGGGGAACTCCGGTGGAAACGACACGCCCCGGATGCGGGGGAGTCGGCGCATCGGCAAACGGCAACGGCACGGTCGGCGGAGCTTCGCCGACGGGAGTCCGGCCCGAGGCCGTCGTCGGCTCGGTTCGGCTCGGGTGTCAGTGGTGGGTGTTTCACTGGCACGCATGACTGAGCACCCGATTCTTGTCCTCGGCGCGACAGGCTCCACCGGCCGGCGGGTGACCGCGCGGTTAAGGGCCGCGGGGCATCCCGTCCGCACCGCGTCGCGCAGCAGTGGGACTCCCTTCGACTGGACCGATCCCGGCACCTGGAAGCCCGCCGTGGCGGGAGCCCGGCGGATGTACCTCATGGCGCCGGACGGGGTACCCGTCGACGCCTCGTTCGTGGCCTGTGCGGTCGACGAGGGAGTGGAGCACATCGTCCTGCTCTCCAGCAGGGGGATCGAGCTCATGGGGGACGAACGCCTGATGGGCGCCGAGCGGACCGTGCGGGGGTCCGGCGCAGCGTGGACCATCGTCCGCCCCGACTGGTTCAACCAGAACTTCGACGAAGGCTTCCTCCGCGAGGCGGTCAGGGCGGGAGAGGTCACCGTGCCGTTGGGCGACGTCCGCCAGGTGTTCGTGGATGCCGACGACATCGCCGCAGTCGCCGCGGCGGCACTCACCGAGGACGGCCACAGCGGGCACACGTACGAGGTGACCGGGCCGCGGGCGCTGTCGTTCGCCGAAGCCGTGGACACCATCGCCCGGGTGTCGGGCCGTCCGGTCCGCTTCCGGGGATCGACGGCCGGCTTCATCGCGGCACAGACTGCGCTGGGCCTCTCCCCTGACGATGCCGAGGCCGCGGCGGAGGCCTTCGCCGCACTGCGTGACGCGGGCGACGGCCACACCGATGACGCGGTCCTCCGGGTCACGGGGCGGCCACCGAAGGACTTCGAAACCTATGCCGCCGAAGCCGCTGCCAAGGGGGCCTGGCGCGACTGAGCCTCCCCGACGCAGCGCGACGAGTGCGCGCCCGCACTGACGCATCGCAGCACACCTGAAGGTCCGGCGGCACGCTGTGCGACCGGAGCCGCGGATGCCGGCTCCCGGAGTCGGCGGTGGTGCGCCGACCGTGGCTGGGGACGTTTCTCGGGCGTGCCGGGCGTCCGGTTCCGCCGGCCCGACACGCCTTCTGCCTCCTGACCGTCCTGGCCGCGAATCCGGAAGCGGAGGCTGCTGGCTGCCCTGGTTCCGGGGGCCGCCCGCCCCCGCGTTCACGAGGCTGCTTGCAGTCCCGGGCGCCGGCGAACCGTCCCGAAGTCCGGTTCGCTGTACGGGAGTAGGGCGCGGCACGCCCTCACTTGGGCATCGGAGATACGTGGTTTCGGACGCCCCATACGTCACTCTTGTCCAGCGAAGGGATGCGAGAGGTGGCGCGCGGCGCGTTCACCCGCCCCTTCGGGCTGCGTGAACAGCGCGCAGAAGGGAGAAGAGCACGATGGATGGCAGACGGCTCCTGGACGGTGGGCCGGAACACAGCACCCCGGATCGCGGTGAGCCGGAACGACGCCTCCAGCAGCGCCCGGAGGCCGCGGCAGCCCATACCGCTCACAGCACCCCCTCCGAGCCGTGATCGAGCTGTCCCCCGCTCAGGCCGCCCGCGCCGTGGCCTCGACCGGGTCCTTCGTGCCGGAGCCGCCGGGACCGGCCGCGCTCGCCCCGCACATCATCGTCCGTGGCGGTGTGGGCCGCTGGTGGGCCGACCGGCCCGCCACCCCGCGGGCCCTGGCCGTCCGCTCCGCCGATCACTGTCTGCTCCGCGGCGACCCGCGGGTCCTCGACCCGCTACGGCTGGCACCGTTGGACGGGGCCTACGTCGATGCGCCGGATCGCTTCCTCCCGTTGCTCGGCGCGGCCTTCCGGCGGCTGACCCCTTGGGAACGCATGGTGTACGTGCTCAGTGAAACGTCACCGGAGTTATCGGCGTTACCACGGACTCGCTCCGGACTGACGGTGCGACAACTGAGCCCGTCGGACTCGCCCGCGATCACGGGGGCGGGCTCCGATCTCGACTGGATCGCCGCTCCCTGGGGTGGCCCGCACCGGCTGCTGGCCGGGGGCCACGCATGGGGAGCGTTCGACGCCGAGCGGCGGCTGCTGGCCCTTGCCGCGACGTACTTCCTCGGCAGCCGCTACGCCGATCTGGGTGTCGCGACGTTGCAGAGTCACCGGAGGCTGGGGCTCGCCCGAGCCTGTGTCGCCGGGCTGTGCCGCGATCTCGGCACCCGCGGAGTGACCCCCACCTGGACCGCCGGACGGTCCAACACGGCCAGCCGCGGCCTGGCCTGGACCTCGGGGTTCCGGCTCCACCGCGAGCTGGTCCACTACTACGTCGACACACCCGTGGCTTCGGCGCAGAGCGGCGCAGAGCAGCTGCCCGATGTTCCGCATCACCCGCGTACCGCGGAGCGCCCAGTGGAGCGCGCCGGCGAGATGCCCTGATCCCACATGCCCTCGTCGACAGAGGGACACCGTCCGGCTCATCTTTCCGCTGCGGGTCAGTGGGCGAGGCGCACCTGTTGCTCCAGCCGCGCCGCAGCCGGGCAACCGGCGGGCACCCGGAGCGTGGGACACAGGGCCGCCCGGGATGGTGACAGAGAGCGAGGCCCCGACCGGCAGCGGTCGGGGCCTGTCACCGCCATGGAACCCTCACGTGTCCCATGGAGGGGCGTCCGGGCCCCGGGCCGTCCACGGTGGGGGGGGATGGACGAGGACGGCTCGGGGCCCGGTCTTGCATCTGCAAGAGGTCGTCTGCCCGGTCCCGTCGCGGGTAATCCTCCGCATTCGAAGGGCAGTTCGCCGGGTGTGGGGGCGGCCACGGCCGTCGGCTCCCTCCCGCTCACCACCGGCTGCCGGAGCACTGAAGCCGGGGCGGCGGCCTTCGCGCCACTGCTCCATCGGCACCGCGCAATGCACCCGTCCGGGGCGGAACCGCCGGGCTGTTCTCGGCCGGCCTCGGTGACACGGGGGACTCGGGCACACCGGGACGCCGTCGGGCCGCGCCCCGGTGTGCCGGTCGCTCCGCCATCCAGCCCACTGCCCGGTGGGTTGGCCGCAGGTGACCGGCCGGTCCGGGTAAGGACGTCACGGACAAGGAGGCAGTGATGGCCACTGATGGATTCACCACATGTCTGTGGTTCGACGGGCAGGCCGAAGAGGCAGCCGACCACTACATGTCGATTTTCCCGGATGCCAAGCGCGGCAAGGTCGGCCGCTACACGGAGGCGGGGCCGGGGCCCGCCGGCTCCGTGCTGGCCGTCGAGTTCGAAGTCAACGGGCAGAAGTTCGTCGCCCTGAACGGCGGCCCCCAGTTCACCTTCAACGAGGCCATCTCGTTCCAGATCTTCTGCAAGGACCAGGAGGAGGTGGACTACTACTGGAACCGGCTCACCGAGGGCGGCCAAGGGGTCGCCTGCGGCTGGCTGAAGGACAAGTACGGCGTGTCCTGGCAGGTCATTCCCGCCGGCCTCACCGACATGATCGGCGACCCGGACCCGGAAAAGGCGAAGCGCACCACGGAGGCGATGCTCTCCATGACGAAGTTCGACGTCGCCGCGCTCCGGCGCGCGTACACGGGAGAGTAGGGCGGTCGGTACGGCCCTGGCGGAACTCGTTCGTGAGGGCCCTGCCCGTCAGGACGGCCGGCCCCGGCGCAGGTCCCGTCCGGGGCACCGGTGCGGGGTGCTCGGCGCCGGCGGGGCCGAACCGTGCTCCGCCGGGCGGGCCGGCCCGGGATCGGGGGCAGCTCGGGCGCTGGTCACCGGGGCGGCCCTGCGGCAAGCGCCCCGAATCTGTGTCCCGTGTCGTGTGCGGGTGTACCGCTTCGAGGGCGACCCGGATGTGGTGAGGCGAGGCGTCGTGCACACCGGAGGGCCCGCCAGGTGTGCCGGGGGCCGGTGACCGGCGGAGCCGCCGTGGGCATCGGCGGTACTCTGCTCAGCCGCCGGAATCAGGCCGGTCCGCCGCCTGCCGCAGGGGCCGGCACCACGGGACGCCGGTACACGGTCTGCTGCTCCCCGTACTCCACGATGCGGTCGACCAGTTGCATGCCGATGCCTTCGAGGAGCCGCCGGGACATGCGGTTCGCCGCCTGGGTGACGGCCACCACCTGAGCCGTCCCGGGAACGGACCGCAGTGCCCAGTCGACCGCTGCACCCACGGCCTCCCGGCCCACGCCGCGCCCCCAGTGCTCCGGGAGCAGCAGATAGGAGACTTCGGTGCCTTCCCGCGCCGACCAGGGATCGATGGTGACCAGCCCGAGTACCTCGTCCGTCCCGGGCCCGGCGATGGTGAACACGCCCGGCGTGCCGGCCAGCCGGGCGCGGCGCGTGACGATCTTCGACTCGTCCACCGGCCCGCCCAGGTAGCGCCGGACGTCCTCGTCCCGCCACAGGCGCTCGATGGGGGGCAGGTCCTCCGCGGCGACGGGCCGGAGGATCAGCCGGGGGGTTCTCAGGGTGACGGGCCACCAGGAGACCCGCGTCCGGGGAGTGGAGTTCATCCTCCGAGCCTGACATCACCGGGCCGGTCGGGGTGGAGAACCGCTCCGGTACGGCTGGATGCCGCCGTGGCCTTCGACCGGTTGGCGCCGATCGGGAAGATCCGGGCAGGGGCCGCGGGGGACGGCGCCCGGACCGAAGGATACGACTCCGGATATTCCCAAGAAATTTCTGCAAAAAGAGCTTTGGAGAATCTGTCGGCGGCTCTACTCTCCGGACATGGTCAGTGATGAGCGCCCACGCATACTCGATCCCGAACAGCACCCGGCGGCCCTGAAGGCCCTCACCCACCCGTTACGGATCCGGCTGCTCGGACTGCTGCGGCAGGACGGCCCGGCCACGGCCAGCGAACTCGCGGTCAGAACGGGCGAATCATCCGCCTCCACCAGTTATCACCTGCGGGTTCTGGCCAAGCACGACTTCGTCGCCGAGGCCGAGCACCGCGACGGGCGGGAACGCCGCTGGCGCTCGGTGCACGCCGTCACCGCCTGGAACAACACCGCGATGGCCGCCTCGCCCGGATCCCGGGCTCTGGTCGGTGTCTCCCGGCGGGCCCAGGTCGATCACCTGGAGCGTTCGCTTGCCCGGCACGAGCGGGACATGGCGGACGGACGGCTCGACGCCGCGTGGCTGGAGTGCTCCGGCATCAGCGACCTGATCCTGCGGCTGACGCCCGAGTCGCTCACCGAACTCACGGCCTGTCTGAGGCGGAAGGCCGGCGAACTCGCCGCACGTGACGCGGACGATCCGCGGGCCCGGCAGACCGTACTGGTCGGCGCGGCCCTGCCGTTCGCACCGCTCGAACCCTCCGCGCCGGCCACGGACGCCGGCCCGGACGCAGATCCGGACAGTGCACGCCTCGGCCCCGAGGGCGGGAAGCTGGACCCGGACAACGCGACGGGCGCCGACGAGGACGCCCTATGAACGGGACCGTTCCGGATCCTCGGACCGCCGCCCGTCGGTTCGTCACCCTCACCTTTCTCTTCTGGCTGCCGGTGGGCCTGTCCGTGCCCGTGCTGGTCCTGCTCCCCACCGAGCGAGGTATGAGCCTGACTGTCGTCGCCGGGCTGTTCGCCGTGCACGCGCTCACCGTCGCCGCCCTCGAACTGCCCACCGGTGGCTTGTCGGACGTCCTGGGGAGACGGACCGTTCTGGCCGCAGCGGGGCTGTGTCACCTTGCCGCACTGGTTCTCCTGGGGCTGGCGACCACCGTGGGAACCTTCACCCTCGCCATGCTCCTGCTGGGTTCCGGCCGTGCGTTGTCGAGCGGACCGGCGGAGGCCTGGTATGTCGACACCGTGCAGGCCCACTCGGGGCCGGGCGCCCCCTTGGTGACCGGTCTGGCGCGTGCAGGCACGGCCAACGCCGCCGCGCTCGCCCTCGGCACCCTGGCCGGCGGTGGTCTGCCCTGGCTGTTGAACCGCTGCCCGGACGCGGGTGTGTGGCTCCGCTCCGTCGGCTCCGGAACCGTGGTGCCGCTCTCCGTCCCGCTGCTGCTCGGAGCGGTCGTCGAGGTGTTCTTCGTCGGCTACGTCATGGCCTCCCTGCCGGAGCCGCCGCGCTCCCGGACGACGGTGCGCGAGGTGCTGCGCACCGTCCCGGTCACCGTGCTGGGCGGACTCCGGCTGGGCGTGCGCGATGCCCTGGTCCGCCGAACCCTGCTGACGAGCTGCACGCTCGGGGCCGCTCTGGCCACCGCCGAACTGCTCACACCCGGCCGGGCAGCCGACCTGACCGGGGCCCGTGAGTCGGGAGCGGTGATCTTCGCGTCGCTCGCCTGTGCGGGCTATGCCTGCACTGCGCTGGGCAGTCATGGTGCACCGTGGCTTGCCCGGCTGACGGGAAGTGCGGAGCGAGCGGTTCCGGTGAGTCTGGGGGTGGCGGCCGCTGGTCTGCTGGTGCTCGGGCTGACCGTACTGGGGACCGGGACGGGCGCCCTCGTCCTCGCCGGTCTCGGCTATGCCCTGCTCCATCTGGGCATCGGCTCGGCCGGACCCAATGGGAACGCATTGCTGCACCACCGGGTCGACGGGTCGGGAAGAGCCACCGCGCTGTCGGTCCAGTCTCTGGCCTTGCAGGCGGCCGGAGCTCTCACCGGACTGGCCGCCGGTGCGCTGCCGCCCGGCCCGCTGCCCTGGCTGCTCGGTGGCACCGTCCTGCTTCTCGGCCCGCTGTTGTGGATGCGGCGGAGTGAGCAGGTGCCCTCACCGAAGGCCGTGACGATGTCTCAGGCGCATCCGCCTGGCGGATGCACGACACCCGGACCGGTCACCCGGCCGTCCGGGGCCGGCCCTGGAAGGGGACCCGCGCTCCCGTCCTCGCGGCCGGGTGGGGCGCGGAAGGCGGAGGGCACGCCCTCCCCGTGAATGCGTGTGCCGGAAACTCCCGCACCGAGACGGAATTCCGGTCCGTGGTCACTGCTTCCGCCCCTTCGGGCCGTGCGTGGCGTCGTGGCAGCAGGGCCCCGTCAGCCGGGCCGGCCAGGCTGTCGTTCCGGTTCGGCCACGGCTCAACGCCTCCGTCGCCCCCCGGCATCGGAAAACATGTGCGCCATGGGCGTGGTGGGCGACAGAATTCCCCATGGCCTGGAACACGACGGACTCTCTCGAGGAATTCCTGACGGCCGCAGGCGGCTTCCTGCGGGCCGACCCCGTACCGCACACCGTTCTGCTGTCGGTCAGCGCCTCACTGCGGGCCGGGACCCGCAGTTACGGCGACGACGCACCGTACTACGGATGGTGGAGCTCATCGGACGGTGCGGCCCGGGGCGCTCTTCTGTGCACACCTCCCTACCCGGTCGTGCTGTCCCGGATGCCGGAGGAGGCGGCCGTCGCCCTGGCGACGGCCCTTGCGCACCAGGGGCGTTCGGTGTCCGGTGCCACCGGGGGACGGGCGGCGGTGGAAGGCTTCGGGGCGGCCTGGCAGCGGCGGACCGGTACGGTTCCCCGCCCCGACGGCATCAATCGGCTCTACCGGCTGCACGAGCCGGCTCCGCCCCGGTCCGCGCCTCCCGGTGCGGCCCGCACCGCCACCCGTGCGGACCGCGAGCTGCTCATCGCCTGGTTCGGGGCCTTCGCTGCGGAGGTCTCCGAGGCCGGCGGGGACCAGGCGTCCGCGGTGGACGACAAGCTTGAGCACGGCGGCGTCACCCTCTGGGAGGCCGACGGCGTTCCGGTCTCGTTCGCCGCGGTCAGCCGGGCGGTGGCGGGCATGGTCAGGGTCGCGCATGTGTACACCCCGGCGGGGCACCGGGGGAGGGGGTACGCGGGAGCCGTCACCACGGCGGCCGGCCGGGCAGCGCTGGACGCGGGCGCCGACGAGGTGCTGCTCTTCGCCGATCTCGCCAACCCCACGACCAACGCGCTCTACCAGCGGATCGGCTACCGGCCCGTGGAGGACCACATCCACCTGTCCTTCGACTGAGGCACCACGGCGGACGGGCCCGGGGATCGCCACGGCCTTGCCGTTCCGACATCGCTGGTCGGTCACCCAGCCGTGGGTCACCGTGGGGGCCGACCCGCCAGGGATGAAGAGGCCATCTCATGGGGTGCTCGCTTGGTGGAGGCACAGCCTGCTCATGCCCCTATCGTTTCGGCATGGGGTGCTGGACGGCGTATGCCCTGCGGGCCGAGGACGGCACGAGCTGGGTCATGCAGGAGAAGTGGGGCGTGTGGGACCTCGCCGACGCAGCCGACCGCGTGCGCCTCGTCGAGGCGGTGCTTCGCGGCGGCACGCGGGTGGGCGACGGCCGTGTCCGTGTTGTTCCGGGCGGTGCCTTCTGCTGCGGCGCCGCCCTCGACCTGGTCGCCCGCCGGTACCGCTACTACAGATGTGACCCGCCCGGCGTCCACTACCTCGACTGCCACGCGCGGCGACGGGCGATGGCATCGGACTGGGCTGGTTGGGACGTGGCGTACGCCTGGGGCGGAGGCGATGACTTCGCCGACATGGTGGCGGGGGCCGAGCCGGTCTTCACCGAGATCGAGACGGGCCCGGCACTGCCCGACGCGGTGCCGCTGACCTCACGGGAGGACTGGTTCGTCGGCTGGGACCCCGGCGAGTGGCGGATCTCGGTGCTCCACAGCGAGATCATCGCCGACCTCCTCGCACCCGCCCAAGCGGTGGTGAGCCTCGTCAGGGCCGATCACACGGTGCTGGACCACCAGCTGGCCATCCGCGAGGTCGTGCCATGGCTGGCCCGGCACGGCGAGTCCCTCGCCGAGACGCTGCCTGCCCACGCCCCGTACCCCATGCCCATGGAAGGGACCGTCAACGCCGGCGTGGTCGTCGACCTCCCCGCGCGCCGACTGCGCTACTGGACCACGGAGCCCGTACCTCCCCGACTCATCGCACGCGCGGCTGCCGCCTGGCCGGGATGGCGCGTCGAGCGGCTGCCGCTCGGCTTCGTCGGCCACCTGGCCGCCACCGGGCGAAACGACCCGGACCTGCTGCTCACCGACACCGAGCTGCGCGACGCACGGTGGGACGAGGACCTTGTCACGATGCGGAACGCGGACCGCCACGCGCTGCGCGTCGACCCGAGAAACCTGCGGCCACCGCGGGTGGAGGTGGTCGAGGACAGCCGAGAGAGTCAGAGGTGATCTCCATTGGCGCTCCGTAGGACCGGGCTGCCCGGCTGGGGCCGTTGGAGGGCCCGGTGGCCCCAGCCGGATCCGGTCAGCGAGAGTCGTTCAGGAGGCTGCTGATCTGCTCGTGAAGGCCGTGCGGGAGGTGGAGGGTCCAGCGGTCAGCTGCCTCGGTGGCCAGGTCCCGACTCCAGTGCCAGCTGTTGCGCGCTGCCGTCTGCACGTCGTGTCGACGGGCGACGGCCGTGGTGGAGGCGTAACGGTCGAGGTCGGCAGCGGGCAGGTCCTGTTCCACCGCCCGACTGGGGGTGAGCCAGTGGGCCGTGCTGTCCCGCAGGAGGCGGCAGAGCTGGAGTTGCTGGGGGGCGATGACGGTGTGGAGCAGGGCGTGGGCGCGGGCGATTTCGCCCCGTGCCAGGACGTGGGCGAGCATGAGCGTCCAGTTGGCCAGCTCGTCGGTGAGCTGCCGGGCCGTGGCGGTCTGCTCGGGTGGACGGAAGCCGGCCAGCTGCTGGGCTGCCCGGGTCAGTCGGCCGGTGCGGTCGAGCAGGACGGCAGCCTCAGGACGGGGAAGGTGCACCATCCCTTGCCACGTGGGCACTTCGTCGATCCCGAAGCCCGCCGCGGTGAGGTGGAATTCGCCGCGCATGAGGTCGTCGAAGACCACTGCGAGGATGCCGTACATGTTGGTGTACGCCAGCTCGAGTGGCGCAAGCTGCTCGAGAAAGGCGGGGCCGTCGAAGTCGGCGAGGTGGTCATCCTGGATGTAGAGATACGCCTCGATGTCGGAATGGGCGTCGGCCTCGCCCAGGGTCCACGACCCGTAGAGCAGTACGCCCTCCAGGCGGGAGTCGGCGTGAGCGAGCTGCCGCAGGCGCGTGATGCGGTCGTCCAGCGCGGGGCAGGCAGAGTGAACGGACATGGTGTGGTCGTTGTCTCCTGAGGTGAGCGTGCGGGCACGCTGACGGGGCCCGGCACGTGCCGGGTGGATGTCTGTGGACCGTGCGTCCGCTCAGGAGAAATTGCCCATGTTCGAGAGTGTAGGGGGCGTGCTCAGTCGCCGAGGCGGCGGGAGCAGATCAGGGCGGCAGCAATGCCGGCGCACACGAGGGCGTGTTCGGCCTTGGGCTCGTAGCGGCGGTGCAGGCGGCGGCATTCGGCCGGCACTTCTCGATCACCGTGCCGCTGTCGCCCGCGCCCTGAGGCCGCACGGGCGCCGGAGGCACCACGCGTTGAAACAACGCCCACAAACCGTATGGAAGACGTCCCGCCATGGTCATCACGGCATGCAGCCCAGTTCGACCTGCCGACCTGCCGACCTGTCGACCCCACCGATGAATTCGCCCCGCGCCGGTTCGGTGAGTGCCCGCGCCCACCGGGGCGGAGGATGCGGGGACGGACGGGAGCCGAAGTAAGTGCCCCGGCCGGGAGTTGCGGCAGGCGGGCCGGACGAAGGACGGGCGGCCCGGAGCCGGGGCATCGACCTTCGTCGTTCGGATGGTCGACGAAAGGGACGTGTGTCCGTGACCTTCGTCGGCCTAGCGTGTCCCGTGTGGAGGCAGCAGACATAGCGGCGAAGGTCCGGAGCGGGGCGCGGGGCCTGGTGGTGCCCAGTGCGTGGTCCGGGTGGCGCATCGCCGGAGAAACCGTTCTTTCGATGGTCATGGGCCTGCTGGCGGCAGGCATCGAGGACCTCGCCGACAGCGGCCTCCCCCGCATGGTCGCCGTCGCCCTGTGCGCCGCCGTCCTCTCCGCGCTGCGGCGCGTCCTGCCCGGCACGGTGCTCGTGGTCGTCGCCGCGGCGGCCGGGCCGCTCGAGGGGTTCGCGCTCCTGCTGATCCTGGCGGGCTGGTCGGCGGGGCGCGCGGTGGTGGGACGGGGGCGGACGGTCGGCGCGTTCGTCGCCGCGTTCGTGCTCAACACGGTGCTGACCACGGTGAGCGACTTCCCGCAGATGTCGCTGCCGACCTTCATCCTGGCCGCGATCTCCTTCCTCGCCACCACGGTCGTCCCCGGTCTCTGGAGCCGGTACCGGTCGCAGCGCCGCACCCTGCTGAGCGCCCTCCAGGAACACAACAGCCAGCTGCTGCGCGAGCGGGCCATGGTGGCCGGGCAGGCCCGGATGCGGGAACGCCAGCGCATCGCCCAGGACATGCACGACAGCCTCGGCCACCAGCTCGCCCTGGTCGCCGTGCACACGGGCGCCCTGGAGGTGGACCCGGAACTGACGGGTCGTCAGCGCGAGGTCGTGGGGGTGCTGCGGGAGGCGTCGGTGTCGGCGATGCACGAACTCCGGCAGGTCGTGGGCATCCTGCGGGACGGGACCGAGGCGCCCGAGCCCGCCGAAGGGGCTCAGCCCGCCTCGCGCGTGGCGGCGGGCATCGAGGGGCTCGTCGAGACGGCCCGGGCCGCGGGCACCCGGGTCGAGCTGCGGCGCTCCGGCGATCCCCGGCCGCTGGCGCCGGTCGTCGACCACGCGGCGTACCGGGTGGCACAGGAGGGGCTGACCAACGCGTACAAGTACGCCCCGGGAGCCCCGATCACGGTGGAGCTGCGGTACGAGCCGGACTCGCTGGTGGTGGAGGTGGCGAACGGCCCCGCGCCCGCCCCCGGGCCGGGAGTGGCAGCCGTCAGCGGCGGGCAGGGGCTGACCGGCCTGCGGGAACGCGCCCGGCTCGTCGGCGGTCTGGTGCATGCGGGGGCGACGGCGGACGGGGGATTCCGGCTGGCCGGCGTCCTGCCGTACGGCGCGGACGGCGGCAGCGGACCGGCCCGCCGGGGCCGGGCGGACGGGGCGGCGGACCCCTTCGGCGAGGGAGCGGGGCCGGACCCGGCCGATGCCGACGGGCCTGTTCCGGCCGGGGCGCCGGGGCGCCGGGGCCCGGTCCAGGGCTGGTCCTGGCCTCCCGGTGCGGTTGCCGTGGCTCCGCGGCAGAGCTGGAGCCCGAGCCGGGGGCTGCGGTTCGGCTGCGGATTCGCGGTGGTGCTCGGGGCGGTCGTGGTGGGGCTGGTCGTCTGGTGCGTCGCGGAACTCTTCGACAGCATGATCACGCCGAGTCAGTACCGGAAGGTGGAAGTCGGCCGGTCCGAGGAGTCCGTGCGGGCCGAACTGTCCACCGACGGCACCCTCTTCACCTCCCAGTGGCAGGGGGAGGGCCCGGCTGAGCCCGAAGGAGCGCAGTGCCTGGTGCTGATGTCCACGGAGCCTTCGGACGACCCGGACGGGGACACGGTGTTCCGCTTCTGCTTCCGGGACGGCCGCCTCGTCGAGAAGCGTTCGTACGAGGTCGGGGCGTAGACGGCGGTTTCCACGGCCGGGCGATAATGACGCGCACAGATTCCACGACCTATCAGAGCGGGAGACCGGTGATCAGGGTTCTCGTCGCCGATGACGAACCGCTCATCCGGGCGGGCATCAGGATGATCCTCACCTCGGCCGACGACATCGCGGTGGTGGCGGAGGCGGCGAACGGCCGGGAGGCCGTCGAACTGGCCCGCACGCACGCCGTGGACGTCGCGCTGCTCGACATCCAGATGCCGGTCCTGGACGGGCTGTCCGCGCTCGACGGCCTGCGGAGCGCCGCCCCGGGCGTCCGGGCGCTGATCCTCACCACCTTCGGCGAGCGGGAGAACGTGCTGCGGGCGCTGAGCAGCGGCGGAGCCGGATTCCTGCTGAAGGACTCGGCGCCGGGGGAGCTCATCGCCGCCGTACGGGCCGCGGCCGGCGGCGACGCGTTTCTCTCGCCCGGCGCCACCCGCCATGTCGTGGACTCGCTGGCCTCGCCGGCCGCGGCCCGGGGCGAGGAGGCCCGGAGGCGGCTGACCGCCCTCACCGAGCGGGAGCTGGAGGTGCTGGCCCTGCTCGGCGAAGGCCTGTCGAACTCCGACGCGGGCGAGCGGATCCATATGAGCGAGGCGACGGTGAAGGCGTACGTCAGCAGGATCCTGGCGAAGCTGGGCTGCGAGAACCGGGTCCAGGCGGCCCTCCTGGCGCGGGACGCCGGGCTGGGCGTCTGACGCGGTCCGACCGGCAGCCGGAGGGCAGTGTTCCGAAGACGCGGCGCCCCCTTCCGGTGCCACCCGGGGGAGCTGTGTCGTACCTGCGGCGCCGGGCCCCGGTCCCGATCCGTGTCCCCGGTCGGCTGCGCACCCTGCCGGGGCCCGGCTTTCGCGGCAGGATGGATGGATGACCACACAGCCCTCGGCGTCCGGACGCCGCACGTGCCGCAATGCCTCCCTGTCCCTCTGGTCCCAGGACTCCGTCCTGTCGATCGGGTCGGTCGGTTCGGTGCTCTCCATCGGGTCGGTCGGGTCGGTGCTGTCCGTGGGATCGGTCGGTAGTGCCCTCTCGGCCGGTTCGATCGGCTCCGCCCTGTCGCTGATCTCGGCCGGATCCTGGCTGAGCGTCGGATCGTTGCTCTCGGCCCAGTCGCGCTGGTCGGTGATGTCCTGGCGGTCGTCCCGCGGGTTGTGGTCGGCCGGAGCGGTGCTGGTGGTGACCGCGGCCGCGCTGGGCTCGCGCGGCGGCCGCGGCGACGGTGGGCCCGCCCGAGCCCTGCCGGAGTGAGCCCCTGGGCGTCGTCGGGTCACTCGTCGGACGTCACCCGTCAGGGCAGCTCACCGCGGTGGCCGGTGCGCCCCGGGGCGGAACCCGGGGCGCACCGGCCACGAACGGGGCGTACCGGCCCACGACGCAGGCGCGCCGGCCGCCGGACGGCCGCGAAGGCGTCAGGACAGCTTGCCGTCGTAGTCGGGAAGCTTGAACGTCTTCTCGGCGTGGCCGCCGACCAGGTCGCCGGGGCTGTTGCCGATGTTGGCGATGATCGTGTAGCCCTTGGCCTCGATGTCCGCCCGTCGCGCCGTCTTGTAGGCGCTGACCTCGTCGAAGAGGTCCGGCAGGTCCCGCACGTGGAGACCGGACACCGGATATCCCACCCGTTCGAGGTTGTGCTGGGTGATGCCGGCGATGATGCCCGGGCGGGCGGTGACGAAGAAGATGCTCACTCCGCGGGCGTGGGCGGAGCGCGCGAGATCGAGCACTGGCCGGACCGCCGGGGTCGGGTACTCCCAGAACGGGTGGAAGTCCGTCTCGAGCGAGGTGTTGTCGATGTCCAGGACGATGGCCATCTTCTCGCCGGAACCACGGGAGATCCGCTGCTCGACATAGGGGCGGGCGGTGTTCATGACCGTGTTCACATCGCGCTGCCAGGTGCCGTAGTCGACGCCCGCGAACCACGCGGGGCCACGGCCGGACTGCTGCTGCACGGCGGAAACCGCCTGCGTCCCGGCCGTTCCGCGAGGGACCGGGGCGGCCGTGGCCGCACCGGTGCCGAACGGTACGACGGTGGTGACGGCCGCCGCCGCGACGGTCACCGACACCCGGGTTCTCCAACGACGTCCCTGCATGGGCCACTCCTGTAGTCGCGGTACGGCTCGAAGAGGCCCGTGACAGGGGATCAGCGGGCCGATGGCATGTTCGCGACACATGATGCACGGAATGCAACATTCCCACCATGGTTGTGTGGACGATTGCCTGCGGCGGCGTTCCCGCATCACTTCACGGCAGCGGATTTCCCCTGGGCCACGGTGAGTTGGGCGATCGGCGATGCGATCTTTTCAGCCACCTGATGGGTGCGATCGGCCCGGGAACTCGCCCGGGAGCCATGGGCGGGGCGGGGCCACCGTCGCCGTGACGACGACCGTCTGTCCCCTCGCCGACGGGTCCGGTGCGGTGGTCACCGGACGGCCGCCCGTGGAGGCGTTCCCGGTGCTCCGGGGGCTCCGGAGGCGCGATGCCGGGATGCGGAGCGGCGCCGAAAAACCCGTTGCGCCGTGGCTGAGCCGTCACCTAGTGTGGCCGATGGCTGTACGCACCATCCTCTTTCGTGCGCTCCGACCGGCACTCCGCCGCATCGAGTACGTCGCACACGAAAACGCCTCGCAGGCTCGGTTTTTCAGGGGGATCAGGAAATGCGCACCATCGGGGATCGGGACATCGGACGTCATGCGACGGTGCCCTGTCCGGCGGATTCTGTCTGATGGCGGCCGCGCTGCCGCGGATCGGCATCACCGCACGCTATCGACCCGGCATCCGCAGCCATTGCCTTCAGGAGGGGTACGTCGACCACGTCGCCCGGGCCGGCGGTCTGCCGCTGGTCATTCCCTACGGTGATGTGTCCCGGTGTTCCCAGGTCCTGAGCTGCCTGGACGGACTCATGCTCACCGGGGGAGAGGACATCGACCCCTCCCGCTGCACGGGGACGACACGGCAGGACGACTACACCTACTACCCCGAGCGTGACGACTTCGAGCTCCGGCTGGCGCGGGCGGCGCTGGACGCCGGTCTGCCGACGCTCGGCATCTGCCGCGGCTGCCAGGTCCTGCATGTCGTGACCGGGGGCTCGCTGATCTCGCACGTCCCCGATGTCCTGGGCGACTCCGTGGCCCATCGCAGCTCCCTGACCGAGCCCTCCCAGCACTTCGTCACCCTGACGGAGGGGAGCCGGGTCGCAAGGGCCTACACGCAGCGGTCGCTGCTGGTCACCTCCTACCACCACCAAGGCCTCCGGTTCGACGCCCGGGCGGACTCCGCCTGGCAGGTCACGGCCCGTGCCGATGACTCGCTCGTGGAGGCGATCGAATATCCGGGAGACCACTGGACGGTCGGAGTGCTGTGGCACCCGGAACTCCCGGTGAAGGAGAGCAGCGACACCTGCGATCCACTCATCGCGGCATTCGTCGCCGCTGCCGGAGCCGCCTGATGTTCGAGATCGGACGGCTCGGCCCCGGGGATCTCGCCTTGATTCTCGGACTCCAGCAGCGCATTCACTCCTCGCAGCCGGACCGGGACACCTTCCAGCTCAGCACGCCCGAATTCATCGCCTACTGCCTGGGGGAGGGCGGGCGTTGCTACGGCGTGCGGCACCACGGCGAAACGGTCGCCTACCGCATGGTCTACTTTCCGCGGGAGCGCGCCTTCAATCTGGCGCGGGACACCCCGCTGCCCCGGGGGGAGCTGGTCCACGCGGCCCATTGGGACACGATCGCGGTCCTGCCCCGATGGCGGGGACACGGACTGTCCGGACTCATGAACGCCCGGGCCCTCGCCGACCTCGCGGACACCGGAATCCGGCATCTCTTCGCCACGAGTTCACCCCGCAATCCGCACGGTGTCCGCTCGCTGATCGCCACGGGATTCCGTCCCGTCCGGGTCGCGCTCAAGTTCGGCGGCAAGCTGCGCTTCCTGTTCTACCGCCCGTTCCCGGCGGACTGGCCCGCGGGGCACGGCCCGGTGCCCGAACGGGCGGTGGCGCTGTCCGACACCGCCGGGCTCGAAGACGCCTTCCGGCGCGGCTGGGTCGGCACGGGGATCGACGTCACCCCTGCCGCCCCCCGCCTGCGGATGCAGCGGCATCCGCTGCCGTTCGGTCCCTGACACGTCCCCTTGCACTGCAGCGGGACTCCTTGCACCGGGACCCGCTGCACCGGACCCATGCACCAGCGGAGAGGGAGCGCGCACGATGCAGATCCTGCTCACCACACCCGACCCCGAGGTCGCGGCATCCGACTTCCTGAGGCCGGGGAACATCGTCCACGCCCCGGACCTCCACGACGCTCCGCCCGGTCACCTCCTCGACGCGCTCCGGCGGCACGGGGCCACCGGCCTGGTCGCCGCGCGGCGGCCGGAGAGCGACGTGCTGCGGCAGTGGTCCCGGCACCACCCCGGCGGAGTGTTCGTCGGCTATGCAGCCGGCCGTCCGCCACCGGCGGCCCACCCCGGTGTCTGCGAACACCGGCAGCCGGGCGCGGGCCTGGAGACCGTCGGCGCGTTACTGCGGCGCTGCGAGCAGTGGTTCGCCCTGCGGCGCCCGCCCGGCCCCGCCGCGGACCCGCCGGACCGGGCGCGGCGCGACGTGGTCGTGATCGGCGCCGGCATCGTCAGCCTGATCACCGCACTCCACCTGTCGGAGAGCGGCTACGAGGTGACGGTCCTCGACCGGTCACCGGAGCCCGGCAGCGCGGACTGGCACCGCTACGGCTGCACCTTCGCGGGCGACGACGCCCGGATGTTCACCCTCACCGAGATGGACTGCTACACCAACCGGGACCCCTGGCTGACGAGCCCGGACCACTTCCGCACCCCGGTCGAGCAGCTCGGCTGGCTCGCCTCCGACCGTCCGCACCCGACCCCGGAGGAAGCGGCGTGGATCGACGAGTCCGAGCGGATCCCGTCCTGGCTCACCCGTGCCTACACCGAGGACGTCTTCGCCCTGAACGCCGACTCCGGAAACCACTGGCGTTCCTTACGGCAGCGGCACTGCGCCCTGTTCGAGGACGTGGTGCTCGTCGACGACATCCTGCGCGTCTACAGCGACCCCCTGCACCTCGGTGCGGCCCTGGCGCGCCACCGCCGCATCGGCGCGGTGCTCCGCGAGTTCACTGCCGAGGACATCGCGCGGGACGTCCCGGCGCTGGGGCGCGCCCTGCGTGAGGGCGCGCTCAGCGGCGGCTTCCTCGTCCCCGGGTTCACCCTCAACGTCCACAAGTTCTCCCGCCGCATCATCGACCACCTCGTGCGCCGCGGCGTCTCCTTCCACTGGAACACGCCCGTCACCGGTGTGCGCCGGGACGCCGCCGGACAGGTCACGGGCTTCGACTGCCCGCTGCCCCTCCCGGCCGGCGCCCATGTGGTGGCCTCACCCGGGGTGTACGGACAGCGCCTCCTCGAGGGCTCCCCCTGCGAGGGCAGGATCCACGGTGTGCTCGGGGGCTGGCTGCGGATCAGCAACGCCGGGACCGGCCTCCGCACGTCGCTCAAGGTGGCGCGCAGGGGGCATGTCACCGAGGACGCGAACGTCACGGTGGCCCGCGACGCCGACGGCCGGGAGGTCCTGGTCGTCGGGTCCGGCTACGGGTACGTCGGCGGCGACCCCGGCGCGGTGGACGCCCGGCAGCTCGACGCCGTGCGGCGCGGCATCCTCGACACCGTCCGGCGGATCCTCCCCGGCAGCGTCCCGCCCGCCCGCTCGTCGGACCCGGCGGAGAACTACGGCTTCAAGTTCTGCGTCCGGCCCTGGACCTCCACATCACTGGGGCTGCACCACACCGAACGGACCGCCGGCGGCGGCCTCTACGTCATCACCGGCGGACACAACACCGGTGGCTTCGCCCAGGCCCCCACCGTCGCCGGCGCCGTCCTCGCCTCACTCCGCGGAGAGCCCCACCCCATGCACCGCATCTACCGGCCGGACCGGTTCACCGCGTTCGCCGGCACCACGACCGAGCCGGCCGCGGGAGCCACGCGGCAGCCCGTCACCTCGGCCACCTGAGCAAGCCGCACGAGCCGCACACCCGTTGGGGGAGGACATGACCGGGGACCAGCCGGGACCGCAGCACACCGAGACGCCACCGCGAGCGGCGTCTCCCCTGGAACCCGAGGACTGGGAGGAGTTCAGAGCCCTCGGGAAGCAGATCATCGACGACGTCGTCGACCACTTCGCCGGGCTCCGCGAACGGCCCGTGTGGCAGCCGGTGCCCCACGAGGTGCGTGCCGCACTCGGCTCCGGACTGCCCACCGGGCCCCGGCCCATGACCGCGGTCTACGAGGAGTTCCGTTCGCTGATCCTGCCGTATCCGCGCGGCAACACCCATCCCCGCTTCTGGGGCTGGGTGAACGGTTCGGGCCTGCCCGTCGCCGCCTACGCCGACCTCCTCGCATCCGTCATGAACGTCACCCTGGGCGCCGGCGAGAACGCCGCGATGCTCGTCGAGGAACAGGTCGTCACCTGGCTCCAGCAGGCCTTCGACTGGCCGCGGAACGGCTCGGGACTGCTGACCAGCGGCTGCTCGATGGGCCAGATCATCGCGCTCGCCGCCGCCCGGCAGTCCCGCGCCGCGGAGTGGAACATCCGGCACGCGGGAGCGCGTGAGGCACCCCAACTCACCGTCTACGGCTCCACGGAGACCCACCACTCGTTCGAGAAGGCGGTCGAGCTGCTGGGTATCGGACGGGCCTTCTTCCGTACGATCCCCGTCGACCCCGACTTCCGGATCGACGTCCCCGCGCTGCGCCGGGCGATCCGCAGGGACCGCGCGGAGGGCCTGCGCCCCGTCTGCCTCGTCGGCAACGTGGGCACCGTGAACACCGGAGCGGTCGACCCGCTGGATGACCTCGTGAACGTCGCGCAGGAGGAGGACCTCTGGCTCCATCTCGACGGTGCCTTCGGGGCGTTCGCCTATCTGCTGCCGGAGCGGCGCCCCCTGCTGGCCGCACTCAACCGGGCGGACTCGCTCGTCTTCGACCTCCACAAGTGGTTCTATCTGCCGTTCGACGTGAGCTGCGTGCTGGTCCGCGAGCCCGGCGCCCTCGAGGACACCTTCAGCTCGCACGCCGACTACATCAGCCGGACGCCCAGTGGACCGGCCTCGAACCCGGTGGCGTTCGCGGACCGGGGCATCGAGCAGTCCCGGCGCTTCCGGGCCCTCAAGGTGTGGTTCGCCCTCCGCACCCACGGCCTCGACGGGTTCGCCCGGTCCATCGCCGGAAACATCGACCAGATCGCCCATCTCGTCCGCCTGGTCGACGCCTCCCCACGACTCGAGACCGTCTCGCGCAGTCCCCTGAACATCGCCTGCTTCCGGTATGTCCGGCCGGGGGCCGGCCCGGACGAACTGAACGCTCTCAACCAGGAGATCCTCTCCCGCCTGCAACTGCGGGGACTCGCCGTCCCGTCCCACACCCTGATCGACGGTAAGTTCGTCATCAGAGTCGCCAACACCAACCACCGGACCGTGCGGAGCGACATGGACTTCCTGGTCGACCAGGTCGTCTCCCTCGGCGACGGCCTGCTGGAGGACGGGATGCTCGACGATGGTGCGGGTGAGGGACATTAGGCCGCGCAACTACACCCTGGGGCTGCCGGCGGCGCTCGCGGCGACCGCCCTGTGGGGCTTCACCTTCCTCGGCCCCGCCGCCGTCGCGCCGGTCAACATCTACTGCCTGGTGGTGGGCCGGTACGCGGTCTTCGGCGCCCTCTCCGTCGTCGTCCTCGCGCTCCACCGGAACAAGCTGCGACAGCTCGGCGTGCGGAACGTGCTCCGGGCGATGCACCTGGGCGTCGTCGGGTACATCGGCTTCTATCTGCTGCTGTCGATGTCCGCCGAGGTCGCCGGCGGCGTACTCGCCTCGACGCTCACCGGTCTGATCCCCGCGATGGTCGCCCTGGTGTCGAACTCCCTCGAGAAGGCCCTGGAGTGGCGGCGGCTGCTCCTGTCGATCGTCGTGATGTCCGGCGGCCTGCTGCTGGTGAACGGCGGTGCCGGCGCCCTGGGATCCGGGGACGGGCACGACACACTCGTCGGCACGGCCCTCGGCGTCGCCGCGTGCGTGGCGTGGTCCTACTTCGTCATCGTCAACGGCCTGCTCCTCCGCAGGGCCCGGACCCCGGTCGACAACACCGTCTGGACCGCGTGCATCGGGTTCGGCGCCTGCTGCGCCTCGGTCTTCCTCATCCCCCTGGCCCGGTCGGCCGGCGGCCCGTCACCCTTCTCCGACACACGGACGTTCTGGACCTTCCTGGCCTGGTGCACCGTGCTCGCCGTGCTGGGCTCGTGGTGCGCCACCTGGTTCTGGAACATCGCGACCCGGCATCTGCCGACGACGCTGATGGGTCCGGTCATCGGCATGGAGGCGGTGTTCGGCGCAGTGTTCAACCTGATGTGGGAGGGCCGGCTGCCCACCTTCCACGAACTGTGGGGCGGACTGCTCGTCATGGCCGGTGTCTTCCTGTGCGCCTACCTCTTCAACCGGGCACGGGTGGCGGCCACCGGCTGACCGCCCGCCGGCCCATCCCCCCACGGCCGTGGCCGGGCCCCCTGCCGACAGCGGCAGGGGGCCGGGAGTACGCCGGCCGGTACCGGGTACGCCGGCCGGTACCGGGCGTGCGTGCCTCAGCGGCCGCGTTCGGGCCGTACCGGGGCCCGGTCCTCGGCGGACCGGTACACGGAGGACGCGGCGTGGACGGCGAGGTAGCCGTGGCGCAGCAGTTCCCGGTGGAGACGGTCGCTCGCGGCGGCGCGGCCCCGGAGGGTGACGTCGCAGCGGGCCACGCCGTAGTTGTCGGTGACCGCCGCGCAGAGCGCCTGGCGTCCGGACACGGTGCTGAACCTGACGGTCCGGCCGGCCACCGGGGAGCCGCCCGAGGTGGTGAGCGTGGCGGCCAGGTGGCTCACCGACAGCACCGGCGGACGGGCCTGCCACAGAGCCGTGGCCGGCTTCGCGTCGAGCCGGGTGCGGACCGGCACCGGCGCCGCGGCGGGAATGATGACCGCCGGGGACGGCGCCGAGCGCAGGCTGGTGGCCCGACCGGCGTTGGTCGCGGTGACCGTGAACGTGTACCGGTGGCCCGGGGTGAGCCCGGTGACGGTGATGGGGGAGCCGGTGCCCCGCGCGGTCCGGCCGCCGGGGCCGGAGGCGGTGACGTCGCGCGCCGTGACGGTGTAGCCGGTGACGGACCCGGAGCCGCTCGGGGTGAACGACACCGTGGCCCGCGCCGCCCCGGGAGTGGCCGTCACCCCGGTCGGCGGAGCGGGGGAGGGCGGGATCGCCAGCCCGGCCGGGGACCCCGGGGCGGTGAGCGGCACCGTGGTCTGCCCGCCTCCTCCGGGGGCGACCTTCACCACGCGCTCGTTGCCGAAGTCCGCGATGTAGAGCTGGCCGAACGCGTCCGTGGCGAGCGCCGCCGGCACGTCCAGACCCGTGGTGGGCACCGTGACCTGCGGCCCGCCGCCCGCCGGGACCTCCACCACGCGGTCGTTGCCGCTGTCGGCGATGAACAGGTTCCCCGCCGTGTCCAGGGCCAGCCCGGTCGGCTGGTTGAGCCCATTGGTGGGGACGGTGGTCTGCGGTCCGCCGTCGGCCGGCACCTTCACCACCCGGTCGTTGACGAAGTCGGCGACGAACAGGTTGCCGAAGGTGTCGAGCGCCAGCCCGTACGGGTGCGTGAGCCCGGTGGTGGGGACGGTGGTCTGCGGGCCGCCGCCGGCCGGCAGCTTCACCACCCGGTCGTTGAAGCTGTCGGAGATGTAGACGTCCCCGTCCGCGTCGAGCGCCAGGCCGATCGGCCGGTTCAGACCGGTGGCCGGCAGGACGGTCTGCCCGCCACCGCGCCCCGGGACCTTCACCACCCGGTTGTTGCCGGTGTCGGAGACGAAGAGGTTCCCGGCGGCGTCCGCCGCCATGCCGGTCGGCCGGGTCAGGCCCGTGGTGGGCACGGTGGACTGCCCACCGCCGTCCGCCCGCACCTTCAGGACCCGGCCTCCCGCGTAGTCGGAGACGTACAGCGGCGCGCTGCCCGGCACGGGTGCGGGCGCCGCGGCGGCGGCCGGCGGCGCGGTCACCAGTCCCGTCGCGCACAGCAGCACCGTCCCGGCCGCCGCCGTCGCCCGGCGCCGCCAGGTCCGGTGACCACTCACCGGGAAATCCCCGGCGTACGGACGCTGCCCGCGGTCACCGGGGACCGGCGTGTCACGGGGACCGGGCACTGCAGTGCGTCGCATGACACACCCACCTCTCCTGGACGGTCGGACAGCCGCCGACCTTAGAAGCCGGTCCACGGAGGGGCCGCTGCGCCACGCCCCCGGTGCGGGGCATCCACTCCAACGGCCGGAGGCGGCGTTACGCGGCGGCCGTCCGCCGCCCGGGTGCCTGCGGCCCCCGGGGGCGAGGCCGCGGGGCGGGCCGGTGACCGGCCTCGGAACCGGTCGCCGGCCCGCCCCGGCAGCGCCACCGCCGTCCCGCCCGGGGGCGGAACGGCGGGGCAGCCGTCATCAGCTGCCGGACACGACGTCCTGCTGGTCGGGCACGACACTGCCGTCCTGCCGCAGCACCGGGCCCATCGAACCGTCCGGGTTGTTGTACCCGGCGGTGGAGCACGGGTACGGCGTCTTCTTGCGGGGCAGCGGCTCGATGAACATCGGGTTCACCAGCCACCGCCCGTCCGCGTCGTCGTAACCGCGGCACATGAACTCGTCCTTGTTGCGGTTCAGCACGAGGTGCGCGCCGGTGGCGTCGCCGACGAACGTCACATCGGTGTTCGCGTCGCCGCCGCCCACCACGATGCGGTGCGCCGCGTCCTGCCGCTTCCAGGCGTCGGCACCCTTGATGCCGAAGATCTCCTGGTTGATCATGCAGCGCTTGCCGTCGATGTACGGGATGGCCTCGCCCTGCCCGGCCGGCACATCGCCGCACCCCTGCGTCCCGGTGGTGATCCGGCCCTTGCGGAGCACACTGCGGATGGCGATGGTGTGGTCCCGGTCGATGCCCACGCCGCCCGCCCAGGCGTCGGTGATCGGCTCGGCGCCCGCGGAGACGATGTAGACGTCGAACCCGGCCTTCCGCAGGGTGCGGATCAGGTCCTTCTGCTGCGGGTAGTAGCGCAGGTAGCCGGGGATGGTGTGGGTGCCCACGGTGCGCTTGCTGCCCACGGGGGCGGCCAGGAACTCGGCGCGCGCCTGCCGGGCGAACGAGGTGAGCCGGTCGGGGGTGTGCCCGGCGAACAGCTGCGGCACCCAGGCGTACTCCGGCACCGTCCGGCGGTGGTTCCAGCGGCCGGCGAAGGCCTCCTCCCCGTCCATGGTCTTCGCGGTGCTGCGGATCTCGAAGATCTCGTCGGTGCACCGGGTGTTGGTGGAGGTGCGCAGCGGGGCGCCCACCGGGACGGAGGTGCCGCAGGCCTCGGTGAGGGCGCGGTCGGCGGCCGGTGTCAGCCACTTGCTGGTGGCGCTCCAGCTCTTGGGCCGCAGGATCTTGTCGTGCTGCAGGGCCCAGGCGAGTGTGGCGTCCGTGGTGTCGTTCTTGACGACGGTGTTGTCCCAGTCGAAGGCGGCCACCGGACGGCCGTCCGGGCCCGGCTTCCCGCACCGGCCGCGCTCGTCGATGACCTGCTGCAGCCGGGCGCGGTTGTCGCCGTACCAGGTGAGGTCCCGGGACAGCTGCGGACACGGGGCCGAAGAGGTGACCGAGGCCCCGGCGGGGGCGGCGGAGTCGGCCGTGGCGGGGACGACGGCGACGACCGTGGCTGCGGCGGCGAGGCTCAGGGCAGCCGGTATGGACAAGTTGCGCATGGACACTCCGGTGATGACGGTGGGAGGCACACCGTACCCGGGGCCGGGCCGCGCCGCGCGGCAAGTATGCACCGCGGAGTGCGGCCGTGGCCAGGGGCTTTGGGTCCGGCACGGGACACACCGTCCGGCCCGGCGGACGCGGGCCGGACGGTGTGTCGGGTGAGGTCCGGGGCGGCGGAAGCGGTGCGTGCGCAGCACCGGCGTTCGCCCCGCGGGACGGCCCGGGGCGGGTCTCCCTGATTGCCGGTTGGCCCGCCGGAACCCACGTCCCGCGGTGGCAGGCGTCAGCGGGCGACGCGGACGGCTCCCGAACCGGCCGGGACGTCCTCCCCGGGATTCCCGGGAGCGGAAGTCGTCATCCCGGCCAGCGCGGTGACGATGCTCCGGGTCCAGGAGAGCCGGCACTCCTCGCGGCGGCCGGGCTCGTCGCAGGCCGGATATCCGAACCCGCCGTCCGGATGCTGCTGGGCGAGCAGGAAGCCGGCCAGGTCCCGGGTGAGGCGGTGCCCGGCGTGGCCGGCCCGGACCAGTTCGCGCAGCAGATGAGCCGCCTTCCCCAGGTGATACGTCCGCCGGGCGTCCAGCAGCTCGGTGACACACGCCTCCGGGGAGCGGCCCGCCGCCCCGGACGCGCCACCGGTCAGCTCCGCCGCGCGCCGCACGTCGATGAGGCCCAGACCGGCGAGGCGGTGGACGTTCTCCGCCGCCTCCGCGGGCACCGTGTCCAGCGAGCCGATGACCGCGGCGGTCGCCTCGAGGAACCGCTCCAGGGACGGGCAGGCCGCTCCGGACGCGCGCAGTGCCGCCGCGAACTCCCCGGCCACCTCCATGCCCTGCTCCTGCCACTCCTCCGGTCCGGCGTCGGCGAGCCGTTCCGCGAGGTGGCGCAGCGCCGGGCCGGCGAGCTCCGGCTCCCCGAGAGCGGACGCCCCGCACGCCGCCGCGGCCACCGCCGGAATCCCGGTGCGTACGGGATGGCGCACCCCGCTCTCGGCCAGCCATACGACCGCCTGCCGGAGGGGCACGGCCGGCTCGATCCCCGCGGCGGGAGCCGGTGGCGGGGGAGCGATGGTGAGATCGGGGCTGCGGTCCAGCAGTCCGGCCAGGGCGGCGACGATCGTGGTGTGGTAACCCTCCGCCCAGCGCCGGTACTCCGGGTCGCTGTCGGCGAACTGCGGGTGCACGATGCCGCTCGGTCCGTTCACCCGTCCGTCCGGTTCCTGGACGGAGGCCAGGAACTGCCGGGCCTCGTCCGCGGCCGGCGACTCCTTGACGCCGAGACACAGCAGGCAGCAGAGGAGTTCGCCGACCAGATCGGCGTTCTGCCGGGCCCGGCAGACGACCAGGAGGGCGTCGAGGAGCTCCACGGCCTCTCCGGGGGCGAAGCCGCGCGGCCAGCGGGGCCGCCGCAGTCCGAAGTCCGTGACATAGAAAACCGTATGGGTGACCGCGTAGATGTCGCGGTCGGTCAGCTTGAGGACATTCGGACGGTTGCAGAGGAGGGAGAACGGCAGCACGTCGTCCATGGCGGGCAGGGTGTGCTCGATACCGCAGACCTCGAGGGTGTGCAGCAGATCCAGTTGGCGATAGGGGATCCGCTCGAAAGCGGTGGCGTACCCACCCGCCGCGGTCCGTTCCACGAGATGCCGGAATTCCGGGTCCTCGAATCCGCAGAGCCGCAGCGCCGCATAGGTGCCGGCATAGAGCAGCAGCGCGTCCTCGTCCCGGGCGATGAGTTCGCGATAGGACGGCCGGGCGGCGATGTGCCGGATCTGTTCCAGCAGCGACGCGTAATCGCTCTCCAGCGGGGAGGGAACGAGCCGTGCCCGGAGCCCGACCAGAAAAGCGGTCTCGATCAGCGCCTTGCGGACGAAGAGCACCTCGTCGGGGCCGACGTCCCCGGGGTCGATCAGGGTGCGGCGCGCAGCGAGCCAGGCGACCGCCCGTTCCTCCACTGCGCGCCCCGACGGTGATCGGCGGTCGGGCCGGTCATGGTCCATGGAATGTCTCCCGCCGATCATCGACTTACCGGTGAATTCAGTTGGCTGCGCCGGATTCGGCCGACTCGGCGACCTCATGGGCGACGACGAGGACGTAGCGCTCCCAGGCGAGGACGTATCCTGCGACGTCCTCGAGCTGGCTGACCTGGCCGACTATGCGCTCCAGCGGAACGGTGAGATCGACGAGGCCACTGGTTCTGACGAAGTCCAACGCCTTACGGGCGTCGACGGGCGGGCACGGTGTGGACATGGTGGTGTTCTCCTGTGGGTGGTCCGACAGTTGTCGCGAATATCGCCACCCCGCATGGTCAAGTAACCAACTTCCCTTTTCCATGCGCCAGTTCGAAGGGCCGCAGGCCTTTTGGCACGGTGAATCGTCGGAGTCAAACCACTCGGACGGGGGACGCATTGTTCTCGTTTTCGAGCCGCTCCCCGGTCTGTTGTCGAGGCGGTCCCCGAGCCGTCGTGAGTGGGGTTCCCGGGGACGGCGGGACGTGCGGGGCCGGGGCCCGTCAGGCCCCCTCGGCGGTGAGCGCCACAGCGTTCGCTCATCGCCGCCCCGCTGCGCCGGCCGGGGCGTCGGGTCGCCCCGGCCGGGCTCTGTGTCACGACGGGTTCGGCGGTCCGGGCGGGAACGGGATCTCGGCCAGCACCGGGATGAGTGACTCCTCCTCGTAGTCGAGGTGGGCGGTCAGTTCTTCGGACATCCGCTCCAGTTCGCTGCGGAACCGGTGGGGATCGGCGGTGCCGATGCTCCCCAGCAGGCCGGCGAGTTCGTCCTTGATGCGGCCGACGGTCCGGTGTTCGGCGCGCAGCCGGTCGAGAGCCGCACGCAGATGAGGATGATGGGTGTCGAGGGAAGGAAAGACATGCTCGTCCTCGCTGGTGTGATGGAACGTCAGGGCTTGGCAGAAGGCGAGACAGTGCTGCCGGATCTGCAGTCCCAGTGCCGGCGCGGGCGGCGCACCGGAGCCCTCCACGGCTGCGCCCGGGCGTGCGGCGAAGTGGGCGTCCGCCTCGGCGCGCACCTGCTTCAGCTGTGCGCGCAGCCAGGTGTGGACCTCGATCAGCTTGTCCGCCAGACTGGTGATCTCGCGGGGTGCCTCGTCCGGGCCCGGCTCGGAGCGCTCCAGCATCACGACCGGCAGGGTCCGTGCGGTGCGGGCCTGGTAGTCGGCGAATCCGGGCGCCGCGCCCACCACCTGGGCGAACAGCCGGTCCCGGTGAGCGCCTTCCGCGGGCACGGCGACGGCCGGGAACTCCTCGGTGCCGAACTCCACTTGCACCAACGGGTGGGCGAGCAGGTTGTGGTACCAGTCCGGATGGCGCGGCGCACCGGCGGCGGACGCCACGACGAGCAGCCGGTCGCCGTCGCGGAAGCAGGCGAGCGGGGTGGTGTGCTCCCTCCCCGACGTGGCGCCGGTGGTGGTCAGCAGCAGGAGGTCGCTGCCTTCGAAGGGGCCACCGACCTTTCCTCCCCGGGCTCGGAACTCCTCGATCACCGATCGATTGAAGGACAGGGTCATACGGTGTGGGGTCTCCCAACAGGATGACGCGGACCCGCGACGGGTGCGCGGGAACGGAGGTGGTGCGGGAAGCAGGCAGCACGCCGTGACGTACGACCCCTCATCCGGAGGCGGAGACCCATGGCGCGCACCGAGCCGGGAGCGGACGCCGCGACGGCTCCACGAAGGAGGCGCGATCGGACGGCTCGGTGCGTGAGGTCACTCGACGACGGCGCGGCGTCGCGGAGGACGAGGGACGAACGCGGACGTGGCTGCGTCGGACGCGGAAGACGTCGGACGTGGCTGCGTCAGACGCGGAAAACGGAGTGTGTACTCACGGCATCGTCCCTCTGTGACAGTGCTCGCCCGGCTGCCGACCTGCCCACTGCTCTCCGGTCGGCGCCACGTGGCACGCGGACCATTAGAGCCAGCCGGTGGCGGCATGTCAACGCGGAATCCGGGCCGGGCGGCCCGGTGTTCCCACTGCGGCCGGAACGGAGCCGCGCAGCCCATGACGGTGAACGGAAGCGGAGTTGCCGCGCGGTGTGTACGAGACCGGGCGGGCTGCGCCGCCCCAGGGCCCGGGTGGCGGTCACCCCGGCGGCGGTGACCGCCGCCAGGGCCCGCGGATTCCTGCGGTTCAGAGCTCCCGCGCGGGCTCCGGGTCCGGCCGGAGCTGCTTCTCCAGCAGGGTGACGTCGTACACGCTGCCCAGCCCGCCGTCCTTCGGCCGGCGCGCGTCCACGACCGTGTAGCCCGCCGCCTCGTAGTACGTCCGGAGCCGGGGGTTGGAGGCCAGGCAGTCGAGCCGGCACACCTCGCGGCCGGTGGCGGCGACACGGCGTTCGGCCTCGGCCAGCATCCGGCGCCCGGCGCCCGGCGGCGCCACCCGGCGGTCGGTCATCAACCGGTGCACATAGCCGGCGTTCGGCGGCCGGTGGCCCCAGGCAGCCCGGTCCTCCCACCACAGTTCCCAGGCCCCGGCGACGGGGCCGTCGGGAGCGAGGGTGGCGATCCACACCTCGCCGTCCTCGAGGCGGGCCCGGAAGTGGTCCTCACCGAGCTGTCCCGGCTTCCACTGGTCGATCCCGTGGGCGATCTGCCAGTCGGCCGCCGCGTCCCGGAGGCGGACGAGCTCGCTCAGATCCCGTTCGTCGGCCCGCCGGAAGGAGAGTTCCGTGTGCGGGGCCGGTTCGAGCAGATTCCGTCGCAACGCGGAGACGACCTGGGCGCCGTCCGGCCCGAGCACCTGACCGGTGTAGTTGTGCACCGATCCGTGCCGCTGCGCCAGGGCGGCCAGGAACAGGCTCATCACCTCGCCCGGTGCCCGGCCGTATCCGGGCCAGGCCGGTTCCCGGCCCCCGTGGTCGGTCCGCCAGTCGGCGAGGAGCCGCTGTGTGGCGAGCCCGGTCAGGGCGAAGTCCGCGACGATGTCGGCTTCGGAGACCCCCAGCAGGTCCAGGACGAGGGCGGCGAGCAGACCGGTGCGGTCCTTCCCCGACGTGCAGTGGAACACGACGGGGCCGTCCTCGGCGGCGATCACCTCGAGAGCCCGGCGCAGCTCCCGGACGCCGTCCTCGGCGACTTCCAGGTACCGCTCGGCGAGGAACGGCCCGGTCTGCACCTCCGCGCCGAGGCCGGCCTGATCGTAGGGGCGGTGCTCGACGCTGAGGTGGTGATAGGTGAAGGACGGATGCTCCGGAATACGGCCCTTGGCCTCGATCTCCCAGGAGTGGCGCAGGTCGATGACCGTACGGATCCCCAGAGCCAGGAACCGTTCCCAGTCCTCGCCCTGGAGTTTGCCCAGTGAGTCGGAACGGAACATCCGTCCCCAGCGCACCGTCCGGCCGTCGTCGGTGGAATAGCCGCCGAGATCACGGAAGTTGTGCAGTCGGCCGGAAGGTAAGGGTATGTGTCTGTTCACGGATCAGCACTCTATGCCGGGCCGGATGCCGTCTGCACGCCCGCAGGTTGTTCACTCGGCATGGTGGCCGGAGTTCCCTTCGGCGCTTACGACTCCGTGGGGCGGCGGTGCGGCGGGACCGTCGGCGTCGGTTCCTGAGCGGTCCCGCATGGTGACGGTGAGGTCCACGTGCGCCGTCACGGCGTCCCCCTGGCGCCGTGGTGCGATGCCGATGCGGGTGATCAGGCGGTGGACGGCGGTGTTGTCGGGCGTGGTGTGCACGATCAGCGCTGTGGATCCGTCGGCGCGGGCCCGGTGGAGGAGCAGGTCGAGGACCGCGCCGCCGACGCCCTGACCGCGGTGGGACCGCCCGATCCACAGACCCGCTTCGACGGTTGCCGGTGTGTCCGCAACCGGGCACAGCCGCGCCGCCCCCACCACGGTCCGGTCCACGAGGACGGCGAAGGTCGTCTCCACCGGATCGGCCGCCAACGACCTCGACCGGTGGAACCGCTCGAAGGCCTGACGGCGTTCGGCGGTCCACCCCGGTGGCCCGGGCAGCGGTGGCATCACCTCAGCGGGATCCGCGTCCGCCACCGCGGTGCGGAGCAGCTCCTCCAGGAGCACGTGGTCCAGGAGGCGGAGGGTCACGTCGGTGCGCATGAGCGCACCTTGTCACTCCCGGCTCGTCGCCGCCGCTGAGTTCTCCGGGAGTGTCGCGACCGTGCGAGGGGAAACGGACTCGCGGGACGAACGCTCCCGACGGACCGCTGCGCCGTTACGAGGCCACGTGCACGTTGATGCGCAAGGAACTCTTGTGGACAGGCCGGAGGGCGCCGGGACCCCGGTGCCCGGGGGCGGTGGCGCCTCAGGAAGCCGGAACAGGGCCGGTGGCGGTGTGCTTGCCGTACCGGAGCGCGGCGAGGCCGAACGCCAGGCCACCGACGACGAACCACGGATTCCACAACGCCAGCGACCACGTCCGCTGTTCCGGGGAGACGGCGGCGACCTGGCCGGACGAGGCCGCCAGAAGCAGCACCTCGATGCCGATGCCGCGCGCCAGCAGCAGGATGCCGATTCCCCAGCCCGCCGAGCTGACGAGCAGCCCCGGAATGCCGCCGGGCCGAGGGCGGGTGAGGAGCCAGGCCGGCAGCGCGGCCGCGAGGCAGAGCAGTCCCACGCCCCACAGGCCGAACACCACGAACCACGGCGGGCGTTCGGCGGCCAGTGCCTCACCCGCGGACACGCTGAGGCCGCGGTCGCCGCCGAGAGCCCAGTAGAAGTGCAAGGCGGCGAAGGCCGCCGCCCAGAGCGAGGCCGCCCGGCCGTACACGGCCGTCGGCTTGCTGCCCGTTCCCATGCCTCCCCCGCCCGCGAAGTCCGTCCTCGCTGCCACCACGGCACCGTATCCGGTCCCCTGTTCCGCCTCGGCTGTCCGCCCGCCGCGGGCACCGGGCCGACTCGTCGGCGTGCGCTCCGGGCAACGCGGCCGAGCAGGCACCGGCGGTCGGGGACCCGGCCCTTGAGCAATCGGCCCGAATAATGAGGGGTGTCCCCGGGCCGGGGGCGCGTACTGTGCCCGTATGCCCGAGCTCCAGTTGCTCCGCCCCGGCCACGCAACGGCCCTGCTCGCCTTCGAGCTGGAGAACCGTGCGTACTTCGCCGCCTCCGTACCGGACCGTGGTGACGACTACTTCGCGCACTTCGACGCCCGGCACCGCGGACTCCTCGCCGAGCAGGCCGAGGGACGGTGTCTCTTCCATGTCCTGGTGGCCGATGCCGGCGAGATCGTGGGGCGGGTCAACCTCGTCGACGTGGCGGACGGTTCCGCCGAGCTCGGGTACCGGATCGCGGAGCAGGCCGCCGGCCGGGGCCTGGCCACAGCCGCGGTCCGGCAGGTCTGCGGACTCGGCGCCACGGAGTACGGCCTGAGCACGGTACGGGCGGCTGTGACGCTCGACAACGCGGCGTCGCGGGCGGTGCTGATCCGCACCGGCTTCCGTGCTGTCGGCGAGACCGTGCTGGACGGCCGGCCGGCGATCTCCTCTGTGCGGGACCTGAGCGGAGAGCGCGCGGAGGCCGAGGGCAGTTGAGCCGGCAGTGCGGACGAGCCGAACGCCGGTCCCGGGCCCGGGGCGACGGGTGCCGGCGGTGCCATCCGTTGCCGGGGTGATGGCCCGTCATGCACGGTGCACGTGCTTTTCGCCGTCCCGGACGAGGCGGCGGGGCCGAGGCACACCGCGGGGAATGGGCGGGGTGCCGTCGGCCTGATGGATGGTCCGGGACCACCCCTTCCGCTCGGCCCGTGGCCGCCGTGCAGGCTGTGACGCGGTGCGGGTCGGCCGGGCCGACTGTGAAGCGGTGCCGGTCAGTTGCCCGGGCTGTCGGGGGCGCGCCGGAGCCGGCCACCGCCCGGGGCGCCGCGCAGTACCAGTGCGACCACGACCGCGCCGACGGCGAGTGCCACGGCGCTGCACCCGAACGCGGTCCGGTAGCCGCGCAGGGCCGCCGCCGGGCCGTTCCCCGCGGCCGTGACCACGGTGGCCAGCACCGCCGACCCCAGTGCTCCGGCGATTTCGATGACCGCATTGAACACCGCGCCCGCCACCCCGGCGTCCCGGTCCCCGACCTGGTCCAGTGCCGTGGCCGAACCCGCCGCGAACATCGGTCCCACACCTGCGGACAACACCAGGAGACCCGGCAGCACATGAGCGCCGTAGTCGCCGCCGCCACTGACCCGGCTCAGCAGCAGTACACCGGCGGCCGCGGTGAGCAGACCACCCGCCATCAGGGGGAGCGGCCCGGTACGCGGCAGCAGCCGTCCGCCGAGGGAAGCCGCCGCGGCCATTCCGGCGGAGAACGGCAGGAAGGCCAGACCCGAGGCCAGCGCCGACAGCCCGAGGCCGCGCTGCAGGTAGTAGCTCAGCAGCAGGAAGATGCCGGTGACGGCGAGCCCCCCGAGCCCCACGGCGAGCAGTCCGGCGGCCCTTCCCCGGTGGGCGACGACGTGCAGCGGCAACAGCGGGTGCTCGCCCCGCCGTTGCAGCAGCAGGAACACCGCGAGGAGGGCCGGCGCCGCGATGAAGGCGCCCAGTGCCTCCGGCGAGCCCCAGCCGTGCTGCTCGGCGGCCGTGAACCCGTACACCGGGGCGCCCAGGCCCAGTACGGCGGTCAGCGTGCTCGGCAGACCGGGGAGCCGTACGTCGTCCGCCCGGCTCTCGTCGAGCACTCGCGGCGCCATCACTGCCGCGAGCAGGGTGAACGGCACCGCGATGAACATGCACCAGCGCCACGACGCGAACTGCGTCAGGATGCCGCCCGCGAGCAGGCCGGTCGCGGAACCCGCGCCGGTGACCGCGCCGTAGACGCCGAACACCGCCGCACGCTCGGCCGGGTCGGTGAACGTGACGGTCAGCAGGGAGAGCGCGGCCGGCACCAGCAGAGCCGCGAAGGCCCCCTGGCCGGCCCGCATCGCGAAGAACATCGGCCCGTTCACCGCCAGACCGCCCAGAGCGGAACTGCCGGCGAACCCGCAGAGGCCCAGGACGAGCGCCCGTCGGCGCCCGGTGCAGTCGGCGATCCGCCCGCCGGGCAGCAGCAGGGCGCCGAAGGCCAGCATGTAGCCGGTCACGCCCCAGGAGCGGGCGGACTCGGAGATGTGCAGTGCGTGCTGCACCGAGGGCAACGCGATGTTGGTGATGGAGGCGACCAGCACCACGGTCAGCTGTGCCAGGCAGATGACCGCGGCGCCCAGCTTCCGTCGGCAGCGGACCGCCGCGGGATAAGGCGTCGTCGGAGGGGTGAGCATGGAGAGGATGAACCGTTCCGTCTACGGGGCGGCCCGTGGCCGCCCCGGTCTGCAGGGGCGTGCGAGGAGGACGGACGGCCCGACAGCCGTGAAGCAGCGCGCGGAACAGTGAGCCCGTGGCGCGTCAGGCCGAGGCAGCCGTCGTGCTCGGGCGCCTGGTGATCCACACCAGCCCGGCCGGGCGACGGCCCATGGCCCGGGTGACGCGACGGAACGTGGCCATGACGAAGCGGACCGCGCGCCGTGCGCGGTCTGCTGCTTCGGACATCAGAAAGGCCACCATCGGCGCCACTGTACGGGTTCAGGTCACGGGGCCGCACATCTGATCTCCGCCGGAGGACGGTGAGCAACGTCGGAGGAGTGTCCTGCAACGCCGGGGCCGGGGCGACCGTCCGCTCCCGTGACGGTCCTGCCCGCCCATCCGCCCATCCGCCCGTTCGCGGGGCAAGCGTGCCGTCCACCGGGAGGAACGGATGGCGCCGCCCCTGCGTGACAGCGCGCCCCGAGCCGTCCCGATGGTGCGCCCCCATGACTCCCGGTGCCGGGCCCCTTGGTTAGGGTGCTCCGGCGTCACCGCATCCGGGTGCCGCGCACGAACGAGGGGGAACCACCGTGGCCAGCCCGCCACCGCCGCACGGCTCGAATCCGTACGCGCAGCCGTCCGCACCGCAGCCCGGAGCCCCGTATCCGCCCCAGCCCGGAGCCCCGTATCCGCCCCAGCCGGGCGGCTGGGGCGCCCCGCCGCACGTGGGTGCACCCGGGTACCCCCAGGGACAGCCGGCGGGACCGGCGTTCGCCGGGCCGCACGCGTACCCCTACGCTCCGCAGCCCGCGCCGTACCCGGGCGGTGCGTCCGGCTGCCGGTTCTGCGGTGCGCAGCCCGCGGTCCAGGCCACCGTGCGCGGTCACCAGGGCATGGTCGTCATCATGCGGTTCCTGAAGACGACGGGGCCGTTCTGCCGGAACTGCGGGCTGGCCACGCTCCGCGACATGTCGGCCAACACCCTGGTCGCGGGGTGGTGGAGCCCGCTGTCCACCATCTTCACGCCGATCACGCTGCTGATGAACTTCTTCGGGCCGCGCTCCGCCCTGGCGAGGCTCGCGCCCCCGGCCGGCGGCTTCCGGCCCTCCCTGGACCCCGGCAGGCCTCTGACGCGTCGGCCCCAGGCCCTGCTGTTCCTCGTCCCGATGCTGCTCGTCCTCGTGGCGATCCCGGTGCTGATCGTCATCGGTGCGGTGGCCGGGGGCGGGAGCCCGGACGAGGGCGTCGAGCGGGCCGAGACGCTGTCCGTCGGCGACTGCGTGCGGAACGAGGGCGACTGGAAGGACCAGGACCTGCGGATCACCGACTGCGGGGCGCCGCAGGCGGAGTACGAGGTGAGCCGCAGCCTGGACGAACAGGGCGAGAAGTGTGCTGACGGCGAGTACTACGCGGACCTCAAGTACGGCAAGGGCGGCACGACGAGCCTCTGTCTCAAGACCCTCTGGTAGCCGGAAGCCGGCCTCGGACAGGGGCAAGAGCAGCAGCCGGGCGCTCCACGAAATTCCGGTGCCGCCGCCGTGAACGCCCGCCGTCCGCACGGACCTGCCGACCTGCCGCGGGCCCGGTGGAGTGCCCCCGGTCACGCCCTCGTTAGGGTGAGGCCCGGCATGACGGGGGCGGGGGCGATGGGTATGTCCGTGGGTGACCTGGCACAGCGCGTGCGCGCGCGGTGGTGCCGACGGCGGCCGACGTGGCCGAAGCGGATCGCGCTCGCCCTGGTCCTGGTGGTCCTGCTGCCGGTCACGGGCGCCGCGCTCGCGCTGCGGCTGAACTGCACCGGCGACGTCGGCGACGGGACCCGCACCCGGCACCGCGACGCCCTCTGGCTGGGGCACGCCTGGCTGGACGGCCGCAGGACCGACGCCGACCTCGCCGCACTCGCCACCCGGCTCCGGCGCACCGGCATCCGCGATCTGTACGTGCACGCCGGTCCGTTGGAGCACGACGGGAGTCTGCGCTCCGACCGCTACCGGCGCGCCCGGTGGTTCCTCGACGGCACGCGCCGCGCCCTGCCGCGGGTGCGCGTCCAGGCGTGGCTCGGCGACAAGCTGGCCACCGAGGGCCCCACCGGTCTGCGCCTGACCGATGCCCGCACCCGCGCCCGGATCGTGGCCTCGACCCGACGGATCCTGGACGCGGGTTTCGGCGGTGTGCACTTCGACCTGGAACCCCTGCACTCGGGGGACGGCGACTACCTCGCCCTCCTGGACCGGCTGCGTCCGCTCACCCGGAAGCGCGACGTGCCGCTGTCGGTCGCCGCGCACCAGATCGATCCGCTGCCCGGGCTGCACTCCGCCGCGGGCGCCCTCGCCGGGCATCCGAAGTGGTGGTCGCAGGAGTTCTTCGGGGAGGTGGCCCGCCGGGTCGACCAGATCGCCGTGATGTCGTACGACACCTCGATGCCGCTGGAGAGCCTGTACGGCGGCTATGTCGCCCAACAGACCTCGCTCGCCCTGGAAGTGACCCCCCGGACCACGGATCTGCTGATGGGGCTGCCGTTCTTCCACGAGGACGACATCGGGCACCGGGAGAACGCCGAGACGGTCGGCGCAGCGGTCCGCGGCATCCGCCTCGGGCTGTCCCGCACGGACCACGAGCGGGCGCGCTTCGGCGTCGCTCTCTATGTCGACTTCGCCGCCGAGGAGCGCGACTGGTCCGCCTACCGGAAGGACTGGGGAGCATGACCGGCTTGTGGACGGGCGTACGCGAGCGGGTGCTCGCGCTGCGCGAAGCCCCGGGCGCGCGCCAGGTGTTCGGAGCCGACCCGGACCGGAGCGGCCACGGCTTCCTGCTGCGGCCCCCGCTCGCGGAGGACGTGCTGGTGGCCGGTGAGCGGGCGATGGGCGTCCGGCTGCCCGAGGACTACCGGCGCTTCCTGCTGGAGGTGGCCTCGGGCGGAGCGGGGCCGGACTACGGGCTCTTCACCGTGGAGCGGTTCGACGGCCCGCGCGCCGCCGAGGCCGCGCTGCCGTTCGTCCCCGTGGTGGACGAACCGCCCGAGCCGGAGCGTGCCGGCTTCGCCGACGAGGCGGCCTTCCAGCAGGCCTGGGCCGACTACGAGCGGCTCGTCCTCGACGGGATGCACGACCGGGCCGACCACGGGACGGTGCTCCTCGGCCACCAGGGCTGCGGCTACTACACGTTGCTCGTCGTCAGCGGACCGGAACGGGGCACCGTCTGGGACGACGTGCGGGCCGTGGGCGAGTGGATCGTGCCGCGGGAGCGGTCGGACGGCAGCCGTGTGAGCTTCGCCGACTGGTATCTCGACTGGCTGGAGCGGGCGGAGAGGCAGGCACAGGACGGGGGCGTGCCGGCGCGGTGAACGGCCTGCCCGGCAGCGCCGTCCGGACGAGGCGCCGGGCCGCCGCTCCGGGCCCGGGTCACTCCGGCGCTCCCCGGGTCAGCACATCGGCCACCGCCGCGATACCGGCCGCGATGGACCGTTCGCCGACGTTGCCGAACCCCAGCACCAGCCGTACCGGTCCGGCGGCGGGGGCGGAGCGGCAGGCGCTCATGCCGTAGAGGCCGACGTTCCGGTCCCGCGCCGCGGCGACGACGGACCGTTCGTCGTGGTGGTCACCGAGGCGGGCGACCGCGTGGAAGCCCGCCGCGAGCCCGGTCACCTCGACGTCCGGGGCGTGCTCGGTGAGCGCCGCCAGCAGCGCGGTGCGCCGGGTGGCGTAGGCCGTCCGCATCCGGCGCAGGTGCCGGTCGAAGCGCCCGGACTCGACCAGGCGCGCCAGCGCCAGCTGGTCGAGGGCGGGAGAGCCGCGGTCGTTCACCCGCTTGTTCTCGACCACCGGTGCCGCGAGCGCGGGCGGGCAGAGCAGCCAGCCGATGCGCAGCGCCGGGGCCAGGGACTTGCTGACGGTCCCGATGGCGATCACCCGGTCCGCCGCCAGTCCCTGCAGCGCGCCCACCGGTTCCCGGTCGTAGCGGAACTCGGCGTCGTAGTCGTCCTCGACGATGACGGCGTCCCGCCGCACCGCCCAGTCCAGCAACGCGAGCCGCCGCTCGGGGGAGAGGGCCACACCGGTGGGCCACTGGTGGGCCGGGGTCACGATCACGGCACGGGCACCGGTCGCCTCCAGTGCCCGCACGTCGATGCCCTGCTCGTCCACCGGCACCGGGACCGTCGTCATGCCCGCCCAGCCCGCAGCGGCGGCCACCGCGGCCGGGGAGCCGGGGTCCTCGTGGGCCACGGTGCGGATGCCCGTCCCGGCCAGGGCGCGCAGCGCGAGCCCGAGGCCCTGGGCATAGCCGGAACAGATCACCATCCGGTGCGGGTCCGCCGCGGCCGCCCGCACCCGCCGCAGATAGCCCGCCAGCACCTCGCGCAGCTGCGCGTCGCCGCGCGGATCGCCGTAGTCCAGCGCCGCCGTCGGCAGGGTCCGCGCCGCCTCACGCAGCGCCCACAGCCAGTCGGTGCGCGGGAAGCTCCGCAGATCGGGCACGCCCCAGCGGAAGTCCGCCGTCAGACGTTCGGGTGCCGCGGGGGCGCTCGTCGGGCCCGGGGGTACGGACGCTCCGGCCGCGACCCGGGTGTCGGCACCGACGCGGGTCACCAGATAGCCCTCGGCCCGGAGCTGGGCGTAGCACTCCTGCACCAGGCCGCGGGAGAGCCCGAGGCCGCGGGCGAGGGCACGGGAGGACGGGAGCCGTTCACCGGTCCCGAGCCGTCCCGACCGGATGGCGTCCCGCAGCCGGCCTTCCAGCTGGGCCCGCAACGGCTCGCGGCTCTCCCGGTCGACGGTCAGTAACAGGTCGGGTGACGGACCGGACCACTGGAGCGGCATGGAAGTGGACCTTACCGGCGATCCGGTCCGGATCTAGCGTGCGTCGCATGACCGCACCGATGAGCTCGCCACCACCCGTGCCCGCCGCCGGGGCGCGGCCCCCACTGCTGTCACGGGCGTTGCTGCTGCGTTTCGTGAGCATCCTCGGGGCGTCGACCAGCTTCTACCTGCTGCTGTCCGTCGTTCCCCTGTACGCGGCGGCCTCCGGCGGAGGCGGCGGCACGGCGGGGGCCGCCATGGGGGCGCTGATGCTCTCCACGGTCGTGGGCGAACTCGCCGCACCGCGGCTGGTCGCCCGCTGGGGCTACCGGGTGACGCTCGCGGCGGGGCTGGTCCTGCTCGGCACACCGGCGCTGGTGCTCACGGTCTCCGGGAGCATGGGGTGGATCGTGACGGTCTGTCTGGTGCGCGGTCTGGGCTTCGCGTTGACGGTCGTCGCCGGGGGTGCGCTGACCGCGTCACTCATTCCGGCCGACCGCCGGGGCGAGGGGCTGGCGCTGGTCGGTGTGGTGTCGGGGGTGCCGTCGCTGCTCGCCCTGCCGCTGGGCGTATGGCTCGCGCTGCATGTGGGCTACACCCCGGTCGCCCTCGCCGGGGCGGTGGCGGCGCTGGCCGCGATCGCCACGGTGCCGGGGCTGCCCGACCGCGATCCGGAGGCGGGGCCGCCGCTCGGGATGCTCGCCGGCCTGCGCACCGGAGCCCTCGTCCGGCCCGCCCTGGTGTTCGCCACCACCGCGCTGGCGGCCGGAATCGTCGTCACCTTCCTCCCGCTCGCCGTCCCGCGGCAGTTCGCGGGACTCGTCGCCGTCGCGCTGTTCGTGCAGCCCGCGGCCACCACGCTGGCCCGCTGGTGGGCGGGCCGCCGCGGCGACCGGCACGGGACGGCCGGGCTCGTCCTCCCCGGCCTGCTGCTGTCGGCGGGCGGGACGGGCGTCCTGGCGCTGACGCACAGCCCGGTCGCGGTCGTGGCGGGCGTCGCCCTGTTCGGCGTCGGCTTCGGCGCCGCCCAGAACGCCACGCTCACCCTGATGTACGCCCGGGTCTCCGCGCCGGGCTACGGCACCGTCAGCGCGCTCTGGAACCTCGCCTACGACGCGGGCATGGGCATCGGAGCCGTCGGTTTCGGAGCGCTCGCGGGCCGGACCGGGTACCCCTGGGCGTTCGCTGTCACCGCGGCGCTGATGCTCACCGCTGTCGTCCCTGCCCGGGCCGACCGTCGGGGCGGCGGTGCCGAGCGGTGACGCACGGCTGCGGCAGCACCCCGGCCGGCGGCCCGGACCGCTGCCCTGGCCGCTCCTGCGGCGAACAGGTGATGACGACGGGTCGGCGCAGCAGGGCAGGGGGCAACTGCCCCGCCCCGGTGGAGGATGTCAGCCGGACGCCGGGCCGGTGCCCGGCCGCGGACGGCAACGTCCGCCGGGAGCCCGCGGAGACGGAGAGGCCGTATGCACGCAGTACTCGTGACGCTGACGATCGAACCGGTGCTGGCACCGGTGGCCGCCGCCGCGCTGATGGAGGACATCATGCCGAGCGTGCGCTCGGCCCCCGGCTTCATCGCCGGGTACTGGATGGAGCCGGTCGACGGCCGCGGGCTCTCGATGGTGCTGTTCGAGAGCGAGGACGAGGCCCGTGCGGCGACCCCGCCCGCCGCCGACTGGACGGCCCCCGGGGTCACGATCGAGGGCACCGAGATCCGGCGGGTGGCCGCCACGGCACCCTGAGGCGACCGGCGCGTCCCGGCGCGCCGAACCGGGTGGCCCCGGGTTCCGCGCACCGGGAGGTGCGGCCGGCTCAGACCAGCGCGTTCTTGTAGAAGATGTTGGAGCGCCGGTCGCCCGGGTCGCCGGAGGCGAAGCCGAGGAACAGGCGGGCCTCACCGGAGTCCGTGCGGTAGACCGCCATGCCCTCCGCCTCACGGAACGACAGCGACTCGCCCGCCTTGGTCAGCACCGGACCCTCCTTGATCTTCCCGGTGTTGAGATCGATGCTCGTGATCTCCGAGTCGACCACGTTGCCGTTGGTGACGTAGTCCGTGCCCGTCAGGCAGTACAGGTACTGGCCGTACGCCGTGTAGCCCTGGAACTTCGGGGACTTGGTGGGCAGCGCGGGCTGGGGGAAGTTCACCTTCGGGGTGCCGAAGGTGCCCGCGGACGCCGCGGCGAGGTCGTAGACGGCGATGTGCTTGGCCCCGTCCTTGTGGTAGCGGGTGACCAGGGTGTTGTGGACCGGGTCGATGGAGCAGGTGTACTCCGTCGCGCCCGCGATCGGGGCGAACTTGCGGATCGCGGTGGAGGTGTTGGACAGCGAGCCGCCCTTCACGAACTTGAAGCGGGCCAGCCGGGTCCCGAAGCCGCCCGTGTTGGCGTCGACCTCGGTCCACAGGTAGCTGTCGGTGCCACTCGGCTCGACGCCGAAGGCCACGCCGTGCCCGAACCCGGAGAGGTGCATGTACGAGACCTGGTTGCCGGCGAAGTCGAGCTGGGTGACGCAGAGGTTGCCGAGCTCGTCCTGTCCGCTGCCGTTGCGCAACTGGGCCACGAAGAGGCGCTTGTTGACCTGGTCGAAGGCGAAGCTCTGCTGCACGGTGTCGTCGTGCAGCGGCTTGCCGCGGAACAGGTCGTAGGACGGCTGCGTCAGATCGAACCGGGCGGAGGCCGGCACGGCGGCGGACGCCGCGGCGGCGCCGTGGCCGAGCCCGAGGGCGGCGAGGCCGAGGCCGCCGCCGGCGCGGAGCAGACCGCGGCGGCTCAGCGGGGCGTCGAAGGCGCGGGGGGACATGTGTTCCTCCAAGGGGGAGAGCGGTCGAGTGAACGGCAGGTGGCGCCGGGAGCGGGAAGGGGCGGGCGCGGCCCGGGCCGTCCCCCAGGGATCAGCTGTCTGAACCTGATCATCTTTAGTGGCCGAATATCGATGCAACAGCAGGTTTCCAGACACCTTCTCGGCGATATTCGGTCAGATCCGACGGTGAAAGCAGCCCGGAGCCCTGGCCAGGCCTCGGGGGTCCCGCCCTCGCGGCCGCCGGACGGCTCCCCGGCGTGCGCCACGGTCCGGACGGCATGGGCGTGGGACGGGCGCACGGACGCCCCTCAGGGGGCCGCGGGGCCGCGCCTGGCCCGGCGCGGCGCAGGGCCCGCCCCCGCCCCTGAGGGCGGCCCCGTGGGCAGGTGCCGTCGGCCCCGGCCCCGCGGCCGGGCCGGTCTCACTCCTCGGACTGCCCGGCCCCGGCCCCGCGGCCCGGGCAGTCCGAGGAGTGAGACCTGGTCAGAGCCCTACGGGAGGGTACGGTCACCGTGTGTGGCGTCCGGGGGACGAACCGGTCGAAGTGTGGACGGCCGAAACACCCGGCCACGAGAACTGGATCACATCAGGGCAGCATTTTGAGCCACCTGGGCAGTACTGTCACCGACAAGCTTGGGTTTTGCACGGGGCAGGTAGAAGGGATCGGGCAATGTTCCGCAAGGTGCTGGTCGCCAACCGTGGAGAGATCGCCATCCGCGCTTTCCGGGCCGGCTATGAGCTCGGGGCGAGGACCGTCGCCGTGTTCCCGCACGAGGACCGCAACTCGCTGCACCGGCTGAAGGCCGACGAGGCGTACGAGATCGGCGAGCCGGGCCACCCGGTGCGGGCCTACCTCTCCGTCGAGGAGGTCGTCCGGGCCGCGCGCCACGCCGGTGCCGACGCGATCTACCCCGGATACGGATTCCTGTCCGAGAACCCGGACCTCGCGCGGGCGTGCGAGGAGGCGGGCATCACCTTCGTCGGCCCGAGCGCCGACATCCTGGAGCTCACCGGCAACAAGGCCCGCGCCGTCGCCGCGGCCCGCGCCGCCGGGGTGCCGGTCCTCGGCTCCTCCGAGCCGTCGACCGATGTGGACGAGCTGGTGCGGGCCGCCGACGAGCTCGGCTTCCCGGTGTTCGTCAAGGCCGTCGCCGGCGGTGGCGGCCGCGGAATGCGCCGCGTCGAGGAGCCCGGCGCGCTGCGCGAGGCCGTCGAGGCCGCGTCGCGCGAGGCCGAGTCCGCGTTCGGCGACCCGACGGTCTTCCTGGAGAAGGCCGTCGTCGAGCCGCGCCACATCGAGGTGCAGATCCTCGCCGACGGCGAGGGCGGCGTCGTCCACCTCTTCGAGCGCGACTGCTCGCTCCAGCGCCGCCACCAGAAGGTCATCGAGCTGGCGCCCGCGCCCGACCTCGACCCGGAGCTGCGGGCCCGGATCTGCGACGACGCGGTGAAGTTCGCCCGGCAGATCGGCTACCGCAACGCCGGCACCGTGGAATTCCTGCTCGACCGCGACGGCCGGCACGTCTTCATCGAGATGAACCCCCGCATCCAGGTCGAGCACACGGTGACCGAGGAGATCACCGATGTGGACCTCGTGCAGTCGCAGCTGCGCATCGCCGCCGGCCAGACCCTCGGCGACCTCGGCCTGTCCCAGGACACCATCCGGCTCCACGGCGCGGCGCTCCAGTGCCGCATCACCACCGAGGACCCGGCCAACGGCTTCCGCCCCGACACCGGCATGATCAGCGCCTACCGCTCGCCGGGCGGCTCCGGCATCCGCCTGGACGGCGGCACCGCCCACGCCGGTACGGAGATCAGCGCCCACTTCGACTCGATGCTGGTCAAGCTGACCTGCCGGGGCCGTGACTTCGACACGGCGATCGGCCGCGCCGCCCGCGCCGTGGCCGAATTCCGCATCCGCGGCGTGTCCACCAACATTCCCTTCCTGCAGGCCGTGCTGGACGACCCGGACTTCCGGGCCGGCCGGATCACCACGTCCTTCATCGAGCAGCGCCCGCACCTGCTGACCGCACGGCACTCCGCCGACCGCGGCACCCGGCTGCTCACCTACCTCGCCGACGTCACGGTCAACAAGCCGCACGGTGAGCGGCCCCGGCTGGTCGACGCCCGCAGCAAGCTGCCGGCGCTGCCCGCCGGTGAGCCCCCGGCCGGCTCGCGGCAGAAGCTCACGGAGCTCGGCCCGGACGGATTCGCCCGCTGGCTGCGCGAGTCGCCCACCATCGGTGTCACCGACACCACCTTCCGGGACGCCCACCAGTCGCTGCTCGCCACCCGTGTCCGCACCAAGGACCTGCTCGCCGTCGCCCCGGTCGTCGCCCGGACCACGCCGGAGCTGCTGTCCCTGGAGTGCTGGGGCGGCGCCACGTACGACGTCGCCCTGCGGTTCCTCGCCGAGGACCCCTGGGAGCGGCTGGCCGCCCTGCGCGAGGCCGTCCCCAACATCTGTCTGCAGATGCTGCTGCGCGGCCGCAACACCGTGGGCTACACGCCGTACCCCACCGAGGTGACGAACGCCTTCGTCCAGGAGGCCACCTCCACCGGGATCGACATCTTCCGGATCTTCGACGCGCTCAACGACGTCGGACAGATGCGCCCCGCGATCGACGCCGTCCGGGAGACCGGCTCGGCCATCGCCGAGGTCGCCCTCTGCTACACCTCCGACCTGTCCGACCCGTCGGAGACGCTGTACACGCTCGACTACTACCTCAAGCTGGCCGAGAAGATCGTCGACGCGGGCGCCCATGTGCTCGCGATCAAGGACATGGCCGGACTGCTGCGCGCCCCGGCCGCGGCCACCCTGGTCTCCGCCCTGCGCCGGGAGTTCGACCTCCCGGTGCACATCCACACCCACGACACCGCGGGCGGCCAGCTCGCCACCTACCTCGCGGCCGTCCAGGCCGGCGCGGACGCGGTGGACGGCGCCGTCGCCTCCATGGCCGGCACCACCTCCCAGCCGTCCCTGTCGGCCATCGTGGCCGCCACCGACCACTCCGAACGGCCCACCGGGCTGGACCTCCAGGCGATCGGCGCCCTCGAGCCGTACTGGGAGGCCGTCCGCAAGATCTACGCCCCCTTCGAGGCCGGTCTCGCCTCCCCGACCGGGCGGGTGTACCACCACGAGATCCCCGGCGGCCAGCTCTCCAACCTGCGCACCCAGGCCATCGCGCTCGGCCTCGGCGACCGCTTCGAGGAGATCGAAGCCATGTACACCGCCGCGGACCGCATCCTCGGCCACCTGGTGAAGGTCACCCCGTCCTCGAAGGTCGTCGGCGACCTCGCGCTGCACCTGGTCGGTGCCGGGGTCTCGCCGGAGGACTTCGAGGCCGAGCCCAACCGGTTCGACATCCCGGACTCGGTCATCGGCTTCCTCCACGGCGAACTGGGCACCCCGCCCGGCGGGTGGCCCGAGCCGTTCCGCAGCAAGGCCCTGGAAGGCCGCAGCGCCGCCAAGCCGACGCCGGAGGAGCTGTCCGCGGAGGACCGCGAGCAGCTGGACACGGACCGCCGCAGGACCCTCAACCGGCTGCTGTTCCCCGGCCCCACCAAGGAGTTCGAGGCACACCGCGACGCCTTCGGCGACACCAGCGTGCTGGACAGCAAGGACTTCTTCTACGGTCTGCGCCCGCAGCAGGAGTACACCGTCGACCTCGACCCCGGTGTGCGGCTGCTGATCGAACTGGAGGCCATCGGCGACGCCGACGAGCGCGGCATGCGCACGGTGATGTCGAGCCTGAACGGCCAGATGCGGCCGATCCAGGTGCGGGACACCTCGGCGGCGTCCGACATCCCGGCGACGGAGAAGGCCGACAAGTCCAACCCGGGCCACGTCGCCGCGCCGTTCGCCGGTGTGGTCACGCTGACGGTCTCCGAGGGCGACCGGGTGGAGGCCGGCGCCACCGTGGCGACCATCGAGGCGATGAAGATGGAAGCCACCATCGCGGCGCCGAAGGCCGGCACGGTCTCCCGCCTCGCCATCAACACGATTCAGCAGGTGGAGGGCGGGGACCTGCTCGTCGACCTCGCCTGAGCCGACGGTCCCGACGGGCCGGCCCCGGGCCGGAACCGACGGACCGGGAGTGGGGTGCGGGTGTGTGCGGAGTGCCGCCGGCCCGTACCCCACTCCTGTCCGCCGCCGCGGCCGGCCTCCCGCCGGCCGTAGGTGCGCGGCTGGAAGGCGGTCGCCCCCGCAATCTCCGGACCCCCGCGCCCGTCGTCAGCCCTCCGGGGCCCAGCGGTCCAGTGAGAGAGCGTTCTTGGCGTGCTCCATGGACGCCTCGGAGGCGGGACCGCCGGAATTCTCCGTGGCCAGCGCCTGGTTGAGGGAGACGAACTCGCGCATCCGCCGCTCGTAACCGGAGTACGCGGCACGGTGGTCGCCGCCCGCCTCCGCGAGGCAGTCGGCCAGTACACAGGCACCCACCAGCGCCAGGCTGGTGCCCTGCCCCGACAGCGGGGAAGGGCAGTAGCCGGCGTCACCGAGCAGCGCCACCCTGCCCCGCGACCAGTGGTCCATCCGGATCTGGGCCATGGCGTCGCAGTAGAAGTCGGGCGCGTCGCGGGCGGCTTCGGCGAGACGGACGCCCTCCCACCTCAAGGACGCGAGCCGGTCGGCAACGAGGCCCCGGAGGGCGCCGTTGCCGCGGAGCTCCGGGGCCAGGGGAGCCGACTCGAAGCCGAAGGCGATCCTGAGCTCGGTGTTGTCGCGCACGGGCATGATGCCGAAGCCGGCGTCGCCGTCCCGCAGCCAGATCTGCCAGTCCTCCAGGCCCAGGAAGTTCTCCGCGCCGAACACCGAGAGGTAGCTGCCCAGGTGACGGGCGAAGCGCTCCTCGGGGCCGAAGGCCAGCCGCCGGACGGTCGAGTGCAGCCCGTCGGCCCCGACCACGAGGTCGAACCTGCGGGACGCCGCGAGGGCGAAATCGACGTGCACGCCCAGCCCGTCCTCGTCGAGCGCGGTGACACTGTCGCCGAAGAGGTACTCGACATCGGCGCGCGTGTGCTCGTGCACCATCCGCACCAGGTCCTCACGCAGCAGCTCGATGTCGTCGCTGTCGAGCCGGCCGCTGCTGAACGTCGCCTCGGTGGAACGGTCGATCTCCTGCCCGTCGGGGGCGAGGACCGACATGCCGCGCATCCGTGTGCGGACGCCCCGCGCACGGTCCAGCAGCCCCATCCGGTCGAGCACGTCGAGCGCTACGCCGCGGACGTCCACCGCCTGACCGCCGGGGCGGGGAGCCGGGGCGCGTTCGACGACGGTGACCCGGAAACCACGGCGGTGGAGCCAGTGGGCGAGCACGGGCCCGGCGATGCCGCCGCCGGAGATGAGAACGGTCTGCACGGTGAATCCTCCAATACGCTGTACGCGTACTGAACGTATGGCGTACGCGCACCCGCTTCAACTGGCTCAATGGGCCATCTGTACTAGGGCAGTTGGGCTCCGTCCGGCGTCCTCGCTGCTAACCTCTGCGCTAGTACAGGACAGGAAGGCGGCATGACGTGACGGAGCCCACAGGACCATCCGGCCGACCGCCCTATCGGCGCATCGTCGACGACATCCGGCGACGCATCCTCGACGGCGACCTGGCCCCCGGGGACCGGGTCCCCTCGACCCGACGGATCGCCGCGGACTGGGGCGTCGCGCTCGCCACCGCCACCAAGGCGCTCACCACCCTGCGCCTGGAGGGCCTGGTCGAGGCCCGCCCCCGGGCCGGCACGGTCGTCGCCGGAACCGCACCCGTCGCCCCGCCCCGCGGACACGCCTCACCCGGCCCGGCCCCCGAACCGGAGCTCACCCTCGACCGGATCGTCCGCACGGCCGTCGACATCGCCGATGCCGAAGGGCTGTCGGCGCTCTCCATGCGCGGGGTCGCCACGCGGCTCGGCGTCGCCGTCATGTCGCTCTACCGGTACGTCCCCAGCAAGGACGATCTCGTCCTGCACATGGCCGACGCGGCGTTCGGCGAGGAGAGCTACCCCGACGATCCGCCCGAGGGCTGGCGCGCCCGCGTCGAACTGGGCGCCCGGACCTTCTGGACCCTCTACCGCCGGCACCCGTGGCTGGCCCAGCTCGGTTCCCTCACCCGTCCGTTGCCGTTGCCCCGTCTGATAGCCCACGCCGAATGGATGCTGAGCGCTCTCGACGGCCACGGCCTGGACCCCACCAGGCTGTTCGACATCCACCTGCTGATCTACAGCCATGTGCAGGGCCTCGCGGTCCACTTGGAGCGGGAGGCGCACGCCGAGGCCGCCACGGGCCAGTCGGAGGACCAGTGGATGGACAGCCTGGCCCCCGACCTCGAGGGCCTGATGACATCCGGTCGCTTCCCGGCCTTCGCCAAGGTGGTCGGCTCCTTCGGCGAGGGGTACGACTTGCGGCTCGACGCCCTCTTCGCCTTCGGCCTCGAGGCACTCCTCGACGGCCTGACGCCCATCATCGAAGGCGGCCGGGGCGGCCGACCGGACACGGCGGATCCCGGAGTTCGGGACGCGGGCTCGACGCCTTGAGCGATGTCCTGGTCCCGGCGCTGCTCGCCGCCGGTCGCGTCACGCTCCTGGGGTGCTGTGTGCTGCCGGCCTCGCGGGTGCGCGGGGCTCTCCGGGGCCCTGCGATGCACGGCACCGGACCACGCGGCCGTATCGGGCGCTCAAGTGCAAGGACCGTTCAGAACGGACGGCCGTACGGCCGCTCCCGCACCCGGTCGTACACCTCGCGCAGCCAGGGCTGACGCACCGCGGGCAGCCGGGCCAGCGTGTGCAGGAAGGCTTCCCCGTCAGGCCGGAACCGTTCCCGGGGATGCAGCGGCAGCGGATCGTCCCGGAGCACACCGTCGGGCAGTCCACCCGTCACGGGAACGGGCACCCGTGCGCGGGGGAACGCCAGATGCAACCACACATCGGCCGCCAACGGCACGGCGGTGGTGGCGCCGGGCGGCTGCCACACCTGCCCCGTCTGCGGATGGCGCGGCACCAGCGCGATGTCGGGCGCCGGGCCGGACGCCGCCGGGCCGGACGCCGCCGGGCCGGACGCCGGCAGGCCGGGCCCGGCCAGGACCACGCGCCGCGCGGGCCGCCCCGGCGGGAGCAGCACGTCGAGCGCGGGGCCGAACGTCTCCGCCGGCAGCCCGCCGGGGACCGCCACCGGTGTGCCGGCCGAAGCCGCCACCAGGTGGGCCAGGGACGTCCCGACCGCCGCCGCCCACCCAGGACTCCACGCTCCGGACGGTTCGACCGGCGGAGTGTCCTCCCACTCCTCGGCCAGCGCTTCCCAGGCGACCGGCGGCCGGTCCGGGCCGGCGGGGAGGCGGCGTACGGAATCCCGGGCGAACCACACCGCCTGCCAGTACGAGCAGTCGTCGACGCGGGTCGCCACGGCCCGACCGCAGTGCACACAGGCCAGGTTCGGCCCGTCCCGCCCGTCGAGTCCCTGGCAGTAGCCGTCGCACCGTTCGGGGATCAGGGCGACATCGCGGATGTCGCCCGGCGCGACGGCGATCGCTCCCGGTGCGCCGAAGGACAGGCTGCGGACCGGCGCGAACACGCCACGGGCCGCTGCTTCCCCGGCGCCGATCTCGCTCCAACGCCGCCACGGCGGCCCGGACGGCTCCGGGTCGACGGCATACGTTCCCGGTTCCATCAGCGCGGGGAGCAGGGCGTGCCCGTAACTCCGACGGGCGTGAACGGGAAGCGCGACCTGCGCAACGGGGGCGGTCAGTACGGCGCCGCACCCCGCGCACGCGAACACGGCCATGGACGCTCCCTCCCCCTGGACCGCATTGTCCCGGCGCGGCGGTCGCAGGCCAACAGCTTTTCGTCCACCCCGGCCACCCCCGGTGCGGGGTCCGGCTCCAGGACGCCGCCGCGCGCTGCCGAGGCAGCAGGTCCGAACCTTCGGCAGTGGCACGACGGACCCGGAGTCAGGGGCGGGAAGCGGCCCCGCGTGTCGACGGTGCCATCACGAGTCGGAGAGAATGGTGCGATGAGGTTATATACCCGTTCAGTCGTGCTGGTCTGTGCCGGAGCCCTCGCCCTGTTGTCCGGCTGCACCGCCGACGGCGCGACCCGCTCCGAGAAGCCCGTCGCCACCCCCGGCCCCACGGCCACCACCACAGCCGTCTCGGCGGACGCGGCCCGGCTCGCCCACCGCTACCGGCGCGCCGGCGGACTCCGGCACGTCTACGGAATCGAGCGGCGCGACGGTCCCGGCGGAGCGCCGCTGCTGATCGTGCGGACGCGCGACGCGGACGGGAGCGCCGCGACCTTCGACGAACTGAACGGCTCGATCACCAGGTTCCTCGCCCGTGAGCGGGACCTCCCGCTGCGGAAGGGGTACTTGATGGATGTCTTCGGACCCGACGGCTCGCTCCGGCACCGCTTCGACGCCCGGCCCTAGGATCTGATGCCCACGACCGAATGCCGGGGTCGCGTGTCGTGCGGCGATGAGTGGTGCTGCGTCGCTCCGTGGGCCGGACCGCGGTCGGCGCGCCGATCATCCGTGAGGCAGTGGGGTGCCCGTCGCCCGCTCCACGAGCCGTACCGGAGGACCGGACTTGTCGGGCGAAGGTGAGAGAAAGGTGCGCTCCGGGCGAAGTGGCCCCGCGGATGCGGCGCGACAGCATCACCCGGAGGAGTGGCGTGCACCGGCGGCCCGTCGGCGGGCCGCCCGGAGCTGTCGGGCTATCCCGCGGTTCTGCCCGGGATCCCGTTCCGGCGGCGCAGGTCGCTGAAGTCGAGGGCCTCCTCCGTCTCCCGCTTCACCTGCTGCATGGTCTGGCGGGCCTCGGTGAGGACGTCACCGTGTTCCTGGACGAGGCTGTCGTAGATCGGCGCCTGGGGACGATCGTCGGCCGGCATGGGGGACTGCTCCCTGAGATCGGGTACGTGGGGAAGGCCGTCCGTGGTGTCAGCGGTCGGCCGGAGAAGACCTTACGTGCCCGGGAGGCCACCGTGAGCACCGGACCTCCTCCGGGGAGGAGCCGGGGCGCGCAGCACGCGCCGCGGAGCGCCGCCGGTCGCCCGACTGTGCGCCTCGCGCGCCGCTGACCTGGTGCGATGCGCGGGGCGTGTGGATCCGGTCGCCTGCGCGGAACGCCTCCGGCACGCCGTGGCGTTCTGCGTCTTCTGCCGCGTAGCGGGGGTGATGTCGGGTACTCGGAGGCTATGCCTGGATACGCCGTTTCTCCGACGAAGAATCCTGTGCACTCCGCCCTGCGCGCGGCTCCGGACGGACCGGGACGGCATCGCCGCCCGACGCGTCGTACCGGACGCTGGCGGCGGAGGCTGCTCGCCTACCGCGACGTCGACATCGTCGCGTCCCCGGCCCCCTCTCCCGAGGACGCCCGGTGTCTGCTGCTGGTGCACGGCCGGTGCGTGATCGGCAGCCTCACCTACCGGCTCTGTGAGCACTGTTCCACCGGAGTGATCACAGCGGCGGAGTTCTCCGGCGTGCTCCGGGGCGGCGGTCTGGGCACCCGGGCCATGTCCAGCCTGCGCGCACGCCATCCCGGAATCTCCTGGTGCACCGTGCTGCACCGCAGGGCGACGCGCGTTCTCATGCACCGGCTGCGCATTCCCGAGACGTCGAGCAGCCCGTGCCGCCACCTCGGCGCGGGCCCGCGGCCCGCCTGACGTATTCGGCCCGGCGCCCGGTGCCGGCGCTCTGTACTGTCTGCCGCCGCCCGGTGCGGGTGCGTGGCACGTGCCGTCCCTCCCGCGCGTCCCGCTGATCAGTGGCCCTTTCGCCGGGGCCCTGACGGCGTGCGGTACCTGCTGACGGTAGCCCGCCGCACGTGCTCTCCCGTCCGTGTCCGCCGCACACCTCGGGGTCCCGTCCCCGAGGTGTGGTGAGCCCGTCCGGCGAAGGCCCGCTGACAGGGGCCCCGAAGAAAGGCCCCTGAACTCGCCCTGACGCGCGGGAAGAACGTCGGCGTCGGCACGCAAGGCCCCTCTGATGCATCCCGCTCCCAGTCGGCGGAATATCCGGAACGGCCTCTCCTGTATGGCCTCGGCAGGCAACCTGCGGGCCCTCCCGGCGGTCCTCACTCCAAGGTGAGCGATCCGTTGGTCTGTGCCGGGCGCACCGCGCGGTTCCCGCGGCGGTGCCGACCGGCGGCCGGTCGGCCGTCGATCGCGACGTGTCGAAGGTCACGGCATACCTCGCCGGATCCGCCCCCTGGCCCGGAGCTGCCCCCAATAGCCCTGGTCAGGGCCGCATTTGCCCCACATCAGGGGTTCGCGGGAGGTGCCGGAAAAGGTGTGTCACGTCCCTTCATCAGGCCGCTTGCCGTGATCAAGAGGCAATCATTCGGTAAAAACAGTTCAACTTCTTTCATGTGACGGTCATTCTCTCTTCGTTCTTACTGACTTTTCGTCATCCCCCACGAGGAGACCGAGTGATATCTGCCTCCCCGCAGCGCCGTCGCATCACCGCGGCGGCGCTCACGGCCACGGCGGCCATGGTCGCCGCCGGACTTGCCGGATCCGCTTCGGCGCAGCCGCTGCAGGCCGCCGAAGCAGCCGCGCAGTCCAGTCGGGACAGCGCCATCACCCATGCCGAGGCGAACGTGGCCCGGAACGCCGCCGCGTTCGGCTTCGGCAAGGGCCAGGAGCTCAAGGTCAAGGACGTCGTCATCGACTCCGACGGCACCCAGCACGTCCGTTTCGACCGCACCTACCGCGGACTGCCCGTCGTCGGCGGCGACTTGGTGGTGCACCAGTCCAGCGCCGGCGCCTACCAGGGCAGCACCCGGGCGAGCGAGGGGAAGGTGGCGGTGAAGTCCGTCTCTCCCACCGTCTCGCCCAAGAACACGGCGTCGAACGCGCTGAAGCGTGCCGACGGTGTCCGCAACGCCACCTCCAAGCCGGTGCTCGTCGTCTGGGCCGCCGAGGGCGCCCCGCGGCTCGCCTGGCAGACCACCGTCAGCGGCTCCGGAGCCCACGGCGAGCCTGCGGGCAAGGTCGTGGTCACCGACGCCGCCACCGGCCGGCAGATCGAGACCTACGACGCCAAGCACCAGGCGAATCGTTCCGGCATCGGTCGCTCGGAGTACACCGGGAAGGTCCGTCTGGACACCACCCGGCAGTCCAACGGCCGCTACGCGCTGAAGGACCCGAAGCGCGGCACCGTCACCAAGGACGCGCGCAACGCCGACGCCGACTCGGTGAACGCCTCCACCGGCAAGCTCTTCACCGACGCCGACAACGACTGGGGCGACGGCAAGAAGTTCTCCACCAACCGCGCCACCGCGGCGGTGGACGCCCACGCCAACACGGCCATGACGTGGGACTACTACAAGAAGACGTTCAACCGTCGGGGCATCAAGAACGACGGCAAGGGCGCCACCGTCCTGGTCCACGTGGGCACCAAGTGGGACAACGCCGCCTGGGACGACGCGTGCTTCTGCATGATGTCGGGTGACGGCAACGGGTCCAACGACCCCGAGCAGGTCGACCTGGACACCATGGGCCACGAGATGACCCACGGCGTCACCAGCGCCACCGCCAACCTGCGCTACAGCGGTGAGTCCGGCGGCCTCAACGAGGCCACCAGCGACATCCTCGGCACCATGGTGGAGTGGCACGCCAAGAACCGCTACGACAAGCCGGACTACCTCTTCAGCGACCAGTCCACCCCGCCGTGGCTGCGCCGCTTCGACAAGCCGTCCCTCGACGGAGCCTCCAAGAACTACTGGAGCTCCCGGGTCGGCCAGGAGGACGTGCACCACTCCTCCGGCGTGGGCAACCACTGGTTCTACCTGGCCAGTGAGGGCAGCGGGAAGAAGAAGATCAAGGGCATCACCTACAACAGCCCGATCTACCGCGGCTCCTCCAAGGTCACCGGCATCGGCAACGGCAAGGCGTCGAAGATCTGGTACCGGGCGCTGACCCGGTACATGGTCTCGACGACCAACTACAAGGGTGCCCGCAAGGCGACGCTGAAGGCCGCCGCCGACCTCTACGGCAAGCGGAGCAAGGAGTACAAGACGGTCGGCAAGGCCTGGGCCGCCGTCAACGTCCGCTGACCCCGGCACCACCACGGTGCGGCCCCTTCCTTCCGTGAGGGGCCGCACCCGGGGCGTTCCGGTCGCTCCGCGCGACGGAGGGGGTCCGGCAGGCGGCGCGTCCGCCTGCCGGACCCCCGGTACCCCGGCGGGCATCACCAACGTAGGGTGCGCGCAAGCGAGGTGGGACCGCTGGCGACTATGGCCAAGAGCCCATGTGTGATCCAGAATGATCCGATGGTCACGCTTCGGACTCCCCGTTTGATCCTGCGTCGCTGGCGCGAGGAAGACGTTGCGCCCATGGCTGCCGTCAATGCCGACCCCGAGGTCATGCGGTGGATCCGTGACGGCAGCGTCCGTGACGAACAGCAGACTCGCGGCGGGGTCCGGGCATGGGAGAGCGAGTGGGAGTCACAGGGCTTCGGCCTGTTCGCCGTGGAGATCCGGTCCACCGGTGAGATGGCCGGGTTCACCGGCCTTTCGGTGCCTCACTTCTTTCCGGAGGTACTGCCGGCGGTCGAGGTCGGCTGGCGGCTGGGACGTTCCCACTGGGGGCAGGGCTTGGCCACCGAGGCCGCCGCGGCCGCTGTACGGTTCGCCTTCGAGGAGCGAGGGCTGGAGCGGATCGTCAGCATCGTTCAGGTGGGCAACGACGCCTCCGAACGGATCGCGGCCAAACTGGGGATGCATCCGGTCCGTGAGACCGTCAGTCCCACCTTCGGTCGGCGAGTGCGGGTGTTCGAGCTGTCGTCGGACCAGTACGTCGCAACCACGCGTTGACGGCGGCTCCGAGGACGGTGGCCTCGTAGCGGACCGCGAGTCCGTCGTACCTGGTGGCCACGGCTCAATGGCTCTTGAGGTGATCGATGGCTGATCGAGCCTGCGGCATGATCCGTCCCAGCCGCCACCGGCGCCGGGCGGTTCGGGATACGGGAACGCCCGGACCGGCCGTGACCAGCAGGTATATGCGTCACCTGGAACGCCGGAACGGAACGCCGGGCAGCTTCGGGCATTCTTGGCACCGAGTGAGGCCCCGGACCCCGCCCCTGATCCCGACCCGGTGACGGCCGCACGGCTGAGGGGACTCCAACGGATGGGACCACGCGGGGCGTGACGAGACGACAAGAAGGCGGCGCATGACGGGGCGGAGCGAGCTGGAAGCGGTGGCCGCATCGCGGGACTCCTGGGACACGACCGAAGGCTGGGCGAGGCAGGGCGACGCGGAGCGGGTCGGCGCCCTCGGCCGCGTGCTCGCCGAGCAGTACGAAGCGGCCGCGAAGGCGGTGCGCGGTCTGGACTCGCGCCTGGGGCACCTGATGCGGGTGCTCGCGCTCACGCCCGGCAGGCCCTTCGTGGAGCAGCTGCTCGTGCTGCACCGCGAGAGCCGGGAGCGTCCCGAGGGAATGCGCCCCCGGTTGCTGGCCTCCCTCATCGCGGAGGGGCAGCCCCTCCGGGACGCGGCGTACGTGCTCTCCGACGAGGCGACCAGGTCGGGCGACGAACTCAGGGCCTGCCTGTACCACGAGTTGCTGCTGCGCGGTGAGAACGCCGACGAACTGCACCGTCTCGCGGGCACCGCGTTCATCGTGCCCGAGTGGCACCGTCTCGCCTGGCTGCCCGACCGGCTGGCCGACATGGAGTACGGCGGGGAGTTCCCCGGCCGTTCCTACCGGGGAGCCGTCGGTGTCGGCTACCCGGACATGGCGTCGCGGCAGTGGGTGGACGCGGCCGCACGGCGCGCCGCCGTCCGGTACTCGGTCCACGAGTCGACGCCGGCGCATCTCGTCGAGGCCATCGGCGGGCCGCCGTCCGTCGGGGGATGGGGCGGCTACGAGGCTCGGGTCTTCACCTCGCGGGAACGGATCGACCCGGCGGACCTCCCCGGCGTGCTCGCCGGGCTGCCCATGGACTGCGTGGCCGGGCTGGGCGAACTGAGCCGTTTCGAGGCCGGGCCCTGCCCGTTGGACGAGGTGTGGCAGACGCTGTTCGCGACGGCTTCGGCCGGCGGCATGTACGCATCCGGAGTGCACGGTGCCTACGGGCGGCTCAGCGCCTGGCGCGCGATCGCCGGACTCGTCGGCGCGCAGCGGGACGCCGGCGCGGCGGAGGTGGAGCGGCTGGCGGTGGCGTGCACATGGTTCCGCTTCGAGGCCGACACCGAGTGGTTCCACAACGAGATCAGCGACTACGGGATCGCCGCCGTGGCGCCGGGTGGCCGCCGGATCGCTGTGCTGGCGGCCACGGACACGGACTGAGTCCCTTCCTCCACCACCCGTTGCACGCCGGTCGGTCCACTCGCGCCCGCTCTTCCGTACGGTGCCGTACGGGCGGTGGTAGCCTTGCTCCATACGGCACCGTATGGAGGGGGTTCTGCTGTGAGGCTGCCCGTGACCGCGCACACCGGCCGTCCCTGGCGGATCCACGAGATCGCCGGCGACTTCCAGGTCGAGGACGTGTGGGAGCTGCCGACGCCCGGCGGTCCCGACGACCTGACGTGGCTGGTGCGGCAGATGGCGAACGGGGACGGGGCGCACCGCACGTCCCCGGTGTCACGGCTGCTCTTCGCAGTGCGGTGGCGGCTCGGGCGGCTGCTGGGCTGGGACGAGCCCGGTGCGGGCCTCGGCGACCGGGTGGCGACGCTGCGGGACCGGCTGCCCGCGGACCTCCGCGAGGGGCCTCGGGGCCCGGACTCCCGGGGGACTCCGTTCACCTCTCTCTATCTGACGCACGACGAGTGGGCCACGGAGACCGCCAACCGGACCGTGCATGCGGTGATGCACATCGGGTGGGTGCCCGACGGCGCCGGCGGCTACCGTGGCCGGATGGCCGTTCTGGTGAAGCCCAACGGCCCGTTCGGCGTCCTCTACATGGCGGCCATCAAGCCCTTCCGGTACCTCGGGGTGTACCCGGCGCTGCTGCGGGGGATCGGCAACCGGTGGCAGGCGACGGCCGGTGAGCGGAGCGCGGCCTGACGGGGGCCGCGGGTGCAGCCTGAGCCGGACGGGGTGCCGTTGCGCAGCAGGTCGGTGGCCGGGTTCTCGCCGGACCTCAGCGCCGTTCGAGCGTTCCCCGGACGAATGCCGCCTGACCGGCGTGCTGGAGGTCGTCGGCGATGACGCTCACCAGCCGGACCCCGAGGGTCACCGGGGGATTCCACGCCTCGTCCACGACCCGGTCCAGCGCCGAACCGTGGAGCCCCCGCACGAAGCCGACCGTCCGCTCGTGGACGGCGTCGGCATAGCCCAGCAGCAGACCGGCGGAATCGACGCGCACCTGGCCGACCTGCCTGCGGGAGTGGCCGAAGCCGGTGGCTTCCACGGGGAACGGCAGCGCGAACCGCTGCGCCCACCCCCCGGCGCTCCACACCTGCTCCCGGCCCGCCGCGTCCGCGATGTGATCGTCCTGAATCCTGGTGAGGTGCCACACCAGCCAGGCGATGGAATTCGCTCCGGGATCGACGCGTGCGTGGAGGTCCTCGGCCGGAAGACCCTCGACGGCTCCGTGCACGGACTCCTGAATGCGCTCGAACGCATCGATGAGCAGGTCTGCGGTGTTCATGAGACGGTCCCCGGTTGTCGTGGCAGGGGTGCGGACCTCTCACCTTGGCGTGCCTCGGTGCGCCGTGCCGTACGACACGCCCCTCCGGGGCGGCAGCGGGCGGAATGCGCCCGCAGGCTCCCGTGAGGCGGTGCGCGACATGACCGCGGCCTGAGGGCAGGCTCCGGGGCCGGGTTTTCCGTCCTCCCGCTCGCGGTGCTGCCGGGCGGTATCGGGGCACCCGTTCGGATGGCCGGGCGTCCCGTGTCCGGCTCCACTGCACACGTCGGGAGTACTGGGTCGCCGGAATCCGCAACGCAGTCAGTCGTGCGGCACCGCACGGCATACGGCGGTCCCTGTGAGCCACCGGGGTGAATTCCGCGAACCCGCTCTGGTTGCGGTGTTCGAGCGCGCTGCCATATTGGTAACGCTCGCGTCTTTCTCCGGCCAGTCGGGAGAAGAACACCGGGCATGTCCCCGAGTAAGGAGTGAGGAATGCGCACCTCCGTCACAGTGTCTCTCCTGGCTGTACTTTCGGCTGCCACTCTTGGCTTTGCGGGTTCGGCTGCCTCTGCCGAGGAGCTGCACACCCCCGCGAGCAGCCGGACGCAGGACGATCCCGCGGACAGCCGAATGCAGGATGAAAACACGGATGACCAGATGCAGGAGGAATCCGCGGACAACGGGCAGCGTGACGAGTCCGAGGCGAACGGATCGGGGTCCGAGGAGAACGGATCGGGGTCCGAGGAGAACGGATCGCAGCAGAACGAGTCCGAGGAGAACGGATCGCGGCAGGACGAATCCGCGGAGAGCCGTGTGCAGGACGAGCACGCGGTCGAGACCTGGCAGGAATGGCCTGCGGGCAGCATTGAGTGCGCCAATGGCGAGCAGACCGTTTCCCCGTCCGTCGGCGGAGTTGTCGGCGAGGCCTCCCAGGAGCCGCAGGGATCGGTTGTCTGCCAGGTCGGTGAGGGCAATTCGGCCGTCACCTACCAGCCGAGCATCTTTTTCGTGAACACCGGCACGATCGCCATTTCCCCGGCCTCGACCCAGGCCGCCTCGGCCCCGGCGCAGGATGCCTCCGCGACCCAGGATGCCTCCGCGACCCAAGATGCCTCGGCGACCCAGGACGCCCCCGCGGCGGCCCAGGCCTCGCCGGCTCCGGCTGCCTGAGCGGATCCCGGCACGCCCGTACGCAGGCCCTCACCTCTCCGTGAGGGCCTGCGGCATGCCCGGGCCGAGGGACCCAAGGCATGCACCGGATGCGGGCGGACGTGCTCGCGGGGGTCGGCGCGACCGGCGTGGCCCGCCCCGCCGTCGGGGCGTGCTGCGGGCGGGCGTCGCCCGGGCACGGCCGATGACGGAGGTGCTCAGCGCAGGGTGTTGCGTGTGGCGGGGAGTGACGGCATGGCGCCGGCCGACGCCGCGGACGTGCCGCACAGGGCCTTCGACAGCAGCTTCTCGAAGTGCGCGCCCTTCGAGGGGTCTTCGCCGTAGGGGTTGACCGACACCGCCACCCGGTGACGTCCGTTCTCGCTGCCGAGCATGGCCGTCGAGTATCCGTCGATGCCGCCGAGGTGACCCCACTGAGGGCCGCAGGGGGTCCGGTAGCGGATCACTCCGAGCCCGTAGTCCCCGCCCAACTCGGTTGCCGGAACGGTCCTCTTCATCTCGTTCAGCTGGGCGGCCGGCAGCAGGCGGCCCCCGAAGAGCGCCGCGAAGAAGCGGTTGAGGTCCCGGGTGGAGGAGATGCCGGCGCCGGCCGCGTCCGCGATACTGGGGTTGAGGCGGCTGACGTCCGCCGGCCCTTCGGGCAGCGGCAGATAGCCCTTGGCGTGCGGTCCGGGGATGCGCGTGGAGGTGGCGGGCATGCTGGTGTCCGTCAGCTTCAGCGGGCGGATGATCCGCCGGTCCACCTCGTGCTGCCAGGTCCGTCCCGTGACCTTGTCGATGAGCATCCCGGCGAGCACATAGTTGGTGTTGGAGTACTTCCAGCCGCGGCCGGGCGGGAAGTAGGGCGCGTGCCGGCTCGAGATGTCGGCCAGTTGCTGCGGACGGTAACTCTTCCAGCGGCCCTCGGCCAGGTACCGGCGCAGATCCTCCTCGTTCTCGGTGGCGAACTGCGGGTCGGTGGTGTAGTCGAAGAGGCCGCTGGTGTGATTGAGCAGCTGCCGGACGGTGATCTTCTTGGCGTTCGGCACCACGCCGGGCAGATACCGCCCCACGGGGGCATCGAGCCGGATCCGTCCCTCGTCCACCAGTTGCAGGGTCACCGTGGAGACAAAGGTCTTGGTGACGCTCCCGATCCGGAACCTGCCGTCGGCCCGGGCCCGTTCCCCGGTCGCGAGATCGGCCTTCCCGGCGGCTCCGCGCCACTCGACCCGTCCGCGGTCACGCAACTCGGCGAGCGCCGCCGTCGCCCCCGCCTTGTCGACCAGGGCCCCGAGTTCCGCCCTCAGATCCGTGCGCCCGTGCCGGCCCTCGGACACCGGAGCCGGCTCGGCCGGGGCGGCCGACGCCACCGGCGCGAACGCCGGCAGACTCGCTCCGGCCAGTACCAGAGCGCACAACCGGAGTCCGATGCGGCGTCGGGCCGATAACTGCATGTCGGTCATTGCTGTCCCTCCCGGGGGGCCGGACTGTCGGCCCCTCGTGCCCAAGATTGCCAGCCGGGGCACCGCGGGGCGTCCTCCCACAGGAGCAGACCGGATTTCCCCCTCGGGAAGGATCCCGCGACGGCCGGGCGGGGTCCCGGCTGATACCCGGGACCCCGCCCGTGGGCCTCCCGCGAGGGGCGGGCCGCGGCCCGGACGGCCGTCGCGGCCGATGTGTCAACGCGCGGCCGAGCTGAATGCCTTGGCGAAGTCGTTCGCCGACTGGTCGACGCCGCTGCACGTTGCGGCGGCACGGCCGCCCGAGCCGCCGGGGCACGCCTTGTCGCGGCTCGCCGACCACATCGACACCCACGCCATGTCCTTGGACCGGGCGAAGCGGGCGACCTTGGCCGCGTCGGCGACGGTGAAGACCTCTTCCTTGACGTCGTTGACGCCGATCATCGGGGTGACGGCGATGCGCCGCCAGGTCTCCGCGTCGGAGGTGCCGAGGACGCCCTTGAGCGCCCTGTGCGTGTTCTCGACGGCGTCGATGGCGTAGTCCCCCATCCGTCCGTCCGGGTCGGGTGCCGGGGACGCGCCGTAGTTCATGGCCATCACGTTGACCGCGCCGATGTCGACACCGTGCGACTTCGCGTTGCGCAGCAGCGACACGCCGTCCGGGGTGAGGCCGCGGGGCAGCACCGGCAGGGTGAACGACACATCGAGGCCCGGGTGCGACTTCTGCAGCGCCGCGATGGCCCGGTTCCGCCGGTCGTTGCCGGCGTCGTCGGCCAGCGCACCGTTCTCGATGTCGAAATCGACCTTTTTCAGCTTGTAGCGGTCGATCACCTGGGAATAGGCGGAAACCAGCTTCGGGACGGACGGGCACGACCTGGCCAGCTCGTGGCCGCTCTGACCGCCGAAGGAGACCCGGACATCGCCCTCGGCCGACCGCAGGTCGCCGAGTTTCGCCGCCACCCGGTCCTGGCCGAGCGGGGTGGAGCCGCCCCACGCCGGTGTGCAACGGCCGCTCGGCCCCACGAAGGCGAGTGTGTAGTCCTTCACCCCGATGGTCCGTGCGGTCCCCGCCACATCGAAGGATGCCGCCAACGAGGTGTCGACGTACGGGGCGAACGGCACGGACACCGGCTTGGGCTCCCGCGTGGAGGGAGCCGGGGACGGCGGGTCGGAGTCGTCGCGGCCGGTGGGGGCGGGGCCCGCGGCCGGCGGCCGGTGCGCTGTGGTGCCGCCGTCGTTACTCAGGGCCCACGCCGCCCCGCCGATCACGCCCGCGATCACCATGGCGCCGCCTGCCAGCCATGCGCCCCGGGCCAGGCCCCCCGCGGTGGACCGGCGGGATATCGCACCGTCGGTATCGGGCTCGCGGGCCGCTGTTCCGTGGCGCGGTTTGCGCCGTCGTCCGGTGGGGTGTTGGGGCGGGAGGGAGGTCATAAGACCCTTTCGGCAGGGGGTGGTGCAAGATTCACATGGTAGTGCGGCGTCCCGTCGCGCACCCCGGGATCGGCCGGACACCCTCGGACCCGGCGAGGACCACCGCCGGCGGGAATGCGCAGGCCCCACGTCGCCGGAGCACAGGAGCCCGTGGGCCGATCACGCCGCGCGGACTCCGTCCGCGGGGGAGCCCCTGCCTGCATCCGCCTCTCCGGAGCATGGCCGGGGAGGCGGATACGGATGAACGGTCCGGCACGTCGGCTCTGCGGCTGCCGAAGCCGCAGAGCCGACGTGCCCGTCACCGTCGGGCCCGCACAACCGTGGTGCGACGAACCATCCCTCGATCAGGGGCAGTTGGCCATGGAGTCGCCCGCGTCGCGGCTGCACGAGTCGAATCCGAGACCGCCGTCGAGGCTGTCGTTGGCGTTCACCCCGTCACGGGTGTCGAGCGTGTCACTGCCCTCGTGTCCGGCCAGGCTGTCGTTGCCGCTGCCTCCGATCAGGGTGTCGTTGCCGGAGTCCCCGTTCAGGGTGTCGTTGTCCTCATTGCCGTTGAGCGTGTCGTTCCCCGCGTTGCCGTTGATGGTGTCGTTCCCGGCCAGACCCGAGATGGTGTCGTTGCCGGGGCCTCCGTTGATGGTGTCGTTCCCCGGGGTCGCCGCCGCCCGGCCGGTGGCGCCGGCCGGATCGTCGCCGACGAGGCGGTCCGCGTGCGGCCCGCCGTTGAGCAGGTCCTTGCCGCCGCCGCCGAAGAGCGTCGCGGGGGCGTCCACATTCGGGGACACCGTGATGTCGTCATCGGCGTCCTGCCCGTTGACCAGCACGGCCGTGGGGAGCGGGCAGGCCACGGAGTTCTGCGACCGCGCCTCGCACGGGGCCACCGCGCGCACCTCGTCCCCGGTGTCCGACACCAGGACGATGCCGCCCTGGCGGCGAACGGTGATGTCGTTCGCCACCCCCTGGCCGGCCGTGACCACCAGGGTCCCGGCCGTCAGCTCGACCACGGTGCCGCCCGCGGTCCGCCCCGGGCCGTCGGTGAGCGCGGCGGCCGAGGCCGAGGGGCAGGTCCACGCGGCGCAGAGCAGCGCCCCGGCCGACAGGATCACGTGACTGCGTCGCACGGTCATGGCGTTGCGTCTCCTTCGTGGTGCGGTGGCGGCTCGTCGGGGGCTCTCCGGTGCTCCCGCGCACCCGGTCACGGGCACTCCGTGACGCTGTCGCCCAGGTCGGCGGTGCAACGGTCGGCATCGGTGCCGCCCTGGACGTAGTCGTTGCCACTGATCTCGTCCACGGCGTTGATGCTGTCCCGGCCGGGGCCGCCTTCGGCGAAGTCGTTCCCCTCGCCGACGACCACCTGGTCGCCACCGCCACCGCCGCTCACCACGTCGTTCCCGGCCGCGCCGTTGATGATGTCGGAGCCGTCACGGCCTTCGATCGAGTCGTTGCCGGTGCCCCCGAAGATCCGGTCCGCGCCACTGGCACCGGTGAGTGTGTCGTTGCCGCCGCCACCGGAGAGGGAGTCCGCCCCTTCGTCGCCCTCCAGGGTGTCGTTGGCGGTTCCGCCCTGCAGACTGTCGTCCCCCGCGCCACCGACGACCGTCACTCCCGGAGCCGCCAGGGACGAGGTGACGCTGTCGTTCTGGTCACCGGCGTTGACGACGAGTTCGGTGAGCGTGCCGGCGGCCGGGCAGACCGCCTCGATGGGGCTGACCGCGGTGCAGCCGCCGAAGGCAGCGACGGTGTCCCCGGTGTCCCGGATCCGGATGGTGTCACCGGCCTGCCACACGGAGATGGTGTTGCCCCGGCCCACGCCCGCGGTGACGGTGACCGATGTGCCGCTCCTGCTGACCAGCGTGCCGGTCGAGCCGGAACCGGGCGGCTGGGCACCGGGCGTTGCGCCCGCCGGGCCGGTGAGGCACAGCGTGCAGCCGAACACCGTGGTGAGGAGCGCAACGGTGCGATGAAGCCCTCTGTTCATACCTGCCTCCTGGAAGTGCGCGGATCGAGAACGATCGGTCGTGCGGAGCTGTGCTCGTGCCTGACCCGTGGTGGTCACCGGGGTGCTGCCACCGCCGTGCGCAGGACCGAGGAGAGGCCCCGGGTGAGCGGCCGTTGCGACTTCGGGCGGGTTGGGCGGGTGCGATGCGCGTCGGTCGTGTGCCGGGTTCCGCGTCCGCGTGGGCAGGGTTCGGCACGGTGCCGCGCGGTGCTGAATTCCGGTCGAACCCCTTGCTGCCGGAGCCGGGAACGGCCGGGCGGAGCGTGTGCACGTTCGGAATGTCCTGGGCGGAATGGCGCCCGTGCGCACCGGACCACGGATCAATGCCGGAACGAAAGGAGAAAAGCGGGACGGACCGGGGGGAGCGTGCGGAGCCCACGTGCGTACGCGGATATGCATGGTGCGGACATGCGTGGCGCGGATATGCATGGTGCGGACATGCGTGGTGCGGACATGCGTGGTGCGGACATGCGTGGTGCGGACGTCCGAGGGTGCGGTGTCGAGCGGTTCCCCTGCTCGGACCTGCACCGCAGTGCTGCGGTCCGACGATCGCGGATGGGCCGTCGCCACGCCGTCCACGGGTCGTGATCGGCGCTGCACGCCGCCCCCATGGCTCGCGCCATGACGGGCGCCGGGCACCGGCTCGGCCAGCCGGGCCCGAGTATGCCGGGTGGCGAACGGAGCGAGGAGACGGTTTACCGCCATTGCGCAGGTGACTCGGTGACGGACCGCCGCCAATTCTTGACGTGCGGGAATGCCGGAAAGAGCCCTGGGCGCCGAGCGAAAGTCCGTGTCGCGGGTGGCGAAATCATGCGGAGAACGTCACCGAACGACCAGCGCACCGGTGGCCGCCCCGCACCGCTCGTCGGCACGTCCACCGGTCCGGCACGAAAACCGGTTGCCCACCCGGCGGTGGACAACCCCAGGATGGACCCCATGAGGACAGGAGTGATCGGTCTGCGGATGGGACTCCATCTCGCGACCTGGTGTCAGGAACTGGGCATGGACGTGGTGGCGGCCTGCGATCACGACCCGGAGCGCCGGGCCGCGGCGGGAGAGCGATTACCGGGCGCGGCCCTGACCGAACGCTGGCAGGACCTGCTGGAACAGCGCCTCGACGGGGTGGTGCTCGCCAACGACTTCGACGCGCACGCGCCGTTGGCCGCCGCGTTCCTCGAGCGGGGCGTGCATGTGCTGTCGGAGTCCGCGGCCTGCACGGACGCCACGGAGGGCCGACGGCTCATCGCGGTGGCGGAGCGGTCCTCGGCGACTTACTCCTTCGCCGAGAACTACGTGCTGCATCCCCATGTGCGCACCCTCCGGAAGGCGGTCGACGGCGGTGAACTGGGCCGGATCAGCATGATCGAGGCCGACTATCTGCACGGCATGTCCCCGGAGGCGGTCACCGCGCTGACCGGCGACCCCACCCACTGGCGAGGCCGGATCGCGCCGACGGCCTACTGCACCCACACCGTTTCCCCGGTCCTGGCGCTCACGGACGCGTGGCCCGTGGAGGTGACGGCGTTCCGGGCCGACGAAGCCGACCCCCGTGCCGCGGTCGTGATGGTGGTACGGCTCTCCACCGGTGCGCTGGCCGTCACCCGGCACGGCTTCCTCCAGGGCGAACCCGACAGCCACTGGAGCTGGCTCTCCGTCCGCGGGACCCGGGCCCTGGCGGAGTCCGTGCGCGGTCAGGGCGAACGGTCCTGGTCGGTGCGGGTCAGGGCGGAGGGGTGGACCCGGCCGGAGGGCCGCACCCACGAGGAGGAGCGCACCCCGCCGGCCCTGTCCCTCGCGGGGCGGACCGTGGAACGCGCGGCGGAGGGCACCGTGCTGCTGCTCCAGGGGTTCCGCGCCACCGTTGAGCAGGGAGCGCCGCCGCTGATCCCCGTGCGCCCCGCCGTCGCCGCGTCACTGGTCGGCGTGGCCGGAGCGGAGTCGTTGCGGGACGGGTCGCGCCCGGTGCGGGTCCCCGATGTCTCCGGTGCCGTCGAAGGGGGGCGGCCCACCTGAGCGGGCCGTGGCGGGACCCCCGCGCGAGCGCCAGGCCCGGCGCGTCCTGGCTCTCCTCGGGTGAGCTCCGGATGCGGCAGCCGACCTCCGAACGGGGCCGTGGTGCTTCGCCCCCGGCACGTCACGCATATCGGGCCGTGATGTCCGAATGCGCCATGCGTGCCGACCGGATCATTCCCCGGCCAAAGGGTTTCATCAGACCTCAAAGCCGGGAAACGGGCATGAGGTGCGCGGGCCGGCCGAGTCGGACCGGATGTCTTGATCGGGATTCACGCAGCCGAAGCGGCCGGTGATCGCGCATGGCGAGCCGAAATCCCCATAACAGGGGATTGTCCTCGCGGGGGCCGGACCATTTGGGACCGCGGTGCCGCTGATGTCGGGAATGGGGAATCCGAAATGATGCCGAGTGGTTATCGAATCGCAGGTGCGGGCCTGGTTTTGCACAGTCGGCTCCGGCTATGTGCAGGGCATGAGCGATACCCGCGAACCCATGCCCGCAAACAGTCCCTATGACGCCTATGACCGAAACCACTCCGGTGCCGGTGCCCATCGGACGGCCTTGATCCTGCACACGATCGGTGATGTGGCCGCAGGCTTCCTGGGGCTGTGGATCCTGCTGTACCTGCTCGAAGCCAACCAGGGAAATGTCTTCGTCGATTTCGTGCACGGAGTGGCCGACTGGCTCGCCTGGTGGTCCCAGGACATTTTCACCATGGAGAGCGAGGGCGTCCGTGTTTTCCTCAACTACGGTCTCCCGGCGGCTCTTTACCTGCTGATCGGCCACGGGATCGCCGCGCGGGTTCGCCGCGTCTGACCCCTGACCTCTCCCGGCCGGCAGAAGGTCCGCGATCGGACCACGCGGAACGATCGCGGACCTCTCGCCCGGCCCCTGTGCGGAAGCCACGGCTGCTTCCCGGACCACCCATTCCTCCGCGCTCTTCCCCGGTCGCGAACCTCAGGATCCCGGGCCTCTCGTGCCCGCCCCGCCGACGAGGAGCCGTCGCCCGAGCCGAGTCACCTCCGCCGGACGGCCGTCGTCCCGCGCCGCAGTCGCCGGACCGCCCTCGCGACCTGCGGAGCCCGGCCGGCGCCGGGCCGCGGACACCTTCTCCTCACCGCCCGGACACCGCCCGTTCCGTGGGTCCGCGCGTCGTCCTGCCGTCGTGCCGCTGTGCACACCACGTCGGCGAGAATCTTGGACCAACCCGGGGGAACGGCAGCCTCCCATCCGCGTTTTCCCTGCCCAGGTGGGGGATGCAAGCAAGCCCCGCCGGGCGGCTCAACTTGACGCGGGAGTCCCGGAGGATCAATCTCCTGACCAAGAGTTCGAGGGAAGCCTCGCAGCTCCGTCGACGCCGCGGCCCCCAACCGGCCGTCGGCGCCCGTCCGTGCACCGTCTCCCCATGTGAAGGTCCCACCAGCGACATGCACCACCCAGCGAGCAGCCCGGTGTGTTCACACCCGCTGCGATTAAGGGTGCCGACGTCGCCCCTCACCCCCGTAGGACCTGTACGTGACCCACCCGCACGAGGAGACCCGTGTCCGACCCCCTGGCCGCGCCCGATGACTCACCCCTGTCGCAGGCCTTCCGCGAGCTGTCCGAAACGATGCGGACGACCCTGGCGAACGCCCTCCGCGACCATGCCGACAGCGAGGCGCCGCTGCTGGAACCGGGTACCGACGCGGACTCCCCGCTGGCCCTCGCCCTGGACGGGCTGTACGAGGCCTACCTCCGGGCCTATGCCACACGGTCGCGCAGCCGGACGTGCCGGCACCTGACCGCGGTCCTGGGGGACACCGTCCGCAACGGGAGCTCCACCCGGTCCCAGGACTTCGACGAGCACGCCGACACCTGCGACAACTGCTCCCGTGCCCGCACCGACATCGTCGCCATCCGCACCGGGGAGTACGCCTTCCTCTCGGCAGTGCTGACGGCGGGCACGGCCGACGGGCCGTCGCGGCGCCCCGCCGAACGGAAGGCCGCCGCCCCGAAGATGTCGTCCCAGCCGGTGGCCCAGGCCAACAGGGCGTGGCCGGTGGGGTGGTTCGGATCCTGGGACGGTGGCCGGCGGTTCCTTCCCGCCACGCCGGCGGGTCTCGCCGCAGTCGTGGCCGTCGCGGTGGTGGTCACCACGGTGGTCGCCGTGGGCGTCACCGTCCACATCCTGACGGACGACACCCCCGCGCCCCCTGAGCCCCTCGCCCGGGAGACCTTTCCCGTTCCCGGGACGACCGTTGCCGCGCCGACCGCCACCCGCACGGTCTCGGTGTCCCCGAGTCCCGCCCCGAGCCGTACCACGGACAAGCCGCGTGAACGCCGGAGCGGCAAGCCGGCCGCTGAGGCCGTCGCTTCCGCCTCCTCCGCCTCGCCGACTGCTCCGGCAGGGTTCCAACTGGTCAACCGGGCGACGGGCCTGTGCGTGGGGATCGTGGGCGCCGCCAAGGACGAGGGCGCCATGATGCAGCTCCAGACGTGCGACACCTACGAGGCGGCGCAGCGCTGGAGCCGTGCCGCGGCGAGCCAGGGCAACACCTACGCACTGCGGAACACGGGCAGCGGAAAGTGCCTCGACGGGACGTCCGGCGGGGGAAACGTCGTCCGTGTGGTCCAGCAGGAGTGCGCTCCCGACGAGGGCCGGCCGTCCCAGCTGTGGACCTTCCAGCCCGAACCGGATTCCTCCGGCTACCGGTTGCTGTTCGTTCCGCAGGTCAGTGACACCGACTATGCCTCGCATCTGTTCGGTCCCGAGGACTGGCACGAGAGCAAGCCGCCGGGGAAGGGTACCTACCTCGCGCACCAGCCGAATTACTACAACTCCGCGAGCTTCGTGTTCACCATGCGCGACGGGGCGTGACCGGTAATCCGGACCCGGTCAATGGGTGACGGGCGAGGCTTCGCAGAAGTGGCGGGGCCTCGCACGCACAGGGCCGGTGCCCCCGTTCCTTCGCGGCGGAGTCGTGGAGAGAGGGCCGGGAGCGCGGTTGCGGCGGCCCGCGATCGGCGCACACTGGAATATGACGGCTTCACCGGAAGGATGACGTCATGGCCACCATTCACCGGCCCACGGAAATCGAAGCCTCCGCCATCGAGGTCTACCGTATCGAGCTCAGCGACGACGAGCAGAAGGAGCTCCTTGCGGACCCGGAGACATTCATCAGGGGCCTTCTGGAACGGGATGGTTACACGGTCAACAGGGTGCTGATCGATACGCGTATCGGGGACGCGGACGGTTGTCCCGGTGGGTCCTACGAATTGGTCCACCTCCTCTCGCCTCCCCACCGGCGCTCCGATCACGCCCTGCGCTGCATTCCTCTCAAGTGACGCCGTGCCTCTCACGTGACACGGAGCCAGGACTCCTTCCTTGCCGGGCGGGCGGGGTGACGGTGCCGCACCTCTTCGGGGTGCGGCACCGCGGTCTGTGGTGATGGCCGGGAATGCGGCGGTACCGGTCCGGGCCGCCGACGATCGCGCCCTGTCGGGCCAGTGGGTGCTGTCGGCCCCGCCAGTCCTGTCGACCCGGTGGGCCCTGCCCGCCCGGTGGGGCCCAGGGGCGTCCGGTGGAGAGACGGCGGTCCGCGTCGCCCGCTGAGGTCCGGCTTCCGAGGAGGCCTGGCCATCCTCCGGTGGGGCGGCTCCCCATGGTGCCGGTCCCGTTGGATGTGCCCCCGTTTCTCACCGTGCCGGTGCCGGGTGTCTCTCGCTGTGTCCCCTGCCCGCGTCACACGGTGCCGCCGGTGCCCGCGCCGTCCCGCAGGTGGCGTATGCGGGGGGTGTTCGCGGACGGCCTGGCCACCGTACGACGGTTCTCTCCGGAAACCCGGCGCCCGGACCCGAAACGGAATCCTCCGTTTCCGGTGGCGTCCCCTGCGGATTCGGTCAGGTGGATTCGGCCAGCCCGGCTGAAACAGTGTGGTTCTCGAGGCCCGGTTTTCGAGATTGCGCATGGAAGTGACAGTTTCGTTGTGCTTCTTGGCTGATGCGTGCCAACATGCTCAAGGTTGTTGATCACTGCTCACCGGACTGCGGGTGCAAGGGGGACATTGGCGTGCGCCACTTCAGGATTCTGGTGGCTGCCAACGGAATTTCCGCGTACGGCAGTTATCTCAATCTGGTGGCGCTGAACGTATTCGTCTACCACCTCACCGAAAGCGCCTTCCTGGCCGGCCTGTTCATGGCGGTCCGGCTGCTGACGAGTGTGGCGTCCGGGTTCGTCAGCGGAGCACTCGTGTCCCGGGTGGACCGCAAACGGTTGATGATCGGCGCCGACCTGTCGCAGGCGACGGCTCTCGTCGCCATGCTGCTGGCGCCCGAGAGCGTGGACCTCGCAGCGCTGTTCGGGCTCGCGCTGATCGCGGGTACGTGCTCGACCCTGTCGCAGGTCGCCCTGCGCAGCAGCATCCCCGAAATCGTCGGAGCGGAGCACCGGGCCAAGGCCAACGCCAGTCTGGTGACGGCCCGTTCGCTCGCCATGATCGCCGGGTTCGCCTCCTCCGGAGTGGTCGTGTCGCAGTGGGGGTACACGGCGGCCTTCGTGCTGGACGCCATCACCTTCACCGTCTCCGCGCTGGTGCTGTCCCTGCTGCCGATCAGGACCCGGGCCGAAGAGGCGGCGCCGGAGGAATCGGGGCCCGCGGAGAGCACCGGAAAGCCGCGGTGGGCCGCCCTGGTCCTGCTGCGGTCCATGCCGCTGGTCGCCCTGATGATCGCCGTCCGCGCTGCCGACGGCCTGGGCTCCTCCTCGCACAACGTCGCGCTGCCGGTCTACTCGGCCGGTCTCGACCCCTCGGACCCGGCCGTCTTCATCAGCCAGTTCTGGGCGACCTGGGCTCTGGGCAACATCGCCGCCCAAGTGGTGCTGGAGCGCTACGTCAAGAAGGCGGGACGCACCCCGGGCGAGCGGGTCTTCGCGCTCGGCGCCTGTGTGATGTCGCTGATGTTCATCCTGGTCTTCTCCGGCCTGCCCACCCCGCTGGCCGTCGCCGTGGCACTGCTCGCCGGAATGGCCGACGGGCTGACGGAGATCGCGTACGTCTCACGGCTGCAGACCACCCCGGACGAGCAACGGGGGCGGCTCTTCGGGCTCTCCGCCTCGGCCGAGAACGCCGGCTTCGGCCTCGGCATGCTGGTGAGTGCCGCCCTGCTGGAGCGCTTCACGCCGTTCCAGGTCGTGGCGGCCTTCCACGGTTCGGCCATCCTTCTCTGTGCGGGGCTCCTCGTCCTCCTGGTCCGGCGCGGTGCCGGACAGCGGCACGGCGCCGCGGATTCCGCCGTGCCGGGGCCCGCGGCGGCGCGCGGTCCGGACGGCAAGCCGCGGACGGCCGAGGCGGCGCCGCGACCGGCCCCCGAGGGCGGCAGACCGCTCCGCGCGTCACGGAGCACAGCGGCGTCCGGGGCGGCCGCGCCACCGGACGGCCGCGGCCCGGACAGCGAACGCACCTGACCCCGACCGGAAAGACCCCACGGTGATGGCACTTCCTGACGACCGGCGTGTGGCCGTGATCGGCCTGTCCTTCCGCTTCCCGGGAGCGGACACCCCGCACGACTTCTGGCGCCTGGTGCGCGGCGGGGAGAACCACATCCGCCGGTTCACCGGGGCGGAACTCGCCGCGGCCGGTGCCACCCCCGAGGACTGCCGGTCACCGGAGTTCGTCGGAGCCAGCGGCGTCCTGGAGGACGTCGCGTCCTTCGACGCGCCGTTCTTCGGGATGAGCGCCCGGGAGGCCACGCTCACCGATCCGCAGCAGCGGATGTTCCTGGAGTGCGCCCACCACGCGCTGGAGAACGCCGGCTACCCCCGGGAACGCGGGGGAGCCCGTACCGGTGTCTTCGCGGCGACCGGCTACCTCCTGTACTCCCTGCACACCTACCTGCTGAACAACGTCCTGCCGGGGCAGACCGGCGACGACTGGGTCACCCGGATGCAGACCACCGTCGGCAACTACGCCGACTTCACCGCCACCCGTACCGCCTTCCGGCTCGGTCTCACCGGCCCGGCCGTCAATGTGCAGACGGCGTGCTCCAGTTCGCTCGTCGCCGTGCAGCTCGCCGCGCAGTCGGTGGTCACCGGGGACTGCGACATCGCGCTCGCCGGCGCCGCCGCGGTCCATGTGCCCCAGGCCCTGGGCTACCGCTATGTGAAGGGGTCGATCCTCTCCAAGAGCGGCCGGTTACGCCCCTTCGACGCCGGGGCGGACGGCACCGTCGGCGGCATGGGGGTCGCAGCGGTGGTCCTCAAGCGGCTGGACCGCGCCCTGGCCGACGGCGACACCGTCCACGGCGTGATCCGCGGCTGGGGCGTCCTCAACGACGGTGCGGACAAGGCCGCGTTCACCGCTCCCACCGTCTCCGGCCAGCGCGCCGCCATCCGCCGGGCACTGGACGTCGCAGGAGTCGGCGCGGAGACGATCGGCTATCTGGAGACCCACGGCACCGGCACGTTCAAGGGCGACCCGATCGAGTTCGAAGGGGCTCTGCTCGCCCACCGGGACGACACCGACCGGTCCGGGTACTGTGCGCTGGGCTCCACCAAGGCCAACATCGGCCACCTCGACGTGTGCTCCGGCCTGGCCAGTCTGATCAAAACGCTGCTGGTGCTCCGGCACGGGGAGATCCCGCCGATGGCGGGCTACGCCCGGCCCAACCCCGCGCTGCCGCTGGACGGCAGCCCCTTCTACATCCCCACCGAGGTCCGCCCCTGGCCGGAGCAGGACGGCCCGCGGCGGGCGGGGGTCACCTCGCTCGGTGTCGGCGGCACCAATGTCCACCTCGTGGTGGAGCAGGCCCCGCCGCCCCCGCCGCGGCCCACCGGCACCGCACCGGCCCCCGGCCTGCTGCTCGTCTCCGGACGGAGCAGGGAAGCACTCGTCGCCAACGCGGCAGCCCTCCGCGACCATGTGCGGGCCCACCCCGGGACGCCCATGGCGGACGTGGTCACGACCGCATCGGCCGGCCGCTCCCACGGACGGCACCGCCTCACGGTCCGCGGAACGGATCCGGCCGCGTTCGCCGACGCGCTGGACGCCTGGCTCGCGGAACCGGACGCGGCGACCGGCACGGAACCGGTACGGCCCACAAGCGGCACACCGGCACGCGCGGTGGCCACGGAGGTTCCGGCCGGCACAGCGCCGGACATCGCCTTCCAGTTCTCCGGTCAAGGCAGCCCCTACCCCGGCATGGCCGCGGACCTGTACGAACGGTTCTCCCCGGTGCGGGACGCCCTCCACTCCTGCGACCGGCTCCACCGGGACCTGTACGGCACGTCGCTGCTCGACCCGCTGCTCGGCACCGTCCGGCCGGGTCAGCGGCCGCTCCCCGACGGGCCGGGCGGGATCTGGGACACCGCGACCGTCCAGCCCGCGCTCTTCGCCCTCCAGTACGCCGTCGTCCGGCTGTGGCGGGCCGCCGGAGTGACGCCCGCCCTGGTGGCGGGGCACAGCGTCGGGGAGTACGCCGCTCTGTGCGCGGCGGGCGCCCTGCCCGTCGAGGACGGGCTGCGCCTGGCGGCCGAGCGCGGCCGGCTGATGCAGCGGCACTGCGCACCGGGCGGGATGGCCGCCGTGCTCGGAGACCGGGAGACGGCGCGGCTGTTCGCCGCCGAGGTACCGGGAATCTCCCTCGCCGTCGTCAACGGGGAGCGCAACCACGTGCTGGCCGGGGACGCCGACGCGGTCGACCGGCTGTGCAAGCTGCTGGCCGACCGGGGGCAGCTCCACGAACGCCTCCCGGTGGACCGGGCCTTCCACACCGACCTGATCGAACCCGTTCTCGAGCCGCTCCGGGCCGTCGCCGCGGGCATCGCCCTGCGGCCCACCACCGTGCCCTTCCTCAGCGGCGTGGACGGCCGGCTCCACCCGGCCGGCTGGACACCGGACGTGGAGTACATCCTCCGGCAGACCCGGGAGCCGGTGCGCTTCGACACCGTGCTCCGGGAGATCGGACACCACGGCCCGGCGGCCGTACTCGAAATCGGCCCGCACACCACCCTGAGCGGGCTGGCCCGCCGTGCCGTCCCCGGCCTCGCCGCGGTACCGACGCTGCGCCGCGGGGCGGGACCGGACGCCCTGTGGGGCGCGGCGGCGGCCCTGCACGGGGCGGGCCGTGACATCGACTGGGAGACATTGCTGGAGGGCTGCGGGGGCCGGCGGATTCCGTTGCCCGGCTACCGGTTCCAGCACAGGACCTACTGGACGGGTCCGGAACCGGTACTCGGCCGGGCCGGGGCAAGTGCAAGGGCAAGCGAGGGGAACGCAGTGGTACAGAACAAGGCATCCGTCGAGCGGGTGCTGCGGCACGTGATCGAGCTGAGCGCGCAGCACCTCGGGTACGAGCAGGACGCCATCTCGGCGACGACCTCCTTCTTCGATCTGGGCGCCGATTCGCTCCAGATGATTCAGGTGCTGCGCGAGCTGGAGGAGACCCACCGGGTCAAGGTGTCGATGCGCGAGCTGTTCGAGGAGGCGAGCACGCCCGGCCTCCTCGCGGAGCTGATCGCCGACCGCACCGGGGACGGCGCCGCCCCGGCCGGGCCAGGGCACGCGACCGCCCGGCCGTCCGGGGAGACCGACGCGCTCTCCGCAGCCCCGCCGGCCCCGCCCGGGGCACCGCTGAACGGGGCGGGCCCGGTGGTTCCGGCCTCTGCCGCGGAGCCCGTTGCTCCTGCCGTCCCGGAATTCGCCGCCTCCGGAGCGTTCGCCGAGCCGGCCGTGCCGGTGGTGTCCGCCGAGCCCGTCGTGCCCGCGGCCCCCGCCGCATACGCCGAACCGGCGGGCGATGCCGACGGATCCGCCGCACCCGTGACCCGGGCCGAGCTGGAGAACCTCGCGCGCCAGCTCCAGCAGCTCACCGGCATCCAGCGCACCATGCTGGTGCAGATCTCCCAGCTGACGCAGCTCATCGCCGAGCGGCAGCCCGCCGTACAGCCGGCCGTGCAGCCCACCGACGGCCAGGTGCAGCGGTGACCGGGCTCGGGCGCATCTCCGCAGCCATCGAGGAGGACCTCGCGGCGATGGCCGAGCAGCTGTCGGCCGCCCTGCCGCAGCCCACTGCGTCGCGGCCCGCCACTGCGCCGCGGCCGACCGCTCCGGCATCCCGGCCGACTGCTCCGACGTCGCGGCCCGGCACCGCCGAGCCGGACCCCGGCACCGCGGTGGCGCAACCGCCCGCCACCGAGCCCGCCGCCCCTGCGCGCGGGCAGCTCGGCCCCCGGATGACGGTCTCCCGTACCTCCGGCATGGCGTCGGAGGGCGCCGGCGGATCCCGCCGGGCCCACGTCGACGACCTCGTCCGCCGCTACACGGCCAGGACCCCCACCTCGAAGAAGCTCGCGGACCGCTACCGGCGGGTCCTCGCCGACAGCCGGGCCGTGGTGGGATTCCGCAGCAGCACCAAGGAGATGCTGTACCCCATCGCGGGCCGGCGGTCCTCCGGTTCCTCGCTCGAGGACGTCGACGGCAACCGCTACGTGGACATCACCATGGGGTTCGGCACCCTGCTCTTCGGCCACGAACCCCCGTTCGTGCGGGAGGCGGTCCGCGAACACCTCGGCCGCGGGATGCAGTTCGGTGCCCGGAACGCCGAGACCGGTGAGGCCGCCGAGCTGCTCGCCGGCCTGACCGGGATGGACCGCGTGGCGTTCGCCAACTCCGGTACGGAGGCCAACGCCGCCGCGATCCGGCTGGCCCGCGCCGCCACCGGCCGCACCCGGATCGTCACCTTCCACGGCGCGTACCACGGCCATGCGGACAACGTCCTGGGCCGCTCCTCGCCGACGGCCGACGGCCGCCTCACCGTCCCCGTCTCCACCGGCATCCCGCGCAGCGCGGTGGCCGACCTGATGGTGCTCGACTACGGCCGTGACAGCAGTCTGGAGGCGATCGAGCGGCATGCCGCCGACATCGCCGCGGTCGTCGTCGAGCCGGTGCAGAGCCGCAACCCCGCCCTGCGGCCGGTCGAATTCGTCCGCCGGCTGCGCGAGGTGACCAGCCGCCACGGCATCGTGCTGCTCTTCGACGAGATGCTCACGGGCTTCCGGCCGGCCCAGCGCGGGGCGCAGGAGCTCTACGGCGTCACCCCCGACCTCGCCACCTACGGCAAGCTGCTCGGCAGCGGCTTCCCGATCGGCGCCATCGCGGGACGGCCGGACATCATGGACGGCATCGACGGCGGCTTCTGGCAGTACGGGGACGACAGCTACCCGGAGCGGGAGACGACCTTCTTCGGCGGCACCTACATCCAGCACCCGGTGTCCATGGTGGCCGCCACGGCCGTCCTCACCGAGCTCCGGCAGCAGGGCCCCGGCCTCCAGGAACGGCTCAACGCCCGCACCGACGCCCTGGCCGCCTCCCTCAACGCCTTCTTCGAGGCGGAGGAGTTCCCGCTGCGGATGCGGCACTTCGGCTCGATGTTCCGCTTCGAGCACCAGGCCGACATGGAGCTGCTCTACCACCATCTGATGCTCCGCGGCGTCTTCGTCTGGGAGTGGCGCAACTTCTTCCTCTCGACGGCACACTCGGACGAGGACGTCGCGTTCCTCGCGGACGCCGTCCGGGAGTCGCTGCGCGAACTCCGCCGGGCCGGCTTCTTCACCGGCACGGGCCGGCGGACCGCCCTTTCGACGGGCGGCAGCGCCCAGCGGCCGGTCACCTCACCCGGCGCCCCTGCAAGCGCGCCTGCTGCCACCGCGTCCCCTGCCACCGCGTCACCTGCCACCGTGGCCGACGCCCCGGTGACCCGTACCGAAGCGGCTCCGGCAGGGACAGCCACGGAGGCGACGGCCCCGGCCGGCACCGGTGTGCCGACGCCTCCGGCCGCCCCGGCCCGCGAACGCGCCCGCACCGTCGCGCTCAACACCGCGGCCGTCCGCACTGCCGCCCCGGTGACCGCCGATGCGGGGACTGCCGACGGCTGGACCGCGGACGGGGGGAGCGCCGTTCCCGAGCGCCCCGCGACCGGCGAACCACCCACCCGCACGACCGACTTCAGCCTCTACTACTTCGGCGACTATCCGGAGGACCACACCTCCCGGCACGGCCGGTACGAGCACATTCTGCGGACCGCCCGCTACGCCGACGAGCACGGCTTCCATGCGCTGTGGATGCCCGAGCGGCACTTCCACGCCTTCGGCGGCCTCTTCCCCAACCCGGCCGTTCTCGCGTCCGCCCTCGCCCGGGAGACCAGCCGCATCCGGCTCAACGCCGGGTCCGTCGTCCTTCCGCTCCACGACCCGATCCGGGTCGCCGAGGAGTGGTCCATGGTCGACAACCTCTCCGGAGGCCGGATCGGCATCGGCTGCGCGAGCGGCTGGCACGCCAACGACTTCGCCTTCTTCCCCGACCGGTACGGGCGCCACAAGGAGACGATGTACGAACAGGTAGCCCAGGTGCGCCGGTTGTGGCGCGGCGACGGAGTGCGGCGCCGGACCGGCGACGGGGACCAGGACATACGGATCTTCCCCGCGCCCGTCCAGGGCACGCCCCCGATGTTCACCGCCGTGGTCGGCAACCCGGACTCCTACCGGCTCGCCGCCCGGCACGACCTGGGCATCGTCACCAACCTCATGGCGCAGAGCGTCGAGCAGCTCGCGGAGAACATCGCGCTCTACCGCCGCACCCGCGCCGAGCACTCCCTCGACCCGGACGCGGGGAGGGTGGCGGTCCTGCTGCACACCTACCTGCACCCCGACCACACGACGGCCCGCACCGAGGCCTACGGCCCGCTGTCCCGCTACATGCGGTCGTCGCTGTCGCTCTTCGGCGGGTTCAGCAACAGCCTCGGCCACCGGGTCGATCTCGCCTCGCTCAGCGAGGACGATCTCGACACGCTGTTCCGGCGCGCCTACGACCGCTACTGCGACCAGCGGGCCCTGATCGGCACCGCGGAGACCGCCGCCCCCGTCGTGACGGCGGTACGCGCCGCCGGAGCCGACGAGATCGCGTCGCTCATCGACTTCGGAGTGGCCCCCGACGCGCTGTACTCCGGCCTGGCGGAGCTGAACACCCTCCGGCGCACCGTCCAGCAGCGGGAGCGGACGGAGCAGCGACCGGACCGGCCGGAGGCCGCGGCCCGGGAGCAGGCGGTGACCGGCGGGCCGTGGCCGACACGCCCCGCACCGCGGCCCGGCTCCGGCACCTCGCCGCAGTCCGGCACCGACGCGGAGTCGGCCCCGGAGCCCAGCGCCGATACGGAGCCGGTCCCGAAGCCCGGCGCCGACAGGGACCCGGTCCCGGTGCCCCACGCCGGAACCGCCGAACGGCCCGGCACCCGCACCGCTCCGCAGCCCGCTGCCGATGCCGCCGCGCGGGCCGACCGCCCCCACGAGGACGACGCACCGCTCTCCAGCGGTCAGCAGCGCATCTGGTTCCTGGAGCGCATGCTGCCGGGCCGGACGGCCTACAACGAGGTGGCCGCGATCGACCTCGCCGGCCCGCTCGACCTCGACGCGCTGCGCAGCGCGCTCGACCGCCTCGTGGCCCGGCACGCGAGTCTCCGCACCGTCTTCCGGGAGACCGGTGGCGAGCCGCGTCAGATCGTGTCGCCGCCTGTCCCGGCCGACTTCGAGGTCCTCGACCGCCGGGGTGACGAGGCCGCGGTCCGCACGGTGCTGACCGCCGAGAGCGCCCGCCGGTTCGACCTCGCACAGGGCCCGCTCTTCGTGGCCCGCCTGGTCGCCACCGCCGACGACCACCACGTCCTCGTCCTCTCCATGCACCACATCGTGGTGGACGCGGCCTCGGCCACCGTCCTCGCCCGGGACCTGTCCGCCTTCTACCGGGCCGCCACGACGGGAACGTCCGACGGCCTTCCCGCCCTCACCCGCCGGTACACCGACCACGTCCGCGCCCGGCTGGCGGAGCAGGACACCCCCGACGTCCGGGCGGACCTCGCGTACTGGACCAAGACCCTGGGCGGCACGCTGCCCGAGACGCAGCTGCCGACCCGCGGGCCCCGCCCCGGGATGATGACCTCCAACGGACGGGCCGTCTTCCGCACCCTCGACGCCGGGCTCTCCGAGCGGCTGCGCGCCCTGGGCCGCACCCACCGCAGCACCCTCTTCATGGTGCTGCTCGCCGGCTACGGGGCCATGCTGAACCGGGTCACCGGCCAGCGGGACATCATCATCGGCAGCCCCGTGTCCGACCGCCCCCGCGGCACGGAGGACCTGGTCGGCTTCTTCGTCAACACCCTCGCCCTGCGCCTCGACCTGAGCGGCGATCCGGACTTCGGCACCCTGCTGCGCCGGGTGCGCGGCGTCGCCCTCGACGCGTACGACCACGCCGCGGTGCCCTTCGAGGACGTGGTCCGGGCTCTCGGCCCCAGCCGGGGAACGGACCGCACCCCCGTGTTCCAGGTGATGGCGGAGTTCGAGAGCGAGGAGCCCTTCCGGTTCGACCTGCCCGGGGTCCGCGCCACCGCTCTGGAGGCCGGCCCCGACAAGGCGCTCACCGATCTGACGGTGTACTTCACCGACCGGGCCGAGGGCATCCGCTGCCACATCGAGTACAACACCGACCTCTTCGACGCCGCGGCGGTCGACGGGTTCTTCGACTGCTTCCACGGCGTCCTCACCGCCGCTGTCGACGCCCCCGACACCCCGCTGTCCCGCCTCACCGCCGCCTCGGGGCCCCGCCCCGTCCCGACAGCCGACGTGGACGACGGCCATCGTGCCGTCGCCGCGACCGAGGACCGTGCCGGGCCGGACTCCGGGTACGTCTCCGAGGGCGACGCCGTCCCCGGCGCCTGGGAGAACGGCCCGGTCCGCACGGTCGACGCGACCACCGTTCACGAGCTGGTGCTCCGCCGCGCCGCGGAGACCCCGTCCCGCACGGCCGTCGTCTCCGACGGCTCGGCGCTCAGCTACGGGCAGTTGGCGGACCGGTCGGCCCGGCTCGCCGCCGCCATCGGGGAAGCGGTGGGGGAGGCCGGGCCGGACGGCGTGGTCGCGCTGTGGCTGCCCCGCTCCCCGGATCTGATCGTCGCCATGCTCGCGGCGCTCCGGGCCGGATACGGCTATCTGGCACTGGACCCGGCGATCGGCAGGGCACGGGCCGAGTCCGTGCTCGCGGGGTGCGCGGTGCGGGCCGTGGTGAGCGACGCGACCCACACCGGCACCGCCCCGCCCGCACCACCGGCCGGCGCGGTGCTGCTCGACATCGCGGACCGGCCCCACAGCGGCACCTCCACCAGCCGTCCGGCCTCCTCGGCCGCCCCCGGCGCGGAGCCGGCGTCCGCAACGGCTTCCGGGCCGTCGGGGAAGAGCGGCGACGCGCTCTGCTACGTCGTGCACACCTCCGGAACGACGGGGCCGCCGAAGGGCGTTGCCGTCACCCACCACAGCGTCGTCAGCCTGTGCCAGTGGTACCGCAGCCGCTTCGGCCTCCGCCCCGGCGACCGCAGCGCGCTGGTGTGCAGCCAGAGCTTCGACGGCGCGGTCCTGGACATCTGGCCGGCCCTGACCACCGGCGCGTCGGTGGCCGTCGCCGACGACCGGACGCGTCTCGACCCGGTCGCCCTGGCCCGCTGGTACGGGGCGTGGCAGGTCACCCACTCCTTCCTGCCGACCGCCCTGGGCGAGGCGCTGACCGGCCTCGGCCCGGACCGCCGGCCGATGAGCCTGCGTCACCTGCTGGTCGGCGGGGACACCCTGCGGAACCGGCCGGCGGCCGGCACACCGTACGAGGTCGTCAACATCTACGGGCCGACCGAGACCACCGTGCTGTGCACCACCGCGACCGTCGCGCCGGAGGGGGAGCAGGGCACGCCCGTCCCGATCGGCCGGCCCGTCGACAACGTCCGGCTGAGCGTCCTCGGGGCCGCGGGGGAGCCCGTACCGGTGGGCACGGTCGGCGAGCTGTACGTCGGCGGGGCGGGCCTGGCGCGCGGCTATCTCGGCCGCCCCGAGGAGACGGAGCGGCGCTTCGTCACCCTCCCGGGGTCGGACGGCCGCTGGTACCGCACCGGCGACCGGGTGCGCTGGACGCCGGGCGGCGTCCTGGAGTTCCACGGGCGCACCGACGACCAGGTGAAGATCCGTGGCTTCCGGGTGGAGCCGGACGAGGTCACACGCATGCTCGCGGAGGTGGCGGAGGTGCGGGAGGCCGTGGTGCTCGCCCGGCGGAACGCCGCGGGCGAGGCGTACCTCGCCGCGTTCGTGGTCCCGGCCGGCACCGCGCCGGAGCGCGAGCACGAACAGCAGCGGTGCGCCGACCGGTTGGCGGACCTGCTCGCCGACCGGCTCCCCGAGTACCTGGTGCCCCGCGCCTGGGCCGTACTGCCGTCGTTGCCCCTCACCGGCCACGGCAAGCTGGACCGCGCGGCCCTGCCCGCCACACCACTGGTGACCGGGCGGCCCGGAGCGGCGGAGCACGCCGAGCGGTCGGTACCGAACGAGCCGACGCCTCCGGCACCGTCACGGGACTCCCTGGAGACCCGGCTGCGGGAGCTGTGGGCCGCCGAGTTCGAGGTCGAGGTGGACGCCATCGGCCCCGATACCTCGTTCTTCGACCTCGGAGGCCACTCGATCACCGCGATCCGCCTGCTCAACAGCGTGTGGGAGGCCCTCGGCACGGAGTACCCGATGGCCCGCTTCTATCAGGAGCCGACGGTACGGGCCATGGCGGCGGAGCTGGCCGGCCCGCAGGACACCGGACGGCCCGCGGAGCCGGAAGCACGCGTCGGAGGCCTGCTGTGAGAACGAGCGGAACCCCGGCCGGAACGACGGAGGAAGTGCCGAACAGGTCGGTGAGCGCCGGCCCACCCGATGTCGGCCCACCCGATGTCGGCACACCCGATGTCGGCCCATCCGGTGGCGGCACGCCCGGCATCGGCCTGCCGGACAGGGGAACGGCGGACACCGGTACGCCGGACCTCGGCACGCTGGAGGGGCTGTCCCCGGAGGACCTCCTCTCCCGGCTGCGAGCGCTGGGCGTGCGCCTCGGCGCCGAGGGCGACCGGCTGCGCTACGACGCGCCGGCCGCCCTGGCCGGTCCGGCGCTCCTCGGACTGCTCCGGCGTCACAAGCCGCACCTCCTGACCCTGCTCACCGGTTCCGACGCCCCCGGCGCGGCCCGGTGCCCGGATCCCTCCGCAGCCGCTCCGGGGCCGGCTGCGCCCGGAGGGTCCGCATCCGGGGAGAGCGTCCCCGAGATCGAGACCGTCGCCCCGGCCACCCTCCAGCAGACCGGCTTCATGACCGCGCATGACAGCCATCCGATGCCGCAGGTGCTGAACGTCGCCATGCGCCTCACCCTCACGGGCGCGCTGGACGTGACGGCGCTGCGCACCGCGCTCACCCGGCTCGTGGCCCGGCACGAGTCGCTCCGCCTCCGTTTCGCCCGGGGGAGCGAGGACGCCGACGCGTGGCGTCAGATCGTCCTGCGCCCCCGCCCCGTACCGCTCCCGGTCGAGGACCTCACCGCCCTGGACGAGCGGGCGCGCGCGGACGCGGTGGAGCGGATCGGCACGGAGCTCGCCGGCACGCCCATCGACCCCGAAGCCGGAGTGGCGCCGGTGTTCCGGCTGCTCGGGCTGGGGGAGTCTCACTGGGTGCTGATGTTCGCGCTGCACCACGCGGCCTGCGACGGCTGGGCCGTGAGCGTCCTGCTGCGGGACTTCGCCGCGCTGTACACGGAGGAGGCGACCGGCGTCCCGCACGGTCTCGACGACCCGGCCCCGCGCTCCACGGCATATGTGCGGTGGCAGCGGGAGCACTCCCGGCTGCGCGCCGACGAGCGCAAGAAGGCCTACTGGGCACGGCAGTTGGACGGGGCCTCCTTCCGCCTGGAGCTGCCCACCGACCGGCCTCGCCCGGAGCGGTTGAGCGGCCGGGGCGACACGGTCGTCTTCACCGTTCCCGCCGCTGTCCGTGCCGGTGCGGAGGCCTTGGCCCGCCGGCGCGGCACGACACCGTTCGCCGTGACCGCCGCCGCCCTGGGCACGCTGCTCTGCCGTCTCTCGGGCCGGCCGGACGTGCTGCTCAACGTCCCCTATGCCAACCGTGAGCGCCGGGAGTTCGAGACGCTCCTGGCCTGCACGGCGTCCTCGATCCCGCTGCGGATCCGCGCGGACGGCAGCCGGTCCTTCACCGACCTGGTGGAGGAAACCGGCCGGGACGCGATGGCGGCGATCGACCACCTGATGCCGATGTGGGAGGTCGCGAAGGCGGTGCGGGAGAGAACGACGTCCGCCATGCCCGACCGCATCCCGGTGGGGTTCCACTACCAGAGTTCGCTGGAGCTGGAGATCGAACTGCCGGGGGTGAGCGTGGCGGTCGACGACCTCGCGGCCCCCGTGGCCCGAGGGGAGTTCGGCTTCGGCCTGATCCCCACCGGCGACGTGCTGATGGGCTACATCGGGTACTCGACCGACCTGTGGGACCGCGCGCCCATGGAGCGGCTGGCCGACGCCTATGTCCGCCTGCTCGAAGACTCGGTCCGGCGTGAGGGCGGGTCCATGGGGAGAACCGGGGGCGGGGCCGACGCCCTCGGAGTGTCCTGACCGGAACGGTCGACGGCGATGTGCGGCCGCGCCCGCGCAGGCACATCTCGCGCGGGCGCGGCCGGCTCGCCGGGAGGGGGCCGCCGGACCTTCCCCGGATCCGGCCGACGGCTCCCGGGGGCAGGAGAGAGCCTGGCGACCCATCAGGGCCCACAGACCTTCAGGGCGGCAGCCCACAGCCCCCTCAGCGCCACGGACCCCTCAGTCACTTCGGGCCCTCAGGCCTCCTCCGGGCGCCCGAACGGTTCGACACCCACGATGCGGCGCACCCGCAGCGGCTCGATGACCACGCTCACCCGCCGCTCGTCGGGGAGCAGCCACTCGTACGGCGTCCCGAGGTACTTGTCCGCCAGCCGGTCCATGTCCCGGGCCGCTTCCTCGCCTTCGACGAAGCGGGTGACGCGGCCGTGGATCTGGACACGGTCGAACGGGTTCTCATGGTCGGCGTGGGAGAGGCACACGCGCGGGTCGTGGCGCAGGTTGCGTTCCTTCACCCGGCCCACCGAGGTGTTGAACCAGGGGGTGTCCCCGTCCAGTCCGACCCACATGGGGCTCACATGCGGCGACCCGTCCGGGTTCGTGGTCGCCACGAACCAGACCGCCGCCGAGGTGAGGCGCTCCCGAATGTCCTCCGTCAACTTCCGCACGTCGTACCTTTCCTCATGGTGCTTCAGTGGCCGTTCATCGGCCGTCCGTACCCACCCTGCCAGGTCACTTCGGACGCGGGTGACGCGGGATCAGATTCCGAGGCGGTCCACGGTGTCGGAGTGCTCCCTGAGGAAGTTCAGGACGAGCGGACCGGCGACGGCCCGGAACTCGTCGAAGTACGCGTGCCGCGCTCCGGCGATCAGCTCCAGCCGGGCACCCGGGATGCGCTCCGCGAGCAGGGGCGCGTTGGCGGTGGGGTTGAGGAGGTCGTCGCTTCCGTGCACGACGAGCGTGGGGGCACCGATGCCGGGGAGCGCGTCCCATGCGTCGTGGCCGTTGCTCGCGGCCAGGTGCCGACGGCGGGCGTAGGCGGGCATGGTGGGGTCGCCGAGCGTGGTGCGGGGCCCGGGGTGGGCGGCCGTCCAGGCCGGGGTGTACATCAGGGCGAGTAGGGCCTGCCGGGCCTCGGGCTCCGGCCGGGCCAGTGATGTGCGCACGTCCCGGTCGCGTTCGACGCTGTGCCGGCCGCCCGGTGAGGTGCAGCCGAGGACGAGTGCTCGGACCCGGTCCGGATGGTGGGCGCCGAGACACTGGGCGACCCGGCCGCCCATGGACGTGCCGTAGACGTGGGCCCGGTCGATGCCGAGGTCGTCGAGTACCGCGAGCGCGTCCCGCGCGAACTGCTCGGTGCTGTATGGCTCGTCGGGTCCGTCGCTGTCGCCGGTGCCGCGGTAGTCGAGGGTGATGGTGCGATGCGTTTCCTCGAAGTCCTCCCGGACACCGTCCCACCAGTGGTGGGAGTTGGCCTGGCCCGCGAGCAGAACGAGCGGGTCACCGGCCCCTCGGACCTGGTAGGCGATGCGGATCCCGTCCGCGCTCACGGCGTGCGGCACAACATGTCTCCCAACAATGCGAGTGTGCGCCCAGTATCCGCGGATTCCCCGGTATCCCCGATTCCGCCCACCGCCGTCGGCCGGGTGCGGCCCTCCGCTCCGGCACCTGCGCGCGGGACTGCGGACCGCGTGGCGCAACGGCTCGCACTCGCCGGCAGCCCCTGCTCCCACGGACCTCCGCCGACTTCCTGCCGACCTCCCGCGCGCCGGGGCGCCGCCGACGTCCGGCGTGGCCTTGCCGTGGCGTAAGGTCCCTGGTCGTGACCGTGCTGCGTGGCGCCTCCGTCGTCCTCCGTCCCACCGCACCCGACGACGTCCCCGCCCTGGCCGCGATCAGGGCCACCCCCGAGGTCCGCGCCCGGTGGAGGGGTGAGGGCGATCTCGCAGCGGACGTCGCGGCGGATCTGGAGGACCCCGGCGTCCATCCCTTCACCGTCGAGCACGAGCGGCGCATCGTCGGCATGATCCAGTGGTACGCGGAGGAGGAGCCCGACTACCGGCACGCGGGCCTCGACATCTTCCTCGCCCCCACGGTGCACGGCAGGGGCCTGGGCTCCGACGCCGTACGCACCCTCGCACGGCATCTCATCGACGACCACGGCCACCACCGGCTGGTCATCGACCCCGCCGCCGACAACACCGCCGCGATCCGCTGCTACGAGAAGGCCGGCTTCCGGCCGGTCGGGATCATGCGGCAGTACGAGCGCGGCGCGGACGGTACCTGGCACGACGGACTCCTGATGGACCTGCTGGCCGCCGACCTGGTCCGCTGACAACCTCCGCAGACCGCGGACCGCGGACCGCGGACCGCGGACCGCAGACCGCAGACCGCGGACCGCGGACCGCAGACCGCAGACCGCTCGACGCAGACCGCAGACCGCTCGACGCGGACCCGGACCGCTCACCGCGGCCCGGGACCGGAGCCGCAGGCGCCAACCCCACGTCGACGGGGGCGGCGGCCCGAGCGATCGCCTGCCGATTGCCCCGGCGCGGGGCTCGCGTCCGGAGCCACCGCCGGGACGCATGCTCGGATCAGCGGCCCCGCCTCCTTTCGGTGCGCATTCCAGGGGCCGCAGCGCACAGCGTGAGCTGCGCCTCATTGGCATGTCTGCTTCACGATGTCGTCACACAACAGTCGCATCGTGTGCACTCGGTGAGGTCATGGCCATGGCAGGCTCCAGGCCGAATGACCGTCACTTCGTGCCACCGACCGTCCCGTTACGGCCGGAGGGTGGCGCGCCGATCAGGAGAGGACACCCCCCACAGATGTCCGTCCCTCGCAAGAACCGCTGGAAGCCGCCGTTGATCGCTGCGGTCGTGCTCGCCGGCATAGCCGTGCCGACCACCGCGATAGCCACCCAGCCCGCCACCACCGACGCCCCCGCGCGGGACACCGCGGCGGGGGCGCACGCGTACGACGACGCGTACTACAAGGACGCCGAGGGCAAGACGGGCGCGGAGCTGAAGAAGGCCCTCCACACCATCATCAGCAAGCAGGACAAGCTCTCCTACGACGAGGTCTGGGACGCGCTGAAGACCACGGACGAGGACCCGAAGAACTCCTCCAACGTGATCCTGCTCTACAGCGGCCGCTCGCAGAGCAAGGAGAGCAACGGCCCGGGCGAGAACGAGTGGAACCGGGAACACGTCTGGGCCAAGTCCCACGGCGACTTCGGCACCAGCACCGGCCCCGGCACCGACCTCCACCACCTGCGCCCGGAGGACTGCACGGTCAACAGCATCCGCGGCAACAAGGACTTCGACGCCGGCGGCGACGAGGTGCCGGAGGCCAAGGGCAACCGCACCGACGACGACTCCTTCGAGCCGCGTGACGAGGTCAAGGGCGACGTCGCCCGCATGATCCTCTACATGGCCGTCCGCTACGACGGCGAGGAGAGCTTCCCGGACCTCGAGCCCAACGACCAGGTGGACAACGGCTCCAAGCCGAACATCGGCCGCCTGTCCGTCCTGAAGCAGTGGAGCAAGCAGGACGCCCCGGACGCCTTCGAGAAGAAGCGCAACGAGGTCATCTACGACAAGTTCCAGCACAACCGCAACCCGTTCATCGACCACCCCGAGTGGGTCGACGACATCTGGAAGTGATCCCTTCCGGTCGGCCTTCCGGCCGGCCGACCACGGTCCCCGGGCCCGACGCGAGGCCCGGGGACCGTCCCCGCGACGCGGGAAACCCACCGGAGAACCGGCCGCGCCGCACGGTCGGCCGACGCTCCGGCGCGGGCCACCGGGTCAACGCCGGGCGACGGTGCCCGGGCCCACGGCTCGGGGGCCGTCGGCGCAGGGATCCCGGCGGGACGGCACCCGGAGATGGCGAGCCAGGGCGAGTGTCGCGAGCAGCGCCAGGAGCCCGCAGACGCCCTGCCACCCGGCCAGGCCGTAGGCGCGCACCCCGAGCCGGGACCCCGCACTGCCACCCAGATAGGCACAGGTCATGTAGGCGGTGTTGAGGCTGCCGCGGGCGTCGGGGCGCAGGGCGAGGAACCGGACCTGGTTGGCCACCATGCCGGCCTGCATCGCGACATCGAGCAGCAGCGCGCCGAGCACGAGTGCGGCGAGACCCATCGGTCCACCCCCGGCCCCCGGGGCGAGGACCGCGGCCGCGAGGAGAACCCCGAGCATGCAGACCAGGTTCACCGGACCGGGTCCCCGACGATCCACCAGGCGTCCGGCGACGGGAGTGCAGAACAGGGTCGCTGCTCCCGTCAGCGCGAACATATCGTCACCCGGGCACGCGACGGACGCCAGGTCCTGTACCGCCGCAGCCCCCTCGGCGATCGACTGACCGGGCGGGGACCGTCGCCGGACGCCTCGCCGGACGGGTGAGCGCAACTCCCCGCCGTCCGGCACCGGGACCCCTCGGCCCCGCCGTCAGCCGGGGACGTCCGTACGGGGCGGCCTACCCGGGCGCCGCGCCAGGGTCAGGGTGCGGAGCAGCCACTCCACCGGCCCGTGCCGGAAGCGCCGCATCAGCCAGGAGCTCAGCAGGAGCTGGGTGGTGAACAGCGCCAGGGCGCCCGATGCGACGGCCGCTGGGCCGAGGCGGTCGTACAGGGCGAGGCCGTACCCGGTGAAGACCAGGGCCATGCACAGGGACTGGCTCAGATAGTTGGTGAGGGCCATGCGGCCGGCGGGGGCGAGGAGGGCCGTCACACGGCGCCCCCGGGCGGTCTCCAGGAACAGGAGCATCCCGCACACATAGGCGGCGGTGAGCGCCGGCGCGGTCACCATGCCCGCCATCTGGCCGGGCGCCACCCAGCGGTCGCCGAACGCGCCGCTGTCCGCCAGCGCCATGAACAGGCTCCCGGGCAGCCCGACCAGCGTTCCGGTCAGGCAGATGCGCCGCATCCGGTCGCGGTGAAGCCGTGCGTCGTCGAGCAGGCGCCGCTTGCCGCAGTGGAGCCCCACCAGGAAGGCCGCCATCACCAGGCCACCCATCAGCAGGAGGGCGAGCAGGGAGTCGGGCAGCTGGCCGATGTTGGTGTGGACCACCGAGCGGGCGTCGCCCCGGTATCCGGCGATCAGCTCGCGGGCCTCCGCGGCCAGTTCGGCGTCCCATGCCGCACTTTCCCCGTCCGGCACGAGCAGCGAGAACGCTCCGAGGAACAGCAGAAACCCGCTCGCGCAGCCGTAGACGATCTTCGCGGCGCGCAGAGCGGTCCGGGGCGAGCAGTGACGGGCGGCGATCAGGACGAGCAGCAGCAGGCCGTACGTCACGAGGATGTCCCCGACGTAGAGGAACACGGCGTGCACGGCCCCGAGGGCGACGAGGCCCGCCGCCCGGCGCAGCAGCCGGGGGAGGGCACGGGCACCGTCCCGTTCGGCAGAGGTCTGCTGGAGGGTGAAGCTGTAGCCGAAGATGAACGAGAACAGCAGGTAGAACTTGCCGACGAAGACCACCTGGACGACGGCTTCGACCGCCCGGTCGAGCGCCGGCGCATCCGGCCTGCCGAATCCCGCGGAGCCGTAGGGGCTCGCCATCACCAGGGCGTTGACCAGCAGAATGCCCAGGAGCGCGATCCCGCGCAGAACGTCGAGCTCCGAGATGCGGCGCTGCCGGGCCTGTTGTGTGTGCACAACGGTGGTGGCCACCGTTCCCCCCAGTGGTATCAGAGCCGACGTTCCCCGTGGCTGTCGTGATCGTGCCAACAGCCTCCCAGCCCCCACCACCGGAAAGATCACACCGCAGGACGAGCCCCGCTCAGACTCCAGAAGGAGGATCCGTCGGTGCGTTCGTCCGCCGCGCGCTTGCGAGCCTCGGCGACACAAGGGCCCCGCCGGGCGGCGACACCACCGGTCCGGCCCGCACACTTCCCGCCGCCCGGACGACGAGAAGTGACGCGGGCCGGTGGCCGGCGGCCCGATGACGCCGGACCACGGCGGTGCGGCGACGGTGCAGCAGGGGCGGCAGGATTCGAACCTGCGACATGCGAGTTTGGAGTCCGCTGCTCTGACCGGACTGAGCTACGCCCCTTCGGTGGTCATCAGCTTGGCACGGTGAGCACCGCCTGGCCACGGAGTTTTCCGCGGGCCGCGCTCCGGGGGCGGGGCCCCGTCCTCCCACGGATCAAGGGGGTCCGGCCGCCCCGAACCCCGACGTCGCGGCAGCGGACCGGATACCGCCGCGGGCCCGAGTGATCGGTTCATCGGTACGACAAGCCTGTCATCACGACTTCCGGGAAAGCGTTGACTCTCCCTGGCCGCCCCGCGAGCATCGGAACTCCAGGCAATGTCTCGGAATTGATGACATGGGGGAATTCTCATGAAGCGAGCACTGGGCATCCTGCTGGCCGCCATCGCGCTCTCCGCCGGTACCGCGACCCCGGGTGCGGCGGAGCCACGGGCCGTCGCTGTCGACGCCGCCGTCGCCTGCGGCTCCGGCATGGTCTGCATCTACCCGAACACCAACTACCGCGGCGTTCCCTACGTCCGGCGCGCGGCCGACGGAGGCGCACGCTTCCACGACAAGCCCATCAACGACCACACCTACTCCGTCATCAACAACTCCGGCCGCACTGCCCGGATCTACCGGAACAGCCTGTACGGCGGCTCCCACACCTGCATCCGCCCCGGCGGCCGGATCGCCGATCTGCAGGGCTACTCCGTCGGCCGCTGGGGCTCGTCCATGCGCATCAACGACAACAACTGCGGCTAGATCCCGTCGCCCAGGGGCGGATCTCGGTCGTGGGCTTCGAACCGGACCGACTGCCGTGCGTGCCACGCGGCCGAGTGCGGGACGGGTCGCCCGAGACGCGACAGGCGGTGGCCACGAGATGCGACAAGCCCGCTGTCCGTCAGAGATGACCGTGTCCGCCACGAGGTGACCGTGCCGGTCGCCGTCCTCCATGAGTGACGGTGACCGGCGCTTCACATGGTCCCGCCCGCCCTCCTTCCCGCCCGTTGCGGAGTCGGCCGCTCGCGCCCCCAGGCGGCCAACGGCTGGAGAGCGTCGTTGAGGCGCGTGCCGTCCTCGGTCAGCGAGTACTCGACGCGGGGCGGCACCTCGTCGTAGGAGACACGGTGCACGACGCCGTCCGCTTCCATCTCGCGCAGGTGGGAGGCGAGTACCTTCTCGGTGATTCCCGGGAGCAATCGGCGCAGCTCGCCGAAGCGGCGGCCGGGGTGCTCGTGGAGCGCCCAGAGGATCAGTACCTTCCACTTGCCACCGATCACCTCCATCGCGGTGTCGATCCCGCAGGCGTGTCCGTCCGGTGCGCCCGGCCGGTTCAGTGTCGTCATGCCTCCCCCTTCTGAGCTGCTCGCTCACCCCGGGGTAACCACCCACTCCGAAGTGCGTACTTGATCACCGCCGGGCCTGTGGCCAGCCTAATCGGCATGACACGGAACACTGCTGACAAGACCTCCATCACCCTGCTGGGCCTCGGCGCGATGGGCACCGCGCTCGCCCGCACCTGGCTTGCCGCCGGCCACCCGCTCACCGTCTGGAACCGCACCCCGGCCCGCGCCGCGGCCCTCGCGGCCGAGGGCGCGAGAGCCGCGGACAGCGCCGCCGAGGCAGTCGCGGCCAACACCCTGGTCGTGGTCTGTCTGCTGGACGACGCCTCGGTCGACGAGACGCTGGCCGGCGTTGATCCGGCCGGCCGGGATCTGGTCAACCTGACCACCAGCACCCCTGCCCAAGCCCGCGCCCGCGCTGAGTGGGCCCGTGAACGCGGCGCCCGCTACCTGGACGGCGGGATCATGGCGGTCCCGCCGATGATCGGTGTCCCGGAGGCCGGCGGCTACGTCTTCTACAGCGGCTCGCGGGAGCTGTTCGAGCAGCACCAGGAGACGCTGGGCACCCCGGCCGGCACCACCTACGTCGGCCGGGACGCGGGCTTCGCGGCCCTGTACGACGTGGCCCTGCTGAGCGCCATGTACGGAATGTTCGCCGGAGCCGCGCACGCCTACGCCCTGGTCCGCAGGGAGGACATCGATCCGACGTCGCTCGCCCCGCTGCTCGCCGACTGGCTCGTCGCGATGGCCCCGTCGGTTCACCAGACCGCCGACCGGCTGCGGAGCGGCGACTACACCAAGGGGGTCGCCTCCCCTCTCGCCATGCAGGTGGCCGGAGCGCAGACCCTCCTGAGCACCGCTGAGCAGCAGGGTGTCGGTCCGGAACTGCTCAGCCCCTACTTCGAGCTGATGCGCCGCCGCCTGGCCGAGGGCAGCGGCGAGGAGGACCTGACGGGCGTGATCGACCTGCTGGTGCACTGACCGGCCGCTCGCCCCCACAGACGGCGTGCCGGTCGCAACCGTCGATGAGCGGCCGCGACCGGGGCTTCCCCAACACGCCCCGGATCCAAGCCTCTTGACTGCTGTGCGACGTGCGTCCCTCGGCCACACCTCGTAGAGTCGGGGCATGGCATTCACGAGCGTTCCGCACTACTGCTTCCTGTGATCGGGAGGCCCTGAGGGCGATGCCGGTCGGCATCGCCCTCCTCGGTGTGCCTGCCACGTGAACCCCGTCCCCGGTCCCGCCCCTGGTGGACCGGACGCCCCGTCCCCTCCCCGGACGCGGCCTTCCGGGCGCGTGTGCCGGCACGGTCCTTCCTTCACCGTTGCCAGGAGTGCTGATCTCCGTGTTGCTTCCCCCTGCCGTCGAACCCTTCCTCGCCCTGCTGCGCTGTCCTCCGTGCGGCGCCCGCCTCCGCCATGGCTCCGGCGCGCTGCGCTGCCCGGCGGGTCACACCTTCGACATCGCCCGCCACGGCTATGTGAGCCTGCTGACGGGCACCCGTGCCACCAGCGGCGACGACGCGGCCATGGCCCGAGCCCGGGACCGGTTCCTGGCCACCGGCAGGTACGGGCCCATCCGCCGGGTCGTGGCTCGGCTGGCCGCCGACGCCGTGCCCGGGCAGGGCACCGTCGTGGACGTCGGGTGCGGCACGGGCTACTACCTGGCCGACGTGCTCGACCGGCTGCCCGGTGCCCGCGGTCTGGGGCTGGACACCTCGGTGCGCGCCCTCCGCACGGCGGCCCGGGCCCACACCCGGGCGGCCGCGGCGACCTGGGACGTCTTCCGCCCCTTCCCGCTGGCCGACGGGGTGGCCGATGTCGTGCTGGACGTGTTCGCCCCGCGCAACCCGTCCGAGTTCCACCGGGTGCTGCGCCCCGGCGGCCGGCTGGTCGTGGTGCGTCCCACCGGGCGGCACCTGACCGAACTGTGCGGATGCCTCCCGGGAATGGTCGCGATCGACCCGGCCAAGGAGCAGCGCCTGCACCACGCGCTGGCCCCGTTCTTCGAGGCCGCCGGTACCGAACACGTCGAGTACGTCACGTCCTTGACGGCGCCGGAGGCCCTCGACCTGGTGGGAATGACGCCGAGCGCGCGCCACCTGAACCGTGCGGACCCGGTCGGAGACGGTCCCCTTCCCGACCGGGTGACCGTCTCCGTACTGGCCACCGCCTACCGGCCCCGGGGGCCGGTCGCACGCGCCGGCTGACCGACGAGTGGTGGGCACGCCGGGCGCCCCGCTGCCCGGTGCAGCGCATCCGGGGCCGGCTCAGGGGTGGTAGCGCCGGGACCACTGCGGTTCGAACGCCTCCCACTCGTGCTCCCACCGGGCGTACCGTCTGCGGTCGAGGAGCCGGCGCATCACGGCCCGGGCGCCGAACCCCCAGGCGGTCACCAGCCCCGCCGTGAGGAAGCCCGCCGCCCAACCGGTGGCCACCGCCGCCTTTTCGGGCATGGGCGCCGTGGTGACCGTTCCGGTGCGGTCGACCCAGATCCGCACGGTGGAGCCCTTGGCCGTGCCGGGCGCGACCGCGGCCGTCCCGGACCGCTGCGCCCCGTTCCCCTCGGCCCAGCGCACCGGGGCCCGGCTGGTTCCGTCGGTGTCGGTCTGCGCCATGACCTCCGCGTCCGCGGTCAGCCGGGCCTGCACCCGGTGCCGCTCCGCCGCCTGCGCCCGCACGGTGTGCATCTCGGACTCGTAGGCGACCCGGCCGACCCCCAGGGAGGCGGTCGGCACCCCCGCGAAGAGCAGGGCGACGAGTGCGGCGGAGCACCACGCTTCGATCCGGTCGGCCCTGCGCACCAGGGGATTCCTGCCGTTCGCGGGCTCGGAGCGGTGGGGGTCGCTCCCGCCGTCCGGGTCTCGCACCGCCATGGCCGGCCCTCCCTGCCGTGCGGCCGAGTCCGTGCGGTCCCGGCCTCGCTTCCAGGATCCGACGGCGGTCCGCACCCGGTCATGGGGCCGAAGGTCCCGGTCCGCCGACGGGCGGCCCCCGGTGGTCCGGCTGTCCGGCCGCGCCGGCCTGCGTGGCGATGACGGCGGCCTGGACCCGTCGCTCCACCCCGAGCTTCGCCAGCAGGCGGGAGATGCGGTTCTTGACCGTCTTCTCCGCCAGGCAGAGCCGCTCCCCGATCTGCCGGTTGGTGAGCCCCTCGCCGATGAGGGCGAGAATGTCGCGCTCGCGACGCGTCAGGCCGGTCAGCACCTCCGGCTCCCGGGGTGCCGGTTCCCGCAGGCGCGCCAGGAGTCGGGCCGCTGTGCCGGGATCGAGCGTCGACCGGCCCGAGGCGACGGTCCGGACCGCGGAGACCAGGCCGGATCCCTCGATCCGCTTCAGCACATACCCGGCCGCGCCAGCCATGACCGAGTCGAGCAGGGCCTCCTCGTCGTCGAAGGAGGTGAGCATCAGACAGGCCAGGTCCGGCAGGCGCGAGCGCAGTTCCCGGCAGACGCTCACGCCGTCCCCGTCCGGGAGCCGGACGTCCAGCACGGCGACGGACGGGCGCAGCGCCGGTACGCGCACCAGGGCCCGCTCGGCGGTCGGAGCCTCGCCCACGACCCGGATGTCCGGTTCGTCGTCGAGCAGGTCCTGAAGCCCGCGCCGTACGACCTCGTGATCGTCGAGCAGGAACACCGTGATCGGGGTGTCCGGGCCGGTACGCGGGGTCCGTGTCATCCGCCGCTCCTTGTCGTCTGCGGTATTCCGAGCTCCGGAATTCCGGGACGCGATATTCCGGGGTGGGCGCCCTCCAGGGCGCGCGAACGAGCGCGTCAGCCGCTCGCACACCCCCGGAGGCGCCGCGCCCCCTCAGGGTGCCATCGCACGGGCCCGTTCACCGGTCGGCGGTGCCCGTGCAGGCCGGGAGGCATCTCCTGTTTCCGGTCGTTCAGGCCTCACCGCCGGGCCCGGTGGCCGCTGACAGCTCTCGCATGGCGGAGCGCGGACAGCGGTGGTGTCCTGGAACTACCGGCCCGGCACGCCGGGAGAAGGAACGGGCGGTGACCGGCTCCCACCCCCGGATGCCGGGGCGGGCCACCGGAGCGGTGGCCGGTGCGTGCGGTGGCCCGGGGACGGCCGAGAGAGAGGCGAGCGCGGTGGTACACCCGGTGGTCGTGGGGGTCGACGGCTCCGACCCCGGTTGGCGGGCTGCGGACTGGGCCGCGGACGAAGCCGCCCGGCACGGACTCCCGCTGAGGGTCGTTCACGCCTCCTGGTGGGAGCGGTACGACACCTTCATCCCGTCCACCAGCGTCGACCGGGCGGAGGCCCGGATCGCCGCGGCCGATCTCGTGGCAGCGGCCGAGCAGCGACTGACGCTCCGGCAGCCGGGCCTCACGGTGTCCGGCGCGGTCCTGGCCATGGACCCGGTCAAGGCCCTGGTCGAGGAGGGGCGGTCCGCCCACGCGGTGGTCGTCGGCAGCCGCGGACTCGGCACCCTGGCCGAGATGCTGCTGGGGTCGGTGGGCCTCGGGCTGGCCGGCCAGGCGACCTGTCCCGTACTGGTGGTACGCGGGCGGGAGGAGAACGAGACCGGCCGGTTCCGCCGCGTCGTCCTGGGCGTGAGCCGGGGCAACGTGGACTCCCACGCCACCGCGTTCGCCTTCCAGGAGGCGGCGGCGCGGGACGCGGAGCTGGTGGCGGTGCACGCCTGGCGGCGGTCCGAGGAGCGCTCGGGCGCCGGAGGCACGGGCGAGTCGGGCGCGGAAACGCTGCTCGACTCGGCGCTGCACCGTGCAGCGCCCGCGCAGGAACAGGTGCCGGTGGTGCGGGAGTCCGTGGAGGGCTCGCCCCGGCACGTCCTGCTGAAGGCAGCCGAATCCGCCGACCTGCTCGTGGTGGGCGCGCGCAGGCGCCGCGGTCTGTTCGGGCTGGAACTCGGCCTGGTCAACCATGCCGTGCTGCACCACGCGACGTGTCCCGTCGCGCTCGTGCCCCGGAACGACGAACCCCACGACCGGCCGACGGAGTAGCCCGCACCGGGGCCCGGCTCACGGCCGAGGGGCGCCCGGGACCGCCCCGGAGCTCCGGGGCACTGCGACGGAGCTCCGGGGCGATGCGACGGACCGACTTCGGTCCCCGGGGCACCGATCCGGGAACCGCGCGGTGCGGAGCCGGGGAATCCGTCACCCCGGCTCCGGGGCACGGCACCCCGGGAACCCGTGGAACACCAGAATCCGGAGCCCTGAATTCCGTCATGAAACGTGGAGCCCGGTGACTCCAAGCGGTGAACCGGAATCCGGAGTCATGGCATCCGAATTCCCCGGGACGCTCCGCGGAGGGCCTGAATCGGATGTCTCCGGGGAGCCGGAGTCGCTCGCTGGTCATCCGCAAGACCGCCTCGGGGTAACGGCTTGTTCGTATCCGCCTGTTCGAGGGGGACGCGATGGCGTGCGCCCGGTGCGGAGGCAGCGGCGGAAGGTGGATGACCTGCTTCGTCGTCATTCGGAGTGAACAACTCTGGAGCGTTGAAGTCCCTCGGGATTCCTCCTGTTCGATCGGCTGAAACGCGTATTGCTGCGGTCACTGCGGGTGGCGCAGGCTGGAGTTGTCGATCACTTCGCAACGGGGGAGAGCCGCGTGCTGGATATCGCGTTGGTGAATATGCCGTTCGCCGACTGGAATCGGCCCTCATTCGCCCTGAGCCAGCTGTCCACGCTGGTGAGGAACAGATTCCACGCCCGCGCCGAGGCCCGGGTGCTGTATCTCAACCAGGACATGGCGGAATTCTTCGGCGCGCCCCTGTACGAAGCGCTGTCCGTGAGCCATGACCATGTCGACACCGGGGTCGGCGACTGGCTGTTCCGGCAGATCGCCTTCCCCGAAGCGCCGGACACCACGGCCGAGTACTTCCAGCGCTACTACCGGGGCGCACGCTGGAATGCCTTCCGGGAGCAGATCATCGAGCGGCGCGATGAACTGCCCGTGTTCTGTGCGGAATTGATCGACCGGCACCAGCTGGACCAGGCCGATGTCGTCGGCTTCAGCTCCATGTTCGCGCAGCATGTGCCGAGTCTCGCCCTGGCGCGGCTGATCAAGGAACGCGGCACCGGAACCGTCACCGTACTCGGCGGCGCGAACTGTGAGGCCCCCATGGGCGCGGTGATCGCCGAGCAGGTGCCCGCCGTGGACTATGTGTTCTCCGGGCCCGCGCTGGACACCTTCCCGGCCTTCGTGGAGACCTTGATCGACGGCGCTCCGGAGGCCGCGGACGGCATCCCGGGCATCGTCTCGCGGCGCAATTGCCACGATCCGCGGTTCCGGAAGGCCCTCGGCACCGACCACGACATCGACGACGTCATTCTGCCGGACTACGACAGCTTTCTGCGCTCCCTCCAGGAGCATCCGGAGCTGCGCCGGACCGGCACGAGCGAGCCCATGTTGTTCTTCGAGACATCGCGGGGCTGCTGGTGGGGCCAGCGTTCGCACTGTACTTTCTGCGGGCTCAACGGGGAGAGCATGGCGTACCGGTCCATGGCCCCGGACCTGGCCGTCCGGCAGTTCCAGTGGCTGTTCGGCTTCGCACCCGAGTACACCCGGCTGTTCTGCACCGACAACGTGATGCCCCGCAACTACGCCCGGGACGTCTTCCCCCGGCTCGACCCGCCTCCGGGCACCTCCGTCTTCTACGAGGTGAAGCTGCCGCTGAGCCGCCAGGACCTGGGCCGGATGACGGCCGCGGGCGTGACCGTGGTGCAGCCCGGCATCGAAGCCCTCGCCTCCTCGACGCTGAAGCTCATGGGCAAGGGCACCACCGCCTTCCAGAACCTCCAGTTCCTCAAGAACTGCGACGAGTTCGGCATCACCCCCGAGTGGAACCTCCTCATCGGCTTTCCCGGCGAGGACCCCGAGGTCTACCGCAAGTACGTCCGTGAGCTGCGGAGCCTGACCCATCTGGTGCCGCCGCACGGGGTCTACATGGTGCGCTTCGACCGGTTCAGCCCGTACTTCAAGCGCCGGGAGGACTACGGCCTCGACCTCGCGCCGGTCGACTACTACGAGCTCACCTACCCGTTCGACGACACCGCGCTGGCCGACCTCGCGTACTTCTTCGCCGACCGGAACCTGGCGCCGTACATGCTCAACGCGGTGGAGTGGCACGACGAGCTGAGCCGGCTCGTCGCCGACTGGCGCGAGGCCTGGTACGGCAGCGGCGGGATGCGGCGGGAGCTGCGCCTGGTCACCACCGAGGACGGCGGGTCCGCCGTCCGTGACTCGCGGTCCGACGCGCCCGCCGTCCACCCGGTGGACCCGACGACGGCGCTGCTGCTTCGCCGGCTCTCCTCTCCGTGCAGGCCGGAGCAGCTGGCGGGGGACTGGGCCGACGGTCCGGACGACTTCCACCGGCGCATCGCCTGGCTCACCGAGCGGCAGTTCCTCTTCGAGGAGAACGGGCGGGTGCTCAGCCTGGTGCTGACCGACGGTGAGGACGGACCGGACCCGTCCGGCACCGAGCACTCCACGGCGGGCACCCGACCGCTGCTCCCGCTGCTGGAGGCGACCGGACGGTGACCACGACACCCCTGTTCCCCCAGCTCGTCGAGGGCGACGGAGCCCCCGCTGCGGAATATGCCCGGGTCGGCCGGGCGGACCTGCGGACGGCCCTGCGCCGACGCGGTGCGCTGCTGCTCCGCGGCTTCGACGTCGGCGGTCCCGACGGATTCGCGGACGTGGTCCGGGCGCTGTCCGACGAACCACTCGCCTACACCGAGCGCTCCTCACCGCGCAGCGTGATCAAGGGCCGGGTCTACACCTCGACCGACTACCCGCCGCAGGAGGAGATCTTCCTGCACAACGAGAACGCGTACCAGGCGGCCTGGCCCCTGACGCTGTTCTTCCACTGCGTCCGGCCGCCGCTGACCGAGGGCGCCACACCGCTGGCCGACACCCGCCGGGTACTGGCCGCCCTCGACGACTCGGTCCGGGAGGAGTTCGTCCGGCGCGGCTGGTCCGTCGTCCGCAACTACCGCGCGGATCTCGGCCTGACCTGGGCCGAGGCGTTCGGCACCGACAGCCGCACCGAGGTCGACCGGTACTGCGCGCGCAACGGCATCGAGACCCGCTGGTTCGACGGCGGCCGGCTGCGCACCCGCGCGGTGCGGCAGGCCGTGCACCGGCACCCGGTGACCGGTGAGTCCGTGTGGTTCAACCACGCCACCGTCTTCCATGTCACCACCCTTCCGGAGAGCGCCCGGCTGGGACTGCTGGAGATGGTGGGGGAGGAGAATCTGCCGAGCCAGACCTACTACGGCGACGGCGGCGCCATTCCCCAGGACGTGACGGACCATCTCCGGGCGTGCTTCCGCGAGGCCTCGACACGCTTCGACTACCGTGCGGACGATGTGCTCGTCGTCGACAACATGCTCGTCGCACACGGGCGTGAACCGTTCACCGGGCCCCGCCGGATAGCGGTGGCCATGGCCGAGCCGTACCCAGGCTGAGAGAACGAGAGAGCTCCCGCACATGGCTGCACGCTCGCTCCGGTCCGACCGCAACTTCACCGTCTTCTGGGCCGTCCAGGGCCTCTCCGAACTGGGCAACGCCTTCTCCCTGGTGGCCGTGCCGCTGCTGGTACTGCACGCCACCGGCTCCGCGGCGCGGATGGGGCTGCTCACCGCCATCGCCGGCGTCGGCCTGATCCTCACCGGGCTGGTGGGCGGTGCCCTGGTCGACCGGTTCGACCGGCGGCGGATGCTGATGCTCTGTGACGCGGCCCGCTTCCTCCTCTACGGCACGATCCCCGTCGTCTGGGCCGTCGACCCGCAGATCTGGCTGCTGTACGTGGTGATGGGGTTCGCCTCCGTCTTCGAGATGCTCTTCAAGATCACTTATGTCACGGCGGTCGCCAACCTCGTCGACCGGGACCTGATCGTGGAGGCCAACGGCCGGCTGGAAGCCACCAACGCGGTCGCGAACATCGCCGGCCCCGCTCTGGCCGGGGCCGTGGCGGGCCTGTTCGGCCCCACCGCCGCCATCGCCATCAACGCCGGAAGCTTCGGCATCTCGCTGCTCGGTCTGGCCTTCATCCGGCTCCGTCCGGGAGCCGGGGACCCCGGGCGGCCCGCCGAAGGAGAAGCCCCCCGCCGCGCCGCCCTGCACGATCTGCGCACCGGCTTCCGCACCGGCGTGGTGTTCCTGTGGCGCACCCCGGTCCTGCGGGCCCTGACCGTACTGCTGACGGTCACGACCTTCCTCGTCCTCGGCATGACCGACGTCTTCATCTACCACCTGCGCCACGGCCTGGGGCAGGACGACGAGGTCGTCGGCTACGTCCTGGCCCTGGCCGGACTCGGCACCCTGCTGGCCGCCGCGGCCACCGGCTACCTCCGCCGCACCCTGGGCTTCGGCCCCTGCTGGACGGGGGCCTTCGCGCTGGCCGCCTGCGCCGTCCTGGTGCTCGGGCTTGTCGACAACGTGGCCGTGGCGGCCGTGATGGTCTTCCTCTACTCCGCCGGCATCACCCTCGCCGGGGTGTGCTCCATGTCGCTGCGACAGCAGATCACCCCGGACCGGCTGCTCGGCCGCGTCACCTCCGCCTTCTGGACCGTCCACAGCAGCCTCGCCCCCCTCGGCGCGGCTCTACTGACCGCCCTGGTCGGCCGGTACGGAGCGCGCGGGCCGCTGATCGGAGTGGCGGCGACGTTCCTGACCGTCGTCCTGATCGCGCTGTTCACCCCCATCCGCCTGCGCCACCCCGAGCGGACATCCGCCCCGCCCGTCCCCAGAGAGGAGTGCCGCGATGCACCCGAGGTCCGACAGTGACGAGGAGCTGTACAAGGTCGTGGTCAACCACGAGGAGCAGTACACGATCTGGCCCGTCGGCCGGGAGAACCCGCTCGGCTGGACCGACACCGGACACTCCGGCCCCAAGGACGACTGCCTGGAGCACATCGGCAGCGTCTGGACGGACATGCGGCCGCTCAGCCTGCGCCGCCGGATGACACAGCAGTAACCCGAACCCGACCCGAACTCGACTCCGCCACCGCTCCACCCGGCACCATCAGGGAAGGAAATCGTGCACGACGATCCGGAACCCCTGTCCTTCGGCCAGGAACGGCTGTGGTACCTGGAGCAGATCGCCCCGGGCAACCGTGTCCACCACCTCTCCTCCGCCACCCGCATCGACGGACCGCTGGACACCGGCCGTCTCGAAGCAGCCCTCCACCGGTGCGCCGGCCGGCACCGGCTGCTCCGCACCGGCTTCGCCGCCCACGACGGCGGGCCCCGGGCAGCGGCGCACCCCGCGCGCCGGGCCCGCCTCCCCCTCACCGTCGCCGACCTGCGGGAAGCCGGGCCCGGCACGGCACGTCGAACGGCGCCGGACGAACGCGTCCGGCGAGCCGTCGACGAGGAGGCCGCGCGCCCCTTCCTCCTCGACCGGCCGCCGCTGCTCCGGGCCGCCCTGTGGCGCACCGGTGGGAGTCAGCACGTACTGCAGCTCACCGCGCACCGCATCATCGCCGACCGTGCCACCCTCACCCTGCTGGAACACGAACTCGCCCGCACCTGCCGGCTGCCGGACGCAGCCCTGCCGGAGCCCGTGCCGTACGCCCGCCGGGCCGCCGCGGAACGCCGCTCGCCGGCCGATGCCCTCGCCGCGTGGGAGCGCCGGCTGACGGGTCTGCAGCCGCTCGACCTCCCCACCGACCGGGCCCGGCCACAGAGCCGCAGCCACCGGGGCGCCAGTCACCGGATACGGATCGAGCCCCGGCTCGCCGAGCGCCTCCGGGACCTCGGCCGCGAGACGGACACCGGCCTGGGCACCGTTCTCACCGCGGCGTTCACCGTGCTGCTCGGCCGCTGGGCCGGTCAGGACGACGTGACCGTGGGCACCACCGTCGACCGGCGTGCCTCCCGCACCGCACGGGACGCCCTCGGCCCCTATGACGACCTGCTCGTGCTGCGGACCGACGTGTCCGGGCGGCCCGCCTTCCGGGAGGCCGTCCGCCGGACCGCACGGGCCCGGGCCGAGGCGGAACGGCTCGGGGACGTCCCGTTCGGCCGGCTGGCCGGACGGCAGGCCGCCGAACGGGACCTGAGCCGGCACCCCCTCTGCCAGGCCGTGCTCGACCTCTCCGGCACGCACGGCACGGCAGGGACGGGGTTCACCGCGGACGGCCTCACCACCTGCCCGTTCCCGGTGGCCGACAACACCGCGCCCTACGACCTGCTCTGCACCGTCAGCGGCGAGCACACCGTCAGCGGAGCCTCCGCCGGCGGCGAGCGCACCGGCGGCGCGAACGGCGTCACCGGCGAGGAGACCGTCACCGGCCGGGAAGCCGTCATGCGCCCGGTCACCGTGACCGGCCCGGACGCGGAACCGCACACCGAAGCGCACACCGAACCGGTCACCGTCACCGGCGAAGGCACGCACGGCGGGCCCACCGGCGCCGGTGCCCGGGAGCCCGGCCTGACCGCGGAGTTCCGGTACGCCACGGACCTGTGGCAGCCGGAGTCGGTCGCGCGGATGGCCGAGGCATGGCACACCCTGCTCACCGCCATGGCCGCCGAGCCGGATCGCCGCACCGGGGACGTCCCGCTCCTGTCGCCCGGGGACCGTGCCCGTATCGAGGGCTGGAACGCGACCGAACGCGACCTGCCCGCACCGGCGACCGTCGACGGCCTCTTCCGCCTCCGGGCCGCCCGGGCCCCGGACAGTCCGGCGCTGATCGACCGCACCGGGCGGTGGACGTACGCCGAGCTGGACCGGAGGTCCACCCGGATCGCCCGGGCGCTGATCGCCGCCGGTGTCCGGCCGGACACCCCGGTCGGGCTGTTTCTGGAGCGCTCCGCCGACCTGGTGGCGGGCATGCTGGGGGTGCTCAAGGCGGGCGGCGCCCACCACGTCCTCGACCCGGGACACCCCGAGGAACGGCTGCGGTTCCTGACACAGGACGTACGCAGCGGCGCCGTGCTGACCCGCGGCGACCCGCCCGGGTGGCTGCGCGCGAGTGGCGTGCCCGTCGTCCGGCTCGCCGACACCGAGACGTACGGCACCGAGCCCCTGGAGCCGCGGAGCGACCCCGACTCGCTCGTGTGCGTCGTCCACACCTCCGGCTCGACCGGACCGCCCAAGGGCGTGGGGGTACCGCACCGGGCCGTCGTCCGGCTCGTCACCCGGACCGACTACGTCTCGATCCGGCCCGACGACACCGTGCTGCACCTCGGCGACCCCGCATTCGACATCACCGCCTTCGAGGTGTGGGGCGCGCTGTGCAACGGCGCCCGAGTCGCCGTCCTACCCGGCGACGAACCGCTCGGCCCCGAGGAAGTCGTCGCCGCGCTGCGGGACTTCGAGCCGAGTGTCATGTCGTTGACCGGCACCCTGTTCAACCGGGTGGTGGACATCGACCCCACGGTCTTCGCCGGCCTGCGGGACCTCTTCGTGGTCGGGGAGGTGATGGACCCGCACCGCACCCGCCGGGTGCTGCGGAGCGGCGGACCACCCGACCGTCTGCACAACGGCTACGGCCCCAGTGAGAACACCACCTTCTCCACCACCCACCGGGCGGACCTGCTCCCGGACGACGCACCGGCCGTGCCCATCGGCTCGGCGATCACCAATACGACCCTGCATGTGCTGGATCCGGAGCTGCGGCCGGTGCCGCCGGGAGTGACCGGCGAGCTGTACGTCGGTGGCGCCGGACTCGCCCGGGGCTATCTGGGCCGGCCCGGCGCGACGGCGGAACGTTTCCTGCCGGACCCGTTCGCCGCCCGGCCCGGCAGCCGGATGTACCGCACGGGAGACCTGGTCCGGCGACGGCCCGACGGGACGCTGGACTTCCTCGGCCGCGCCGACCAGCAGATGAAGATCCGCGGCTACCGGATCGAGCCGGGCGAGATCGAGGCAGCCCTGCTGGACGACCCGGACGTCCGAGAATGCACGGTGCGGCCCGTGGAGGTCGGTGACGACCGGCGGCTCGCCGCGTACCTCGTACCGGCGCCCGGCCGTACCCCGTCCACCGCCCGGCTGCTGGGACGACTGCGCCGCAGCCTGCCGCCCCAGTCGTTGCCCAACCATGTGGTGCTGCTCGACGCACTGCCCACCACCTCCAGCGGCAAGCTCGACGTCCGGGCGCTGCCGCCGGTCGGGGCCGGGGCGGAGCCGCTGGGCGAGGCCGGGCCCGTGCCGCCCGGCAGCGCGCTGGAGCGGGAGCTGTGGACCCTCTGGGCCGAGGTGCTGGACGTGCGCGGCTTCGGCGTGCACGACAGTTTCTTCCTCATCGGCGGGCACTCGCTGCTCGCCTCCGGGCTGATGACCGCCGTCCGCGAGAGATTCGGTGTCGCACTGCCGCTGCGGACACTGTTCGACACCCCCACGATCGCCGGACTCGCGGCCGAGATCGAACGGAGCCGATGGACCGGGCGCGGGACGCCCACCGAGGAACAGAACGAACTGGATGATCTGGTGGCCGAGTTGGAGCGCCGCTCCGATGCCCGGAGCACCGGCGGACGAGCGGGGGGAACCGCGCGATGAACGCGATGCACAGCACCGGAACCGATCACCCGGCCGCCGGTCGGGACATGGCCGACGACCCGACCCTGCGCCGGATCGACGCCCTGCCGGCCGACCGGCGCGCTCTGGTGCGGCAGCGGCTGTGGGAGCGGGGCCGGCCCACCGGCCTTCCGGCACTCGACGACACCGGCGAGGCACCGGCCTCCTTCACTCAGCGCCGCATGGCCTTCCTGCACGAACTCGACCCGGACGGCCCCGCCTACAACAGCCCCGCCGCCTGCCGGCTCACCGGGGACCTGGACCACCGGGCGCTCGAGGACGCCCTGAACGACCTCCTGCAGCGGCAGGCCGCGCTGCGCACCGTCCTGCCGAACCGCGAGGGACGGACCGTCCAGCGCGTGCTGCCGCACCTGCACCGCCCGCTCCCCGTCACCGATCTGACCGGGCTGTCGCCGGAAGCGGGCCTCGCCGAGGCCGAGCGGCTCGGGCGGGAGGACGCCGCGGCACCGTTCGACCTCCGGACGGGCCCGCTGCTGCGCTTCCGGCTGCTCCGGCTCGCCGACCGGGACGCGATCCTGCTGCTCACCTTCCACCACGCGGTCGTCGACGGCTGGTCGCTGAGTGTCATCACCCGGGAACTGGGGGCGGCCTACGCCGCCCGGCTCGACGGGCGCCCTGCCGACCTGCCCGAACTCACCGTGGAGTACGCCGAGTACGCCCGCTGGCAGCAGGACTGGGCCGACGGGCCCGAAGCGCGGCACCAACTGGACCACTGGGAGCGGCGCCTGGCAGGCGCCCCCGACCCGATGCCGCTTCCCGCCGACCGCCCACGGCCGGAGGCCCCCGGCCACCGGGCCACGTCCACCACTTTCACCCTGCCGCGCGAGCTGCGCGACGGCCTCGAACGGCTCGCGGGGGAGAACGGCGCGACGCTCTTCATGGTGCTGCTCGCCGCCTTCCAGATCGTCCTCGCCCGCTACGGAGGCCAGGGCGACGTCGTCGTCGGCACCCCCGTGGCGAACCGCCGCTACCGCGGCTTCCACGACCTCGTCGGGTTCTTCGCCAACTCGGTCGCCCTGCGCTCCCACGTCCGGCCCGGCCTGCGGTTCACCGATTTCCTCGCCGAGGTGCGGACCACCTGCCTGGAGGCCTACGAGAACCAGGACGTCCCGCTGGACCTCGTCGCGCAGCGACTGCACCCGGACCGCCGGCCCGGGCGCAACCCGCTGTACCAGGTCAACTTCACGCTCCACAACACCCCGGAACCGGTCACCGGGATGCCCGGGGTCACCGTCACCCCGCTGGACCTCGACCACGACGGCGCCCGGTTCGACCTGGACCTGAACATCTGGGAGACCGCGGACGGTCTGGACTGCCGCCTGATCCACGCCGACGATCTGTTCGACCCGGCCACCGGAGAGCGGATCGCCCGTTCGCTGCGCCTCCTCGCCGCGGCGGCCTGCGCCGACCCCACCGCCGACGTGACCGCCCTGCCGCTGCTCACCGAGGACGAGGCGGACCGGCTGCTGCACCACGGGAATCCGGCCGGCACCTCCCGCCCGGACCTCCCGCGGGTGGAGGCGCTCGTCGCCGAACGGGCGGCCGCGACGCCCGCCGCGGTCGCCGTGTCCGCGCCCGGCCGCCCCGATCTGACCTACCGTGACCTCGACCGCCGGGCCAACGCCCTGGCCCACCGGCTCACCGCGCTCGGCGCGGGCCCGGGGTCGGTGGTCGGCGTACTGCTGCCGCGGACCCCGGACGCGGTGATCACGCTGCTGGGAGTGCTGAAGAGCGGCGCCGCCTATGTGGTGCTCGACCCGGCGCACCCGGCCGCCCGGCTGGAGTATCTGCTGCGGGACAGCGGAGCGGCACTGCTGGTCAGCGATCCGGCGCTGTCCGGGCCGGCGGAACGGGCGGGCATCCCGGCCATCAGGCCCGACGGCGCACCGTGCACCGGGACCGCCGCGCCGGTCGCGGATGCCGAAGCGGCCGCCCCGCCGGCCACCGACGCCGGTCCCGACGACCTCATGTACCTGATGTACACCTCGGGATCGACCGGCGGGCCCAAGGGCGCCATGCTCTCCCACCGCCAGGTCGCCAACTACCTCCTGTGGGCGGCGGAGACCTTCGGCGCGGGTGGTGACGGCGGCGTGCCCGTGCACTCCTCGCTCGCCTTCGACCTGACGGTGACCAGCCTGTTCGCCCCGCTGATCAGCGGTGGCCGGCTGGTCTTCCTCGACGAGGACGGCGCCCCGGGCGAGGCCCTCACCGCCTGCGCCGGGTCCGCCGAGGGCCTCGACTTCGTGAAGCTCACCCCGTCGCATCTGCGCTTGCTGGCGGACTCCGGCGCCCCAGGCCGGTCACCGGCCTGGGCCCGCACCCTCGTCGTCGGCGGCGAGGAACTGCGCGAGGAACTCCTCGCACCCTGGCGCCGGGGACCGTCGCCGGTGCGGATCATCAACGAGTACGGGCCCACGGAGACGGCCGTCGCCTGCGCCGCCCACGAGAGCACCGTCCCGTCCGGAGGGTTCGGGCGGGTCCCCATCGGCGCTCCGGTGCGCAACGTCCGGCTCCATGTCCTGGACGAGGGAATGCGGCCGGTCCCCGTCGGCGCCCCGGGCGAGCTGTACGTCGGCGGGGCCGGGGTCTGCCACGGCTACTGGAACCGCCCCGGGCGGACGGCGGAATGCTTCGTCCCCGATCCCTTCGGCAACGAGCCGGGCGCCCGCCTGTACCGGACCGGGGACCGGGTCCGCCGGCTGGCCGACGGCAGCCTGGAATACCTGGGCCGGTTCGACGACCAGCTGAAGATCAGGGGGCACCGGGTGGAGCCCGGCGAGGTCGCCGCCGCCCTGACCGACGACCCCGAAGTCCGGGAGGCCGCCGTCGCCGTCGACGCCCGCACGCCCGGCGCGGAACGGCTGGTCGCCTTCGTCAGCCCGCACGTCACCGGGGCCGGCGCGGACCCGGAGGCCGAGCAGGACCGGATCGACCGCTGGCGGACCCTCTACGACACCACCTACGGCGCCCCGGACCGGACGACCGACCCGTCCTTCGCACTGGTCGGCTGGGACAGCAGCTACACCGGCCGGCCCATCGACCCGGCCGGTATGCGGGAGTGGCTGGACGGCACGACCGGACGGATCCTCCGCCTGCGGCCCCGCCGCGTCCTGGAGATCGGCTGCGGCACGGGCCTGATCCTCTCCCGGGTCGCCCCGCACTGCGACCACTACCTCGGCGCCGATCTGTCCTCGGAGGTCGTCGACCATCTGCGGGAGACCGCCGACGGCGAACTCCGGGACAGGGTGCGGCTGCTGGCTGCGCCCGCGCACCGGTCGGTGCCCGAGGGCGAGACGTTCGACACCGTCGTCCTCAACTCCGTCGTCCAGTACTTCCCCTCACTGGACTACCTCTTCACCGTTCTCGGACAGGCACTGGACGCCGTCACACCCGGCGGGCACGTGTTCATCGGCGATGTGCGCAACCTGGCTCTGCTGGAGGCGTTCCACACCTCGGTGCGGGCCCACCGCTCCGCTCCGGGGACACCCGACGCCGTCCTGCGGGCGGAGATCCGGCGGCACCTCGAGACCGAGAACGAACTCTGCCTGGACCCGCGGCTCTTTCGCGATCTGCCGGCCCGCTGGGACCGCGTCACCGGCGTCCGGGTGCTCCCCAAGCGCGGACGGTCCGACAACGAACTGACCCGCTACCGCTACGACGTCGTCATCGAGGTCGAGGGGGAGCGGGTCCCGGACGAGCCGCGGTGGCGCGAGTGGCCCGCGGAGGCCCGGGACCTCACCGCCCTCGAAACCCTGCTGGCCGACGAGCGGCCCGAGCAGGTCGCGCTGCGCGGGGTGCCGCACGCCCGGCTCGCCGCCGATCTGCGGCTGATGCACCGGCTCGCCGGAACCGGAGCACCTGCCGGAGCCCCGGCGTCTGCCGGAACGACAGCCACCGATGGCTCCGGACCGGACCTGCGGACCGGGAGCGGAATCCCGACCCCGGCCGGAGCCGATGCCACCCCCGGCAGCGGCCCCGCCACCGGCCCCGCGCCCGGCAGCGGCCCGTACACCGACGACCGGGAGACCGACGGCGCGGCGGCCGTGCCCGATCCCGAGGCCTTCTGGGAGCTCGGCGACCGCCACCCCTACGAGGTGGAGCTGAGCTGGGCGGAGGGCCGCCCCGACGGCTCCTTCGACGTCGTCCTGCACCGGAAGGGAGCCGTGGCGCCCGGCACCCCGGAGGGGACCCGCACCACCTCCGGTGCTCCGGCCCGGAGCACCGGCCCCGCCGCTGCCGTGCCCTGGAGCCGGTACGCCAACGAGCCGCTGTGGCATCCGGCAGCCCTCGCCCTGCTGCCGGACATCGAATCGCGGCTGCGCGAGCGGCTGCCGGACCCCATGATGCCGTCCCGCATCCTGCCGCTGCGTCGCATACCGCTCACCACCAACGGCAAGGTCGACCGCGCCGCCCTCGCCGCCCTGCTGGAGATGCCCGAGGACCCGGCCCGGGACGAGGGCGGCAGCGGGGACGGCGCGCACGAGGAACTCACCCCAACCGAACGGCGTATGGCCGCCGTGTGGAGCGAACTCCTGGGCCGCGACGGCATCCGGGCCTCCGACGACTTCTTCGACCTCGGCGGCCACTCCCTCCTCACCTTCCGGCTGGTCTTCCGGCTGCGCGAGGAGTTCGGGGTGGAAGTGCCCGTCCGGGCGCCGTTCGACGCCTCCACACTCGGCGCGCTGGCCGCCCTCGTCGACGCTCTGACGACCGAGAAGGAGACCCCGCAGCTCCCGCCGCTGGTCCCGGTGGAACGGACCGGCCCGGTCCCCGCCTCGTTCGCCCAGGAACGCCTCTGGTTCCTGCACCAGCTCGACCCCGGCACCTCCCAGTACAACTTCCCGGTCTTCCTGCGGCTGACCGGTGAACTCGACACCGGGCTGCTGCGGCGCGCCCTGGAGGAGATCGTGCGCCGGCACGAGGTGCTCCGCACCGTGATCGTCGCCGAGGACGGACGCGCCTTCCAGTCGGTCCGGCCACCGGGCCCGCTGCCGCTGCCGCTGACCGACCTCACCGGACACCCCGAGGACGACAGGGAGGCGGAGGCGGCACGGCTCGCCCGGGAGCAGTACCGGGAACCCTTCGACCCGGGCGCCGGACCCGTCCTCCGGACATCCCTCCTCCGCCTCGCGGACAGCGACCACGTCCTGCTGCTGACCACACATCACCTCAGCATGGACGGTTGGTCGGCCGGTCTCCTCCTCGACGAACTCGCCGAGCTCTACCGCGCCCTCCGCGAGGACCGCCCCCACCGGCTGCCCGACCTGCCGGTCCAGTACGCCGACTTCGCCGTCTGGCAGCGCGGACTGGCCGAGGCCGGCCACTACGACCGGCTCGCCGACCACTGGCTGCGCCGCCTCGACGGCATCCTGGACCTGCCCGGACTGCCACTGGACCGGCCGCGCCCGGCGGCCCCCGCACACCGGGGCAGGGGCCTGTGGTTCCGGATTCCGGCCGGGACGGCGGACCGGATCCGGACGCTGTGCCGGGAGGAGGACAGCACGCTGTTCATGGCCCTGCTCACCGCCCTCTACGCGACGATGAGCCGTCGGACCGGGGAGACCGACCTGGTCGTCGGCTCCGATGTGGCCAACCGGTCGGACACCCGCTCCGAAGGGCTGATCGGCTTCTTCGTCAATCAGATCGTGCTCCGCGCCGACGTCGGCGGCGACCCGACCTGGCGGGAACTGCTGCGCCGGACCCGAGCGCTCGCCCTGGACGCCTACGCCCATCAGGACCTGCCGTTCGAAGAGGTCGTGAAGGCCGTGAGTCCGCCCCGGACCCGTAACCAGAGCCCCCTCTTCCAGATCAAGTTCGTCCTCAACAACACCCCGGGGGGTGCGTCCGGAATCCCCGGCCTGACCGTCCGTCCCTTCACCGTCGACCTCATCGACACCAGCCGCTTCGACATCACCCTCGTCCTGGAGGACGACGCGGCGGACCCGGGCGGTCTGGCCGGCCATCTCAACTACGACGCCGACCTGTTCGACGCCGGCACCGTGGAGCAGCTGCGCGACCAGTACCTGGCCCTGGTCGCCGCCATGGCGGCCGATCCCGGGACCGGCTTCGGCCGGGTTCCGCTCCCGGCTCCCGCCGCCGGCACCGGCGCCCGCGGCCGCCCGCGGCTCCGGAGCGGGCCCGGCTCCCTCCGCCGGACCGCCCCCACCAAGGTCACCCTGACGCCCGGCGACGCCGTCGTCCGGGAGCCGCTGCGGGACGGGGCCGGCCTGCCGATGGTGGTCCGTCCGGCCCGCGACGACGTGGACCTGACCGGCTGGGCCGCCGCCCACCGGGCGGAGCTCGACGCCGACCTCCACCGCCACGGCGTGCTGCTGTTCCGCGGGTTCGGTGTGACCGGACCGGAGGAACTGGAAGGCTTCGCCTCGGCCCTCACGGACGACCTCTTCGGGGAGAACGGCGAACACCCGCGCGCCGCACTCGGCGGCAACGTGTACACCCCGGTCTTCTTCCCGCCCGAGGAGAAGCTGCTCTGGCACAACGAGAACTCCTTCAACGACGAGGGACCCGCCCGCATCTGGTTCTGCTGCCGTCGCCCCGCCGCCTCGGGCGGTGAGACACCGGTGGTCGACAGCCGCGTCGTCCACCGGCGGATCGATCCGGAGCTGCGCGAGGAGTTCACCCGGAAGCAGGTGATGTACATCCGCACGTACGGCACCGGGCTGGGACTCGACTGGCGGGAGGTGTTCCGCACCGACAGCCGGGCGGAGGTGGAATCCCGCTGCGCCCGGCAGGGCATCGGCTTCACCTGGCAGGGCGACCGGCTGCGGACCACGGCCGTCCGCCCCGCCGTCGTCCGCCACCCGGTGACCGGCGAGTGGTCCTGGTTCAACCAGGCCCAGCACTGGCACACCGCCTGCCTCGGGGCGGACGTACGCGCCTCGCTGCTGTCCACCGTGGCGCCGGACGAGCTGCCCCGCGACTGCCGCTTCGGCGACGGCACCCCGATCCCCGACGACGCCATGGCCCGGATCTGCGATGTCTATCAGGACCTGGAGGTCGCCTTCCCGTGGCAGCGCGGCGATGTGATGCTGCTGGACAACATCCTCACCGCACACGCCCGCAACCCGTTCCGCGGCGACCGTGAACTGCTCGTCGCCATGGGTGACATGGTGAGGTTCCGGTGACCGCCCCGGTGGAGGGGTACCGGCTGTCGTTCCAGCAGCAGTCGCTGTGGCGGCCCGGCGGCCCCGCCGCACCGGGCCTCCGGTCCCAGGTGCTCGTCACGGTCGACGGAGATCTCGACCGGGGCCGGCTGACGGCCGCGCTGGAGACGGTCGTCGCCCGGCACGAGATCCTCCGTTCGACCTACTGGCAGGTGCCCGGGGTCCGCACCGCCCTGCTCGTCGTGCACGACGCGGCGGGCCTGCGCCCCCACGCGACGGAGACGGACCTCCGGGACATGGACGAGGAGACACAGCGGCACCGGATCCGGGCAACGGCCCGGGCGCAGTGGGCCCTGCCGTACGGGGAGTCCGGCGGACCGGTGGTGCGCACGGTGCTCCTCCGCCTCGGCCCCCGGCGGCATGCCCTGCTCCTCACCACGACGGCACTCGCCGCCGACAGCCGCACCCTGCATCTGCTGGCCGATGAACTCGCCGACGCCTACGCGGGGCGGCCGGCCGTCCCGGGCGCCCCCCTCCAGTACACCCAGTACGCCGAGTGGCAGCACCAGGTCGCCGAGGAGAGCGGTACGGCAGCGCCGACCACGGCTGCGACGGACCGCGGCGCGGGACCGCCCGAACTGCCCTTCCCGCTGGGCCGCTCCCGCCGCGGCGCCGCCCGGCCGGAGCGGAACACCGTCACGCTGCCGCTCCCGGACGCCACCGTCGCGGCGGTGCACGCCTGCGCCGCATGGCGCGGCATCCGGCCGGACGCAGTGCTGCTCGCCTGCTGGCAGGCCCTGGCGGCAAGGGTCACGGGGGAGACCGGGTTCACCGTCGGCACCGAACTGACCGGACGCGACCACGAGGAGACGACCGACGGCCTCGGACCCTACGCGCGGTGGACCGGAATCCGCGCCCGACTGGGCGGCGACCCGGCACTGGACACCCTCGCCGCCCGCGCCGAACGCGCCCTGACCGATGCCGAGAAGACTCCGGAGTCCGCCGCCGACGCCGGTACCGACGGACGGGACGGGTGGGACGTCTCCTTCGCCTGCCGGCCGCAGCCGCGGCCCGGGACGGCCGACGGCATCACCTTCACCGTCGCCCGCGCCGACGTCACGGACGACGGCGCCTCGCTGCAACTGGAGTGCCTGCTCGGGCCGTCGGGGGCGCTGGCCCGCTGGCACCACCGGCCGGACCGGTTCGACGAGGCCTATGTGCGCTGCCTCGCCCAGCAGTACACCACCCTGCTCGACGGGCTCCTCACCGACCCGGCTGCCCCGGTGAGCACGGTCGGGCTGCTCGATCCGGGCACCCGGGACCGGCTGCTGCGCCGAGCCGCGGGCCCGGTCACCCCCGCGGACGGTGACGGCCCGGACAGCCGGGTGCTCCACCGGCTCGTCGAACAGCAGGCCGCCCGCACCCCGGACGCCGTCGCCGTCCGGGCCCCGAACGGCACACTCACCTACCGCGAACTGACCGCCCGGGCGGACCGGTGGGCCCGGGTGCTGCGTGCCCGCGGCACCGGCCCCGGAACGCGGGTGGCGGTCGCCGCCGGACACGACGCGCACTTGCTCGTGGGACTGCTCGCGGTGCTCACCACCGGCGCCTGCTACGTCCCCCTCGACCCCGGCCTCCCGCCCCGTCGCGCCCGCGACCTGCTGGACCGGGCCGGCTGCCGGATCCTCCTCACCGCAGGCGAACCCGGGCCGACGCACGGCGCCCTCGGCCCCGGGGTCGAGCACCTCGATCTCGCCGCCCCCGGAACGGAGCCGGCGGCTGACGACGGTCCGCGGCCACACGCCCCGGTGCATCCGGAACATCTCGCCTACATCATGTTCACCTCCGGCTCCACCGGGACGCCCAAGGGCGTGATGGTCCCGCACCGGGCCATCTGTCACTACCTGCGGTGGGCCGCCCGCACCTATTCCGGCGACGGGGGCGACGGCGCGCTGGCGCACTCGTCGATCGCCTTCGACCTGACGGTCACCAGTCTGTTCCTGCCGTTGGTCACCGGGCGGACGGTCCATCTCGACCCGGCCTGGCGCGACACCCTCGCCCTCTCCGCGGAGCTCGGCCGCCGTTCCGGCCTCGACCTTGTGAAACTGACGCCGTCCCATCTCCAGGTCGTCAATCACGCCCTCACACCGGAGGACATGCCCGGCACCGCGCGGAACCTCGTCATCGGGGGAGAGGCCCTCATCGGGGAGGCGGTCCGTCCTTGGCTCACCCATGCGCCCGGCACCCGCGTCGTCAACGAGTACGGACCGACCGAAGCCGCCGTCGGCTGTTGCGCGTACGAGCTGGGTCCGGACGACGTGCATGGCCCCGTCCCCATCGGCCGGCCGGCCGATGGCACCGAGATCCACGTGCTGGACGAGTCGCTCGAACCGGTCGCGACCGGCGTCCCGGGCGAGCTGTGCATCGGCGGGGACGGGCTGGCCCTCGGCTACCTGGACAACCCGGCCGCCACCGCCGAACGCTTCGTACCGCACCCCTTCTCGACGGAGCCCGGCCGTCGCCTCTACCGCACCGGCGACCTCGCCTGCCACGGCCCCGACGGCCTGCTGCACTGGCTCGGACGCGCGGACGACCAGGTCAAGATCCGCGGTGTCCGGGTGGAGCCCGAGGAGATCCGGACGGCCCTGCTCGAACACCCCGCCGTACGGGACGTGGCCGTCGTCAAGGCCACGGACGACGACCGCGGCGACCATCTGGCCGCCCATGTGGTCGTCGGCCCGGGGCCCGACACGTCCCCGGAGCGCCTCCGGGCGTTCCTCGCCGAGCGTCTCCCCGCGCACCTCGTCCCGGATACCTGGAACCGGCTGACGGCCATTCCCCTCACCGCGAACGGCAAGGTCGACCGGTCCGCGCTGCCGGCCGCGGCCTCCGCCGGCCGGCCGGGCGACGCCTCCGGCGCGCCGGGCGAGTCCCCGGACCGGCCGGGGGACCCGGTGGAACGGGCGATCGCCGAGATCTTCACCGATCTCCTCGGCGCCGGACCCGTGCGACCGGCGGACGACTTCTTCGACCTCGGCGGTCACTCCCTGCTCGCGGTCCGCCTGATGGCCCGGGTCAACGCCGCGTTCCGCTCCGGGATTCCGGTGTCCGCGCTGTTCTCCGAACCCCGGCCCGGTCACTCCGGCAGCCCGGCCACCCCCGCCCATCTGGCCCGTCTGGTCAAGGAGGGAACCGTACTGCGCCCCGAGGACAGCCTGGTCCCGCTGCGCTCCCGCGGTGACGGCACCCCGCTGTTCTGCATCCATCCGGCGGGCGGCGACATCGCCGGCTACCGTGATCTGGCCGCTGCCGACGGCGCGTTGCGCCGGCCCCTGTACGCCCTCCAGGCGCCGGTGACGAAGAGCGGGGAACCCGACCGGAGCATCGGCCGGCTGGCCTCCCACTACCTCGCGGCGATCCGTTCGGTGCAACCGGCCGGACCGTACCTGCTGCTCGGCTGGTCCATGGGAGGCGTCGTCGCCTTCGAAATGGCCCGGCTCCTCGCGGACCGGGGCGAGCGGACGGCCATGCTCGTCCTCGTGGAGAGCTACCTCGCCGGCCAGGTACCCGATGAGGACGAGGACGTCGTCCGGGCCCGGTTCGCCGAACAGCTCCTCCACCCGGGAGGCGACCTCACCGCGCTCCAGGACAGCGAACGGACCGAACTCGACCGTCGGCTCCGCGCCAACCGGGCGCACGTGCGGGCGGTCCGCGCGTACCGCCCGGAGGGACGCCACCCGGGACCGGTCACCCTGGTGCAGGCGGCCGAGCAGGACCCGGAACTGCGCCGGGCGGCGGTCGCGGCCTGGCGCGAGGTGTGCGACCCGGTGGGGCCGCACGTGGTGGCGGGCGGACACTTCACCCTGCTGCGGCCGCCGTCGGTGGACACGCTCGGCCGGCTCATCGAGGACGCCGTGACGCGAGGAACGGACGCGCCCTCCCGGGAGCGTGCGGTGCCCGGGTCCTGAGCCGGCCCGGAGGTTCGCTCGGTGCGGCCGAGGGCGCGGGACCGGAGCACCGCCTCCGGAAGCGGCTGTGCCGAGCTCCCGCCCCGTCCCCGCGGTCCGGTCCGAGAACACCGGCACCGGGCTCCGGAACGTGCCCCGCCCTGCCCGTTCCGGAGCCCGGTGCCACCGCGGCCCCGGCCGGCGTCCGTCACATGCGCACGTACTGCTCGATGTCCTCGCCGAACTCGGTCAGCGCCGCCTCGGTGAGGGTGGGCCGGGTCTCCGCGATGGCGGCCAGGAAGTCCTCGGTGCCGGCGGGCGCGCCCGCCCGGCCGAGGAATTCGCGTTCGAACGCCGCGTGAGCGCCCTTGCTCGCGGCGAACTCGATGTCGGCGGGCGTGAACATCTCGCTGGCCTCGACCAGCCGGTGAAGGTCGATGCCGTCCGCCGCGGGCCCCAGATAGCGCTGCCAGATCGCCGCTCGCGCCACAGGGTCCGGGGGACCGACGGGGATGACGTAGTCGAACCGTCCGTGGCGCAGGAACGCGGGATCCAGGGAGCGCACCGAGTTGGTGGCGCAGATCAGCAGCCGGTCGTCGTGCTCCCGGAATCCCGGGATCAGCTTCAGCAGCTCATTGGTGACCCCGTGGCCGGGGTCGACGGCCAGGCCGGACCGGACGCCCGCGATCTCCTCCACCTCGTCGATGAAGAGCAGGACGGTCTCCAGTTCGGCGAGGTCGGCGAACGCGTCGCGGAGCGAGGCGGCGAGCCCTCCCGCGGTGCCCGAGGCGAGCCGGGAGGGAAAGAGCTCCACGAACGGCCACGCCAGCCGGGAGGCGACGGCCTTCGCGAAACTGGTCTTCCCGGTGCCCGGCGGACCGAAGAGGATGACCGCCTTCGGGGGCCGCACCCCGTACCGGTCGGCCAGCGCGGGTTCCGCCAGCGGCAGCACGATCCGCCGCTCGATGGCCTCCTTCTCCCGCTCCATGCCGGCGAGCGCGTCCCACAGTCCGGGGAGCAGCACCCGCCCGCCGAGCTCCGCGAGGAGCCCCGCGTCGCTGGCGCCGAGATGCTCGACCTTCTCGTAGAGCACGAGTCCGGGCCGGGGCCGGTAACCGGAGTTCTCCAGGGCCGAGGTCCCGGTGACCCCCGGCTCCAGCAGCGCGCCGATCCGGCGCACGCCCTGGGCCCGCAGCCGCCGCTCGAGTTCGGCGATCAGGGAACTGCCGATCCCGCGGTTGCGCCACATACCGGCCAGCGCCACCAGCGTGATCCAGGCCCGCTCGCCGTGGGCCTGGGCCACGGCCATGCCCACCACGTCGTCGCCCACCACGGCGACCACGGCGGGCGCCCCCGACCGGGCGGCGATCATGACCTCGGAGACCGGGAAGACGGGAGCAGCGCCGTCCGCCGGCCGGTCCTGGTCCCAGATCTGGATGGCACGGTCCAGATCGTCGTCGCGGAAGTCCCGCAGTCGCCACGTCGGCATGATCACCCCTGGCCGAGGCCGCTGCCGCCCCGGCCGCCGCACGCCGCCCCTCGGGCACCGCATGCCGCGCCCGCCGAGGCGCACCTGCCCTGCCCATTCTCCGTGCCGGACGGCCCGCCGTCGAACGGACGGGCGCTTGCGCGGGCGCTGCGGCCGGGCCGCCGCAGGTCGCGTCCCGGGCGGGAGCCGCCCGGCGGCGGGGCAGGCGCTCACGGCCTGGTCGGCGCACGGGGTCCGGGGCCGATTGAAGGAGACGACGTGTCCCTCACCTCCCAGGGAGGGCCGGCATGCCCGATCCCTTCGGTTCGGCCCGCCGGCGGGCACCGCGTCGGCCTCCGGGCGCTGCGGCGCGGACGTCCGGTCAACCCCCACGGCTCCGCTCGCGTCTGAGGGCTCGAGACACCAGCCGGCCGCACCATGGAGGGGAGCCCCGGCCGGTCACCGCCCGCCGCCGGTGCGCAACCGGGCAGCGGGCCGGTCGGCCCGCTGCCCCGCGCCCCTCCACTCCGACCTCGGAGGAAGTACCGCACGAATGATCACGACACTGGCCGTCGAGAACTACCGCTCGCTGCGCAAACTGATCGTCCCCCTCGGCCGGCTCACCGTGGTGACCGGCGCCAACGGCACCGGCAAGTCCAGCCTCTACCGTTCCCTGCGCCTGCTGGCCGACTCCGCACGCGGCGGAGCCGTCGCCGCCCTGGCCCGCGAGGGCGGCCTGCCCTCCACCCTGTGGGCGGGGCCCGAGAGCGTCAGCCGGGCGGTACGCGCGGGCGAGGCACCCCTGACGGGCACGCTCCGCACCGAACCCGTCAGCCTCCGCCTGGGCTTCGCCGGGGACGAGTTCGGCTACGCCGTCGACTTCGGTCACCCCATTCCCTCCGCCGGGACCCCCAAGGTGCCGTCGCTGTTCAACCTCGACCCGGAGATCAAACGCGAGGCCACCTGGGCCGGACCGGTGCTGCGCCCCGCCGCGCTCCTGTCCGACCGGTCCGGGCCCGCGGTGAAGACCCGTACGGCCGACGGAAGCTGGCACCGCAGCACCGGTGTGCTGCGCCCCCACGACTCGATGCTCAGTGAGCTCGCCGATCCGCAGCTGGCGCCGGACCTCCTCACCCTGCGCGAGCACATCCGCTCCTGGCGCTTCTACGACCATGTGCGCACCGACGCCGACGCACCGGCCCGCTCCACCCGCATCGGCACCCGCACCCCCGTGCTCTCGGCCGACGGCTCCGACCTGCCGGCGGCACTCCAGACGATCCGGGAGACCGGCGACGAGGAGGCCCTGGCCGAGGCCGTCGACGCGGCCTTCCCGGGCAGCCGGATCGAGATCACCCCGAGCGACGGCCGCTTCGGCCTCCAGCTGCACCAGCCCGGCCTGCTGCGACCACTGGGCGCCGCGGAGCTCTCCGACGGCACCCTGCGCTACCTGCTGTGGGCCGCGGCGCTGCTCACGCCCCGTCCGCCCGCCCTGATGGTGCTCAACGAGCCGGAGACCAGCCTGCACCCGGACCTCCTCGAGCCCCTGGCCGACCTGATCCTCACGGCGAGCCGGGACACCCAGACGGTCGTCGTGACCCACGCCGGACCGCTGGCGACGGCACTGACCGCCGGGGCCGCACGGCACCGGGTGGAGCTGCAGAACATCGAACTCGTCAAGGAGTTCGGCCGCACCGAGGTCGCGGGCCGCGAGAGCATCCTGGACGAACCGCTGTGGCACTGGCCGAAACGCTGACGAACGCCGGCCGGGCCCGCGGCCGAGCGGCGGCCCGGCCGGTTCTCCGCGCCGGATCCCGCGCTGTCGGGCCGCCGGTTCAGGGTTCCCGCGGGAGACCTCGGTGCGGGCTCGCGGGTTCCGGCGCGGTGGCCCGGCGGGGAGGCCGGACCTCCCAGGGCTCGGCCGGGGTACCGTCCGCCTCCCACCCGTAACGGAGCAGCCGGCGCGCGTCGGCGGACCGCCCCGCGTCCCGCAGCAGGGCGACGGCCTGCTTCAGGGCATAGCCGTAGCCGTCGCCGCGGTCCGCGTACTGCTGCCAGGCGGTGAGCGCGTCGTCGGTACGGCCCGCCGCCGTGTACAGGCACGCGATCAGGACGGAGTGATCGACCCCACGGCACGTGCGCAGATACGCGACCGCGTCGTCGGTCCGCCGGGTCCTCCCCAGCACTTCCGTCAGCTGGTCTTGCGCATACCAGCCCCCTTCACCGACGACCTTCAGCAGCTCCCGCTCCAACGCGTCGGTGCGGCCCGTCCTGTCCAGCAGGGCGGTCATCTCGTTCCAGGCCTGGCGATAGCCCTGCTCGTCGAGTCGGGCGTACCAGGTGAGCGCTGCGTCGCTCCAGCCGGCGTCGGCGGCGAGACCCGCGGTGCGGAACACCGTCGACGGATCGTCGGAGCCGGCCCGCTCGCGGAGCCACTGGCCCACCTGGCGCACATCCTCGGCGTCCCCGCAGTGCACGGCCCGCGGGCCGCTGTCCCCGCGGTCGGTCAGACACCGCCGGACGTCCTCATAGCGGTCGGCGACATCGATGAGCACCGCGGCATGAACCATGGCATTCGCATCGCCCGATGCCGCGGCCTTGTCCCAGTCGCTCAGCAGATCGCGCAGGGCCGCGTCCGAATCCGCCGGCCCCGACCCGAGGAGACCGGCCATCCCACCGAGCAGGCCGATGCAGTCGCGCACCATCAGCAGGGCCACGCCCGCGTAGCCCTGTGCCTGCAACAGCCCGGCCAACCGGCGCAGGGAACGGGCGCCGCCCGGTTGTGTCGCCGATCCGGCCGACGGCGACGCCAGCCAGCTGAGCGCCTCGTCCCCGCGTCCCCTGCCGTGCAGCATGCTCACGGCGCGGTCCAGCGCGGCGCAGTCACCGTCGTCCGCCCGCTCCTTCAGCCAGGCGAGAGCCTCCTCCACGCGCCCGTCGGCCGTCAGCAGTTCGGCGACCTCGACAGCCGTGGTGTCGTTCACGGCCCGGTGGCTGAGCGCGTACGCCTTCAGCCACTCCACGGCCTCGTCGGCGGGCCGCAGGGCGACCCACTGCCGGACCGTCTCCGGCAAGGCCATGGTGTCGCCCCGTTCGGCGAGGCCGCGCAGCCAGCCGATCGCCTCGTCCGCCCGCCCGGCGTCGATCAGCAGTTCCGCCGCCGTGCGCAGCCAGGCCTCGCGGGCCGGTGCCTCCCAGTCGTCGTCCTCGACGAGGCGCTGCCACACGCGGATTGCTTCCTCCGTACGGCCCTGCTCCTGCAACAGCCCGGCCAGACCGCACACTTCCGAGATGCCGCCCGTGTGTCTGTCCCGCAGCCAGGCGAGGGCTTCGTCGCTGCGTCCCTCGCGCACCAGCACGTTCATGATCCCGCGGGAGGTGTAGCCGTGGGTCACCTGCTCGGCCCTCTCCCACCAGACGCGGGCCTCCTCCCGGCCGGAGCCCCGCAGGAAGTGGGCGGCCCGGACCGGGGCCTCGCCGTCGCCCGCGGCCGTGGCGGCCTCCCACCAGGTCAGTGCCTCGTCGGCGCGGCCCTCCCGGGCGGCCACGGCACCGACGAGCGCCATGGCCCGGGGGTCCCCCGCGTCGGCCGCACACCGCCACCACGGCACCGCCTCGTCCCGGCGGCCGGCCCTCTCCAGCAGACGCGCCAGCTGCGCCATCGCGTCACGGTCACCGGCGTCGGCGGCACGGTGCAGAAGCACGGCCGCGCACCGGTACCGGCCCCGCCGCTCCGCCGCCTCGGCGAGGGCACGGAGATCGCTGCCGGCGGTGAGATGGTCCGCGGCGGCATCCCAGAAGCCGGCCGGCGGGCACTCGGCGGCGCGGGTGCGCTCGCCGTGCTGCCGGAGGTAGTCGGCCGGCCGCACCACACCGGGGATCGCGCCCATGCCGGAAGCGGGCGCCACGTCCTGCAGTGCACTGGTCACGTCCCTGATCACCGTGCGGGCGTAGTCGAGACCGCCGGTGAACCAGTGGTCGGGACTGCCCTCGCAGGTGACGGCGGCGGCGCGCCGGCGCTCGGTGAGATAGCCGAAGGCCGCGGCCTCCAGGAAGGCGTACGGCAGCGGGGCTGCCGCCCCCAGGCGTGACGCGTCCAGAGCCACCGTGATCAGGGCCTTGCCGTAGACGCCAGGAGTACCGGACGGACTCTCGTAGTGCTCCACCAGCTGCGCGGCGGCGGTGAGTTCCTGCGTCACCTCGGAGCTGCCGCCCCGCAGGGCCGCCGCCAGCGCCGGGTCGTGCCCGGCCGCCGCCCGGACCGCGTCCAGACCGTCGGCGAACGTGTCGGGAACAGGGGCGTTGTACGCCTGCTCCAGCAGGATCCGGGTGTGCCGGTGCGGGTCGCTCAGGTCCCCCTTCCGGGGGGCCGTGGTGAGGTCCCGGTAGCGGTCCGGCCACAGGGTGGCGATCACGATGAGCGGACCGTCACCGTCCAGCCGGCGCAGCAGTCCGGCGGCGACGGCCTCCCCGGCCGGACCGGTCAGGTAGTCCTGCGCCTCGTCCAGCCACACCACGGTCCCCGGATCCACGGCGTCGGCGGCCAGCGCCGCCAGCAGCCCGTCCCCGTCGGCGGGACACAGCATCGCGAACTCCTCCGGCACCGCGGCCCGGAGCGCCTCGAACGCGGTCCGGGTCTTGCCCGTGCAGGATCCGCCGCGCACCACCACCAGCAGCGGCGGCGCCCCGTGCGCCACGGCCCGCGTCAGCCGTTCGCGCAGGCGGAGATCGTGGGGGCGGGGCACATAGTGCGGCAGCACGAACTCGGAAGCCGCGTCCGTGCCGGAGAGCCCGGTGATCGCCCGGTGCACCCCCAGCCGCTGCGCGCCCCACGACCGCAGCGGGCGCGGCCGGTCGGGCAACGCGGCCCGGAGGGCCTGCCGTTCCTCCCGCTCGACGGCCGCGAGCGCCTGCCCCCGCACAGCGGCGTCCGGGGAGGCCGGCGCCGCCCGGCGGTCCTGCTCGGCCTTCCAGCCGGCCTCCCAGCGCTCCAGGGCCAGCAACTCGGCGACCGTCTCCTCCGAGGGCCCGTCCGGATCCGCCTGCGTGGCGAGGACGCCCTGGCGGCGGGCCTCCTCGCGGATCTCCCCGATGACGGTCAGCAGCGTGCTCTCCGACTGCGGACAGTGCGCACCGCGCAGCCATGACCCCACGGTGTTCCTGCTCTTGACGTCGGTGAGCAGACGGGTCAGTGCGCTGTCGGTCGGCCGGCCGCCCAACCGGGTGCGCTTCAGCGTGCCGACGCGTCGTAAGTCCTCGTAGATGTCGGGCGTTCTGCCCATCTGCCGCCCCCAGCGTGCCCGGATGATGTCCTGCTGTCCGGACCGGACACGGCCGGACACGGCGAGCGTAGGCCTTCCACCAGCCGCCGGGCACAGCAAGTGCCCAATCTGTTGCGGACTGTTGCAGGACGGGGCGCAGGACGATCAGTCTCGCCGCAGTCGGCCCCGCTCGGGGCCCGTCCGAGGAGGACCCATGACCGGTCTTCACCTGCTGGCCCTGCTGCTGGCGTTCTCCGTCGCCGTGCACATCGGCTCCGTCGCCGCCTTCGTCGCCTGGCGCGGCGGCGCCTCACCGGCCGGCGCGGTCGCGATCGGCGGCAGCGCGGTCGGCGGCGCGTGCGCGCTGTACCTCGCGGCTGTCGGTGCCTATCACTAGGGCGAGGATCGAGTCCTCACGGTCTCCGTGCGCCGGTCACCAGGAGGAATCCGCCGTCGCGTCGGCAGCGTCGGAAACCCCGAAGGACTTCCGGAGCCGACCACTAAGGTGTGGCCATGGGCGAGAAGACGATTCCGATCCTGCCGTGCCAGGCACTCCAGCCCGTTCTCACCTTCTACTCGGCTCTCGGGTTCGAGGTGACCTTCCAGCAGAAGAGCCCCAATCCCTACGCCGTCGTGCAGCGCGGCGGCATCGAGCTCCAGTTCTTCGGGCTGAAGCAGTACGACCCGGCCGCGTCGGTCAGCACCTGTTACGTCATGACCGACGATGTCGACGGGCTGTACCAGGTGTTCCGCGCCGGACTCAAGGACACGTACGGGAGGATCCCCACCCGGGGACTCCCGCGCATCGGACCGCTCAAGGACATGTCGTACGGCGTGCGGCAGTTCCTGATCACCGATCCCGGGGGCAACTGCCTCCGCATCGGACAGCCGACCGACGAGGACCAGCACCACCGGCCCGCCCCTCAGGAGACGTTCGCCCGGGCGCTGCACCATGCGTCCCTGCTCGCCGACTCGAAGGGCGACCCGGCAGGCGCGGCGAAGGTCATCGACCGTGTGCTGCGCCTGGAGGACGAACGGCCGACTCCTCTGCAACTGCTGCAACTTCTGGTCCTCCGGGCGGATGCCGCCGGGCGGCTGGGGGACGAGGAGACCGCGGCGACCGCCTGCGCCGAGGCCGCGAAGGTCCGGCTCACCGCCGAAGAACGGAGTTCGGCCCGGGCCGATCTGGCGCGGTTGGCGGACCTGCGGACCGCCGGCGGGCCGTGAGAGTGCGGTGTCCGTCCTCAGCCCCGGCCCGTGATCCGATCCGCTACGGGTGAGGCGCACGGCGACGCGCCGCGGACCGGGGCCTGGTGCAACCGCGCTCCGGGGGAGGGGGCGATCGGCCCTCGGGCCCTCACGCGGAAGGCGCGGAGTCACCGGTAGGGCTGCGTGGCGCACCCCGTTCTCGGCGGTGCCCTGGCGGACGGGTACCCCCAGGGCGGTCAAGCGGGCCGGTCCACCGCGGGTACGCGCGCCCAGTGGGTGGTGCCCTTCCGGTGACGGCGGGTGCCGTGTGCGGTGGCGAGGGTGTCGACGATGGCCAGGCCGCGGCCGTGCTCGTCCTGGGCGCAGGAAGCCGCCCAGGCCCCCTGCTGCGCGGCCGGGCCGCCGTCGGTGATGCCGACCCACACCCGCCGCCCCGTGTGTTCGAGCAGCACATTCAAGGCCAGCGGCGGCCGTGCGTGCTCGACCGCGTTGGTCACCAGCTCGGACACCACCAGCAGGACCGAGGCGGCCGCGTCCTCGGCGACCTGCCAGCGGCGCAGCACGGACCCGACGATCTGGCGGGCGTGCCGGACCGCCTCCGGACGGTGTGCGAGCCGACACGACGTGTGGTGGTCGGTGAGCGGCACGCCCGCGGGGCTGCTGGGCGGGCCGTCCTGCTCCCGGCACGGCCGGCCGCGGTGCCGCGCGTCGGCCGCCGGAGCGCATGCGAGCGATGGGTGGGTGTTCTTCATGGTCGTCTGCCGGAGGTGAGGGCGTCAGGGAACGGACAACACCTCCACCCTGCACAGCGCCCGTGCCGGGCGGAGCCCGGAACATACCCGAACCACTACCCGGGTACGCACTACCCGCTTCCCGCTCCGCACGTCCTCCGCCGACGTGGATCCGGCCGTCGGTACGTAGCCCCCGGAGCAAGGCCCCCAGTACGCGCCCCCACTCCCGCACACGAGGCCGTCGGTCACCGGCCCCGGACGGACATCCGCACGGCACCGGCTCCGCCCCCGGACAGGCATCAGCACGGTCACCGGCCATCGGGCAACCCCGTGGGTACCGCGCGCCCAGGTATCCCTCCGGGTGGTTCTCCCCTCACAGGATCCGGGGCCGGCGCACATGATCGGTCACATGGCCCTGCCCGCCAGTGCCGCGCGCCACCGAGAGGCCCCGGCGCCTCGCGCACCGGCGAGGACCGCAGCCGTACCCGGCCCTCCCGTGCAGCCCGACCACCCACGGAGATCCCATCAACACGCCCGCTTCGCACGACGGTTCCGGCCCGCACTACCGGGCCGCCCGGATCCTGCACGATCAGGACGGCCCTCTGGAGGAGGTCGCCGGACATCTGCTCGCGACCGAGCCCGCCGGCAGGGTGTGGGTGGCCGGCGCCCTCCGGGCCGCCGCGCGCCTGGCCGCGGCACGCGGCGACGCCGAGGCCGCCGTCACGTACCTGCGGCGCGCGCTGGAGGAACTGCCCGCGGCGGGGCGGGGCGTGCTCCTCGCCGAACTGGGCCGCGCCGAGGCACCGGCTCATCCGGCGGCGGCGGTCCGTCACCTGTGTGCCGCGCTCGACGAGCTCACCACCCCGGTGGCCCGGCTGGACGTGGTGCCCGTACTGGCCGACGCCCTGGCGCGGGGGCAGCGCGGCTGCCAGGCGGGGGAGCTCCTCGAACGCGAGGCCCGGCTGCTGGCCACCACCGGTCCCTCGTGCGACGACGCCTCGTTCGGCCTGCGCCTGCAGCGTGTGCTCATCGAACTGGACGACCTGGAGAAGCGGCCATGGATGACCGACAGGCTGGCCGGGCTGACGGCCGACGCGGACCACGGCCCCGGCCACCGACGGGCGGTCCGGGCGGTCCGCGCGGCACTGGCGGTCGGCCGCCCCGCCGACGCGGCGGCCGTGGCCGAGGACGCCCGTGACGCGCTGGACCCGTCGCCGCCCCGGGACCACACGTTCGCCGCCGCGACCGGACTGGCCGTCCTCGCCCTCGTCTGGTGCGACCGGCCGGCGGAGACGACGGACTTCCTCGACCGCCTGGCGGAACGGACCCAGTGGCACGACTGCGCTCCGGCGCGGACGCTGCTGGCGATGGGCCGCTGCGAGGTGGCCCACCGGACCGGCCGCCTCCAGCCCGCCCTCGACGCGGGACGCCACTGGCTCGACCTGACCTCGGCCGTCCGCGGCAACGCCATGGTGCCCCTGGCGGTCGCCGGGGTGCTGCGCGCACTGGTGGAGACGGGACAACGGGAGGAGGCCGAGGCGCTGCTGCTCGGCGCCGGTCCCGAGCGGTACGGCGCCTCCTGGCAGTGGGCACACCTGCTGGAGGCACGGGCGCGGCTGCGCCTGGCGCACGGCGACCTCCCCGGGGCCCTGGAGGACCTGCTGGAGTGCGGCCGCCGCCAGATCGCCTGGCAGCGCGACAACCCGGCCGTCCTGGCGTGGCGGTCGCTCGCCGCCGTCACCCACCTCGCCCTGGGCAGCCCCGGGCAGGCCGCGCGCCTGGCGCACCAGGAACACGAGCAGGCCCAGGACTGGGGCACCCCTCGCACCCTCGGCGTCAGCCTGCGCGCCGTCGGTGTGACCGCCGGCGGCCGTCAGGGCCTGAAGCCCCTGGCGGACTCCGTCGGGCTGCTCGAGGAAGCCGGAGCCACCCTCGAACTGGCGCGGTCGCTGGTCGAGTACGCCACGTTGCGCTGCGAGGCCGGGCACGCCCGGCTGGCCCGCGAACTGGCGCTGCGCGGACTGGTCCTCGCCCGGCAGTGCGGGGCCGTCGGCCTCGCCGCCCTGGCCCGCGAGCGGCTGCGGACCTTCGGCGCCCGGCCCCGCAGGACGCATGAGGCCGGGGTGCAGGCGCTGACCGGCAGCGAACGCCGTGTCGCGCTGCTCGCCGCCCGCGGGCTCACCAACCGGGAGATCGCCGAGATCCTGTTCATCACCCGACGGACCGTCGAGAACCACCTGACCAGCGGTTTCCGCAAGCTCGGCATCAGCGGCCGACGCGAGTTGGCGCCGCTGCTCGACGCGGCGTCCCCGCTCGACGCGGCGTCCCCGCTCGACGCGGCGTCCCCGCTCGGCGACGGGCCCGACACCGAGGGGCCGTGACCCGGAACCTGTGACGGGACTTCAGGCCGGGGAGCACGTCGACGGCCTCCTACGGATGAGGTGGGCTTCGCCGGGCGAAGGTCGCGAGCCGTTCGGCAAAGGCCTCGACGAGGCCGTGGAGCTCGTCCGGGCCGTCGATGACGAAGGGGCGGTCCAGCGAGGCGAGTACGGCAGGCAGCCAGTCGAGCCGCTCCACCCGCAGTTCGACACGGCGCCAGCCCTCGGCCCCCGGGTCTGTGCTGCGCGGGGGCGGCAGTTCCGTCACGATCGCGACGCCGGGGGGCAGCCGGGTGTGGATCTGCTCGGCCGTTCCCCGGATGCGCAGGGTCACCTCATGCCGGTACGGAACCGTGGCGAGCCCTGTCAGGACGCGCTCGGCCGGATCGATCCCGACGGGTGGTTCGAACGAGCCGGGCAGGATCCTCACACCGGTGATGCGGTCGAGTCGGAAGGTCCGGTCCTCACCTGCCGAGAGATCCGCAGCCGTGACGTACCACCTGCCCGCGTGGGCGACGACCCCGTACGGGTGCAGGGTGCGCTCGCTGCGTCGGCCGTCGCCGGCGGTGTACCGCATCGAGACCGGCCGGTGATGGTGCACCGCGTCGGCCATCGGGAGGAGGACCGCAGGTTCCGGGGCCGCTGCTGTCCGGCCGGGCGGATCCGTGAAGGCGAGCGAGCCGAGCACGGCGTCGAGCCTGCGGCGCAGACGCTCGGGCAGCACGCGCCGGATCTTGGCCGCCGCCGTCTCACGCGCCGTATCCGCGGTCGCCGTCGGGCCCGATCGCCGACCCGCGACCAGGCCGAGCAGCACAGCGAGCGCTTCGTCGTCGCTCAGCATGAGCGGAGGCATGCGGTAGCCGGGGGCGAGCCGGTAGCCACCGTAGCGGCCGCGCACCGACTCGACGGGCACGTCGAGGTCGACGAGTTGCTGTGCGTAGCGCCGTACCGTGCGCTCGTCGACGTTCAACCGATCGGCGAGTTCGGACACGGTCCGGATGCCTCCCGACTGCAGAAGCTCCAGCAGGGTGAGGACGCGAGCGAGGGGGCGGGGCATACCCGGAAGTCTCCCGCACATACCGGGCGGGTTCCGCCCGGTATAGGTCGTAGCGTGCGGTCACCAGCACCGGCCGGCCAGAGGGGAAAACCCATGAACTTCGTCTCCATCCGCATCATCACCGGCGACGTCGCCCGCCTCGTCGACTTCTACGAGCGCGCCACCGAGGTGTCCGCCACCTGGGCCAACCAGGACTTCGCCGAGCTCAGGACCACCTCGGCCACCCTCGCGATCGGCAGCACCCGCACGGTCCCTCTGTTCGCGCCCGGTTCCGCCCGCGCGGCCGACAACCGAAGTGTCATCCTCGAATTCCTCGTCGACGACGTCGACAGCGTGTACAAGAACCTGAGCGGCTTCGTGGAGGACTTCGTCAACGAACCCACCACGATGCCCTGGGGAAACCGCGCGCTCCTGTTCCGCGACCCCGACGGCAACCTCGTCAACTTCTTCACCCCTGTCACGCCGGCCGCCGTCGAGAAGTTCGCCCGCTGAGCACAGCGCGGGAGCCGGGAGCCGCCGGCGGGCCGGCGCCACAGGCGCCGGCCCGCCAGAAGGCCGAGCGGGGGACCACAGGCCTGCCCCGTCCGGCACCGGGCGGGGCCACGGATGCTGCCCCGCCCGGCAACGAACGCGTCAACATCCGTGGCACCACCGCCCGTCGGGACGCGTCGCGCTATCCGGCCCGCTTCAGCCCCACGTACTGCATCGCCCCGAACACCACCACGGCGATGCCGATGAAGCCGACATAGGCGTTGCCGAGCAGGGTGACGGGGAACCACGCCGGTCCGGCCGCGATGATCGCCGCACAGCCCACCGCCCACACGATGTTGAGGAGGACGGCGCTGACGGCGACCGGCCGGATCACGTCCGGGCGGGTGCCCGCGTACCAGAGCCCGGCGGCGTAGACCGCCAGGAACGCGCCCTGGGCCCAGTGCAGCCACGTGGGCAGTCCGAGCAGCGGGTCCAGCATCCCCGCGCCCAGCAGGCTGAGCGCCGCGACGAGACCGGACACCGTGCCGTCCAGCTTCAGGGAGAACCGCAGCAGTCCGTCGTCGCCGCGCTGCCGAACGTGCCGGTACGGGGCGGCGGTTGATTCGTGCACCATGTGACTGTTCCTCTCAGGCCGTGCCGACCGCGGCACGAATGATGAGCTCGGCGACGTTCCCGGGGCGGGACAGCGGCGCGGCGTGACTGGACGGCACCGACGCGACGGCCGCCCCCATGCGTGCGGCCATGAAGCGCTGGGCCGCCGGCGGCAGGGCCCGGTCCTCCTCCGCGACCAGGTACCAGGAGCGGATCGCGCGCCACGCCGGCTCACCCGACGGGGACTCCAGGCAGCTCAGGGCGGACGGCTTCTGGACCGCGGCCAGCACGTTCGCGCGCACCGCCGGCACATCGGCGGCGAACACCTCCCGGAAGCGGCTCCGGTCCACCTCGGACAGCCCGTCGTCGTACGGCCGGACCACCTCGCCCACCGTCGCCCCGAACCCCTGCAGGATCTGGAAGCCGCTCTCGCCCTTCTCCGGGGCGAACGCCGCCACATACACCAGGGCCGAGACGTTCGCCGCGTCCACCACCGCATTGCTGATCACTGTTCCGCCGTAGGACCAGCCCACCAGGACCACGGGCCCCGGCAGGCCGTCGAGCACCCGCCGGGTGGCGGCCACGTCGTCCTCCAGAGAGGTCAGGGGCAACTGCACCGCGGTCACCCGGTGACCGGCGTCGTGCAGGAACGGAATGACCTCGCTCCAGCCGGACCCGTCGGACCACAACCCATGCACCAGCACCACATCCGACACGGACATCGACTCCTCATGTCTCCGAACGGCGCCCCGCTCTCCCGGCCCTCGACGGCCCGCTCGCGGGATGCCGGGGTGCCCGCCGCCGTGCCGGGGGAGCACGGCGGCGGGCCAGGAGAGGAGGCCCTCCTTACGAGGAACCAGACTGCCGAGCCGGCGGGCGGCGGGAATCACGGAGACTCCGTGATATTTGGCCCCGCCCCCAGGCGCCCGGAGGAGCGGATTGCCCGGCTCCGGGCAGGCGTCTACGGTGTGGGCATGGGCGGCCATGTCCGGGGAGCCGGCACGCTGCCGGCAGAGATGACGCATTTCATCGGGCGTCGGCACGAGCTGTCCCAGGCCAGAGCGCTGCTGTCGCGCGGGCGGCTGGTGACCCTGACCGGGCCGGGCGGGATCGGAAAGACCCGGCTGGCGCTGCGGGTCGCCGCCGACGCACAGCGTTCCTTCCCCGGCGGGGTGTGGCTGGTGGAACTGGCCGCACTGGACGACGGCAGCCGGCTGGCCCAGACCGTCGCGTCCCACCTGCGGCTCGGCAACGAAGCCGGCGGCGACCCCCTGACCCGGCTCGTGGAACACGTGGCCGGTGAACGGATGCTGCTGGTGCTGGACAACTGCGAGCATGTGCTCGACGCCGGCGCCGCCCTGACAGCCACTCTGCTGAAAGCCGCCCCGGAGCTCCAGGTGCTGGCGACGAGCCGGCAGGCGCTGGGGGTGTCCGGGGAGCACGTGTACCCGGTGCCGTCGATGGTGCTCTCCGAGGACGCGCTGTCCCCCGGACTCTGCGACGCGGTGGCGCTGTTCGCCGACCGGGCGACCGCGATGCGCCCCGACTTCCTCCTCACCGCCGAGAACGCCGCGGTGATCCACGAGATCTGCCACCGGCTCGACGGGGTGCCCCTGGCCATCGAGTTGGCGGCCGCCCGGCTGCGCGCCCTGTCCCCGTCCGAGATCCTGCTGCGCCTCGACGACCGGTTCACCCTGCTCACCACCGGGTCCCGCGCCGCACTGCCGCGTCAGCGGACGCTGCGCGCGGCGATCGACTGGAGCCACGACCTGTGCACGGACGAGGAACGCCTCATGTGGGCGCGGCTGTCGGTGTTCCCGGACGCCTTCGACCTGTGGGCGGCCGAACAGGTCTGTGCCGGGGACGGCATCGCCCGGGACGCCGTCCTCGACCTCGTCGTCGGCCTGGTGGACAAGTCCGTCCTCGCCCACGAGGAACGCGGCGCCCGGATGCGGTACTGGCTGCCGGACACCCTGCGCCGGTACGGGCGCGAGCGGCTGGCCGCGTCCGGCGAGGAGCACACCCTGCGCGAACGGCACCGCGACCACTACCGGGCGATCGCCGAGGAGGCCGAGGCCACCTGGTTCGGCCCCGGCCAGCTCGCCTGGTTCACCCGGCTGCGGGCCGAACACCCCAACTTCCGGGCCGCCCTGGAGTTCAGCCTCGGCGAACCCGGCGGAGCCCGGGCGGCGCTCGGCCTCGCCGCCTCCCTGTGGATCCACCGGCTCGGCTTCGGGTCCTTCCACGAGGGCCGCCAGTGGCTGGAGCGGGCCCTCGCCGCCGGCCCCGAGCCGGGCCCGGAGCGCGCCAAGGCACTCTTCGTCGACGGGCTGCTGGCCGTCCTGCAGGGAGACATCGACGCTGCCGACGCCCGGGTGGCGGAGTGCCGCGCCCTCGGCGCCCCCCTGGGCGAGGACCCGGACCTGGTCCGCGCCACGGTGAACCTCGACGGCCTGGTGGCCCTCTTCCGGGGCGACTTCCCCCGCGCCGAACGGCTGCTGGAGGACGCCCTCGAACGGCACCGGGCGGCCGACGACGCCGGCAACGCCGCGGTCACCTGCTTCATGCTCACCACCGTCTGCGCCAACACCGACGACCCCGCCGGCACCGCCCACGCCGAGGAGTGCCTGGCACTGTGCGAGGCCCACGAGGCGCAGTGGTCGCGCACCCATGCGCTGTGGGTCCTGGGACTGGACCACTACCGGCGCGGTGGGCACCAGCGGGCCGGGACCCTGGTCCGGCACGCGCTGCGGGACAAACCGCTCTCCCACGACCAGTGGGGCGTGGCCCAGTGCCTGGAGGTCCTGGGCTGGTGCGCGGCCGCGGCGGGCCGGAGCGAACGGGCCGCGACGCTGCTGGGCGCGGCCGACGCGACCTGGCGGGTCGCCGGGTCCGCGCTCACCGGGCTCGGCCATCTGCAGGCCGGCCACCAGGAGTGCGAGACGGCCCTGCGCGCCGAGCTGGGCGACACCGCGTACACCGCAGCCGTCCGGGCCGGCGCACGGCTCACCCTGGAACAGTCCGTCTCCTACGCCGTGGAGGAGTCCCCGGCCCCCGCTCCGCCGCCCGCGAGCGAGGCGTCGGCGCCGCTGACCCGCCGGGAGCGCGAGGTCGCGGGGCTGGTCGCGGAGGGCATGACCAACAAGGAGATCGCCGCCGAGCTGACGATCTCCCGGCGCACCGCCGAGGGCCACGTCGAGCACATCCTCACCAAGCTCGGCTTCACCTCGCGCGCCCAGATCGCCGCCTGGGCGGCGAGGAACCACGACCCCGGAGCCCGGGAGGACACCCCGGCCTGACCTCCCGTTCCCCGGGCACGCCGCGCGCCGGACACGTTGGTGCGCCGAGCACGCCGCGCGCCGGGCAGGCCGCGCATGCCCCGTGACCGCCCGTCGCGGCGGGGCCCACCGGGCCCTGCCGACCACCGACAGTGGCGAGTGAGCCCCGTTCCCGCTCATGGCCCCGGCCCGGGACCCGCGGTTACACTCCCGCCGTGACCAGCGCAGACGGGCCCGCTCCCGGGAGCCGCGCGGCCGACCGGACCCCGGAGCCCGCCGCCCCGGCTCGGGCAGGGGCCGCGCGGCCGGCCGGCGCCGGGCCGCGTGGCGAGCCCGGCCGCCGCAGCGTGCTGGGGGCCGGCGTCGGCGGCCTCGCCGCCGTCCTGGCCGGGTGCTCGTCGGAGTCCGGACCGGTACGGCGGCTGCGGATGGCCACCGGGCCGAAGGGCGGGCCGTACCACGCCTTCGGGCAGGCGCTGGCCGAAGCGCTCTCCGCGAGCGGGCAGCGGCTGGAGGTCGTCCCCGTGGGCACCGCGGCGAGCGTCGACAACCTGCGCCGGCTGGACCAGGGCTCGGTGGAGCTGGCGCTGGCCATGGCGGATGTGGCCGCCGACGCGGTGCACGGTGAGGCGGATTTCTCGCGCCCGGTCCCGGTCCGGGCGCTGGCCCGGGTGTACGTGAACTACACGCACCTCGTCGTCCCCGCCCGCGGCCCGGTCCGCACCGTCCAGGACCTCGCCGGGCGGCCGGTCGCCGCCGGGGCGCCGGGCTCCGGCGTCCAGGTGCTGGCGCGGCGGCTGCTGCGGATGACCGGGCTGACCGGGGACCGGTCGGTGCGGACGCGTCCGCTCGGCCTCGCCGAGTCCGTGCGGGCGCTGCGCGAGGGCACGGTCGACGCGCTGATCTGGTCCGGCGGCGTGCCGACGCCCGCGCTGTCGGAGCTCGCCCGCACCCTTCCGCTGCGCTTCCTGCCGCTGGACGGCTTCGTCCGCCCGCTGCGCGAGCGCCACGGCGCCGTGTACTCGGCCGTCACCCTCCCGGCCGGGGCGTACGGGATGCGGGCGCCCGTGGGCACCATCGGCGTCGGCAACTACCTGCTGGCCCGGGCCGATGTGCCCGAGCGCGCCGCGCGGGACCTGCTCCGGCTGGTCTTCGACCGGCGGCGCGATCTGCTGCGCGAGGTGACGGCGGGCGCCCGGCTGGAGCCCCGCTTCGCCGTCTCCACCGGAGACGTGCCGCTCCACCCGGGCGCGGTCGCCCACTACCGGGCCGCCTACGGCTGACCGGCGGAGCGCCCCGGCGGCCGGAACGCGGCGCTCACCCCGGCGCGCCCGCCGGCAGCGACAGCTCCACGGCGAGACCCCGCGGCGTGTTGTGGCCGACGGAGAGCTGCCCGCCGCTGAGCGTCGCGATCTCGTCGGCGATGGCCAGCCCCAGCCCGCTGCCGGGCGTGTTCTGGTGCTGGGCGCCCCGGACGAAACGCCGCAGCAGGGTGGGCAGTTGCTCCTCGGACACCCCGGGGCCGTCGTCGGCGACCCGTACGACGACCCGGCCGTCCCGGAGCGCGGCCGCCACCTCGACGCGGCCGCCGGACGGGACGAACTTGGCGGCGTTGTCCAGCAGCGCGTCCAGGACCCGGCCCACCGCGTCGGGCAGGGTCCGCCCCCGCAGACCGTCGCCGACGTCGGCCGCCAGGTCGATGCCGGACGTGCGGAACACCGGGCCCCACGCGGTCACGCGCTCCCGCACCGCCGACGACAGGTCCTGGTCGGCGAGTTCGGCGGTGCCGGACTCCACCCGGGCCAGCGCGAGCAGTCCGTCCAGCAGATCCCCCAGCCGCTCCGCCTCGTCGAGGGCGCGGGAGAACTCGGCCGGGCCCGGCCCGGGCCGCAGGTGCGGTTCGATGTTCTCCAGCTGGAGCACCAGGGTGGCCAGGGGGTTGCGCAGCTGGTGGGAGGCGTCGGCGACGAAGTCCCGCTGCCGGCCGATGGACTCGGCCACCGCTTCCGCCATGCTGTTGAAGTGCTCCCGCAGCCGGCGCAGTTCCGGCGGCCCGGTGTGGGAGGCGGCCCGCGCCTGCAGACTGCCGGCGGCCAGCCCCTCCACGGCCCGGTCCAGATCGCGCACCGGGCGCAGCAGCCACCGGGTGATGCCCGCCGCGACCAGGGCCGCCGTGGTGAACGCGGCGATCGCGCCCACCCCGATGAGCGCGGAGCGGACGGTCACGTCCCGGCGCGCGGCGTCGGTGGGGACGGCCAGCACCACGGCGCCGCTCACCCGTTCGTCGTGGCCCACCGGCTCGGCCAGCACCACGGTGGACGGCCCCCAGGGCCGGATCGTGGGCAGCTCAGCCGTGGGGCGGCCGGTCAGGGCCTGCCGCCGGACGTCCACCGCCGAGGCGGCGAGGGCCGCCGCGGTGCCCGCCCCGGCCCGGGCCAGCGGGTCGCCCGCCGAGTCCACGACCAGCACCCCGGCCCCGTACAGCTCGGCGTACCGGTCGATCTCGGCGGACAGCTCGGCCCGGTCGGCCCGGGTGCGCACCCGGTCGGCGAGATCGGCGAACCGTGCCGCGTCCGCCCGCCGCTGGAGCAGCAGATGCTCGGTCCGGCTCCGCGCGAGGGTGTCGGCCAGGGGCACGGACAGCAGCAGCACCGCTGCTCCCATGAGCACGATCAGCACGGCGAGCAGCCGGCGCCTCACGGGCCGCCGTCCGGGCCCACGGAGCCGAGCTGGTAGCCGAACCCGCGGACCGTGCGGATCAGCTCCGACCGGCCCGTCTTGGCGCGGATCCCCGCCACGTGCACGTCCAGGGAGCGCGAGGCGGTCAGGAACACGTCACCCCAGATGCGGTCCAGGATCTCCTCCCGGGAGTGCACCTCGCCCGGCCGGGCGGCCAGGAAGGCCAGCACGTCGTACTCCCGGCGGGTCAGCCGCACCTCCGCCCCCGCGACCGTGACGGTACGGGCCGCCGGATCGATCTCGACGTCCCCCGTGCGGACCCGTCCCGGGCTCTGTGCACCGCCGCCCGCGGGGAGGTCCGTGCGGCGGCGCACGGCGTCGATGCGGGCCATCAGCTCGGCCGTCCGGAAGGGCTTCACCACGTAGTCGTCCGCGCCGGCGCGGAGCCCCTGCACGATGTCGCGCTCCTCGCACCGCGCGGTGACCACGATGACGGGAGCGTCGCAGACGGTGCGCATCCGCCGCAGCAGTTCGAGCCCGTCCAGGTCCGGCAGCCCCAGATCGAGCAGCACGAACTCGGCCTCGTGCGCGTGCTGGAGCGCGTCCGAGGCACGGCCGACCCTGCGGACGGAGTGGCCGCGCTGAGCGAGGGCCGTGCCGAGGGCGTGGGCCATGCGGTCGTCGTCCTCGACCAGCAGTGCGTGCATCCGGGCTTACCTCTGTGACCTGGGACAGTGTGCCTTCTGGCATATCCCATCCGCCGGTTTTGCGGAAGAGGCGACCGGCAGGCCGGGGCACGGACGGCACCGTGCTCCCCGGCCTGCCGGTCGCGGCTGTGGGGAGGGTCAGACCTTGGCCTCCACCGGCGGGCCCGGCCGGTCGGCCGGCCCGGTCGACTCCGCCGGGACGGAGGAGGCCTCGGACCGGCTGAGCGTGGCGTGGCGGGTCTCCGGCATCAGCACATAGGTGACCAGGGAGACCAGCGCGCACCCGGAGACGTACCAGAAGAACATCGTCTCCATGCCCGCGTCCTTGAACCACAGCGCCACGTACTCCGCCGTGCCGCCGAAGAGCGCGTTGGCGATCGAGTAGGGCAGCGCCACGCCCAGGGCGCGCACGCCGGTGGGGAACAGTTCGGCCTTCACGGCGGCGTTGATGGACGTGTAGCCGGTGACGATCACCAGGGCGATCAGCGACAGCCCCAGCGCCGACCAGTACGACGACGCCGACCGCAGCGCGGTCATGAGCGGGTAGGTGCCGACGGTGCAGCCGACGGCGAAGGTGATCAGCAGCGGGCGGCGGCCGATCCGGTCCGACAGCGCTCCCGCGAAGGGCTGGAGCACGGCGAAGACCGTCAGCGAGGTGAAGCTCACCAGCGTCGCGGTGGACTTCTCCATGCCCGCGCTGCCGATCAGGTACTTGGTGAGGTAGGTGGTGTACGTGTAGTAGGCCACCGTGCCACCCAGAGTGAGCGCCATGACCAGGAACGCCTGGCGGCGGTGCTGCCACAGGACCTTCAGCGTGCCGCGGTCGCGGGCGTCGCCCCCGTCGCCGGACGCCTCGGTGAACGCCTCGGTCTCCTGCAGCCGGCGCCGCAGCCAGAAGACCACCACGGCGAAGAGCGCCCCCAGCACGAACGGGATCCGCCAGCCCCAGCCCTCCAGCTGGTCCTTGCTGAGGGTGTGCTGCATGGTGATCAGGATGCCCAGGCCGAGCAGCTGGCCGGTGGTCATCGACACGTACTGCATGGACGAGCCCAGCCCCCGGCGGCCGCGGCCCGACGCCTCGGTCAGGTAGGTGGCGCTCGCGGCGTACTCGCCGCCGATGCTCATGCCCTGCAGCAGCCGCGCCACCAGCAGGACCAGCGCGCCGAAGTAGCCGGCCTGGTCGTAGGTGGGGGCGACGGCGATGAGCAGGGCGGCCGCCGACATCATGGCGACCGTGAGGGTGAGCGCGCTCTTCCGGCCGTGGCGGTCCGCGGCACGTCCGAGGATCCAGCCTCCGACCGGCCGCATCAGGAAGCCGACCGCGAAGATCCCCGCGGTGTTCATGAGTTGGGTGGTGGGGTTGTCACCGGGGAAGAACGAGTCGGCGAAGTAGATCGCGAAGGTAGCGTAGACGAACCAGTCGTACCACTCGACGAGGTTGCCGAGCGACCCGCCGATCAGGGCGAGTCGTCGCTTCGCGCGCTCGCCGCCGGGCGGTGTTCTGTGCACGTTGGCGGACGGTGACATGGCGGCTCCCGATGAGAAGACCCCTGGTCGACGGGGTGATGATGTGCCCAGAGCATGCGCGCGCCACCGTGCCGGAACAAGGTTCGGCCGCCAGATCTAACATCCCGCTAAGAATGCGGACGCCACGCCGCGGCCCCTCCTGCGGACAGCGCCGCGGCCCCGTCCCTGTCCTCCGGACGTTGTGCACAGCGCTGCCGCTGCCGCCATGACGGGCCCGCCGTGCCGCCTCCTACCGTGAATCCGGAGCAGGGAATCCGGCATCGGCTCCGGCCCGGCCGGGCAGCCGCCCAGCGCACCAACGGGCCGGTATATGAGGTGACATGACGCGGGACCCACTGCGAGGATCGCGCCATGAACACCCACCGAAAGGCTGATGCCGCGTAACCGGCCGGGGCAGGTGCGCGCCCGACAGCGCCCACGGACCCCGCTCACCCGGCGGCCCGTCATCGCCGGCCTCTCCTCGGCGGCGCTCGCCGAGGTCGCCAGGGTCGAGCACAGCAGGAACCACCTCTGGGCCGGCGTCACCGCCGACGCACTCGCGATGTGGGGCGCATTCGTGCGGCGCCCGTACCACCGGCTCTGGACCCCGCACGAGGACGGCGCCTGCGGCATCTGGGAGTGCTGCGGAAACCCTTACGAGGCACGCGAGTTCCTGGAATCCGTGATCCTCGGCATGTATCGGCGGCGGGCTCGCGAACTGCGGGCCGTCGTCGACCGGCTCGACACCTTGTACTGAGCGCCCGGAACGGACCGCCGAACGGCCGCCGTGGAGCCGGTGCCTGTTCGCTTGCCCTGACGCGTCGTCGGAAACGGCCGGACGGGCACGGCGGAACGGGCCACGGCCCGGCCACCGCCTTCCCCTCGCCGGCCCGGCCCGGTCAGCGTTCCTGCACGGCCGCCTCCCGCTCGTGCTCCTCCGCGGCGAGCGGCAGCCGCACGGTGACCGTGGTGCCCTCGCCCTCCCGCGAGTCGATGCTGAGGTCGCCCCCGTGGTTGACGACGATGGTCCGCACGATGGTCAGACCCAGCCCGGTCCCCGGGACCGCGAGCCCCGACGCGTTGGACGCCCGGAAGAACCGGGTGAACAGGTGCTTCTGCTCCGACTCCGGGATCCCGATGCCCGTGTCCTGGACGATCAGGTCCACGTCCGGCCCCGTCCGGACCGCCCGGACCGTCACCGTGCCGCCGCGCGGCGTGAACTTCACCGCGTTGGACATCAGATTCATCAGCATGCGGTCCAGCTGGTCCGGGTCGGCATTCGCGGTCAGCGGCTCCAGCGCACACGCGGACCGCAACTCGACGTCCTTGTCCTGCGCCTGGGGGCGCATCGCGTCGGTGACGGCCTCCACGATGCCGCACACATCCACCACCTGCTTGATCCCCCGGTAGGTGCCCGCCTCGATGCGGGAGAGGGTCAGCAGGTCCTCGATCATCGTCCGCAGCCGGACGGTGTTGCGCTCCACCACGTCCAGCGCGCGGCGCTGCGGCTCGGCCAGCTCTCCGGTGTCCTCGTCCAGCAACAGCTCCACATACCCGGCGATGCTGGTCAGCGGAGTGCGGAGCTCATGGGAGACGGTCGACAGGAAGTCGGACTTGGCCTTGTCCAGCGCGCGCAGCTCCTCCACGAGGCGGCCCTCCTGGGCGTACAGCCGGGCGTGCTGCAGGGCCCGGCCCAGGTCGGTCGCCACCGACTCCAGGGTGTCGATCTCGACATCGTCCCAGCCGGCGTCCGGACCGCTGCGCAGCAGGATCAGACACCCCGTCACATCCGAGCCGGAACGGAACGGCGACACGGCGACGGAACGGGCACCGAGCTCGGCCATGGCACCGCGGACCTCGGCGGGGAAGCCGTCCGTCCCGTAGATGCCCGGAGCGCCCGGCACCGGCCGCTGCTCGGCGAGGTAGGGCCGGACGTCGTCGATCCGGAACGTCGCGCCGCTGCCGGTGGACGGCGGGATGGCGTCGTGCGGGACGCGAGGCAGCCGGCGCACTTCCTCCTCCGGCACGAAACCGTGCTCGGCGCTCCATCCCTGGACCACCGGAACGTCCTCGGTGTCGTTCTCGGCGAGGAGCAGCAGCACGTGCTCGGCCCGCATGCCCGGGCCGAGGGCGCTGACCCCCTCGCGGAGCACGGCCCCGGCCTCGAGATGGGAACGGACACGCCGCCCGGCGTCCCGCGCCACACCGGCCAGCCGCGCCCGCTCCGCCTCCAGACCGCGCAGCCGGTCGCCCTCGTCGGCCAGCGCGTTCACCGAGTGCGCCAGATCCCGGATCTCGGCGGGCCGCGACACCGGCGCGCGGGCGTCGTGCTGCCCCGCCGTGAGCCGGGCCAGCGTCGCCCGCACCCGCTCCAGGGGATGGGTGAGCCAGCGTGTGGTGCGCACCGCCGCGACCAGCGCGAGGACCACCGTCGCGGCGACAAGGCCCCCGGTGGCGGCGGCGGTGACCCGGACGGTGCTCCGCGTGCGGTTCCGCAGCACGGCGAGCTCGTCCAGCAGCCGGTCGTCGAGATCGCCGTTCGTCCTCCGGAAGACCCAGAACGACGTGCCCAGCCGGCCCGCCAGGTCCAGGGCCTGCGGACTGCCCGGCCGCAGCCGCTCACCCGGCGCGGCCTGCCGCAGATACCGGTCGGCCTGCTGCTCCTGCAGGTCGAGAAGGTGCTCGGTGTCCGGCACGTCGTACCGCCGGGCCTCCCGGAACTGCCCCGGCAGGGCTGCCCGTTGCTGCCGGTACGACCGGAGTTCGGCGGGATTCCCCACCAGGAGGTAGTTGCGCAGGGAGCGCTGGGTGTCGCCCAGGGTGGTGCGCAGCTGGACGTTGGCGTTCTGCAGCGGCCCGACGTGCTGGGTGAGGTCGACGACCGTACGGTCCTGGTACCAGGCCGTGAACAGCGAACCGGCACCGACCACCACCAGCAGAAAGATCACCAGACCGAAGGCTCCGCCCAGCCGGCGGGCCACGGTCACCGGCCGCTCCGATCGCGGAACCCCGTCGTTGTCGCCGGACCGTGTCACCGCGCGTCCTCCTTCCGTGCGGGCGCCGAGGCGAACCCCTGCCGCGGCATGGCGCCCCAGACCTGACGCGTACCGCGCAGCGCGTCCCAGATCCCCCGCAGCTGGGCGACCGCGAGGAACTGGCGGTAGCCCAGGTTCTCGGCGACGGCCGCGACGAGCAGCTGGCCGATGTCCCGCCAGCCCGCGAAGCGGTGGAAGGCGTACTCCTCCGCGGCCACCGCGACCAGACTGACCAGCACGGCGTAGGCGTACGTCAGCAGCAGGAAGCGCCACAGGAACGACGGGTCGACCGCCCCGAAGGCCACGCTGAGCGGCACCAGGACGAGACCGAGCACCTCGACCACCGGCGCGAGCAGTTCGAACAGGACGTAGAACGGCAGCGCCAGCAGCCCGACGCGCCCGTAGCGGGGATTGCCGATCATGCGCCGGTGCTTGAGCAGGATCTCGGTCAGCCCCCGGTGCCAGCGCCGCCGCTGACGTGCCAGCACCCGGGCGGTCGACGGGGCCTCGCTCCACGACACGGGCTCGCTGACGAAGACGATGCGGTACTCCCGGCGCTGTTCCCGCATCCGCCGGTGCAGCCTGACGACCACTTCGGCGTCCTCGCCGATGCAGTCCGGGTCCATGCCCCCGACGCCGACGACGGCGTCCCGCCGGAACACACCGAAGGCACCGGCGATGACGAGCAGCCCTCCCACCTTCGACCAGCCGGTACGGCCCAGCAGGAAGGCCCGCAGGTACTCGACCGTCTGGATCCGGACCAGCCGCTCCCGGGGCATCCGGACCTCCACGACGCGGCCGGCCATGATGCTGCAGCCGTTGGCGATCCCCACCACACCCCCGCAGGCCACCACCCGCAGCGGATCGTCGAGCAGCGGCTTGGCGGCGGACAGCAGCGCCTCGGCGTCCAGCACCGAGTCCGCGTCGACCATGCACACCAGCGGGTGACGGGCCACATTGAGGCCGACGTTCAGGGCGTCGGCCTTACCGCCGTTCTTCTTCCGCACCACGACCAGCGGATGCGGGCTGACCCGCGGGACCCAGACCGACTCCACCGGGCCGCGCATCGGCACGTCCTCCGGCACCACCCGCGGGACCTCCGCGAGATCGAACGCCTCCTGCAGAGCGTCGAGGGTGCCGTCCGCGGAGCCGTCGTCGACCACCACGATCTCCAGCCGCGGGTAGCGCAGCAGCAGCATCGCCCGCACCGCCTCGCTGATGCCGGCCTCCTCGTTGTAGGCGGGCACGATCAGCGAGACCGGGGTGGTGAAGCGGCTGGTCGCGATCTGGTTGTGGCCGGCGACGGGGGCCCGCCGCAGCAGCCGGGCGAAGTCCAGGGAGGCCAGCAGAATCAGCAGCAGATAGGCGCTGTTGACGATGAAGAAGTACCAGAGGATCCCGGTGTCGGTGACCGACAGCACCCCGCCCAGCGGGCCCGGCACCCCGGCCGCCAGGCCGGCGCTCACCACGCCGTCCCCGCGGCGTCCGACGCGGACTGCGCGGCGGGCAGGGCCGCTTCGGCCAGGACGGCGACGGCGTGCGCGGCGGCCCGCGGCCCGTCGCCGCCCCGGGCGGCCACCTCCAGCTCGTGTCGGCCGGCGGGCCCGAGGCGGTCCAGGGCCGTGGCCGCGGCGGCGGCCACCCGGTGGGCCGGATCCGCGAGGAGGGCGCGCAGCCGGGGCGCGGTGCCGGCGGCGCCCACGCTGCCCAGCGCCTCGGCGGCGGTTGCCCGCAGGACCGTCGGATGGGCGGGGTCCACCGCTTCCAGGAGCGGTTCGAGGCCCCCGGGCGCGCCGATCGTGCCCAGCGCCCGCGCGGCACGCACCCTGACCTCCGGGGACGGGTCGCCGGTGAGGGCGGCGGCGAGAGCGTCCGTCTGCGCCGGCGAGCCGGTGGCGGCCAGCGCCTCGACGGCCACCGCCCGGGCCAGCGCGTCGGAGTGCCGCAGGCCGGCGGCGATCGCCCCCTCGGCATCCGGGCCCAGCCCGACCAGGGCCTCGGTGACCACGGGCGGCGGCACCCGGCGCCGGCCGCTCAGACAGTCCAGCAGGGCGGGCACCGCGCCGGAGTCGCCGAGCCGCCCCAGAGCGCGGGCGGCGGTGGCCCGAAGGTCCGGATCGCGGCTGTGCAGCAGGGGGATCAGGGCCGGGGCCGCCTCCCGGTGGCCGAGGCTGCCGAGCAGTTCGGCGGCCCGGGCCCGGCCGACCGAACCGTGGCGCCGCAGCCGGGCGCGGGCCTGCTCCACCGCGCCGTGCCGCTCGAACACCCCGACCAGCGCGGTGCGCGCCCGCCCGGTCACCTTCCCCAGCAGGGCCGACGCCATCGGTTCGAGCGCCGCCCACCGGCGCCGGTCCAGCCCGGCCAACTGCCGCGCGGCAGCCGTCTCCTCCGCTTCGTCCTCGCAGGTCAACTCGATGAGGAGAATGCGCAGCGGCGCCGTGAGCCGCGCCCGGCGGCGCTCCCGGACCAGCCGGAGGAGCCGTACCCCGACGATGAACAGCCCGAGACCCGCCACCACCGCCAGCATGGCCGCCAGAAAGACCGCCCCGGTGAGGACGGCCGTCATCTGCCGGCTCGGGCGAGCAGCGCCGAGACCCGGCTCGCCAGCTCCCGCGGACTGAACGGCTTCACGATGTAGTCGTCGGCGCCGGCGGCGAACCCGGTCTCCACGTCGCCCTCCTGGGAGCGCGCGGTGAGAAGAATGATCGGCAAGGACGACGTCTCCGGCGCGGACCGCAGCTCCCGGCAGACGTCCAGCCCGGACATGCCGGGCATCCGGATGTCGAGGAGCGCGATGTTCACACCGTCCTCCCGGGCCGCGGCCAGTGCCGACGGCCCGTCCTCCACGGAGACGACCGCATGGCCGGACTGCGTGAGCTTGAAGGTCACGAGGTCGCGGATATCGGCGTCGTCGTCCGCCACCAGGACATTCGCCACGAGTCCTCCTTCACACGGCTCCCAGCAGCAAACGACATCCCGGGCCGTGGACGGTCGGGCGACACGGCCGCGGGCCCCGGTGTGGTCCGTACGGAGCACCGGCGGGGGAGGGGGCGGCACGCAGGGGCGTGGGCGCCGCCGACGGCCGGGGCCCTCCCGGGGTTCGCCACCGGGAGACGGGCACCGCCCCCGGGGCCGGCCCCGTGCCTGGTGGTGACAGCACCAGCGGCAGCGCACCCTCTGCACGGGCCGCCCCGCGCTGACAGGGTGAGCGGCATGACCCGACGAACGTTCCTCATCACCGGCGCGACCCAGGGCCTGGGCCGCGGCATCGCCCTCGACCTCGCCGCCCGGGGCGAGACGGTGCTGCTGCACGGCCGCGACCGCACCCGGCTCGACGCCGTCGCGGCCGAAGTGCGCACCGCCGCCCGGGGCGGGGCCGTTCGCACCGCACTCGCCGATCTGTCCGACCTGGACCAGGTCCACGCGCTGGCCGCCCGGATCCTCGCCGACGAACCCCGGCTCGACGGGCTCGTCCACAACGCCGTGGCGGGCGGCGGTGCCGAACCGCTGCGCCGCGAGCTGAGCCGTCAGGGGTACGAGCTGCGCTTCGCCGTGAACCACCTCGCCCCCTGCGCCCTCACCCGCGGTCTGCTGCCGCTGCTCACCGCCTCGGCCCCCGCCCGAGTGGTCAATGTGGCCTCCGTGGGGCAGGAGGCCGTCGACTTCGACGACGTCATGCTGGACCGGGACTACGAGGGACTGCGCGCCTACTGCCGCAGCAAACTCGCCATGATCATGGCCACCTTCGAGCTGGCCGCCGAACTCGACGGAACCGGTGTCACGGTGAACGCGCTCCACCCCGCGCACCTGATGGACACCGAGGGGGTGCGCGCGTACGGGCTGACGCCGGCCACCACCGTCGACGAAGGGGTGCGGCCCACGGTGCGGCTGCTGCTCGACCCCGGCCTCGCCTCCACCACGGGCCGTTACTTCGACCGGTTCACCGACGCCCGGGCGCACGACCAGGCCTACGACGCGGACGCCCGCCGACGGCTGATGGAGCTGACCGACGCCGCCATCCGGCAGCGGCCCGGTGGGGGATCCGGAACGCCTGCGCCTGGCGGTGACCGCGGCCCCGGAGGGTCGGCCGACCGGCGGACTCCTTCGTCCGATGGCGGCCCGGAAGCAACCTCCGGGCCCGGACCGGAGTCTCACGGGCTGACCCGTACGCGGCCCTGACCAGCTGTTGGCCGCGCTGTCATCGGAGGGGGAGACGCGTGACCGGAGCAGCAGTGGACCGGACCGGACGTCCGAGGGAAGTGGTCGGGGCCTTCCGGCTCTCGCTCCTGGCGATCGCCGTGAACTGGGTGGTCTGGGTGCTGGGCGCCTTCGTCGTACGGCCCACCGGCTTCGACGAGATGCGGCAGGAAGTGGGACGGCAGGACGCCCTCGTGCAACTGGCCGTCTCCGCGGGGGCCTTGCTCGTGATCAGCGGAGTGTGGCTGTTCTGCCTGCTCAGGATGCGCGCCGGACGGAACTGGGCCCGGATCGTGCTGGCCGCGATCGCCGCGCTCAGCGTGCTCTTCGTCCTCAACAGCCTGAGCATGGACGGCTTCGACCGGCTGACCGGCACGTGGCTGATGAACGACGTGCTGCTCTCCGACCTCCCCTCGGGCCTGTTGTTCGCCGCCGCCGCAGCGCTGTTGTTCCTCCCCTCCTCCAACGCCTACTTCGCCGCGGTCCGCGACGCGTGAAAGGCGCCGTTGGCGACGCGGTCGGACGAACGGGTCCACCCAGCCGTGCGGTCGTCGTGCCGAGAGGCAGCGGGTCGAGGGGCAGCGTTGCCGAGGGGCAGGGGACCAGGCGTTGCCGGCTCCGCGGCCGCCCCGGTCGTCGGCGGCCCTATCGTTCCGCCTCGACCTGCTGTGCGGGCGGAACCGATGAGGCGGTCCGGCAGCACTCGCCCACCGCGGCCCCTCGTCCGTCCGGTCCCACCCGTCCGTCCGGCTCCGCGGCCTCCCGCCCGTCCCGCGCCGCCCCCGCGGCCGGGAAGCGAGGGACGGGACCGGTCGCCGGGAAGCCGCGCCTGCGCCGCCCGCAGCGCCCGCGCGACCAGCTGCGCCCGGCCGGCGAACACCGGACCGAGAACGGCCAGCACGAGGACGTACCCGGCGATGAACGGGGAGAGCCGGTCGTCGAGCCCCGCGCCGGCCGCCATCGCCGCGAGGATCAGCGCGAACTCGCCGCGTGCGAGAAGAGTGGTCGCGATGTCCGCGGCGGTCCGGGGCCCGTAGCGGTAGAGCCGGGCGACCAGCAGCCCCGCCGTCACGTTCATCAGCACCGTCAGCCCGACGGCGGCGGCGACCGGTCCGGCCACGGAGACGACGTCCCCGGGGTCGATGGCCAGCCCGAACGCGCAGAAGAAGATCGCCGCGAAGGCGTCGCGCAGGGGGTGCACCAGCTCGCGGATCCGCGGCCCGGAGGAGGTACCGGCGAGGATCAGGCCGACCATGAAGGCGCCGATGGCATCGGCGACCCCGTCAAGCTCGTCGCCGAGGGCCACACCTCCCAGCAGATCGCCGACATGCTCGTCATCAGCGTGAAGACCGTCGAGCGGCACCGGGCCAACCTGCTGGAGAAACTGGGGCTGAAGGACCGGCTGGAGCTCGCCCGGTACGCGATCCGCGTCGGACTGGTCGAACCCTGACCGCCGGCCACCGGCCCGGAGCTGCCCCGGACGTCTCTCCCGGGCCGCCGGAACGACCCGGCGGCGGCAGACAGGCAGACGAACGACACACCGGCGGGGCGCGTCGAGGGCGCTCACAGCATCAGTGCTCAGTGCTCAGTTGCCGGGGAGGCGACGGGGCAGTACCACTGTGCCCGGAGCCGGAGCTCTTGGTGCCGGTGCCGGTGCCTGGGCCCGGCAGCACCTGGCTGCCGACGTTCTGCGGATAGAACTGCCGGGCCCAGTGCCGGAAGGGCCCGATGGGGCCGTCGCCCGGGGCGAGCCGTGGGGGTGAGGTGTACTCCTTGGTGTTCCAGATCGGGAAGTCGGCGGCTGTGAAGTCACAGCTCCACCGGAACATCGGACGGGCCAGCACCCGCGACAGTGCGCGGCCGAGCAGGCGCGCCGCCCGGGGTGACCAGCGGGCGGGCGCCGCCACGGCGAACCGGCTCGCCTGCCGGAACTGCATCCGCCCGGGCGCGATCATGGTCGCCGTCACCAGGGTGCACATCTCCAGGCCGAGCCCCGGTGTACGGACATCCGTGTGGAGAGCGCTGAGCCCGTGCCCGTCGACCTCGATCTCCACCCGGTGCTCGCCCAGCAGCGGGAACCTCTCGGTGACGCGCATCGACACATGGAACCGCACCCCCTCGAAGACGACCGGAGAGGCCAGTTCGGCGTTGGCCCAGCCATGGAGTGCGGCGAAGTGGCCCAGATCCACGGCGTTCTCCATGACCTCCTGGGCATGGCCGGCCATTTCCCAGGTGGCGTGCCGTACGGGCGGACGACCGACCGTGTGCCAGGCCGGGATGTCCCACTGAGGCCGGTCGGCGTCATGATGACGCCAGACGAAGACGGCGTCGTTGACTTCACAAACCGGCAGGTGGACCAGCGAGGCCTTGGGCGGCGAGGCGCCGTACGCGGTCCGCACGCACGATCCGTCCGGGCCGAACGCGAAGCGGTGGAAGGGGCACACCAGGTCGTCCCCCTCGACGTCCCCCAGCCCGAGGTGTGCGCCCAGATGCGGACAGTAGGGCCGTACCGCGCGGATTCCACCGGAGCGCATCCGGTAGAGAACCACGTCCTCGCCCATGAGCGGCCGGGTGAGTACCCTCCCGGGTTTCAGTTCCTCGGAGAAGGCCACCGCGGACCAGCCGCCGGGGTACGGCAGGCGCGGTGTGGACAGCGCATCAGCGGGTGTCGGGCCTTCGGTGATTCCCCGTCGAAACTTACGAGATAATCCCATCGATGTCTCCGTCTCTCCGGCTTTCCGGAGTGGATCCCCAGGTTATCCACGCAGGTCAGGGGAGTGGTCGTCGACAGGAATCCCGATCGAATTCCGACAGGGAAGTGAGCGAGCCGGCAAGGTAAATGAATGCGGGTGAGCGATTACGGAGCGCGTCGACCGGCGTAAAGCCCACGAATGCGCCGCGAGATATTTAGCCCACAACTATTTCCCCCTGGCAGCGCGCAGGCCGTCGTCACAAACCGGCCCGGACACCGCCCGGAACACGCGGCCGGCGGCCGGCCTCGCCGGCCGCCCCGGACCGGCGGCGCCGAGGTCGCGGCCCACTTCCCGTGAGCCGGCCGCCGCGGCTTCCCCCGCCCCGGCCGGACCGGCGGACCGAGGCGGGCGGGCCGGGTTCAGGCGGCGCGACCCGCGAGAGGCAGCAGGCTGCCGAGCGCCGCGATGGCGGCGGCGATGCCGAACGCCGTGGTGAAACCGGCGGACGTGGCCAGCCCTGTCCCGGGGACGGCGAGCGAGGCGATCACCGCCGTCCCGGCCTGACTGCCGATCGCGCCGCCGAACGTGCGGGCCACCGTGTTGACGCTGTTGGCGCTGCCGCTGCGGGCCGGCGGCGTGGCGTGCTGGACCAGCCGGGGCAGCGCCGCCATGGCGAGACCGTGCCCGGTGCTGCACACCAGATAGCAGACCAGTACGTCCACCGGCCCGGCGTGGAACACCGCGAGCAGCAGCCCGCCCGCCGCGGCCAGCCCCAGCCCGAGAGCCAACGGCCCCCGGATGGTGAGGTGGCGCTCCAGCCGGGGAGCCAGCCAACTGGCGGGGAGACTCAGCACCGTTCCCGGCAGGAGAAGGAGCGCCGCCCCCGTGACCGAGGCCCCGAAACCGTGGGCGACACCCGCGGGAGTACTGCTGGAGGCCTCCGGCAGCTGGGCGAGTTCGGGCAGCAGCACATAGATGACGAACTGATTCGCTCCCAGTGCCAGGGCGCCGAGGTGCGCGGTCAGCAGGGGCCGGTGCGTGAGGACGAGCAGGTCCACGACGGGGTGCGGGACCCGCCGTTCGATCAGGGTGAACACCGTCATCAGAACGGCCGCGGCGACGAACGTGCCGATCGCCGTCGGCGAGGACCAGCCCCATGCGGGCCCCTGGGTGATGCCCAGCAGCAGGGTTGCCGAGCCGGCCGCCAGGACCAGCGTTCCGGGCAGGTCCAGGCGTCCTGCGTCCTGTCCGGATCCGGCAGGCACCCACAGTGCGGCGAGCACGAGGGCGGCGGCCACCAGCAGTGCCCCGATGACGAAGAGCCAGCGCCAGGACGCATGATCGGTCACCAGGCCTCCGACGAGCAGGCCGGCGCCGGCGGTGCCTCCGACCAGGCCGGAGGTCACGGCCAGGGCGGCGGGCACCCGGTCCGGCGGCAGTGCTTCCCGGATGATCGCGAACGACAGGGGGAGCAGCGCCAGGCTGATGCCCTGCACGGCCCGACAGGCGATGAGCACCCCGGCATTCGGCGCGACGGCAGCGCCGAGGGTGCCCAGCAGATAGATCACCAGGCTTCCCAGCAGCACACGCCGCGTGCCGTGCCGGTCGGCCAGTCTGCCCACCAGGGGCGTCACAACAGCGCTGGCCAGCAGCGGCGCCGAGAGCACCGCCCAGGAGGCGCCGGCCGCACTGGTGCCCAGCGCGTGCCGCAGGACGTGCGTCGTGGGCACCAGCATCGTCTGCATCAGCCCGTAGGACAGGACGACGACCGTCAGGGCCGTCATGATCCTGCGCTGCCCGGCGCGTTCGGTCCGGAGTCCGGTCGCGGCGGTGAGTTCGGTCGTGGTCACGGCTGCGCACCTCGTAAACGGACGTGCCGGTCGGACCACGGGCGTGGCGACTCTCGCTGATATGGCAAGAGCATGACAATCACCTTTCCGGGGAGTCGGATGCTTTCGCTGCTGACGGCGCGCCATGTGGTGCACCGTCAAGGTCAGGTAAGCCTAACCTTATTGGGGTGTGGCGGGCGAACCGGCCGGGCCGACCGGCCGGCACGCGCACCGCCGGCCGTCGAGTCCTGCGGCCGCCCCCGGGACCGGAAGCGCGGAGTCACCGCCCGGGGCGGGAACCGGTGTGACCGGGCCCGCCGGAGGTGGCCCGGAAGGTGCGCCGGTACGCGGTGGGGGAGACGCCGAGGGCTGCCTGGAGGTGCTGTCGCAGCGACGCGGCCGTACCGAATCCGCAGTCGCGGGCAATACGGTCGACCGTCAGGTCCGTGTCCTCCAGCAGACTCCGTGCCCGCTCCACCCGCTGCTGCACCAGCCACTGGCCCGGACTGAGCCCGACCTCCTCCCGGAAGCGGCGGGTGAAGGTGCGCAGACTCATGGACTCCCGCTCGGCCAGGTCGCGCAGCGGAATCGGACGCTCCAGTCGCTCCAGGGCCCACGCCCGGGCCGCGGCGGTGGTCGCCATCTGTGGCTCCGCCACCGGGCGCCGGACGAACTGGGCCTGGCCGCCCTCCCGGTGGGGCGGCACCACACTGCGCCGCGCGACATCATGGGCCACGGACACGCCGTGATCACGCCGGACGATGTGCAGGCACAGGTCGATGCCGGACGCGACACCCGCGGAGGTGAGCACGTCCCCGTCGTCGACGAAGAGGACGTCCGGGTCGACGTCGACCTTCGGGAAGAGGCGCTGGAAGTGACCGGTACTGCTCCAGTGCGTGGTGGCCGGCCGCCCGTCGAGGAAGCCGGCGGCGGCCAGCACATAGGAGCCCGTGCAGATGGACACCATGCGCGTGCCGGGCCGTACCCGGGCGAAGGCGGCGGCCAGCGGCTCGGGCAGCCTGCCTTCCTCGAAGACCGGACCCTGCTCGTAGGAGGCCGGAACCACCACCGAGTCGGCCTCGGCCAGCGCCTCCGGCCCGTGCTCGACATGAATCGCGAAGTCGGCATCCGTGCGGACGGGGCCCGGTTCCGGGGAGCAGGTCACCACGTCGTAGAGGGCCCGGCCCTCAGGGGTGCGGGCCTTGCCGAAGATCCGGTAGGGGATGCCGAGTTCGAAGGGGATCACCCCACTGATCGCCAGAACCACGACCCGGTGGGGGCGCGGAGTGCCGTCCGTGTGCTCCGATTCCGGCATCGTGTCCCCTCTTCTCGCCGTGGCCCGATCCTAGCGAACCATGACCTCCGGGCCACTCGCTGCACCTCCCCGTCGGCCGGATGCTGGATCCGTGACACAGACACCCCCACCCCCCACGGCCGATGAACAGCCCCCGCCCGCCGTTGCGACCGAAACGCCCCGGGCCCCCGTGGCCGACGAACAGCAGTGGCATGCCCCCGCCGACCGCCGTTCGCGCATGCACCGTGCCTGGTGGGTCGCCGCTGTGGCGTTCGTCGCGCTGATCGGCGCGGCGGCCTTCAGAGCGGCTCCGAGCGTGCTGATCGATCCGCTGCACGCGGAGTTCGGCTGGCCGCGGAGCACGATTTCGGCGGCGGTCTCGGTCAACCTCGTCCTCTACGGGCTGACGGCTCCGTTCGCCGCGGCCCTCATGGAGCGGTTCGGCATGCGCAGGGTGGTCGCCTCCGCCCTGCTCCTCGTGGCGGCGGGCAGCGGACTGACGGTCGCCATGGACGAGAGCTGGCAGCTCGTCCTGTGCTGGGGCGTCCTGGTCGGACTCGGCACCGGCTCCATGGCGCTGGCGTTCGTCGCCACGGTGGTCAACCGCTGGTTCGTGGCCCGCCGCGGCCTCGTCACCGGGGTGCTCACCGCCGGTGGTGCCGCCGGGCAACTCGTCTTCCTGCCGCTCGTCGCCTGGCTCACCGAGCAGTACGGCTGGCGAACGGCGACCCTGGCCGTCACCTCCGCCGCGCTGTCCGTCGTCCCCCTGGTCGTCTGGCTGTTGCGGGACCACCCCCGGGACGTCGGCACCACCCGCTACGGTGCCGGGCCCGAGGAGCGCGCCGGCCACGCGTCGCCGTCGTCCCCGCCGCCCCCGGAGAGCGGCGGCGCGGCGGGACGCGCCCTGGGCGCGCTGCGCTCGGCCGCCCGGACCCCTGCCTTCTGGCTGCTGGCCGGTACCTTCGCCATCTGCGGGGCCAGCACCAACGGTCTGATCGGGACCCACTTCGTGCCCGCCGCACACGAGCACGGCATGCCCGTGACCACGGCCGCCGGCCTGCTCGCCGTGGTCGGTGTCTTCGACCTCGCCGGCACGATCGCCTCCGGCTGGTTCACCGACCGCTACGACGCCCGGCGGCTGCTCGCCGTGTACTACGGCCTGCGCGGCGTCTCCCTGATGTTCCTGCCCCTGCTGCTGGCCGACACGGTGCGCCCGCCGATGCTGTTCTTCATCGTCTTCTACGGCCTGGACTGGGTGGCCACGGTCCCGCCCACCGTGGCCCTGTGCCGCGAGCACTTCGGCGACGACGGAGCGATCGTCTTCGGCTGGGTGCTGGCCGCCCATCAGCTGGGCGCCGGGCTGGTGGCCTTCCTGACGGGCCTGGTACGCGATGTGACGGGCTCCTACGACACGGCCTGGTACACCGCGGGCGCACTGTGCGGTGCCGCCTGCCTGATGGCGGTGGTCATCCGTCGGCGGCCGGACGGTGCAGACCCGTCGCCGAAGGGAACAACGCTGCGATCCGCTTCGGGCTGAGGCCTCGGCCCGGGACGCGATCCGCCGCGGATCGGGCGACCCCCGGCGGGCCCCCCGCCCCCATGTCCCCGTTCGGTCCGCCCACTGCCTCGCGCCCGCCCCGTTCGCGGTCGCGGTCGCGAGGCCAATGGACCAACCGGCCCGGTGCGTTGTGGCCCTGTCCACCGGACCGAGGGAGAGACAGGGTGAAGGGACGTCGAACCGTGCGGAGGCACCGTTGAGTACTGCGTTCCTGCTGACCACCCTGGTTGTGGTGGTCACCCCCGGCACCGGTGTGATGTACACCCTCGCCACCGGGCTGGCCCACGGCCGCCGAGCGAGCGTCCTGGCGGCCCTCGGCTGCACCCTGGGCATCGTGCCGCATCTGACGGCGACCGTCACCGGGCTCGCTGCGCTGCTGCACACCAGCGTCGTCGCCTTCGAGACGGTGAAGTACCTCGGTGTCGGCTACCTCCTGTTCATGGCGTGGGCGATGCTGCGCGACAAGGAGGCACCGTCGGCCGTCGGAGAGCAGCCGAGGCCGGCAGTGCGCGTGATCGCCTCCGGCGTCCTGAGCAATCTGCTCAATCCGAAGCTCACGATGTTCTTCGTCGCGTTCCTGCCCCAGTTCGTGTCCGTCGGTGCCCCGGGCGCCCTCGGCGTCATGCTCCGGCTCAGCGCGGTCTTCATGGCGCTGACCTTCGTCGTCTTCGCCGCGTACGGATGCTGCGCCGCTGCCGTGCGCGACCGGGTGCTGGCCCGGCCGGGCGTGATGACCGGCATCCGAAGGGTGTTCGCCGTCTGCTTCGTCGGCCTGAGCGCGCGGCTGGCGCTGGCCTGAGCGGGTACTCCCGGCACGCGGACGCCACCCGGTTCCGGCCACCCGGGACACACCGCCGGTGCGGGCCGGGCCACCGGCGGTGTGGCGCAGCCGACACGGTTCGCGGGGCCCTGTACGGAGTTGAGGACGCAGGTGCATGTCACGATGGCCCCGGTGAACGAGGGCGTACCGAAAGCGGGCGGCAGGGCCGCCGCACCCACAACAACGGCAGTCACGTCGGCAGCCGGCCCGTCGCCGGCCTGCGGCTCCGACTTCCTCCAACTCGACGTCGCCGAGGCGCCCGCGGGCGGCAAGGCGGACTGGCTGACCCGGCGGCTGCGGCAGGCCATAGCGGACGGCCGGCTGACGGTGGGCAGCAGGCTGCCGGCCACCCGGGTGCTCGCGGCCGAACTGCGTGTCTCCCGCGGGGTGGTCACCGAGGCGTACCGGCGGCTGACCGAGGACGGCCAGGTCGAGGGACGCCGGCGCAGTGGGACCGTGGTGGTCGCGGCCCCCGCCGGCCCCGCCGCCGCTGCCGGGAGCGTGCCGTCCGAGAGCCCGGTCACACGCCAACGGGCGGCGCCGGGCGCGCTGTTCGCCGGTGAACCCGGTACGGATGTCTTCGACGCGCTGCGGACCGCGCCCGCCCGCGTCGACTTCACCCCCGGACAGCCCGACCTCGCGGCGTTCCCCCGCGCGGCGTGGCTGCGTGCCGAACGGTCCGTGCTCGCCGAGCTGTCCCACGAACACCTCGGCTACGGCGATCCCCAAGGCGCCATGCCGCTGCGCCGCGCCGTCGCTCGTTGGCTCGCGCACAGCCGCGGCATCCGGGTGCAGCCGGCGGAGGTGCTGATCGTCGCCGGCACCGCTCAGGCGCTCACCCTGCTGCCTCCCGTGCTGCGGGCGGACGGCATCGACAGCGTTGCCGTGGAGGACCCCGGCTCGCTCGGCACGCGCTGGCATCTGCACAACGGAGCCCTGGCCACCCCACCGGTCCCGGTGGACGAGGCCGGCGTGCGCGTGGACGCACTGCGGGCCACCGGTGCCCGGGCGGCACTGCTCACCCCGGCCCACCAGTTCCCCACCGGCGTGGTGACGCGTGGTGAGCGCCGTCGTGAGCTGCTGCGCTGGACGGAGGACGGGGGACTGATCCTGGAGGACGACTACGACGCGGAGCACCGCTACGACCGGCCGCCGACGCCCGCACTGCGCGCGCTGGCCGCCGACCGGATCTGCTACCTGGGCAGTGTGTCCAAGCTGCTCGCCCCCGCCCTGCGGATCGGCTGGATGGTGCCGCCGTCCCACTACCGGGAAGCGCTGATCGACGCGAAACGCTTCACCGACCTGGGCAATGCCGTGCTGCCCCAACTGGTCCTCGCCCGGCTGATGGAATCCGGTGAACTGGAGCGGCACCTCCGGGTGGTGCGCGGACGCCACCGACGGCGCCGCGACGCGATGCTGGGCGCCGTCGCCGGGCACCTGCCGGGTGCGGTCGTGCACGGGGCGGCTGCCGGGCTGCACCTGACGGTCACGTATGCCGCGGACGTACCCGACACGGAGCTCGCCGCAGCCGCGCTCGACCGGGGCGTGAAGTGCCAGCCGCTGTCCTGGCATCGCCTGCGGCCCGGCCGCCCCGGTCTCGTCCTCGGCTATGCGGCCACCCCGCCCGGTGTCATCGCCGACGGGCTGAGGACGATCGGTGAGGCACTCCGCGAGCTGGCCTGACCGCGGATCCCGCGAAGCGGGGCAGGGGCGCCCCGAGGGCGTCCGGTGGGGAGGGGTGCCCCGAGGGCGTCCGGTTTCGGGCCCGCGCTCAGGCCGTCGACACCGGCCGGCTCTCGTCGAGCCGGCTGTGGATCCGCTCCGGAGACAGCGGAAGCGTGCGGTAGCGGATGCCCGTGGCGTCGTGGAGCGCGTTCGCCAGCGCGGGGGCCACCGGGTTGATGCAGCATTCCGCCATCCCCTTCGACCGCAGGGGCCCGACGGAGTCCGAGGAGTCGACCAGGAGCAGTTCGGTGCGGGGAACATCGGCGAAGGTGGGGATGCGGTAGTTGCGGAGGTTGGGATTGACCATCACGCCGTCCGCGTCGACCTGGTAGTTCTCGGTCAGGGCGAAGCCGAGTCCCTGGGCGACACCGCCCTCCACCTGCCCCCGGACCTGAGCGGGGTTGATGACGGCGCCCGCGTCGGCCGCCTGGACGCTGTGGAGGATGCGGATCTCACCCGTCACTGGATGGACGGCGATCCGGAAACCGTGCGCATTGAAGGTGACGCTCCGGGGCGAGCCGTAGGCCTTGCGGGCGGCGGTGAACCGGATTCCGCGGGCCCGGGCCAGCGCCACGAGCTCGGCCAACGACATGCGCTGGTCGCCGCAGACGACACCATCGTCGTCCATCGAGCACATCACCACATGGACACCCGTGTGCGCGGCGGCGAATTCCAGGATGCGGTCGCGTACGGCATTGGCCGCCCGCAGTACCGCGTTGCCCGATACGAACAGCCCCGCGCTCGCGAAGGCACCCGTGTCGAATCCCGTGCGGTCGGTGTCGGACTGCACCAGGCGTATGCGCGACGGCGTCGTGCCCAGCTGATGTGCGGCGATCTGGACATGCGCGGTCGACGTCCCCTCGCCGAATTCGACGGTTCCGACGGCCACTTCGTAGATGAGGTCGTCGCCCAGCGTGACCCAGGCCTCGGAGAGGTGGTCGGTCGGGGGTGCGGTCTCGTGCAAGGAACTCGCCACGCCGGTCCCCACCAGCCACCCCGGTCCGGGTGGCGGCTCGTCCGCCGAACGCGTCAGGGCGCCCTCCACCAGATCGATGCACTGCGCGAGCCCGTTCTCGGTGAACGTCACGTCGTCGGGGCCGTCGTGCAGGGCGACGAGCGGATCGCCCGGTCGCACGAGATTGCGGCGTCGCAGCGCGAGCGGATCGAGATGCAGGGCGAGCGCCAGTTCGTTCATGGCCGATTCCACGGCGAACGCCGGCTGCGTCATCCCGTACCCGCGCAGCGCCCCGCTCGGAACGGTGTTCGTATAGACGGAGAACGCGTCGTACTTCTTGTTGGGGCAGCGGTAGATCATGACGGCGGGGCCGCCCGCATACAGGGTTTCGCCGCCATGATTGCCGTAGGCGCCGGTGTTCGACACATTGCGGACCTGGAACGCCGTGAGCGTCCCGTCCGCCTTCGCGCCCAGCCTGACCGTCAAAGTCATCGGATGCCGCGGTGAAGCGGTGGTGAACTCCTCCTCGCGGGTGAACTCGAAACAGACCGGCCGCCCGGTGTCCAGGGCGGCGAGCGCGACCAGGTCCTCCGAGATGACTTCCTGCTTGCCGCCGAAGCCGCCACCGACACGCTTGCAGAAGACCCGCAGTTGGTCCGGGCGCAGGGCGAAGAGACGGGCCAGCTTGCCCTTCGCGATCGACGGGGACTGCGAACTGGTGCGGACGTTCAGCCGGCCGTTCTCCATCCAGGCGATCGAGCCGTGGGTTTCGAGATGCGCGTGCTGCACGCGCGGTGAGGTGTAGGTCCCTTCGTGGATCACGTCGGCTTCGGCGAACCCGGCGTCCACATCGCCGATGTGCCCATGGATCTCGAGCAGGACGTTGTGGGCGGGGTCGCGGACGAAGGGGTCGTCCGAGCCGTGCAGTTGCGGGGCCCCCTCGGCCATGGCCGCGTCGGGGGTGAACACGGCCGGCAGTTCCTCGTACTCCACGACGACCTTGCGGCAGCCCTCCTCGGCGGCCCCGACCGAGTCGGCCACCACCGCGACGACGCGCTGGCCGACGAAGCGGACCGTGTCGTCGAGGACGCGGGTGTCGTCCGGATCGACGAGATGGTCGGTGTGGATGGCCGTGGTGTAGCGCTTCCGAGGCACGTCCTCCCAGGTGTAGACCCGGTGCACGCCCGGGACCGCCAGAGCGGCCCTCTTGTCGATCGAGACGATCCGGGCGTGCGCATGCGGTGAGTGCAGCACCTTGAGGTGCAGCATGCCGTCGAGGTGGGTGTCCATCGTGAATTCGGCACGCCCGGTCACCACGTCATGGGCCGCCGGCGCGCTCACACTCGTCCCGACGGCCCTGCCCGGCGCCGCCGTCTCCACACCGGCGGTGCCCCGCACGGCGTCCTCGATCGCCCGATAGCCGGTGCAACGGCAGAGGTTGCCCTTCAAAGCGCGGGGCAGGTCCTCATTCTGCGCCTCGGTGAACGTCGCCGACGTCATGATCATCCCTGCGGTGCAGAAGCCGCACTGGAACCCCGGGGCGTCCCGGAACCGTCGCTGTACGGGATGCAGGTCGCCCGGTGACCCGATGCCTTCGATCGTCGTCACCTCACGGCCGTCCGCGCGGAACGCGGGGGTGATGCAGCTGTGCACCGGATCCCCGTCCAGCCAGACCGTGCACGCGCCGCAGTCTCCCGCGTCGCATCCCTTCTTGACGCCGTAGTGGCCGAGCGAGCGGAGGAAGGTGCGCAGACACTGGCCGGGGTCCGGCTCCTCGGCGAAGCGCCTGCCGTTCACGGTATAGGTCACGCCATCCCCCCATCGCTGAGTTCCTGACGTATCTCTTCGGCGAAGTGCTCTGTCAGACGGCGCCGGTGGCCGGGGGTCCCGTTGGGATCGGCGAACCAGACGTCGGCGGGAACGGCGTCGATGCTCTCCCGCAGTGTCCGGGCATCGGGCATGCTGCCGAACGCCATGCGCACGGGCCGTGTGGTGCCGGCGGTGACGGTGAGCAACAGGTCGTCCGTCCCCGGCGTTTGCGTTCCGATGAGGAACACCGTGGAACGGCCGAGGCGGGTCAGCGTGAACCGGCGGTGCGCGGTGCGCTTCCGCAGCGCGTGCGCCGGAATGTCGATGCGCCGCAGGATTTCCCCGGGAGCGAGCACGTTCCGATGGTTGCCGGTCACGAAGCCGAGGGCATCGACGGTGCGCACGGACCCGTCGGGAGCCCACACCTCGTACGTCGCTTCGAGTGCGACCGTGAGCGTGATCATCGGGCCGGCGGGCAGGGACATGCAGATATTGCCGCCGACGGTCGCCGAGTTCCAGACCTTGAAGGAGGACAGGAACGCCTCGCAACTCCTGGCGAATAGGGGCCCCGCGACCCAGTCGTCCCGCGGCACCCAGGCATACAGATCCCGGACGGTGCACGTCGCGCCGATGCCGAGACCCCCGTCGCCCGGGACGAGGGGCTCCCAGCGCAACGCGGACAGGTCGATCAGACGGCGCAGCTCCGGCTGCTCCTCGGAGAACAGCCACGTTCCCCCGGCGAGCCAGGCATCGCCCTCACACCAGTCCGCCCCCGGCTGCTCCGACGGTCGCCGGACGACTTCGGTGATGGTGTTGAGGTCCATGGGAACCGATCTCCCTCACGACGACCATCGCGTAGGACCGTTCACCGGACTCGTTCCACCGGTGCGTGGCGCTGCTCGCGCTCTGTCTTCGGCTGCGGCCGTCCGGCTCATCGGACGCGTCGCATCGGTCCATGCGCCGCATACGGACAGGGCGCGGTCCGAGCCGAGAGCGACGCACGACGACCGCGTCGACATATACGCCGCTGCCGCATCGCATACGGCCGCTGCGGTCGAACTCGTCGAGGAACGACCTGCGGACCCAGAGATCCTTCTCCAGCGTATCGCAGCATTCGGTCCGGTTCTCGTCGGCGCAGACCGAGCCAGGGGCGAGCCGGGGGCGGCGTCCTCGCCGCAACAGAGTGGAAACTCGCCACAACGGAGTGGAAGAAGGAAAGGAGGGTTCCCCGCTCCTTTCCATGGTCAACGTATAGCGCACCGGGGGGCTTGCGACAAGACCCCCGTCGTGCCGCAGAATCTCCGGCCGAAGCCCGGGAATTGACGCGGGAAGCCACAGAAATGGGGGGCGCGACATGCGCGTGTTGTTGTCGACGTACGGATCGCGGGGGGACGTCGAACCACTGGTGGCGCTGGCGATGAGCCTGCGGGGGCTCGGCGCGGAGGTGCGGGTCTGCGCGCCGCCGGACGAGGACTTCGCGCAGCGGCTGACCGGTGCCGGCGTGCCGCTGGTGCCGGTCGGCCGGTCGGCGCGAGCTCTGACAGAGGCGGCCCCGCCGCCGTCGTCCCTGCCACGGTACGCGGCCGAGTTGATCGCCGGGCAGTTCGCCGCGGTCACCGCGGCGGCCGAGGGATGTGACGTGCTGGTGGCGACCGGCATGCTGCCGGCCGCGGCCGGCGCGCTGTCGGTCGCCGAGAAACTCGGCATCCGCTCCGTGTCCGTGACCTTCCAGCAGCTGACCCTGCCGTCGCCGCACCGCCGGCCACTGGCCTGGCCGGGCCGGCCGCTCCCACCGGACGTGACCGACAACCGGGTGCTGTGGGAGCTGGACGCCGAGAGCGTCGACGCGCTGTTCGGCGCGGCGCTCAACACGAACCGGGCGTCGTTCGGCCTGCCACCGGTGGACCACGTCCGCGACTACGTCATCGGTGACCGGCCGTGGCTCGCGACCGACCCCACCCTGGATCCGTTGCAGGCGACACCGGACTTCGACGTCGTCCGGACCGGCGCGTGGGTCCTGTCCGACGGGCGTCCGCTCCCGGCTGCGTTGACCGCGTTCCTCGACGCCGGAACCCCGCCGGTGTACGTGGGCTTCGGCAGCATGCCCATGCACGCCTCGACGGACGTCGCCCAGGTGGCCGTCGAGGCGGTCCGGAAGCAGGGCCGCCGCGCACTCGTCGCGAGTGGCTGGGCCGGACTGGCCCCGATCGGCAGCCGGGACGACTGCTTCGTCGTCGGCGAGGTCAACCAGCAGGAACTGTTCCGTCGGGTGGCCGCCGTCGTGCACCACGGCGGCGCGGGCACCACGACGACGGCCGCCCGGGCCGGCGCGCCGCAGGTGGTGGTACCCCAGGCGGCGGACCAGCCGTACTGGGCCGGCCGGGTGGCCGGCCTGGGCATCGGCGCGGCACACGACGGTCCGGCTCCGACCGTCGAGTCCCTGACGGCCGCACTCACGACCGCCCTCACCCCCGGGACCCGCGCACGAGCGACTGCCGTGGCCGCCACGATCCGCACCGACGGGGCGGACGTGGCCGCGAACCTGCTGCTCGACATGGCCGGCCGGGAAGGGCCTCGGACCCCCGCATAACCCCCCGGCTCGATGATCCCCTGCACCCCACGCGGGCCCCCGAGCCGGGGACACCCGATGACGAAGCCGCCGCAGGCCGTGCTTCCGCACCGGAATGCTGCACGGAGCGTGCAGCATTCCGGTGCGCGCTCCGCCGGGCCACGCCCGGCCCCGGGCGACTGCCCGACGGCAGCGAGGGGTGGGGCACTATCACAGGGGAAACCACTATCGCCAGGAAACTAACGTGGTGGGTGTGCCGAGAACAGCGGCGCCCCGGGCTGTCCGGGACGCCGCTGCAACCGGGCCGCGCCCCGCCTCCGCGCGTCGCGGCCCCTGATGTGAAGGAGGCGTCGCCATGACGTTCCCAGCTCTCCGCGAGCGCGCCGGAGACCGGCCCGAGACCGGGCCCGAGGTGCCCCACCTGCAGTTCACCCAGACCAGCCCGCCCGAGATCCGGGAGGAGCTGCGCCGATGGATGGCGGCCGCGCTGCCCGGTGTCGCCACGGGCCGCAGCGAGATCTCCGCTCCCGGCAGCTGGGCGGTCTTCCTCGCCGATGCCGCACATGCCGAGGGCGCCCGGCTGATGCCGCCCCGCTGGGACGCCGAATTCGCCCATCTCCACGCCGACGGCAGTCTGCACTTGGCGCTGGACCCGGCCGATCACGCCGCGTTCCTTTCCTCCGGCTGGGGCGAGAAGCACCCCCTCTACGACCGCGGCATCAACGTCGTGATGCTCTACGCACCCCGCACCGCGGCCGAAGTGGAGGTGGCCAAGAAGGTCCTCGCCGCTTCCTACGCCTACGCGACGGGTCATGTGCCGGTCACCGCAGGTGCGACCGCGGCCTGAACCTGATCCAGGCCCTGCGCCTGCCCTCTCACCTGCATGTCCCGGTCGCGTTCCGGGCCCGGACGCCCGTCCTCGGTCGTCCGGATGAGAACCACCGGATCAGCACGACCCGATGAAAACGAAAGGCCATTTCTGATGCGTACTACCCTGCCCTCCGCGCCGATCCCGGATGGGGCGTCCGACCGGCCGACGGCCGGGCCCCGAGCGGTGACCGGCAAGGCGCTGCTGTCGCTGGTGGCTCTCTTCACCGCGGTGTCGCCGTATGTCGCGGACTGGAACGACACGCATGTGCTGAATCCGGAGTGGACCGCGCACGCCAGGTTCCACAACGGCCAGACCATGGCCATGGGCACCCTGCTGGGCCTGGCGACGCTGTACTTCGTCTGGCGCCGGCGGGGTGACGCCGGTTCCAACCTGCGGGCCGCGATCGGCTTCGCCGGCCTGTACTGGGTCAGCCAGGCGGTGGCGATCCTCTACCCGGGCGCCGCCTACTTCGACCCGCAGTTCGACACCCCGGACATGTACATCGCCGGCATCCCGGTGCAGGGGGTCATCGAGATCGTCGTCCTCGGACTGATCGCGGGCGCCGCCCTGCTCAGCCGCCCGGCGCCGGCTCCCGGCCCCTCCGGGACCGCCCATTGATCAAGCCCGGCCGGGGCGCGGCCGACCCACCGGCGGTGGGGGTGCCGCGGGGCACTACCGGCGAGGGCGCACCGCCCGGGTGCGGCGGGCCGACCACGCCGTAGCCGTCCGCACCCGGGCGCCGGCTGTCCCGCTCAGCCCTGTGCCCAGGCTTCTTCTTCCTCGCGCGCGGTGTCGTAGGCCCGACGTGCGGCCTCGACCTGGGGCAGGTGAGCGGTGGACCATCCCGCGAGCGTGTCGAAGACCGGGACCAGGGTGCGGCCGAGGTCGCTGACCTCGTACTCCACCCGCGGCGGGATCTCCGCGTGGTAGGTGCGCACCACCAGGCCGTCGCGTTCGAGCCGGCGCAGCCGCTGCGTGAGGACCTTGGGAGTGATGGCGGGCACCAGCCGCTGCAACTCGTTGAAGCGGAGCCGTCCGTGATGCTCCAGTGCCCACAGGATCGGAGTGGTCCACCGGCTGAACACCAGGTCGACCACCGGATTGATGGGGCATACCTGGTCGGGTGACTCGGTCACGGTCCGTCCTCGTTCATCTCCGCAGCCGCGCATCGGCGGCTTGCTCCTGGATCACCACTATGCCAAAGAGGGCGGGACGGTCTCCCCCGGCGCCCGCCCGAGGCGCCCGCAGGCGGCCGGGGCGGGGGAGGGGCGACGGAGGACCGACGGACCAGAGGCGTGATGGTCCGGGTACCGAGTGTGAACGTGCGGGTCGGTTCGTGTCCCGGAACGTGGTGCACGATCCGAACGGGCAGCGGCCCCCGCGTTCCGGCGGGAGCCGCTGGGGCGTCGGACGCGTGTCCGGCGCCGGTTCACCGGCCGGGCTTCACCGCCACCCGCCAGCCGCGTCCCCGACCTCACCGGGCAGTACCACCAGGTACGCGCAGGCCGCCCGCGGCCGATCTCGCCTCGGGCCCCGCCCCACGCTCGGCGTCACCACGCAACAGGAAGTCCGGCGAGCCCCCGGTTGCGGAACGAACGCCGCCACCTCAGCTCCTCTGGTGCCACGGCGAGACGGAGGGCGGGGAACCGCCGCAGCAGCGCGGTGATGGCGACCTCGCCCTCCAGCTGGGCGAGCGGGGCGCCCAGGCAGTAGTGGATGCCGTGTCCGAAGTCCAGGTGCGCCCCGGCCCGCGCGGGGTCGAAGGAGTCGGGGTCCTCGAACCGCGCCTCATCACGGTTGGCCGAGGCCAGCGAAAGCCAGATCCGTTCGCCGGCCCGGATGGTGACACCGCCGATCGTGATGTCCTCCAGCGGGAACCGGCGCGACGCGAGCAGGGAGGGGGGCTCCCAGCGAAGGGTCTCCCTCAGCACGTCCTGCACGGATACCCGTCCCTGGAGCAGCCGCTCCCGCTGTTCCTCGTGGGTGAGCAGGGCGAGGGCGGTGTTGCCGATCAGGTTGACCGCGTTGTCGTAGCCGGCGAACAGGATGAGGAAGGTGAGGGCCAGGAGTTCGGGCTCGGTGAGCCTGTCGTGGTCGTCGCGGGCGCCGATCATCGCGGACACCAGGTCGTCCCCGGGGCGTCCACGCTTCTCGGCGATCAGTCCGGTCAGGTACCGGTGCATCCGCCCCATCGCCTCACGTGAGTCGAGGGCGGAGTCCGGCTCGGGGGAGCGCAGTGTGTTGGTCCACGTCCGGAAGTCCGGGCGGGCCTCCTCGGGGATGCCGAGGAGCTCACAGATGACGGCCATGGGGAGGGGGAGGGCCAGGCCGGCCATGAGGTCGGCGCCCGTACCGCCGAAGCCGTCGAGAAGTTCCTCGGTGATCGCCCGCACCCGGGACCGCAGACCCTCGACACGGCGCGGTGTGAAGGCCCGGGAGACCAGGCGCCGCAGGCGTGTGTGGTCCGGCGGGTCCAGGTTCAGCAGGTGGGCGTCGAGCTCCGGCGGCATGGACGGGCCGTGGGAGCCGACGGTGCGCGCGTTGGCCTTGTTCAGCGACAGACGAGGGTCGACGAGCGCCGCCTGCACGTCGTCGAATCGCGTCACCAGCCACACATCGGCGCCGTCCGGCGTCGTGGTCCGGTGGACCGGACCGGCGGCCCGCAGGCGCGCGTATCCCGCGTGCGGGTCGGCGAGCAGGGCCTCGTCGAAGAGCGAGGGACCGTCTGCGGTCGGAGGGGAGGGGCGGGTCATGGGGCGTTCACCGTGGGGGGTTCGAGTCGGGATGGCTGTCCACCGGTCATGCCGTTACGGCCCCGCTTTTCGGGGGCTCCTGGCCCGTGGCGGACGCCGTGCTGTCGAGGTCGTCGTAGCGGCGGAAGGCTTCGGCCACCCGGATCAGCCAGTCCCGTTCGCCGCCCATGTCACCGGCCGCCGGGTCGTGCGGGACGGTCGCGGCGTACTGCCCGCTCCGTCCGTGCTCCATGGCCCGGAGTGCGGACTTGATCTGGGCCGCTTCGGCGATCGCCTCGGTGTGATCGGCGGACAGCCCGCGCGCGGCGCCGAAGGAGCGCGCCGTGCGCGAGACCTCGGGGTCGACGTAGGGACGGAGGGCCAGCTGGGCGTCGCGGATCTCGATGACCTGACGGCTCACCAGGAACGCGAGGTCGTCGTCGCGCAGGGCCTGCCGGGGGTTCTCCGGATAGAGGTCGGGGAAGAGGACCACTTCCGGAAAGGCCCGCGTCAGAGCGGACCACAGCGGGTGCAGCCGACGGTAGGCACGGTACTGGCGCACCCGCTCGCGCGCCCGGTCCAGGCCCACCCCCCAGGCGGGCATGGTGAATCCGGCCGCGAACAGCCAGGCGGAGACGCTGGCGCTCATGGGGGCGACCACATTGTTCACCTCGTCCAGGGGAGAGGTTCCCACGAGGTCCCAGACCAGGGTGACGATCTTGATCGGGCCGTATCCCAGGCCGGCGACGGCCCCGGCGGCGATGGTCTTCAGCCCGCGCCGCAGCCACACCCGGTCCACCACGGCCGCGTACCGCCGGCACATCCGGGCCAGGCCGACCATGCCGACCGTGTACAGCAGTTGGTGAGCGAGGAGGAATTCCGTGATGTACGGCGCCTCGGCGTAGTACGTGTCGAAGTCCACATGGTGCTCGCCGTCGCTGACGTCACCGAGGAAGAACAGGGTGATCATCGCGGCCACGGTGATCACCGCGTACGACACGATCAGGCGGTGCCACATCGTGACCCGGTCCTGCGCCGACGACCAGCTCACCAGCAGGGACAGAAAGGAGACGATGCTGACGGCGACGGAACAGTAGACGATCAGCGTGGCGATGTTGGGTATGCCCAGCAGCCGGTCGACCCGTACGTAGACCCACGGCGAGGCGACGACGAACGGTGTGGCGAACGAGGCGATCGCTAAACACACGAGCCGGAGCTCGCCGTTCCGCCAGTCGCGGACCAGATGACGCACCTTGTAGAAGAAGGCGCTCCAGGAGATCAGGGCCAGAGCCCCGTAGACGAGGTTGAAAAGCAGCATTGAGTCAGTCTCACCCACCGGTACCGCGCTCGAGCGAGCGCTCCAGGTGTTTTATGAGACTGGCCACGCCCTGCGAGACAGCAGGTGCGGCCCGCCGCTCCGCCGTGGTGGCCTGCATCGGGAGCAGCGACGCGACCAGCTCCGCCGCACGCTCCTCCTCGCTCGAGTACTGGGTGCGCCCGAGCACACTGCGCACCAGGTCCGGTGAGAGCGTCGGCATGAGGAGCTGCGCCACTTCGTTCGGCATCACGGGAGCGGCCTCGTGCTCGCACACCATGTGTCCGAGCTCGTGCGAGATGATGTGCTGCTGGTGGGCCTGGGTCGTGTACTGCTGATAGCAGATGTAGTCGGCGTCGTCGGCCGCCACCCAGAGGCCGCACGGCTTTCCGGGACCGGTGGGCATCGGAACCTCGATGAGGGAGATGGGCCGCCCTCGGCGTTCCTCCAACCGGTCGCACAGCGCGTTGACGTCGGTCCGCTCGGGGATGTCCAGTGACGTCACGACGTCGACGCAGTACTGACGGAGTTCTGTGTTGTTCATCCGCTCACCGTGTGCATGGCTGCTGGGCCATCTCCATGTAGCGACAATCATTGAGGCCGTTGCCCGCCCCTCGTGGGGTCCCCCGCCGAAGCGCCGATTCCCGGCGTCATGAGGCGGGTGGCGTGTCCGTCGGCGCCCCGGGGGCCCGGCCGGTGCGTGGTCTCATGCGCCCGCGCGTTCCGTGCGCGTTGCCGAGGTGCTTGAGCACCGGGACGAGCGCGTCCAGAGCGTCCTCGTCCAGGGAGGCCACCGTGCGCAGGGCCACCTGGCGGGCCCCGACCCCTTTGAGGGCGTGCAGCAGGGCGAGGTCCTCCCGGACGCGTTCCCCGTCGCCGTCGTCGAAGAAGTACCTGGCCGGCACACCGAAGAACTCGGCGAGGGATTCGAGATGACGCTTCGTGGGGTTGTCGCGCTTCCCCTTGCGCAGGTAGCCGATGTAGGTCTCGGAGATCTCGCCGCTCTTGTCGCCCTTCTCGCGCGCCTTCTCGTTGATGATCCGCGCCACCTCGGCGTTGGTGTACGGCCCCCGGTCCGCGGGGTGGCACGTCTCGAACAGGCGGTTGAGTCTGTGTGCCAGGGTCTCAACGGCGTTCGGCACTTCAGCAGGAGAGGGATCAACCTCTCTCATGCTGCCCTCCCTCGTTCAAGTCTCGACTGGCAGTGGAGGCGGGGGCACATGTACCCCCGTGGTACATGTGCCCCCGGTCGCGCTGACTCTGCGCGACGTTCCGCATCCCCGGGCTCAACTCTTGTGGATCGTCTGGCTTTTGACAACCCCACATCAGTTGACTCGGATCGTTACTGACAGGCACAGTGGGTTCACCCCGAGCGTTCACTCGGTCTCGACATGCGGCAGACATGACGCGTGGCATCCCGAAGCAGCAGAGGAGCCGTTACCCGTGCCGTTACTCCACACCGGACACGACACCGCACAGCGCCGGTCGAGAGCGCCCTCGGTGCTCCTGCCCCGTGTCCGTCGGTGTTGACGTGACTCCCCGCCGGGGAGTGGAGAGCTGCGACGACGGTCCGCGCTGAACGCCGACGCACGAGCGACGGCCCCCGGGCCGAGGGGGAGCTGCCTCCCGGTGCCGCGACGGTGCCCTCCGCCGATGGTGCGACCCGGCACGGCCGGGGTGCAGAGGCTCTGGTGCATGCGTGGCCCCGACGTGGGGTGCGGCCGCGGAGCGGGTGCGGCAGGCAGGGACACGGGGCGGGGCCGCGTGCCCGTATGCGGAGCGTGGGCGGACGTCCTCAGCCGTGGCCGTCGAGTCCGTTGAGGCGACCGCACGGCCGTGAGATCTCCGGCCTGCACTCCGGGCTCCCTGGCCTGCGGCGTGGACGGCCCGCCACAGCACTCTTCCCGCAGCACTGTCCGTTCCAGTCCACCAGCCCGTGCAGGACGAGAGGGTTCCGCCGATATGGCCTGCAACATCCGCGCACAAGTGACCTCGGGGCAACGCGCACTGCTTCTGACCACCCTGATGGTCCCGCTGGCCGGCTGGACCCTCCACGCAGCCGCCCTCCACCGGCGGCTGGCCGCCGCACAGCGGGACCCGCTCACCGGTGCGCACCGACGCAACGCCTTCCAGCGGCATGCGCAGCGTCTGGTCACCCGTCACCAGCGAGGCTCCGTCCTCTGCCTGGTCGACCTCGACCACTTCAAGGCTCTCAACGACAGGTACGGCCATGTGGCCGGCGACATCGTGCTGGCCGCCACCAGCGAACGGCTGTCCCGGTGGGCCGGAGCCCATGGCGTCGTCGGCCGCCTGGGGGGCGACGAATTCGCCGTCGCGGCGCGCAGGCACCCCGACACGGTGCAGGAACTGGTCCGTACCCTGCGCGAGCCCGTGCTGACGGACGCCGGAGCGATCGCTGTCGCGGCATCCGTCGGCGTCGCGGCCCCGGAACACCTCTGTACCCAGGCCCTGCCCACGCTGCTCCGGTATGCGGATGTGGCCATGTACCGGGCCAAGCACTCCGGATCCGCAGGCGTGGCCCGGCCCGAGGACGTGGCACCGGCGCCTCTGAACGGGCGCCGAGCGGGCTGTCCCGGCAGCCGGGTCAAGGGGAGCGCGGCGTGACCGCGGAAGCCCTGCCAACCGGCCGCAAGCTCGGCCTCCCCGGCGGGCCGACACCCCCGAGGCGAGGGGCGTTTCACCGGGTCCGGCCACCGCTCCGGGCAGCTCGTCGCCTGAGGCCGCGCCAAGAGGAATACGGGGGCGAACACCGGGGCGTTCTCCATGCGTTGGTGGTGTCCTGGCCGTGTGCGAGTGTGTCGGAATGACAGAACATGTGATCGCAGTGCTGGGCAGCAGCCCCGGTGTGGGGAAATCGACCTTGTGCCGGGCATTGGCAGGCTGGATCAGCGGCAAGGGATGCGCGGTCGATCACTTCAAGGAGGAGGACATCCTCACTCGCCCCGTATTCCGCCCGGTGGCCGAGGAGTTCAACGGAGGATCCGGCCGGGTACGTCCCCGCACACTGGTGAACTCCACCCGCTCCTACCTGGAACAGGCGCGGGCCGAAGGGGTGGACGTGCTGGTGACGGACGCGCTGCTCCCGTTCATCCCGTCCCTGGTGGCCTGGGGACATGACGAAGCGGCGATTGCTCAGGTCGTGGACGAGGTGGGCAGAGCGGTGGAGCCGTCGCGGGTCAGCGTCGTGTACCTGCGGGACGATCCGGAAGCGGCCTTGCGACGAGCGGTCGAACGCGAAGGTCCTCGGTGGGCGGACTGGTATGTCGACAGGCTCCGGCAGTCGCCGGGCACCCGCTCGGTCACCGACTTGGCCGCTGCCGCCGACCACCTGTGCTGGGAAAGCGAACTGACCCTGCGCCTGCTGGCCGCGACGCGATGGAACGTGATGGTCGTGGATGTCGGCGACCGCGACGCGGCAGAGACCGAGCGAGATGTCCGGCAGCGGCTGGAGGGGATTCTGGGCTTCGGGGTGCGGTGAGACCGGACGACGCTCAGATGTGAACTCCAGCCGCTCCCCAGTCCGTTGAGAGATCACGTCCACGGACGGCCGAGAGTGTCGACTCGGCTGTTGCGCCCCAGCCGAGGCCGACCGTGTGAGGGGGGCGCGTGTCGGGGACTACGCGCGGAGGGAGGTTCTGCCCCGTCCACCCGCCCCGCAACACCGTGCATGGCCACCGGGCCCTGTGGTCGTTCCTCAGGTGAGGGACCCGGTGGTCACCTGTCCAGTGACCCGTTGAAGTCGCCGGATACTCAAGGCAGCCGTCGTCCCATCTTCGCCGATTGCCGGTTGCCGCCCTTGGTGTCCCACCACTCCTCGATGTGGGCGCGGACGATGTGCACCAGCATCGCGAGCCGTTCCGGATCGGGAGCGGGAGACGTGAACACATCCGCGAAGGACTTGTCGTCCCACAGCAGCGTGAATTCCCAGCGCTCCTCCGGATGCCCCATCCGCCGCACAGCCAGGTGATACGTCAAGGTCACGCTGCGGTTGAGGTGATGTTCGGCCAACATATCGAGGACATCGAATGCATCCCGACCGTCACCGGTGATGTAGGAGCGGGCGAGAGCCCGCTCCGCCGGCGTCCGCGCCACCATGTACCTCGTCTCCCTTCACTGCGGTCTCCGGGTGGGACCCTCACGGGCCGCGGCATGTGGTGCCTGATCAGGTCCGGTTGCCGCACACCACACCTGCCCTGGCGGCCCCGGATGATCCGCCAGCCGCTCTACCGCGCCCCCAACGACCAGAAGACACCCACCTCGTCCCCGTTCACCGCGATCAGGCCCAGGTCCTCGCACAGGTCGAGGCCATGGAGGTACTCGACGGTGATGAAAGGGTGGGAACGCGTGCCGTGGAGGCCGGCGCCGACGAAGTCCGGGGCCGGATCGGAGGCGGCGGCCGTCGCGTTGGTCCAGTACCGCGCGGTGGGCCCGTACCGGTCGAGCAGGGTCCGGGCATCGTCCAGCAGGGCGTCCCGGTCCGGACGGGAGCGGACCGGGGCCGGTTCGCCGTCCCACTCCTCGGCCATGACGGCCAGCGCCCCGACCGCCGCCTCCGCCTCCAGCGGGTACAGGCGGTCCGGGAACTCCGCGGCGCTCGGCGGGGCGAAGGGATACGCGGGCACGGAGCAGCGGGCGTCGTTGGTGCGGTCCTCGTCCAGTCGGACCCAGCCCCGGGGGTCGGGGACCGAGCGGTGCAGCACGGCCAGCACGTCGTGCGCCCAGTCCTCGTGGCGACGGGGACCGGTCGCCACGAACGTATAGGTGTCGTCGAGCAGCCGCAGTGCCGCCGCGTTCCAGGGACAGCGCCGGCTGCGGAACTCCACCAGCAGATCGCCGACTTCGCGGTCGAACACGTCCTCCGGCTCACGGGGGAGGCTCCGGAGCCGCCCCAGCGCCCAGCGCACGAGCTCGCCAGCACTGTCCACGGCAACACTGTCCACGGCAACACCGTCGACGGCGACACCGTCCGGGATTCGTGAGGGTGGGGGACCGGTCCGGTCCCGGAGCGCTTCCAGGTGGGCGTCGAGCACATCCAGGGCGGACCGGTCCGCAGACAGAGGCATCGCGCCACCCTACGCCGCCCCGTCCCCACGGCCCCGCCGGACCGTGTCGGCTCAACGGCCCGGGGCCATGGGCCGACGACACGGCCGAACGCCCCCTTCCGGGGGTACCCCACCTCGTGCGCGGAGGCGGGACGTCCGGGCCGGCCGGCGAGCCGGCCCGGACACCGTGATCAGACGAGGTCGAACCGGTCCAGGTCCATCACCTTGTTCCACGCCGCGACGAAGTCGTTGACGAACTTCTCCTTCGCGTCGTCGCTCGCGTAGACCTCCGCGAGCGCGCGCAGCTCGGAGTTCGACCCGAAGACGAGGTCGGCCCGGCTGCCGGTCCACTTCACCTCGCCCGTGACGGCGTCACGGCCCTCGAAGGTGTGCGCGTCCTCGGAGGTCGCCTTCCACGTCGTCCCCAGGTCGAGCAGGTTGACGAAGAAGTCGTTGGTCAGCGAGCCCGGAGTCGCGGTGAGGACACCGAGCCCGGACTGCTGGTGGTTCGCGCCCAGGACGCGCAGACCACCGACGAGCACCGTCAGCTCGGGGGCGCTCAGGGTCAGCAGGTTCGCCCGGTCGAGCAGCAGGTACTCGGCCGGGAGCCGGTTGCCCTTGCCGAGGTAGTTGCGGAACCCGTCGGCGGCCGGCTCGAGCGCGGCGAAGGACTCCACATCGGTCTGCTCCTGCGACGCGTCCGCGCGGCCCGGCGTGAACGGCACCTCGACGTCGAATCCGGCGTCCTTGGCGGCCCGCTCGACGGCAGCACCACCGGCGAGCACGATCACATCGGCGAGCGAGACCTGCTTGCCGCCGCCCTGGGCGGCGTTGAAGGTCTCCTGGATTCCCTCCAGGGTGCGCAGCACCTGCGCCAGCTCATCGGGGTCGTTCACCTCCCAGCCGCTCTGCGGCTCGAGACGGATGCGCGCACCGTTGGCGCCGCCGCGCTTGTCGCTGCCGCGGAAGGACGAGGCCGACGCCCACGCGGTCGACACCAGCTGGGACACCGACAGCCCCGAGTCGAGGATCGTGGCCTTGAGAGCGGCCACGTCCGCGGCGTCGATCAGCTCGTGCGTCACCGGCGGCAGGGGGTCCTGCCACACCAGCGTCTCGCTCGGGACCTCCGGGCCGAGGTAGCGCGCGACCGGACCCATGTCACGGTGGGTCAGCTTGTACCAGGCGCGGGCGAACGCGTCCGCGAACTCGTCCGGGTTCTCCATGAAGCGCCGCGAGATCTGCTCGTATGCCGGGTCGATGCGGAGCGCCAGGTCGGTCGTCAGCATCGTCGGGGCGTGGCTCTTCGAGGAGTCGTGGGCGTCGGGGACGGTCCCCGCCCCGGCGCCGTCCTTCGGCCGCCACTGGTGGGCGCCGGCGGGGCTCTTGAACAGCTCCCACTCGTAGCCGTAGAGGATCTCCAGGAAGCTGTTGTCCCAGGTGATCGGAGTGTTCGTCCAAATGCCCTCGAGACCACTGGTGATGGCGTCGCCACCCTTGCCGGTGCCGTGGCTGTTCCGCCAGCCGAAGCCCTGCTGCTCCATCGGGGCGGCCTCGGGGTCGGGGCCGACGGCGTCCGCCGGACCCGCGCCGTGGGTCTTGCCGAAGGTGTGACCGCCCGCGATCAGGGCGACCGTCTCCTCGTCGTTCATCGCCATCCGGCGGAACGTCTCCCGGATGTCACGGGCCGCGGCGAGCGGGTCCGGGGTGCCGTTCGGGCCTTCCGGATTGACGTAGATGAGGCCCATCTGGACGGCGCCGAGAGGGTTCTCCAGCTCGCGGTCGCCGGTGTAGCGCTCGTCGCCGAGCCAGGTGGTCTCGGGGCCCCAGTAGACGTCCTCGTCGGGCTCCCACACGTCCTCGCGGCCACCGGCGAAGCCGAAGGTCTGGAAGCCCATCGACTCCAGGGCGACATTGCCGGCGAGAATCATGAGGTCGGCCCACGACAGGCTCTGGCCGTACTTCTTCTTGACCGGCCACAGCAGGCGGCGGGCCTTGTCCAGGTTCCCGTTGTCCGGCCAGCTGTTGAGCGGGGCGAAACGCTGCTGACCGGCCCCGGCGCCGCCGCGGCCGTCGCTGATCCGGTAGGTGCCGGCGCTGTGCCACGCCATCCGGATGATGAACGGGCCGTAGTGGCCGAAGTCGGCGGGCCACCAGTCCTGCGAGGTCGTCAGCACCTCCGCGATGTCCTGCTTCACCGCGGGGAGATCGAGGGCCTTGAACGCCTCCGCGTAGTCGAAGTCCTCGCCGAGGGGGTTGGACACCGCGGGGTTCTTGGCGAGGATCTTCAGATTGAGCCGATCCGGCCACCACTGGCGGTTTCCGCCGCCCTGCGTCGGGTGCGGGGCGCGCCCGTGCGCGACCGGGCAGCCACCTGCGCCGTCCGAGTTCGCGTCTGCGACGATTGCATCATGATTCTCATACATGGGAATCCTTCCGGACCAGGCGGATCACGGTGCTCATGAGTTGCGGCAGTGAACAGTCGGGACACAGGTCCCGGTAGGTGACCGCGGCCCCATGGATCGCGGGGTCGTGGCCGTCGGACGTGATCATGCAGGGGCAGGGCGAAACACAGTCGACGCCGGAGACAACACCGCTCGACCGGCACGCGATGGGGCAGTGGGCCCCGGCGCGTCCCTCGAACGGCCGGTACGCCACGCGGATGCCTGTGGCGTACGAAGCCGGCCGCAGGTGCCGAAGCGCCGGGACCGAAGGGCGATACGGCCCTGGCGGCCGCCCCCTCGGAAGCGATCGCCCGACACCGGGCCCATCGCCGTCCCCGACGGTCCTGAGCAGCGCCACGCGGCCGGTCGTCACCGCGCGGAGCGGCACCGCACAACTCCTCGGCGGTGTCCCGTCACGTCTGTGTCTCCTGCCGTACTGGAGTGTTCCTGCCCCTTGGCTATCGCCGGAAGCGATCCTACGATGGACAAGGTCTAAGTCAAGAAGTCCGTCAAACCCTGTGGAAAGGAAGCCGGACGTCCACGGGCACACGTCCTGTAGGCCACCGAACGTGAATGGGTGCACGGCATGAGTGACCTGCTGCGGCGATTGCGCGGGCGTGGCTGGCGGATGACCTCCCAGCGTCGTGTCGTCGCGGAAGTCCTCGACGGCGACCACGTACACCTCACCGCGGACGAGGTGCACGCCCGCGCGGCCCGGCGCCTGCCCGAGATCTCCCGGGCGACCGTCTACAACGCCCTGGGGGAGTTGGTGTCCCTCGGCGAGGTCGCAGAGGTGTCCACCGACGGCCGCGCCAAGCGCTACGACCCCAACGCGCACCACCCGCACCAGCACCTCGTCTGCTCCGGCTGCGGCACCATCCGCGATGTCCACCCGACCGGCAATCCACTGGCCGAACTCCCGGAGCAGGAACGGTTCGGCTTCACGGTCTCCGATGTCGACATCGTCTACCGCGGGCTGTGCCCGTCCTGCGCCTAGCCACGAGGCCCCTGCGCCCGGCCGACGCTTCGTGCGGGAGCCGGCCTGCCAACACCGTCCCGACGCCGTACTGCCAGGTGGCGAGAGCACCAGGCTTCCGACGCGTGCCGCTGGGGCGAGCCGCATGGGTTCGGTACCGCCGAACTGATCAACCCGGCGGCCGTCGGTGACGAGCGGGAGACCCATGTCCACGCCCCCCACGTCCACGAACGGCACGGCCCCGCCGTTGCCGAGCGGTTCCTCGCCGCATTTCAGGCGCGCGACTGGGAGATGCTGCGCGGTCTGCTGGCGGACGACATCACCTGGACCATGCCCGGCACCGGCACCATCTCCGGAAACGCTCATGGAGCGGACGCGGTCGTGAACCGTGCCCGGCACATCGCGAGCCAGGGGCTGCACACCGAGTTGCTGCACATGCTCGTCGGCGCTCACGGCGCCGCACTCTCCCTGCGCAACACAGCGACCGCCGCCGACGGTCGCACGCTCGACGAGCACCTTGCGACCGTGCTGACCGTCCACAGCGGACGCATCGTCACCATCGACAGCTACCTCTCCGACATCGACGGCATGAGCGCCTTCTTCGCCGCACCCTGAGTGCACCGCCCGGCGGGCCGAACCCCTCTCCCGGGCCATCGAAGACAACGTGCGGCAAGCCGAACTCCGGGAGCCCTCGCACACCGGCCCCGGATCCGACCACCGGCGAGACCCCGTCCCGGAGGGGAACCGGTCACCCCGCTCCTGCCGCGGCCCCGTGCCGGGCCGATGATGCGTCCGGTCGGTCATCCGGTTCAGAGGGCGGCACGTCCCCACGCGGAGATCGTGACCTGCGGAATGTCGATGAACTCCGGATCCTGGAGCAGTCGGAAGAAGCCGTCCAGGTCCGTCTGCGTGATGAGGCCGTCCGCGACCAACGAAGGACCGGCCTGCCCGATGAGAGGTGCCCAACGGTCCTTGTCCAGCCCTCCCATGCACCCGAGGTTCCCCGAGAAGGAGACGTCGCTCAGTCCGGCCCGGGAGAGCAGCGCCGGCACCCGGCGCGCCCAGGTCATGTCCGCACCCCGCTCGCGGTACTTCTGCTGATACGCGGCGAGGACCCGTTGGGCGAGCGGAGACGGAGAGTTCTCTGCGGGCAGATGGTACGGCTCCTCGACGACCAGCCAGCCGCCCGGAGCGAGCCACTGAGCAGCCCGGGCGATGAGCCCGTCCCGCTCGGGAAGGTGGCAGAAGAGATAGCGCGCGTGGATCAGATCGAAGCGGCCCGGCTGGTAGTCGTCGCGGGTGACATCTGCTTCCTGGATCCGAAGGTTCCCCGCACGTTCTGCCTCCAGGTACCGCGTGTCGATATCGGCGGCGACCACGTGCCCATCGGGGCAGCGCCGGGCGAGCCAGTAGGCGATGGAACCGGCACCCGCCCCCAGTTCGAGACAGTTCCAGGATTCCGCGATGGGGAGCCCTTCGATGACCTGAACGGTGAAGTCGTCCACACTGCGCTGGATGGACTCCAGGCGCTCGTTCTCGCCGACGGAATCCGCGCTCAGCGCGCCGACGCGGCAGGAGCCGGCAGCTGCGGGGCGTTCCATGCTCATCGTTCCTCTCGTCCCTTCCACGGACCTGGACACGACCTGGGGGGTGTCGACCACACCGAATGAGGGTCGGTCCTTCCGGCGTTGCAGAGGTGGCAGGCCTCCTGGTGGACCGCTCCTCCGGCATCAGCGATGTATGGCTGTGCTTCGAGCAGGCATGGCAGTCCAAGTGTGTCTCAGCCATCCGGCGGAGACACGCGGGGGGTCAACCCGCGGTCCCTGACCGGTGCCGAGCAACGGCTCCGCTGGGCCCGTCCGCCGGCGCCGGCCTCCGGTAGGTCGGTCGGGCCACAGTGTTCAGCTGTGGCGGCCCGAATGTGTACTGTCACCCGGCCGGACAGCCGTGCCGTTCGGCCTGCCGACGCAGCTCCTTCTTGTCGGGCTTCCCCACGTCGGTGAGTGGCAGCGCTTCGATGAATGCGACCTGATCCGGTTCGTACATCGTGCCGCGCTCCGCGCGCACCATCGTGCGCAGCTGTTGCGCGTCGACGTCGCTGCCGGGTGCCCGTACCACTGCCGCGTGCACACGCTCCGTCCGGTCGGCGTCACGGACGCCGAACACCGCGCTCTGCAACACCTGCGGGTGCGAGTTGAGCAGGTCCTCCAACTCGGTGGTGTACACATGGCCGCCGACCACGACGATCATGTCCTTCAGCCGGTCGACGATGGTCAGGTATCCCTCGTCGTCGAGGTATCCGACGTCCCCCGTGTGCAGCCAGCCGTCCTGCAGTACCTCGGCCGTCAGGTCGGGCTGCTTCCAGTACCCCTTCATGATCATGGAGGAGCGCACACAGACCTCGCCGTGCTCGCCGGCCGGCAGGTCGCGGCCCGTCTCGTCGCGGATCGCCACCTCGACTTCGGACAGTACCTTCCCGGCCGAACGCAGCCGGCCGGGGCGCAGTGGGTCGTGGTCCTCCTGGGTGAGCACGCTGATGCCCCCGGCTTCGTTCTGCCCGTAGCCCTGCATGAGGACGGGGCCGAACATCCGTATCGCGTCGGCTATCCGGGCCGGGGACGCCTGGCAGCCGCCGTAGGTCAGCATCCGCAGGCTGGACGTGTCGGTGTGCGGAGCATCCGGATGGTCCATCAGCTGGTAGAGCAGCGGCGGCAGGAGGAACATCTCGGTGATGCGCTCGCGTGCGAGCGTGGCGAGCACGGTGCCGGGGTCGAAGTCGTCGAGCAGTACGACCGTGCCGCCCCTGTGCAGCGTACTGTCGGCCATCGCGCCCGCGGCGTGCGCCAAGGTGGTGCAGACCAACTGTCGGCGCTCGTAAGCGAGTTCCTGCTGCAGCACTCCGTGGAACCAGCGCGTCTGCCCGAAGGTGGTGCAGATGCCCTTCGGGTGGCCGGTGGTGCCGCCGGTGTGGCGGATGGTGCATACGTCCTCGGCCCGGGCCCGGCTCGCGAACGGCTCGTCGGACTGGCCGGCCGCCAGCTTCAGCAGATCCGCGCCCAGCTTCGTGGGGCCGAGGACGAGAACATCCCGGACCGGCGCCGACTCGATGATCTCGGCGGCCCGTTCGGCGTGGCGTGGGTCGACGATCAGGGCCCGGGTTTCGACATCGCGGACGATCTCGGCCTGGGACTCGGCGGACAGCTTGCTGTACAGGTGGTTGACCCGGGCGCCGACCAGATGGGCGGCGTAGCGGGCGGCGACGGTCTCCGGGAGGTTGCCGCTGAGCAGGGTGACGGTCGCTCCGCGGTCGACACCCCGGGCCCGCAGGGCGCGTGCCAAGCGGTGGACCAGTGAGCGGAATTCGCCTGCGGTGACCCTACGACCCTGGTGAACCAGGGCTTCGCGCGCCGGGTCTGCGCTCAGCGCATCGAGGTTCTCCTCCACGTAGGTGCGGAATATCCGGGCGGCGGTGGACATGAGTCGGGTGTCCTCCTGACGTTGGCGAGTGCGGGGAAGCGAGCCGGTGCAGCTTTAGTTGCCAGAGGCAACTAAAGCTAGAGTAGTAGGTGGCGATCAACATCTCCAAGTCCCGCTGCAGGGGCCGTTCGTCGCTGGAATCGTTGGGGGCGGGACGACCGTCATGAGCAACCAGCCGCTCGCAGCGCGTCGCGCGGGTTCCGTTCCCCGGTGTCGCACCTCGGCAGTCGCACTTCACGGGCGGAGGTAGCGCGAATGGCTACTGTGCGGCCGATGGCCTCGTCGTCTGTCTTCTCCCCACCGGCATACGGACATTGACCACGATGGCCAGGGGGGCCGTGCGAGCGCGGGACCGGTCCCGGTGCGGCGAGAGCGATGGCCTGTGCGGGCCGCGCGACGCCAGGGGGAGGAGGCTGCCGCCCGCGCGGCGGTCGAACCGCAGAAGGCCAAGAGCCGCGGCGGGCTCGGCATCGGGCGCCGCCGGTGGTCCGACGGCAAGCCCGGGGGCCGGGTGAGCTGCCCCGGACGCGGCTCGTTCACCGGCCCGGTGTGCGCTGGGGTGTTGGGCGGCCTGGCATGGGGAGCCGGCCTGGCCGGCGCTGTGCCTGCCGCACCGTACTTCGACGGCGGAGGGTGTTGCGCCCACGGGCGGCTGAACCGCCTGCTGGACGGTTGTGCCCGGCGGCGGGCCGGAGGTGTGACCGGCGGGGCCCGGTGCGTGGGAGGGCCGGTCGCTTCAGGCGTCCGGCGGCGAAAGGAAGACTCGTTCCAGCAGGGTGTGCAGGGACTCCCGCTCCTGGTCGCTGAGTCTGTCCAGGCCCTCCTGCGTGGCGCGCATCTTCGCGCGCATCGCGTCGGTGACGCGCTCGCCCTCGACGGTGAGGACGACGTTCTTGATGCGCCGGTCGGTGGGGCTGGGCTCGCGGCGTACCAGGCCGCGCTCCTCCAGCCGGTCGACGATCCCGGTCATGTTGGAGGCGTCGCAGGTCATGGTGTGAGCCAGGACGCGCATCGCTGCGGGGCCACGGCGCAGGACGGTCAGACACTTGCCCTGACTCGCGGTGAGGTTCTCGCTCGCTGCCGCGACCGTGAAGTCGCCGTAGTAGACACCGAGGGACACCGAGAGCAGCTCCATGAGCCCGGCCGTGTCGGCGCGGGCATTTCCTGTCATGGGCGTCACGCTACTCAGGAAGCTTGACAATCTCAAGTATCTCTCTCTACCGTCTCCCTCATTGCTTGAAGTTCTCAACCATCAATGCCATCAAGCACCTGTGAGGAGCACCTCCGTGACCGTCACTGCGTCTTCGGCCCCCCGCGCGGCCGAGATCCTGTCCCGGCCCGTCACGCTGAACGGCCTGACCGTCCCGAACCGCATCGCGATGGCGCCGATGACGCGGAAGTTCTCCCCGGGCGGCATCCCCGGTGAGGACGTGCGGTCGTACTACGCCCGTCGCGCCGCCGCGGGTGTGGGCCTGATCGTCACCGAGGGGACCTATGTCGGCCACGAGTCGGCCGGGGAGAGCGACCGTGTGCCGCGGTTCCACGGTGAGGAGCAGCTGGCGGGATGGGCGAAGGTCGCCGAGGCCGTTCACGCGGCGGGCGGCACGATCGTCCCGCAGCTGTGGCACATCGGCATGGTGCGCAAGCAGGGCGATGCGCCCTACGCCGACGCCCCCGCCGTCGGCCCTTCCGGCATCCGCCTCGACGGCACCGAGGGCACGGGCAAGGCGATGACCCGGCACGACCTGGACGACGTCATCGGTGCTTTCGTCGAGGCTGCCGCGGCCGCCGAGCGCATCGGCTTCGACGGCGTCGAACTGCACGGTGCCCACGGCTACCTCCTCGACCAGTTCCTGTGGGCGGGGACCAACCGCCGCACCGATGGCTACGGCGGCGACCCCGTGGCCCGTACGAAGTTCGCGGCTGAGATCGTGGCCGCGGTCCGCGAGACCGTCTCGTCCGACTTCCCGGTGATCTTCCGCTACTCGCAGTGGAAGCAGGAAGCCTACGACGCGAGGCTCGCCCGGACCCCGGACGAGCTGGAGGCCATCCTGACCCCGCTTGCCGCGGCCGGCGTCGACGCCTTCCACGCCTCCACCCGCCGCTACTGGCTCCCGGAGTTCGAGGGCTCGGACCTGAACCTGGCGGGCTGGACCAAGAAGCTCACCGGCCGGCCCACCATCACCGTCGGCTCGATCGGCCTCGACGGCGACTTCCTCCGCGCGTTCGCGGGCGAGGGCGCCGCGGTCGGCAGCATCGACAATCTGCTCGACCGCCTGGAGCGCGACGAGTTCGACCTGGTCGCCGTCGGCCGTGCCCTGCTCCACGACCCGGAGTGGGCGGCGAAGGTCCTGGCGGGCAGGCTCGAGGAGCTGAAGCCGTACGACGCGGCGGCGCTGACGACCCTGAGCTGAGGGTTCTCGCGCAATCCCTGGCGGGCGGGGTGCCGTACAGCGCCATCACGCGGCGAATCCTGGCGATGAATTCCGGGTCGGTGGACGCCTTCGCTGTGGTGGGGCGGCCTTCCAGGAGCTCCTGCCGACGCTCAGGATCCGGCGCCGGGTCTCCCCGCTGATGGCCGGGGCCGCCGCACGCTGGATCGCAGCCTCCGGCCCTCATGCATCGTGACCGGCCGGACGGCATACACCGTCGGTGTCCCACGACACCCCACGAGAGTGTCTTGGGTGCGGTCTGCCGGCCGCCGAGCAGCAGGTCGATCCACCCGGCCAAGGTCTAACGCGTACCGGCGGGCGGGTCGGCGTAGACACCGTTCAGCATGCCGGTGGCCTGCCCGACCTCGATGAGATAGCCGTCCGGGTCGCGCAAGTAGCACCGCAGCTCGGCCTTGCGATCGATGGGGGGCGTGAGGAATTCGGCGCCCTTCGCACTCCACTCCCGGTGACATGCCTCGATGTCGGCGACGCGGAGATTGAGGAAGCTGCTGACCGTGCCCGGGTCGGTGGGCGGGCGCAGGGTGACGTCCGGCTTGTCCGGGGTGGGGCCGCCGCCCGGGTTCATGATGATCCATCCGTTGGCGAGCTTGATGGTGCAGGGGTTCTCCTCGAGCACCACCTCACCGCCGAGAACGTCGGCGTAGAAGGCGCGCGATCGGGCTACGTCGGCCACCGTCAGAAAGTGAGTGAGGAGAAGCCCGGAATCCGGGGCGGGAAAACCGTCACGGTGCATGCATGACCTCCAGGCAAAGCGGATGTTTCCTTCCATAGTGGTGGATAGGTGCGTGGGCACGCATGAACGCGGCCGGGAGAGGAGCCGTACGTGCCGGCCGCCGGGTGTCCGTTGCCCTCGAGCCCGTGCCGGCGGCCCGGGCGGGGGCACGCCGGCACGGGTCAGCGCACGATTCCGATGGTGGTGTGCGCTAACCGGTCCACTGCCCAGGGCTTTTCAGCGAACCGGCGGCTTCCACCATGGGCCAGGGCGTTCCTGCCCACTGAAGGGACCGCCGGCGGTCCGCTCGTAGATGATCGACCGTGAGGTCATCGAACGGCGGATGTCAGTGGTCCTTGAACTGTCGCGGTTCTGCCGATGCCAGGGGAGCGAACGACGGTTGTGAGCGGCTGCCGATCGGCCCGGGCCCGGCGACGGCTCAGGACGTACGGCGCAGCGTCCAGGTGTTGGGGTTGAAGCTCGGGACGGCGGAGTAGCGGCAGCCGCTGCTGTAGTAGGAGCTGGTGATCGACCACCCGGCGGGCGGCCAGGTGGAGGCGCACGCGTTGACCTGCGTACCGACCGGATAGCCGGTGAGGTCCTTGATTTGCTTGGTGTTGGGGCTGAAGCCGGGCCCGCAGCCGCCGCTGTTCCACCACTGGGTGTCGACCCAGCCGGAGGGGGTGAGCGAGCTGTGGCAGATGGTGGCCGTGTCGCCGGGGGCGGCGGTGGCCGAGGCCATGCCGACGGTGGTGACCATGGTGGTGAGGAGTGCGAGAGAGGCGATGCGTCTGCGTATCACGTCGGGTCTCCTTTGCCCGCGCGCTGGTGTCCGCGCCGACGGTGTCGGCATTCGGCCAGGCGCTGGACCATTACTATCCGGCGGCATTCCACGACGGCCAGCCTTCTTTCGGCCGTGCGGCCAGTGGTCCGGCCGGGTTCTCCCGAGGCCACCGGTCGGGCAGGCCGGCATCGGGACGTTCGTCCGCTGAGGGCAACGCGGCCGCCTGGCAGGCATGTGTCTCCGCCGACGGTCCCACCGTGCCGGAAAGCGCGCCGGGCTTGCTGGCGTGCTGCGCGGTGGCTGGCTCCGGGGGAGTCGTCGGGCGTGGTCGGCTGCGTGCACGTGCCGTTCGCCCGGACTCCCGCCCGGCACGCCGTCGAACCGGTCACCGACGAGCGTGTCGGTCCGCCGCTTGCTGGAGGCCGTTGAGGATGAGGTCCAGGCCGGTCTCGAACCCGTCGCCGTAGGTGTATCCGGGACGCATGACGTGAGCGGTCGCGATCTCGGTCAGGTACGGGTACTCGCCGTCGCCGAAACCGCTCATGATGGATTCCGCCAGTTCGGCGGTCTCCTCCGGGGCGCCGAAGGGCAAGGTCTTCTCCAGCAGGGCGAACCCGTAGATGTAGCTGTCGAGGACCGAGACGGCGTGGGCGGTCAGGGCGAGGGAGAACCCGCCCTGACGCAGGCAGCCGAGAACGGCGTCGTGGTGACGCAGGGTGGCGGGGCCCGGTGTGGAGCGTGACTCCATCAGCCCGATGGCCCAGTCGTGGCGGGAGAGCGCATGGCGCAGGGAGAAGGCCCTCTGCCGCATCGCCTGTCTCCAGCGATCGGCTCCGACGTGACCGGTTTCGCGCCCGGTGACGAGGTCTACGGCACGGCCGCGGCGGCATTCGCCGACTGCGCCGCCGCCCGTCCCGACCGAATCGCCCCCAAGCCGGCCGGACTCACCTTCGAGGAGGCGGCGACGGTCCCCGTCAGTGCGCTCACCTCGCTGCAGGCGGTCCGCGACAAGGGCAGAGTCCGGGAGGGCCAGGACGTCCTGATCACGGGTGCGGCCGGCGGCGTGGGCACCTTCGCCGTCCAGCTCGCCCACGCCTTCGGCGCCCGGGTGACGGCTGTTGCGAGCACACCCAAGGTCGACGCCGTACGGACGTTGGGCGCCGACCACGTGATCGACTACACCCGCCAGGACTTCCTCGCCGCCCCGCGACGCTACGACGTCATCATCGACATCGCGGGCAACCACGGCCTGCGGGAACTGCGCCGCGCCCTCACACCCCGCGGCAGGCTGGTCATCACCGGCGGCGAGACGAACGGCGTCTGGCTCGGCGGCACCGACCGGCAGCTCCGCGCGCACTGCTGTCCCCGTTCACCGGCCGGCACCTGGGCGCCTTCATATCCTCCGAGCACGCCGACGGGCTGCGTGACCTGACGTCCCTCATCGACGCGGGCATGCTCAGCCCGGTCGTGGACCGCGTCTACCCGCTCACCGAGACCGCCGCGGCCGTCCGGCGCCTCCTCGACGGCCGTGTCACGGGCAAGCTGGCGCTCACGGTGCCCGCCGGGTGACGACGCGGACCGATGTCAACAGCACGCCCACGTGCGCCACTTGCACGACCACCGCCGGGACCGCGATGGCACCGGGGGAGCGGGGAAGGCCGGCCGGGGTGGTGCGCCGACGCGCTGTCAGCCACCGAAGGCCGCGGCGTTCTCCCGTACCCACTGGGCGAAGGTGCGCGGTGGCTTGCCGGTGACGTTCTGCACCGTGGGAAGCGGTGTACGGCCCGCCTCCGGTGGGTTGGTGCGCATGGTGATGAAGAACTCGACGTCCTCCTCCGAGTAGCCGCTTTCGCGCCATTGGGCGACGATCTCGTCCCGGGGCAGCTCGATGTACCGCACTGCGCGGCCCAGTTCCTCGGAGATCACCCGGACTTTCTCCGGCGGGGTCAGAGCTTCGGGGCCGGTGAGCCAGTACTCCTGGCCGGCATGCCCGTCGGAGGTCAGTGCGACCGCGGCGACCGCAGCGATGTCGGCATCGTGGATCATCGCGCTCCTGGTCTCGGGGAAGGCCTCGCGGACGGCGCCCTCGGTCCTCACGGACTCCGACCATTCCAGGGTGTTGGACATGAACTCCACTGGCGACAGGTGCGTCCAGTCCACCCCACTGGCCTCCACGGCCCGTTCCAGCGGGCTCTTGTCCAGGTCCCCTTTGAGTACGGTCACCCTGCGGACCCCGGCCATCTCGGCCAGGTCCATGAGCTCTTCGCCGTTGGTCAGGGGCGAGAAATCCGCCCCGTCGTAAGTGATCAGGTGAGCGGCCGTGACGCCGGAGAGGGCCGCGGCCAGGCCGGCGGTGTCCGTCAGATTGCCGGCGACGACCTCCGCAGCGGCGGGGAGGTCCGCCTTCGCCGGGTCACGGGTGAGGGCGCGGACCTGGTGGCCGGCCTCCAACAGCTGTTCCACCAGCGGGCGTCCCACGTTTCCGGTGGCGCCGGCGACAAGAATGGTCATGGAATCTCCTTCCGTCATGACAACGACGGTAGGAACAATCGCGGTCATGTCCTGTCCGCGATCACGGGCACACTGCTTCCATGCTGGAAACCTCGGCCCGACTGCTCCGCCTGCTGGCGTTGCTGCAGGCCCGTCGTGCATGGCCGGGCAAGGACCTCGCCGACCGCCTCGGTGTGAGCCCGAGGACGGTACGGCGGGACATCGACAAGCTCAGACTGCTGGGCTACCCGGTCCACGCGGTCGGCGGTGTCGGCGGCGGCTACGAGCTCGCTGCCGGTGCCTCTCTGCCCCCGCTGCTCCTCGACGACGAAGAGGCGGTCGCGGTGGCGGTCGGGCTGCGGACGGCGGCGGGCGGCGCCGTCACCGGAATGGCCGAGACGTCTGTACGCGCCCTGGCCAAGCTCGACGGGGTGTTGCCCTCGCGACTGCGCCACCAGGTGAACACTCTCAGCTCCGCACTGATTACCGTGCCGATGCCCGGCCCGACCGTCGCCCCCTGCACGCTCACCGCGATCGCTGCCACGGTCCGCGACAAGGAACGGCTGCGCTTTGACTACGTCTCCTACGGCGGCACCGAGAGCGTCCGGGACACCGAACCGTACCGGCTGGTCCACAACGGCCGCCGCTGGTACCTCTTCGCGTGGGACACCCGGAAGGAGGACTGGCGACGGTTCCGCGTCGACCGGATGACCCTGCGCATCCCCACCGGGCCGCGGTTCACCCCGAGGCCGCTGCCCGCTGAGGACTTGACGGACTACTTCGCCAAGGGCCTCGCCACGGACCCGTACCGTTATCGGGCGGTGCTCACCATGCACGGCTCGGCCGCGGAGGTGGCCGGCGAGGTGCCGCCCACGCTCGGCGTCGTGGAACCCGTCGATGACGACACCTGCCTGCTGCGTATCGGATCGGACAGTCTCGACCACCTCGCGGTGTGGGTGGCGGCCTTCGGCTTCGAGTTCGAGGTGCACGAGCCGGTCGAACTGATCGACCATCTGCGGACGCTGACGGGCCGGCTCCGGCGGGCGGCCTGGCCGGAAGAGGCTTTGCGGTGACGACCGCCGACGCATCCGGCCGTCCGCAGGTCCAGCAGTGCGACCGAGGGGACCGCGGCTGTTCACCCGCGCGGCGCCGACCGGTAGCCCACCCCGATTCCGCCCCCGCGCGAGCACGCGGGTTGTGTGCTCATCCGCCCAGGGCGTTCGCCAGGCGTGTGAGGGCGGGCATGGCTGCGGTGAGTGTGTCGCGGTCGCCGGGGGGAAGCGTGTCCATGGCCTGTTCCAGTGTCTCCCGGCTGGCCCGGTCGTAGCGTTCGAGCAGTTCCAGCGCGTGCGGGGTCACGGACAGGTCCACTGCCCGGAGGTCCGTCGTGGAGGAGTGACGTTCCACGAGTCCTGCCGCTGCCATCGTCCGCACCAGATTGCTGACCGTCGAGGGGGAGATGCGAAGCCTCTCGGCCACGGCCCGGGTGCCCAGCGGGCCGTCGGCGGACAGGACCCGCAGCATCTCGATCTGGGCGTCGGGGAGGTCGGGGAGGCCTTCGGCGGCGCGGGTCGAGCGCAGTACGGCTCGGCGCAGGGGGCCGAGGAGGCGGCTGAGGTCGGCTGCAGTGTCCACGGCGCCATTGTGACAGCAGAGTAATTTTGCTTCAAAGTAGTTTTGTTGCAAACTGAAGTGGCCGGGCGCTGTGAGACGCCATACACCGCACAAGGAGAGCCAGGCCATGACGACCGTCGCGAACCCCGTCCCCGAGCAGGACCTCTCGGGCCTCACCGGGAAGCACTTCATTTACACCTATGCCAACGGCTGGCAGTACGAGATGTACGTGAAGAACGCCCGGACGATCGACTACCGGATCCACACCGGCATGGTCGGCGGCCGGTGGGTGAAAGACCAGGCCGTTGACCTCGTCCGCCTCGACTCGGACGATTACAAGATCTCCTGGACCGAGCCCACCGGCACCTCGGTCAGCGTCAACGTGCTTCCCGCCAGGCGCCGGATCCACGGCGTGATCTTCTTCCCTCACTGGGTGCACCAGCACCCCGAGCGCACCGTCTGCTTCCAGAACGACCACCTGGACCGGATGGCCGAGTACCGCGACCAGGGCCCGTCATACCCGATCCGCGTCGTCCCCGAGTTCGCAGAAATCACCTTCCTCGAGGACTGCGGCGAGAACGACGAAGGCGTCATCGCCACGGCCCCGGCCGGCCTGCCGCAGGGCTACGCCGACCGCGTCAACTGACCGGCCCCGCGCTCCCGCTCACCGCTCTCGTCCGCAGAGCGACCGTTGTCCGATGCGGCACCGGCTCGTGCTGCGAGACGGTGTCTGCCGGGTGTGTCCCGGCGCTGATGAATCGCGTCCCTGTGGGCCTCCGGGCGCCTTGAGGAGGTGTCTCACAGGTGGTGGACCTGGGTGGATCCATCCACCCAGGTCCAGTTCACTGGGTTGTACTGCTTCTTCAGTGCGGTACGCCCCTTCCTGTAGCCGTTTTCCTGTAGCCGTTCAGGGCGTTCTCCACGGCGGCCGCCAGGCCGGCGAGGGTCTTCCAGTACCGGTACCCGGAGCAGGTGTGGGTGGTTCTTGGGCTGGTGGGTGGCTGGCTGGTGTGGCCTGCCCCTGTGGGTGTGGGGTCCCTGGGGGTTGGTTGGGTTGGCTTTTTCAGGGTGGGGTGATGGTGAGTTGGATGCCGAGGGCGATGAGTGTGGTGCCGGTGATCCGGTCGAGTGTTGCCGGGTGTGGGCGGTGTCGGAGTCTGCGGCTTGCCCGGATGATCAGGTGGCTGACGGTGGGGTACCAGGTCATGAGTACGAGGGTGTGGGTGGTGAGTAGTACGGCGGCCGCCGGGACGGCCGGGTCGTGGGGTCCGATGAACTGAGGGAAGACGGTGGTGTAGAAGATCCCTACTTTCGGGTTGAGGAGGTCGCCGGCCAGGCCGCGGCGGAATCCGCTGGATACGGAGAGTCCGTTCGTGTCGGGGGTGGTCCCGTTGGCCGTGGCATGGCGGCGAGCCGGGAGGAGGGCCTGTACGCCGAGCCAGATCAGGTAGGCCGCACCGGCCAGCCGGAGTGCGTTGTAGGCCGTGGGTGAGGTTGCCAGCAGTGTGGCGAGGCCCAGTACTGAGCCTGCGGCCCAGCAGACTTTGCCGAGCGTGAGCCCGGCTGCGGCGGCGACAGCGGCGCGCTGGCCGCCCTGGCGTGCGCAGCGGAGCACGACTGTGAGGTTGGCGCCCGGAGTAGCCGCGAGGATCAGGCACAGCACGGTGAAGGATCCCAGCTCTGCCCAGCTGATCCCTAGCACGGCGGTTCACCGTCACCGGCCGTCCGTGTGTCCGCTGCCACGGTCCCGCCGGGTGAGGTCCCGGCCGGCGGCGCCGGGCGGCGCTCGAGTGCCTCGCAGGCCGACAGCGCGCGGATGCTGTGGCCGTCGCGGTGCTGGTGGCCTGCGAGGCCCGGCGGCGACGGCTGCCCGAACAGGGTGGGGGCGAGGTGTGGAGTCATGCCGCGAGCGTGATGCAATGAGTTTATGCATTTCAACGCTTACGGCGGCAATGCGGCTCTGCTGGCGGCGGCCCTGGCCAATCTCGATGACTCATGTGACGCCCGCACGGTCGAGATCTTGCTGGCCGAGCATCGGGTGGCGCGCGCCGCCCTGACCGAGGCGCAGCTCGAGGAGCTGCGGGCATGGTGTCTGCCTCTGTGGGAGGCGTTCGCGGCCCCCACCACGCGGGAGCAGGTCATTGCCGTCAATCGGCTGCTGGCCGACGCGGCGGCCGGCCCGTACGTCTCCACGCATGACGGCCAGGCGCCGCATCTGCACTACGCCGACGAGGACGCCGATGTCGTCACGCGGGTCCGGGCGGCCACCGCCGCCGGCCTTGCCCTGGTGCTCACCGAGACCGATCCCTGTCGCCTCGGCCGGTGTGGGGCACCGGGCTGCCGCATCGTCTTTGTCGATGTGTCCCGTAACGGCCGCCGCGCATACTGCTCACGCCAGTGCGCCACCCGGGTGCACGTGTCCGCGCACCGTGACCGGAAGCGGCAGCGGTGAGACCGTCCGAGCCACCGAGTCCGGCGAACGGTCCGGCCGCCGCAGGCGGATGATCGAGCACGCCATGCCGTGGCCATCCGGCTACCGCGGCCCCCCGCTACAAGCGTCATCCGGCGGCGGTCAGCAGGGCCTCGTGCGAGGCGTCGGCATCGGCGGCGACCGCCGCACACACCTGGCCTCTCCCGGGCCTGCCGCGGCTGTCCGATACAACGAGGTGCTTCGTCCGCCACACTGCGCAGCACCCACCCCCGGACAGCCAGTCCGATACCGACGCCGTATCGATCCCGTTCACGGTCTTGCGGGACGTTGCTGCGCACTCCCCGGGGCGCTGCTGCCGTCATCAACAGCGGCCGGGCGTGGAGAGAGCCGCGGTCCACGACAAGATGCGGGCGGCACGGGCCGGGTCCATTCCGGTGCCCAGACGCCGCTGTCGGGACGGCCGGGATACGCGGCGGTGAGATGACGACGCAGGGCGGCCAGGGAGGGGTGGGGGTTGTCGGTGCGCCAGATCAGCGAGTGGGGGTAGAGCGGGGTCGGGTTCTTGAGGGGGATGCGGCGCAGGCTGTGCCCGGCGGGCCACACCAGGGGAGTCTGTTCGCTGACGAAGGTGGCCAGTGTCGTGGAGCTGGCGATGGTGTCGAGCAGGGGCTCGATGCCGAAGTCCGGGCCGACTGAGTCGATGATGATGCCGAAGGTGGCGGCGAGTTCGTCGTAGTAGGCGGTCCACTCGGCGCCGGGCAGGTTGCCGGGCATCCAGATCCGTCGTCCGGCGAGCTGGGCGGGAGTGAGCGCGGAGGCCTTCGCGAACTCGTGCCGCGGTCCGGTGAACAGGTGCAGTGCTTCGTCGAAGACGGGAGCGGCCTCCACACCGCGGGGGAGTTGCCGGCCCGGCAGGGTCACGGCACGGAACGTCGCGTCGATCGTCCCGTCCCGGACCGCGGCGATGGCCGTGTCGGAGTCGAACAGCGTCAGGACGTCCAGCTCGATCTCGGGGTGGGCGCGGTGGAAGCCGCGCAGCAGTCCTGCCAGGGAGAGCTGGCGGCCGATCACGTCGACGCGCAGTGCCCGATGGCCTGGCCGCACGGACGCGACGGCGCGCTCAGCGGAGTGGAGGAAGGTTCGGGCGTGGGGCAGGAATGCCTGCCCGTCGATGGTGAGCCGCGCTCCGCGGGCGTCACGGGTGAAGAGCTGGACACCGAGCTCCTTCTCCAGCGCGGCAACACGCTTGGACACGGCCTGCGGCGTGATCGACAGACTGGCGGCGGCCTCCTGGAACTGCTCCACATCCACGACGGCGACGAAGGTGCGCACGGCAATGACGTCCATGCAGCTCATCCTATGCAGACAACCAAAGGTTGATCCTGGCCATCAGGATCGTTGCTTGATTCCCGCGCACTCCAATCGCTTTGATGACTTCGTTCAACCACTGGTTGATCAACTGTCGTATCCGGCAGGTGCCATCCCGATTACGGCCCGAGCGCCCCATCGTGAGGAATCGTCATGCCTGATCAAGACCGTCTCTACGTCCGCACGCCCGAGTTCGCGCGGGTAGCCGAGCGAATCGAGTACGTGAACACGCTGACGTCGCGGCTCAACGTCCTGCCCTTCGACGACAAGGCCGCGCGCGCGGCCTTGTTGGCCGAGATCGTCGGCAAGCCGGTCCCCAGCTCAGTAACTGTCTATCCGCCGTTCTACACCCACCACGGGCTCGGCATCGAGTTCGGCGAGCACGTCTTCGTCAACCAGGGCTGCACTTTCATGGACCAGGGCGGCATCCGCCTGGGCGACGGTGTCCTGATCGGTCCGAAGACCAACCTCATCTCCGCCGACCATCCCCTCCCGGCTTCCGAGCGGAGCGAGTTCATCACGATGGCGCCCATCACGATCGAAGCCAACGCCTGGCTCGGCGCCGCGGTCACGGTGCTCCCCGGCGTCACCATCGGACGCGGTGCCGTGGTCGGCGCCGGAGCCGTCGTCACGAGGGATGTTCCTCCCGACACCCTGGTGACCGGACCGGCCGCGTTCGAACGCAAGCGGTGGAACGACTGAGCCTCAAGGCCGGCAGCCCTGGTGAGCTCCGGCGCGCTTCACGAGCCTGTGACGGACCGGATGGAGTGCTGGTTCAATGCCGGCAGCAGGGGACGCCGTATTCCCCGGACGTCGCGCCGCCTACGCAGGCACTGTGATGGTCGTTCGGGGAGCTCATGCTGGTCGTGGGCGGCAGCCTGCGAAGTGGATCGTCCGTCAGCCCGCACTTTCGGAACTGACGGATGACCGGAGGCTCCAGCGCGGGTGCTGGCAGGGGCTGGAGGTCTGGGTACTTCAGCTGCGTCGGTATCTGACTGCCATGGTGTGGAATACCTTCTTCGGTTCCCAGCGCCTCTCGTCGAGCATCCGGACGACGCCGTAGGAGCCAAGGTCCTGCTCCCCGGGCCTGCTGTAACTGGCGAACGTGTACCAGAGCGCGGTATCCACGCCTTCCTCCTCGAAGACGTCCAGCAATTCAGTGAGGTAGCAGGCCTGTTCGTCCTCGTCCGGGACAGCGCCGTGCGGCACCTGCCAGGCCATGCCGCCACGCTCTCCCGCGCCCTGGTACGCGCAGGTTCCGTACTCGGTCACCGCGACGGGCTTGCCGTGGGGGAGGTGCCCGCGCAGTTCGTCCCGGAAACTGTCGGCGTTGTGGGAGGCCCGGTAGGCATCGATGCCGACAAGGTCGAAGACACCCCAGTCGATGAACTCCCAAGGGGCCGAGGCGTAGGTGACCTGCCCGCCGAAGTGCGTACGGACGGTCGCGGCGATCTGGGAGAGGAAGCCGTTGAGGCGTTCTTGCACCGGTCCGAGGGAGGACCACCACTCCATGTCGGCGCCGGCCATGGCACGCAGGCGGTCCCCGTAGGTGTCGCCTGGGAGGAAACCGCTGCAGAACGCGCTGATCTCGCAGCCGGCGACGAACACCACATCGGCGCTGGCCTTCCGTATGGCTTCGGCGCGCTGGGCGCAGTCGGCGAAGAGCGGGAGTAACCGGTCGCGGGGAAGGTCCACGGGAACGGGGGCGAACCAGACCTCAAGGCCCACGTCCGCAGCATGCCGGGCAGCGATGCTCAGCCGTTCAGGCTCTCGTCCGGAGATACGAACGGCGTCGCAGTGGAGATCCCCGGAGATCACTTCCATGTCGTGCCGGACCGTCTCAGGGGTGAAGCTCTTGCGGGAGAGTTCTTCTCCCGGGAGAAATCCGGTGTCGTAGTTGATGCCCCGTGCGCGCACGTCCATGTCCCTTCACCCGACCGTTGCCGTGTTCCAACAAGTCAAAGACGCGCTCGGGGTTCTTGGCCAGAGCGAGGAATGGCTGCCGAGGGTGGCGCTGCATCCGGAAGAACCCAGGGGCGGGCCGGGAAGACGCCGCCGTCACCTCCACCGCCGCCATGCTCACCGGGACCGGGTATGGCACCCCGCTGTCCCCAAGCGCCGAGTCGGACTCGGTTCCTGCGGCCGTCCCTACGGCACCCCCTGCCTCCATGGGAGGACCTCCTCGCACGTCATGAACGGGCCACCGTGGCGGACTGGCGGGGTGAGATCGAAGGCATCGACCTCACCCTCGGCTTCCTGCGGAGCAAGCGACATCGGACCCAACGCTTCCAGCACTACGGGCCTGTGTCACTGCGGCTGCCGGCGGCTCCTCCTCAGCGGAAGCAGGCCAAAGGGCCGTGATCAGCACTGCAGAGGCCGGAAGCGCTGTCCGGTGCAGGGCTTGCCCAGTTGACTGCACCAACGTGTAGGGCAGTTCGTCCTATCGGGCGCGCGGGCCGGGGTCAGGCGGAGACGGGGGTCCGGGACAGGGCGGTGCGCAGCGCGAAGGCGCCGAGCAGGCCGCCTGCCGTGAACCGCTGGGTGGCCATGAGGCGGGGCCGGGCAGCCAGAAACCCCGAGACCTGTGCCGCGCCCAGCATGATCAGCGCGTTCACGGTGACCGCTATGACGATCTGCACACCACCGAGCTGGAGCAGCTGTGCCCAGGCCGGGCCTGCCTGCGGGTCCAGGAACTGGGGCAGCAGCGCGGCGTACATCAGGGCGATTTTGGGGTTGAGCAGGTTGGTCAGCAGCCCCATCGAGAACAGGCGGGCGTCAGAGAGCGGGGGCAGGTCCTGGTCCGGAGCGAAAGGCGAGCGGCCGCCAGGCTTGAGCATGCCCCAGGCGAGGTAGGCCAGATAGGCGGCCCCGGCGAACTTGACCACCGTGAACGCGACCGGCACGGCGGCGAACAACGCGGACAGGCCTGCAGCCGCGGCCAGCAGGTAGCACAGGAACCCGACGGTGGTCCCGCTGAGGCTGACCAAGCCCGCCCTGCGACCTTGGGTGATCGCTCGGGAGGCGAGGTGAACCATGTTCGGTCCCGGAGTCAGGACCATGCCCAATTCGACCAGGGCCACCCCTCCCACCGCGGACAGAGTGATCAACGGTCAACCTCCTGGTCGTTCCTGGGGTACCTGACACCTCGGAGTGGGGAGCCGCCCGAGGCTGTTTACGGACGGCTACGACGCATCAGCAGTATCTGACTCGCCTGCTGCAGGCTACGCTCCTGCCGTTCGGGACCTGCATGCACCCCGTGACGACCGTTCCGAATGCGCCAGGTGCCGGGCGCGACCGTCGGTAGCGTGACCGCTGTGATGGTGGGAACCGAAGAGACCCGGCTGGTCGTGCTGCGCGGCAACAGTGCATCGGGGAAGTCGTCCGTCGCGGCCGGGCTGCGTGAGCGCTTCGGCCGCGGCCTGGCCGTAGTCGGCCAGGACAATCTCCGCCGCATCGTGCTCCGAGAGCACGACCGGCCCGGTGCCGCGAACATCGGCCTGATCGACCTGACAGCCCGCTACGCGCTGGACGCCGGATTCCACGTCGTGGTCGAAGGCATCCTCTACGCCGACCGATACGGCGACATGCTCACGGAGCTGCGCGCCGATCACCGAGGCTCCACCCACGGCTACTACCTGGACGTCCCGTTCGGCGAAACACTCACCCGGCACGCCACCAAGCCGATCGCCGACGACGTCAGCGAGAGGCAGCTGCGCGACTGGTACCGGGCACGCGATCTCCTGCCCGGCGGCACCGAGACCGTCATCAACGCCGACAGTGCCCTGCACGAGACCGTCGACCGCATCATGCACGACACCGGCCTGGCCCACCTGCCCGCCGTGGACCGCTGACCGGAGCACCGTTGCGGCGCGCCGGCCCCGCCCCGACCATGAGGCCGCCCACGGGTACGGCCATGCCGTGTCCAGCCCCGACTCTGACCGACAAGCGCGAACCTCCCATACTCCGCAGGTGCACTGCCCGGCCCGTACGCGCGCAACATCTCCTCCTGGCACCCACGGTGCTCCCCGGCAATCTCGTCCAGTTGCCGCACATCCTGGTCAACGCGTCCACCGGCGGCGGCAAGTCGGTGACGCATCGCCTGCCGGATGCTCCACCACGGCTCGCTCGGACACGGTGCACACGCCGGAGAGGAGCGATCACCGTCTTCCGCAGACTCGCCGACCCGCGCGCACGCTCAGCCGACGGCACCGTCGCCCGCTGTTGGCACTCCTCCATCGCCCCGTCTCCGGGGGGATCACTGGTTCATTCAGCGCCAAGAAGTTGTGGACTCTGTGCTATCGACCAGATGCCCCGCCGACACCAGGCTGGATAGCGCACCACAGTTGAGCGGGGAGCAGGATGCCGGTCAGGGCAACTGTCACAGGGGACACGGCCCCGCACGATCGCAGATGGCTGAGTTGCGGGAGTTGGCGGGTTCTGCGGGATGTGCCGGTTGGCGTGGCGCTTCGCGCACGGGTCGTGTTTGTGGTCGGCCGAGGGGCGGCGGCGAAAGGACATCGCCGAGCTCACCGGTGGAGCACCACTGACGGTGGACAGCCGCAATCCCCACTATGTCGAGCGAGGCCTTTCCGGGTAACAACTCGAAGTAACACAAACAGAATCAAAAGACACTGGTCTTCTGAGGATGGGGAGTGTTTCATGAAGTACAAGCTCGGCGCGGGAGTCGCCGCTGGAATGGCCCTGGGCCTTCTGAGCGCAGGCACGGCGGCAGCGGCCCCGGCCGGATATCCAGGTGGCCATGGGGCCGTCTTCATCCCGGCGTCCCCGGCATCGGCGACGTCGACGGCACACTCCAGGCCGGAGGTGGAACCCGACCAGGAGCACGCGTGGAGGACAGTCAGGGTCTCTGTGCGGGGCGCAGACGTTGCCGTCCGCGCGTACGAGTCGGCGAACAACTGCCGGAACTACCCGTCCAGCAGATGCCGTCTCCTGGGTCGAGTGACGAACGTGGAAGCCCGGGCCACCTGCCGGAAGAAGGGGCAAAAGGTGACCGCTGGGGGAGCTACCAGCGCCTGGTGGACCTTCCTCGACCCCAAGGGGCCAGTGCATGGCGGCTGGGTCAGCAACGTCTACGTTCGCGGCGGCGGTGTACCGAAGTGCGCCTGATGGACGGGGACGGGCCATTTTGCCGACACGCGTTCGAAGTTACGCACTGACTTTTCTCAGCTGATCATATGCAGATTCCGTTGAGGGCGAGGGCTTTGCTTGGGCGATGTCGCCGATCCGGCTGGACTGAGAGTGACGCGTCGCCGGACGCGCCGTCGTTGCTTGAGTTCGGCGGCGGCGCGTTCGCCGAGGGCGCGGCTTCTGAGCAGGCCACCGTTGGTGGTTCGCGTGTCCGTGTGCAGGGCCTGCTCGAATCGGCTTTTCGGGCGCTGGATCGTGACGAGGAGGCTGATCCGGGCGCCGATGTAGCCCTTGTCGGCCGAGTGGGCAGGCCGACCGCCGCGGCGCCGAACTCCTCTCCCAGGTCCTGACCGAGCGCGAGGAGAAAAACAGCGTCGCCATCGCCTCCAACGAGTCCTTCTCGGGCTGGGCCAAGACCTTCACAGACTCCCGCCTCTGCGCAGCCATCGTCGACCGCCTCACCTTCGGCGGCAACATCATCGAAACCGGCACCGACTCCTACCGCCTCGCCGCCACCCGCGCCCGAGCGGAACGAGCAGCCGTCTGAGCGCAGTCCGCCTGCTCTATCGAACTGGCCCGCACTCATCGACGATCAAGGTCGGCTCCGACAGGAAGACATCCCGGTCGACAGGGCCGTAAGCAATGTTGAACGTGTCGAGCCAGTACGACCAACCGCGGATTCCCAGGGCGCTGGTGAACCGGTAGTTCAACTGCCAGCGGACCCACTGCCCGGGAAGCAGTCGAACCGCCGGCGGCCTGCGCGGCCGAGGCGGCAGCCCGAAGAGCGGCTCCACACGAGCGAGCACTCGGAGCCGATCACCCTCGTCCCGCAGGCTGACACCGACCTCGCGAAGGTCTTTCCGGCTCCAACGTGGCTCGAAGACGTCACGCTCGGACACCTGGACGAAGTGAGCAAACCCAGAGGGCACCTGAGGCAACGAGAAGCCGACCGGCGTCGCGTTCCTGCGGGCAGCTGCCTCCCCGCCCCGGGACTGCTTCGTCCAGGACGTCTTGATCCACTGCACGGTGATGTCCACTGCACCTGCCTTTCGCCGAGAGCCTACGGTCAACATTTGCTTGACGTCACTCAGGTTCCGACGCAACTGCCTGCTGCCCGGACATCATGGTCAGTGCCACCTTGGTCATGTACCGGATGAGGCCTTCCCCCTGTGAGGCAGTCCGGCCAGCATCTCCAGGGCCGCCGCGTACTTGGTCCGGGCCTGGTTGGCGAGGATGACGTGGGCGGGTGGCGGCACTGCGGTCATAGCACCACCCCGGAGAATCCGGTCGGCTGCCGTGGCAGGCGGTACAGCCGAACTGGTGCAGGATCCGTCGTCCGGCGGCTGGGCCTGGGCGGGCGAAGGTGCGGACGGAACGCGCGGCGCGGCCGAAGACGGCACTTGGTGCGCGACGAAGGAAGAGGCCGCCGCTCGTGCCGGAGCCTTCCTGCGGGAGCATGCCGCCACCCTCTCGTAGTGCTCCAGTGCGGTTTCGCCCGGCTCGTGACCGGGCCCGGGGAATGAAAACAGGCACTCATGGCGGTCGGATATGCGGCGCTCGGCCGCCCACATGGCAGTGCGGTCGTGTGGGTGGCCGAGCTCAGGGTTCCCCGGCGTGGGTGGTCTGGTCCGGGGTGTCGGGGTGGGCGGACGAGGTGAGGATGCCGCTGCTCACCGGGCGGCTGGGGCCGTTATCCTTCGGTATGGATGCGGCTGGCATCAGTCCGTCCGATTCGTCCTGGTCCGCCATTCACTGCTCATCAGGGGGCTGAGCGGTCTCCTTGGCGCGGTGCCGCAGTAACGCCGCTGCTTCTCGCAATATCCCGGCCATACCTCCACCGCCCTCCTCCATCAGCTGCGCCGCGCTCCGGAAATCTGGAGTTGCGGTCCCGCGTTCACCCGGACGGGCTAGGCTTCCGTGCAGGCCGCGCCAGAATGGAGTGTGCGGAGTGTTGCGCCCTGAACAGGAAAGGGAGTTGGTCGTAGGTCAGCTTCTGGACATGGTGCTGTGCGAGAGATGAAGGAAGGCCCTTCGGAGCCGCCCTGCGGGGGGAGGCTTCAAACCGCCTCATGCTGCGTTGGCTGAAGACCGTCGTGGTGAGCGATGAGGAAAAGGCGTCGTGAGAGGCGTCAGGTGGGGACCGGGAAGACGAGCGTGAGCGAATCGCTGCTGACGTGTCGAAACACACAAAGACGACATCAAAACCGGGGCTTTACTCCGGTCCTGGGATGAGTCCGGCGGATACCCGTTTACTGGCCGGGCGGTGTCCGGCATGCAGGTGACGTGAGCCCGGTCTGCTGCTCTCGCATGGAACAGGGGAAGACGCGCACCGATACACCCCGTGCATGACCGGCGGGGGATAGGGAGACGCCCAAGCGGCTTAAACCGCGAGGGCCTGAGTACCGATGCGGGGCGCGTCGGCGGACCGGCTCGTAGTAGTGCCGAAACGCTTGTAATGGGCGTGGAGCGAAGGGGCCGGGCCGCTCGTGACTGTGTTGATCGCATCAACCGGACGATGTCCGGGAGGAATCCGATGGGCCAGTTGAAGTCACAGGCCAAGCCGTTCGATATCTCAAAGCGGGAAGTGATGGAGGCATGGAAGGACGTCAGAGCGAATAGAGGCGCCCCAGGAGTGGACGGACAGAGTATCGCCGAATTCGAGAAAGACCTGCAGAGCAACCTCTACAAGGTCTGGAACCGGATGTCATCGGGCTCTTACTTTCCTCCTCCGGTGCGCATGGTGGAGATTCCCAAGCCGAAGGGCGGCGGTACGAGAATCCTAGGGATTCCGTCCGTGGGTGATCGTGTGGCGCAAACCGTCGTGGCCCGTCATCTGATGCGGAGGGTGGATCCTGAATTCCACCAGGACTCCTACGGATACAGGCCCGGACGGTCGGCGCTGGACGCGGTCGCGCGGTGCAGGGAACGCTGCTGGAAGAAGGAATGGGCCATCGATCTCGATGTCCAGAAATTCTTCGACAGCGTGCCCTGGGACCTGCTCGTCAAGGCTGTGGAAGCTCACACGGATGCCGTATGGGTGATTCTGTATGTCAAGCGGTGGCTCGAAGCTCCGCTTGAGCACCCCGACGGCAGCCTTCTGACCAGGGAGAGCGGAACGCCCCAGGGCGCTCCGGTTTCTCCCGTCTTGGCGAATCTGTTCATGCACTACGCGTTCGACCTGTGGCTGGACCGGGAGTTCCCCGGAGTCGAGTTTGAGCGCTATGCGGATGACGCGGTGATCCACTGCGTGACCGAGCGGCAGGCCCAACAAGTGCTGGCTGCTCTTGTGAACAGGATGGAAGAGGTAGGGCTGCGTCTGCACCCGGCCAAGACCCGGATCGTGTACTGCAAAGATCGCAAGCGTTGGCGTGACTATGAGCACACGGCGTTTACGTTCCTCGGCTACACCTTCCGCGCCCGCAAGAACCGGGACACGTATGGCAGGGACTTCTTGTCCTTCGACCCGGCGGTCAGCAAGGACGCCCTGAAACAGATGAGCGCGCAGGTCCGATCCTGGCGCCTGCACACGCGCTCGGATCTGTCCTTCGTAGAGCTTGCCCGACGGATCAACCCGGTCGTGGCTGGCTGGATCAACTACTACGGGCGTTTCCGCCCGCGGGAGCTCGGTCCCCTCCTCGCTCGCATCAACTCCTACCTGGTGCGATGGATCCGCCAGAAGTGCAAACGGCTTGCGGCGAAGCGGAAGGCGTGCGCGAAACTACAGGAGATCGCGAAGCGGTACCCACGTATGTTCGCGCACTGGCGCTACACCGTGAACGTCTCGTCGGCCTGGTGATCAGAGCGGCAAGAGCCGTGTAATGGGAGACTGTTACGCACGGATCTGTGAGAGCCGAGGGGTGAGATTCCCCTCGGCTACTCGGCGGGCCTCGGTCCCCACGCGGGGCGCAGTACGGCCAGGGCCGCACCTCCAGCGCTGCTGCACCGTCGCCCAGTCGAGTCCGAGTTGGGCCTGCGGAGCGCGTCCGCAGGGAGCTTGCCGCGGCCGGCTCCGGGTGTTCGACAGAAACACCCCGAGTTTCACCGCGTGCTCCTGGCCGTCGACCACAACGGTCTCGACGTGGGCCCTTGCGACCTTCACGTGCCCTTCCCGGGCCTTGTACTGGGTCAAGGGCGACGACACCCCGCTCGAACGCTGCGGAGACCCCCTTGCGGGTCTTCGTCGGCGCCACGATCTGAGCACCACCGCGGACACATACCTCTTGGAAGACGAGGCACAGGTGATCCGTCGTGTCGCCGAGCACCTGGCCGAGCGTGAACTCCGGGCTCAGCAGGCCCCGCCACCGGTCGCTGTCGGCTACGAGGCCGACGACCTGGCGGTGTTGTTCGGAGGACTTCCGCGATGACTCTACGTTTTCACCCACCTGCACTTGAATGCCGCTTGGCCGGTACTCGACTACGGGGAAAGTAGATTTGCACGTCAAGCTAACCCTCGGACACCGATGTGCGGACTGATCGCGTCGTCGATGAGCTCCGCAGGAGGGGGATAGAAACGTGAAGGGCACTCTCAAAGCGTTGTGCATCACCACGGCCTTGGCTGCCGCCATACTGGGCGCGCCCGCCACAGCGAACGCGACCGCCACATCGTCATGCACCGCCATCTCAAGCACAGCCATGCGGTTCAAGGAGGGCACTCCCATGCATGTGTTGCCCGCGGGAAGCTCCAGGGTCTCGGGCTACCTCGACGACTACTACCGCTCTGTCGACCAGTCGTGCGTCAGCAACGCCGGCAAGCAGTGGTGGCATCTTCAGCTCGAGGGCGGCTACGTCTATGACGGCTACCGGATCGGCTGACCACTGCCGCATGCCGCCACAAGTAGGGTGGCGTTCACTCACCCACACGCGGCACATGGCGGGTAGCCCCGGACCTCGGCCTCGATCGCCTCGCACACGATGGAACCTTCGTGGCCAGCCCGCAGCGGGACCGTCCGAAGGTACGATTGTGCGGCTCGCCGGCCGGGGCCCAGACCGTAACGGCCTCGCGGAATAACTCCGCTCGTGCGGAGCACAGCTACGACGACAAACTGAGCAATGAGTTCTGATCGGTATGCGGGGGCTCCAGGCCGGATCCGGCCTGGAGCCCCCGCATACCGATCCTGTCTCCCTGGCGTGCCGAGGTGGCCTGGAAGCTCGGCCGGGGTGCTGGGAGGAGACGCAGCCGGCCTCCGTGTGTGGTTCGGAGATCAACTGGCGAATCAGCCGGGGCCGCACCCCGCACTCCAGCTACACCGCCCACTCCAGCCCGAGTCCGGCCAGCTGCCGGAGCGCGTCCGCAGGGAGCTTGCCGCGCCGGCTCCGGGTGTTCGACAGGAACACCCCGAGTTTCACCGCGTGCTCCTGGTCCTCGACCACCACGGTCTCGGTGTGGGCCCGGGGGACCTTCACGTGTCCCTCGCGGGTCTTGTACTGCGCGAGGGCCGCGATGCCCCGTTCGAAGGCGGCCGAGGCTCCCTTGCGGGTCTTCGCCTCCTTCACCGGCGGTTCTTCGGCGGCGGGCAGTGGCGTGGTGCCGAGTTCGGCCAGGCGCTCGCGCTGCCCGTCGCTCAGCTGCTCCCACCCCGTGCGTTGCGCGTGCAGCCAGGCCCCGATGTCCTGGCCGCCGACGGTGACGCCGGGCAGGATCTCCTCCAGCGTGCCCCCGTCGTCCAGCACCGCGGCGAGCGCGGCGTACCGCTGCTGCCACTCGAAGGACCAGCTCGGGTTCCAGTCCCGGTCGATCCGCTCCAGCGCATCCCGGCGCTCCGTTGCGCGCTCGGCGTCCTTGCCCAGTCCGCCGGTCTTGCGGAGGTTGGCCAGCCATTGGCCAACCGCTACCCCGTCCATGACCGCATCCTTCGGCGCGGCCAGGGTCCGGTGCATCGCGAAGTAGGCGCGGGCGGCGGAGAGGTTCTTGTAGAAGCGGGCGTCGGCGACGGACCAGACCATGCCCAGCTCGTCCAGGAGCTCGGCCCGCCAGGCCTTCAGCGTCCCGGCCCGGAACGCGCGGCGCTGCTCGCTGACCCACGCTCCCAGCGCGTAGGTGCCGCCGTTGCCGTCGCCGCCGTTGTTCTCGGTCGCCTGGATCGGCACGACCACGTCCATCGGCACCTGGGCGTGTCCTTCGGCCTCGACCCATTTGCGCAGGGCGTTGTACCCCGACAGCCACACCTCGGAGTCCGGCCGCAGTACCCGGGTGCGCAGGAAGTCGGCGATGACGTGGGGGTTGCGGGGCAGGGAGAACCGCAGCAGCGGCACCGCAGCAGCACCCCGTTCGCCCTCGTCCTCCTGGCCCCGGTCCTCGCCACGTTCGCCGTCCTCGGCGCGGGCTTCCTGCGCCCCTGCGGCCTTGCTGCCCGCCGCGGCCTCTTCACCCTCCTCGCCGTCGCCGCCGGCCTGCGCGGCTTCCCCCTCGGCTCCGGCGCCGGCCTCCGCTGCCTCGGCTTCCTCGGCTTCCTCGGCGTCAGCGCCTTCGTCTTCGTCCTTCTCTCGTGCGGGGTCGAGGGCGACCACGGAGGTGGCCTTCCCGCGGGAGCTGGCCGTGTGCAGCTGCATCTTCTCCAGGGCACGGGCATCATGAGCACGCAGCCCCTGGAGCACGGCGACCAGGGGCCGGTAGCTGGGGGAGGCCATCATGTCCTCGGGGTCCTCACCGGGCAGCAGGAAGACGGGCACGATCAGCCGCGCGACCTTCCCCTCACCCGGCTCCTGACGCAGGCCCCGGCCGGTGATCTGCACGATGTCCACCGGTGAGGAGCGGGTGTCGGCGAACACCACCCCGTCGACTCCGCGCTTGCCGCGGATGTCGACCCCCTCGCCCAGCACCCGACAGCTGGCCAGGATCCCCAGGTCGGTCACCCACCCCTCGGCGTCCAAGCCGTCGGCGAACCGGTCCAGCACCACCCGCCGGTGGGCTGCCGGGTGCTCCCCCGCACAGCCACTCCGCCCCCCGCCCGCCGCGGGTAGGTCACCGGGTCCGTCTCGTACAGCTCCGCGGCCGTCTCCGGCAGCAGCGGCGGCGGACTGGCGCGGGACCCACCTGGGACGCCATCACCGTCCCGTGGCTCATTTGCACGGCATGCGCATGACTCGATAACGTACCGACCAACTTAATGCTCTAGTTCACGCATTAAGTCTGACCACGATCGCGATGGGGAATGAACGACCCATGAAGATACGCACGTTGGCAGCGGCAGGCATGACCGGCGCCGCCCTCCTCGCCACGCTGACCGTCGGCACGGCCACGGCCGACACCGTCGCCACGCCTACCAAGACCGTCACCACCCGGGCAGGAGGCGACCCCGCAGACTGCGGGTATCAGAAGGGCACGGCGAAGGAGAGCGTAAGGATCCGCTCGAAGGCGTCGCTCGACTCGAAGGCCTACGGCCTGCTCCCCAAGGGCAAGACGGGCGGCACCTGCGACTCGAGCGGAGCCACCAAGAAGGGCCAGACCTACAACCTCTGCGGCAAGAAGAGTAACGTGTGGGTCGAACTGGCCTACGCAGGCAACCGGGGATGGGTGCCCACGGCCTGCCTCAAGGGATGGTACGCCTGATTCCAGGCCTCCCCGAGGCCTGACCACGGTGCGCCGCGAGCGGAATGCCAGCTCGTGGCGCACCGACGCGTTCAGCACCGCGCGGCGGCAACGCCCTCACCACACCGGGTCTGTCGACGAGGCTCCCGGAGACGGCCGACATCGGCGAAGGCGAGTTCGAAGGGGCGTTCATCCGGTCGGGGGATGAAGTCTTCGAGGGCGGCCTGCCGGACGCGGAGCCGCCCTGCTGCGATCTCCTGGGCATCAGCGGTTTCCGCCTGGGTGACCGCGGTGGCTGAGCGGTCGATGGCCAGGATGCTGCCGGATGTCAGCCGTGCTGCGATGGCCCGGGCCGCGGCGCCCGGCCCGCACCCGATCTCCAGCACCTTCATATGCGGTTCGAGCGGCAGCGCGTCGACAACCGCGGCCAAGCGGCGTGTGAGAGGGGGTGACATGAGCCGACCCTCCCACAGCAGAGAACTGGCATCGCCGCCTGCACAACCTGGCGCTCACCGGATAGCCACCGCCTGCATGATTCACAATGCTGTCGCGAGGGTGGAACGAATGGGCGGTGGAGATGCGCGTACTGACGTGGAACCTCTGGTGGCGCTTCGGCCCGTGGGAGGAACGGCGAAAGGCCATCCTCGCGGTGCTGAGCGACCTCCAACCCGATGTCGTCGGCCTGCAGGAAGTGTGGGCCTGCGGCGGAGAGAACCTCGCGGAATGGCTCGCGTCCCGCCTCGGCATGCACTGGACTTGGGCACCGTCCCGCGCGCCACAACGATGGCAAAAGCGGCTTGGAGACTCGACGGTCGACATCGGCAACGCCGTCCTGAGCGGCTGGCCCATCTCAGAGCACGAGGTAGCGCAACTGCCCGCCCGTGCAAACGACGATGACGGCCGTCTGGCCCTGTATACACGCATCGACGCTCCCACACACCAGGTGCCGTTCTTCACCACCCATCTCACATCAGCCGTCGATGCCTCGGCGATTCGTTGCCAACAGGTCAGATCGCTGGCCGAGTTCGTCGCCGCTCACAGCCGCGGAACCGACTTCCCGCCCGTCGTCACGGGCGACTTCAACGCATGGCCGGACTCCGATGAGGTGCGGCAGTTCGGCGGCTACAAGACGGCACCCGCCGTCACCGGCCAGGTCTTCCTTGACGCGTGGGAGTACGCAGACCCAGCGCAACCGTCAGCGACCTGGGACGCGGCCAACCCGTATGTTGCGGCCGGATGCGAACCCAGCGTCCGCGTCGACTACATCCACATAGGCCCACCCGGCCCTGAAGGTCTCGGCTCCGTCACCTCTGTCCGCCGCGTCGGCGACGAGCCCGTAGACGGCGTCTGGCCCTCCGACCACGCCGCTGTCTTCGCCCACCTGCGGAGACCTTGAGAGCGGCACGCACTGCCCTGACCAGCTGTTATGAGACAGCCTTCAGGCTCCTTGGGAGCGACTGTTTGTGATGGGGGTGGGCGTTGGGTGTAGCCCGGTCCTGGCCCGGCGCCGGTCGCGTCGCCGGACTGGGGCCCGGTCTCCCGGGCGGTGAGGACGTGCTGCGTCTGGCCGTGTAGCTGGTCTCCCGCCCCACCGGCCCGGCCCGGGCCGCCGGCGGCACGCGGGCGTGTTGGGGGAGTTGTGGGAGGTGCTGGTCGGCGCCGGCGACGTCGGTGCCGTGGGATTCGACCCGGGCTCGTTCATCGGGGCCCGGGGCAGCGGCCGGGCCGTTTGTTCGGCGGGGCCGGGAATCACCGAAGGCCGCTACCGAGGCGGTGTCGGCCGGTGTCGGTCGGTGTCGGCAGGCGTGGGCCAACGCGCTTGCCGGTGTTCTGAAGGTTGGGGCTTGCGGCCAACTCGCCGTCAGGGGGACACCACTTGCCGTCGGTGTCGCTGTGGCAGCGTCTTGCTGACGGGCTGTGGCCGCAAGGCGGAGTGTCCTCGACCGGCTGCTCGGTCATGCGCGGTGTCCGGGGCCGGAGGACCTCGACCAGTCTGCGGCGGCGGGCTGGGCGTGCCGACGAATTCCTGGGTGCGGGTCAGTCCGGGCGGGTCCGCCAGCCGGGCGATGCCGAGGTCGGTCAGCATGGGGTGCAGTTCGCTGTCGGCGTCCATGTGCAGGACGTTGGCGGGCTTGAGGTCCCGGTGCACGACGCCGTCGCTGTGGCTGGCCGCGAGCGCGTCGGCGATCTGCGCGGTGAGCAGCGCGGCCGCCACCGGCGGGAACGGGCCGTTCTCCCGCAGATAGCGGTGCAGGTCGGGGCCGTCGATCAGGTCCATGACCAGGGCCGGCAGATCGCCCTTGACGGCCAGGTCCGGGGTCCGCACGATGTTGCGGTGGGTGAGCCGCAGCAGCACGGACCGCTCGCGCAGGAAGCGCATGGCTTTGCTCACGAGTTTCGACAGCCGTTGTTCACCGTGTCCTTCGACAGCCAAGTTGGCCGAGTACAGCGCGCTGGTCTGCGTCGACTGAGTTGGGTGTCAACACGACGTTCGATGGACCGGTTCATCGTGTCACAAGGGGGCGCGATTGCCGTGGGAGGTGTAGGGCTTGTCGTCGGCGACCGCCTCGGGGTGAGAACGTGGGCGTCCGATCGGGTCGCGGTCCCGGTGGGCCAGCCCCTTGAACCTCCGTCCAGGTGCAGGTGCAGGTGCAGGTCCTGGTGCAGGTCCCGTCCGGTACCCTCAGGGCTGGCCGTTTCACGGCCTGGGACATCAAACAGGTGTCTGCGAACCTTGGTTCTTGCTGGGGGTGAGCGTGAAGGATGCCTCGTCGCGGTCCGTGCCGTCGGTGATCCACCACCTGTCCCCGCCGAAGAGTGCCAGTTCTGCGCGGCCGTCGCCGTCCCAGT
>NZ_JBIASV010000014.1:220344-270482 GCF_042891165.1 Streptomyces sp. NPDC001922 | reverse complement strand
TGTCGTTGCATGCTGCGGGTGCTTCGGTGCTGCGGGTGCGGTTGGCCCCGGTGGGGACGGACGCGGTCTCCCTCCACGCCGTCGACACCACGGGCCAACCCGTGCTGTCCGTCGAGTCGCTGACCATCCGTCCGATGTCCACCGAGCTCCTGCGTGCGGCCGACACCTTCCGGCGGGACGCGCTGTTCCGTCTCGACTGGCACGCACTGCCGCCATCGACGACCGCCGTTGCTGCCGATACGGACGCCTGGGCGGTACTGGGTACTGCGGAGCACCTCCCCACGGACCTGCTCGGCTCGTCCACCGAAGACCTCCGTGTGGTCCGTGACCTGGACGTACTCCGTGCCGACAACGAGGTGCCGAGCATCGTCGTCGTGCCGTGCGGCCTGTCCGCAACCGACACATCGACTACCGACACATCGACTACCGACACATCGACCACCGACGCACCATCGATCACCGACACCACAGTGCTCGCCAACACCTCGGTGAGCACAGCAGAAGCCGCACGGACCGCCACACATCGCATGCTCGACCTCCTGCAGTCGTGGTTGGCGGACGAACGGTTCGCGTCCTCGCGTCTCGTGGTGGTGACGCGTGGTGCGGTGGCGGTTGATCCGGACGAAGGTGTCGCGGATCTGGCGCATGCCGCGGTGTGGGGTCTGGTGCGCTCGGCGCAGTCGGAGAACCCCGACCGGTTCCTGCTGATCGACGTGGACCCCGACACCGGAGCCACCGCACCGGCGGACACGATGCAGGGGCTGCTGCCCTCGATGATCGCGTCGGGCGAACCACAGGCCACGGTGCGCGCCGGCACCGTACGAGTCCCCCGCCTGGTGCGTGCGGCAGTGCCTTCGAACCCAGAGCCTTCGATGGTCTGGGATGTTGCGGGTACGGTGCTGGTGACCGGTGGTACGGGTGCGTTGGGTGCGGTGGTGGCCCGGCATCTGGTGGTGGAGCACGGTATCCGTCACCTGGTGCTGACCAGCCGTCGTGGTGTTGATGCGCCGGGTGCTGTGGAGCTTCGGCAGGAGCTCGCCGGTCTCGGTGCGCAGGTGCGTATTGCCGCGTGTGATGCGGCGGACCGCACCGCCTTGGCAGCTCTCCTGGCGGACATTCCGGCGGAGGCTCCCCTCACTGGTGTGGTGCATACGGCGGGTGTTCTGGACGACGGTGTGGTGTCGGCTCTGACGCCGGAGCGGCTGGATGCGGTTCTGCGTCCGAAGGTGGATGCGGCGCTGAACCTGCACGAGCTGACGCGGGACATGGGCCTGTCGGCGTTCGTGTTGTTCTCCTCTGCTGCTGGTCTGCTGGGTGCGGCCGGGCAGGGCAACTACGCCGCCGCCAACGCGCTCCTCGACGCCCTCGCACAGCACCGTAGGTCCCAGGGGCTGCCCGGTCAGTCCCTCGCCTGGGGCCTGTGGGCCCAGAGCAGTGGCATGACCGGCGGCCTGTCGGAGGCCGACGTCTCGCGCATGGCGCGGGCCGGACTGCGCCCGCTGACGGAAGCCGAGGCCCTGGAGCTGCTGGACATGGCTCATGCCGCCGATGAGGCGGTGCTCGCCCCGGTGCATCTCAACGCCTCGGCCCTGGCTGCACGAGGAGCACTGCCCGCGTTGCTGCGCGCCCTGGTACGCGCCCCGGCCCGTCGCGCCGCGGCCGCCGGACGCGGGCCGGAATCCGTCCAGGACACCCTGCTCGCCACCCCGGAAGCCGACCGCGACCGGGTGCTCCTGGACCTCGTCCGTACCCACGCCGCGGCGGTCCTCGGGCACGCCGGACCGGACGCCGTGTCCGCGCGGTCGGGCTTCCTGGACGTCGGCTTCGACTCGCTCACCGCGGTCGAGCTGCGGAACTCCTTGGGGGCGGCCACCGGGCTGCGGCTGCCCTCGACCCTGATGTTCGACTACCCGACCCCGCAGGCACTCGCCGAATACCTGCGGGAACAGCTCTTCCCGTCCTCCGGCGCTGCCGCCGAGGCCGATCCGGAGGAGGCCGAACTCCGGGCGGCACTGGCGTCCATTCCGGTCAGTCGATTCAAGCAGGCAGGCCTGCTCGACGTACTGCTGCAACTCGCCCGACCCGACTCCGGAACCGAAGAGGTTCCCGAAGCGGATGAGTCGGACCTCATCGACGAACTGAACGTGGAAAGCCTGGTGCAGCGGGCACTCGGCGATGCCCAGTTCTGAAGACCACCAGGCCATTTGCGGAGGATGAAGTGAGCACTTCCACCGAGAAGATCGTCGAGGCTTTGCGGGCCTCTCTCAAAGAGAATGAGCGGCTCCGGCAGCAGAACCAGCAGCTGTCCAGAATATCGACGGAACCGATCGCCATTGTGGGGATGAGCTGCCGTTACCCGGGCGGGGTCGACTCTCCCGACGCCCTGTGGGAACTCCTCTCCGCCGGCCGTGACGGCGTCACGGAATTCCCCACGGACCGCGGTTGGGACCTGGCCGCACTCCGCGGCTCCGACCCGCAGAAGCCGGGCGCGAGCGACACCCACGAGGGCGGATTCCTCGAGGGTGCCGCGCAGTTCGATGCCGCCTTCTTCGGCATATCGCCCCGTGAAGCGATGGCCATGGACCCGCAGCAGCGCCTGATCCTGGAGGCGTCGTGGGAGGCCTTCGAGCGCGCGGGCATCGACCCGCAGGCGGTGCACGGCAGCCGCGTCGGTGTGTTCGCCGGGCTCATGTACCACGACTACGCCGGACTGGTGGAGCGTTCGCCCGGTGGCGGTGACGGCTTCCTGGGCAACGGCAGCGCCGGCAGCGTGCTCTCCGGCCGGGTCGCGTACACCCTCGGCCTGGAGGGACCCGCCGTCACGGTGGACACCGCGTGCTCCTCGTCCCTGGTCACCCTGCATCTCGCCTGCCAGGCGCTGCGCCGCGGCGACTGCTCGATGGCCCTGGCCGGCGGCGTCACCGTCATGGCCACTCCCGGTGCCTTCGTGGAGTTCAGCCGCCAGGGCGGCTTGGCGGGGGACGGTCGGTGTAAGTCCTTCGCGGATGCGGCGGATGGCACCGGTTGGGCTGAGGGTGTGGGGATGCTGTTGGTGGAGCGGCTGTCGGATGCCCGTCGGAATGGTCATCCGGTGCTGGCGGTGGTGCGGGGTTCGGCGGTGAATCAGGATGGTGCGTCGAGTGGGTTGACGGCGCCGAATGGTCCGTCGCAGCAGCGGGTGATCCGGCAGGCGTTGGAGAGTGCGGGGCTGTCCGCCGAGCAGGTGGACGCGGTGGAGGCGCACGGCACCGGGACTGCACTCGGTGATCCGATCGAGGCGCAGGCTCTGCTGGCGACCTATGGGCAGGGGCGTGCGGCGGGCCGTCCGTTGTGGCTGGGTTCGGTGAAGTCGAATCTGGGGCACACGCAGGCGGCTGCGGGTGTTGCGGGTGTCATCAAGATGGTCATGGCGATGCGGCACGGGGTGTTGCCCCGGACGCTCCATGTCGACCAGCCGTCGTCGAAGGTGGACTGGTCGGCCGGTGCGGTCGAACTGCTGACCGAGGCCGCCACCTGGCCCGAGACCGGCGAACCACGCCGAGCAGGCGTCTCGGGCTTCGGCGTCAGCGGCACCAACGCCCACGTCATCCTGGAACAGGCACCCGAGGCGACCGACGCTCCGGAAGCGACACCTGCCGGTGCGTCCGGTGCTTCCCCCTCGGTGGTGCCGTGGGTGTTGTCGGGGCGCAGCGTGGAAGCCCTGCGGGCGCAGGCGGGCCGGCTGGCGTCGCTGCTGAAGGACGAGCCGGGACTGTCTCTCGCCGATGTGGGCTATTCGCTGGCCACATCGCGGGCCGTGCTGGAGCACCGGGCCGCGGTCGTGGCGTCCGGGCGTGAGGCGGGCCTGGCCGCACTGACCGCTCTGGCGTCCGGGAGCACGGCTCCGGGGCTGGTGGAACACGGCGTGGTCGCCGGGAAGTCGGCGGTGCTGTTCACCGGCCAGGGTTCCCAGCGCCTGTCGATGGGCCGCGAACTCTACGCTGGTTATCCGGTGTTCGCGGAGGCGTTCGATGCGGTCTGTGGTGAGCTGGACCGGCATCTGGAGCGACCGCTGCGGGACCTGGTCTTCGGCTCCGACGCCGGGGTGCTGGACCGCACCGGTTTCACGCAGCCTGCACTGTTCGCCCTTGAGGTGGCTCTGTTCCGTTTGGTGGAGTCGTGGGGTGTGCGGCCGGAGTACGTGGCCGGTCATTCGGTGGGCGAGCTGAGCGCTGCCCACGTAGCGGGCGTACTGTCCCTGTCCGATGCCGCTGCCCTGGTGGCGGCGCGTGCACGGTTGATGCAGGCGCTGCCGGAGGGCGGGGCGATGGTGGCCGTCGCCGGCTCCGAAGACGAAGTGCGTGGCCGGCTCCGTGATGCGGTCGGCGTCTCGATCGCGGCTGTCAACGGCCCGCGGTCCGTGGTCATCTCCGGTGACCGCGACGCGGTCCTCGCGGTGGCCGAGCGCTTCACCGCGGCCGGAGTGAAGACCTCGCGTCTGCGGGTGAGCCATGCCTTCCACTCCGCTCACATGGACGGCATGCTCGACACGTTCCGCTCCGTGGCGGAGAAGCTGTCGTTCCGGGCGCCGCGGATCCCGGTGGTCTCCAACCTCACCGGCGCTCTCGCCACGCCGGAAGAGCTGTGTTCCCCCGAGTACTGGGTGCGGCACGTCCGTGAGGCCGTGCGGTTCGCCGACGGAATCCGAACCCTCCACGCCGAAGGCGTCTCGCGCTACCTGGAACTGGGCCCCGACGGCGTCCTCACCGCCATGGTCCGCGACTGCCTCCCCGACGACAGCCGGGCACTGCTCCTCCCGTCCCTCCGCCGCGACCGGCCCGAGGCGGAAACGCTGCTGAGCGCGGTCTCCGGCCTGCACGTCCACGGCGTGGACCTCGACTGGAAAGCCGTGTTCGCGGGCACCGGTGCGCGCCGCGTCGACCTGCCGACCTCCGCCTTCCAGCACGAGCACTACTGGCCGAAGCCGTCCGACCTCCGTCCCGAGGACGTGTCCTCCGCCGGCCTCGGCTCCGTGGACCACCCCCTCCTGGGAGCGGCCATCGTGCTCGCCGGGAGCGACGGAGCCGTTCTGACCGGACGGCTCTCCCTCGACGCTCAACCCTGGCTGGCCGACCACGCCATGGCCGGCGCCGCTCTGCTGCCCGGCACGGCGTTCGTCGAATGGGCCATCCGCGCGGGTGACGCGGTCGGCTGCGACCGGGTGGACGAACTCACCCTCGAATCCCCCCTCCTCCTGCCCGCCGACCGGGCGGTGCAGGTGCAGATCGCGGTCGGCCCTGCCGATGACACCGGCCGGCGAACGCTGGAGGTGTACGCCCGGCCGGCCGCGGACACTCCACAGCCCATGCTCGTCGACGCCTCCCAGGACGCCGCGTGGACGCGGCACGCCACCGGAGTCCTCGCTCCCGCGGACATGGGGGCGTACGAACAGGCCACCGCCGCTCCTGTCGCGTGGCCGCCGCAGGGATCCACGGCGGTGGACCTCGACGGGGCCTACACATCCCTCGCCGACAGCGGGTACGACTACGGCCCCGTGTTCCGCGGACTGCGCGGACTCTGGCGCCGGGGCAATGAAGTCCACGCCGAGGTCGCCCTGCCGGACGCGGCCGAGGCGGAAGCCCGTGCCTTCGGCATCCACCCGGCACTCCTCGACGCGGCCCTGCACGCGATCGGCCTGAGCGGACTGCTGCAAGCCCCCTCCGGCGCCGAACGTCAGGCATGGCTGCCGTTCTCCTGGCGCGGTGTGTCCTTGCGGACGGCCGGTGCCGCCGCCGTCCGCGTCCGGCTGTCCCTCACGGGTCCGAACGCCGTCTGCCTGGAGCTGACGGACCACGCCGGACGTCCGGTGGCCCGCGTCGACGAACTGATGATGCGCGCCGTGGCAGTGAACGAGCTGGGGGCCGGGCACGGCGCACCACGCGACTCACTGTTCCGGGTGGACTGGGCGAGCCTGCCCACGCCCCGGCACCCCACGGGCTCGGACGATCGCCTGATCGTGCTCGGGCACGCCACCGGCGAACGCGCCTCCGCGGCAACCGCCCTTCCGGAAGCCGGTGTCCAGCGGTATGCGGACCTGAGCGAGCTCGGGGCCCGTATCGACGCCGGTGAACTGCCGACCCCGGACGCCGTGTGGATGGAGATCACCGAACACGACCCGGACACGGCCACCCTGCCGTCCCATGTGCTCGAGGCCACCCAGCAGACCTTGACGCTGCTGCAGTCGTGGCTGGCGGACGAGCGGTTCGGGTCGTCGCGTCTGGTGGTGGTGACGCGTGGTGCGGTGGCGGTCGATCCGGACGAAGGTGTCGCGGATCTGGCGCATGCGGCGGTGTGGGGTCTGGTGCGGTCGGCGCAGTCGGAGAACCCCGACCGGTTCGTCCTGCTCGACCTGGACAACGGCTCCGAGGCGGACACCGCCGTCGAGCCGACCGGTCTGCCGGCGTGGCTGCCGGCCTCGGGCGAGCCGCAGGCCGCCCTTCGCGCGGGCACGGTACGGGTCCCGCGTCTGGCGCGTGCCGCCCTGTCCGCGGACCCGGAGTCCCCGGTCGCGTGGGATCCTGCGGGAACGGTCCTGATCACCGGTGGGACGGGCGCACTGGGTTCGGCGGTGGCCCGGCATCTGGTGGCCGAACACGGGGTGCGCCACCTGCTGCTGACCAGCCGTCGCGGCACCGACGCGCCGGGCGCTGCGGAGCTTCAGCAGGAGCTCGCCGGTCTCGGTGCGCAGGTCCGCATCGCCGCGTGCGATGCCGCGGACCGCACCGCCCTGGCCGCCGTCCTCGCGGACATCCCGGACGCGGCCCCCCTCACCGGAGTGGTGCACACAGCCGGCGTCCTGGACGACGGGGTCATCGGATCCCTGACCGCCGAGCGTCTCGCCACGGTGCTCCGCCCCAAGGCGGACGCCGCGCTCAACCTCCACGACCTGACACGGAACCTGGACCTGTCGGCATTCGTGCTGTTCTCCTCCGCCGCGGGCATCGTCGGCGCGGCCGGACAGGGCAACTACGCCGCCGCCAACACCTTCCTCGACGCCCTCGCACACCACCGCCGCGCGCTCGGCCTCGCCGGACAGTCGCTCGCCTGGGGGCTGTGGGATCAGTCCAGCGGCATCACCGGCGCGCTGACCGGCACGGACGTCGACCGGATGGTGCGAACCGGAGCCGAGGCGCTCTCCGATGAGGAGGGGCTCGCGCTCCTCGACACGGCGTGTGCCGCGCAGACGCCCCTGCTGGTTCCGATGCGTCTGACCACCGCACGACTGCGCGAGCAGGCACGGGCCGGACAGGTCCCGGCGCTGCTGCGCGGCCTGGCCGGCGCCTCGCCTCAGCGCAGGATCGCGCAGCGCGACGAACCCTCCGGGCCGCGTGGACTCGCCGGACTGACCCCGGCTCAGCGGGAACGCGCCCTACTCGACCTGGTGTGCGCCGATGTCGCGGGTGTGCTCGGACACGCCTCCGCCGGTGCGGTCGACGGCGAGCGCTCCTTCCGCGACCTGGGCTTCGACTCACTGACCGCGGTCGAGCTGCGCAACCGGCTCACCACCGCGACCGGCCTGCGGCTGCCCGCCACCCTCGTCTTCGACTACCCCTCACCGGCCGTCCTGGCCCGGCACCTGAGCACCGAACTGTCGGGGACCGACACCGCCGGATCCGCCCAGACGCCCGCCTCGGGCGCCACCGACGACGACCCGGTCGTCATCGTGGGAATGAGCTGCCGCTACCCGTCGGGTGTGCGGTCCCCCGAGGACCTGTGGCACCTGGTCGGCAGCGGAGGCGACGCCGTCACCCCGTTCCCCACCGACCGTGGATGGGATCTGGAGAACCTCTACGACCCGGACCCCGGCCACTCCGGAACGAGCTATGTGCGCCACGGCGGCTTTCTGCACGATGCCGCGGAGTTCGACGCCGCTTTCTTCGGCATCTCGCCGCGTGAGGCGCTGGCGATGGACCCGCAGCAGCGGCTGCTGCTCGAAGCCTCGTGGGAGGTCTTCGAACGGGCCGGCGTCGACCCGCTGTCCGTCCGGGGCCAGTCCGTGGGCGTGTTCGCCGGTGTGATGGGACAGGACTACGCCGCACGCTTCAACCGGTTCCCCGAATCCGTCGAGGGCCAGCTCGGCAGCGGCAACGCCGGGAGCGTCGTCTCGGGCCGCATCGCCTACACCCTCGGGCTGGAGGGGCCGGCGGTGTCGCTCGACACCGCGTGCTCGTCGTCGCTGGTGGCCCTGCACCTCGCGGCGCAGTCGCTGCGGCAGGGCGAGTGCACGATGGCCCTCGCCGGCGGCGTCACGGTGATGTCGACACCGGTCGCCTTCGTGGAGTTCAGCCGTCAGCGGGGTCTGGCCGCGGACGGCCGGTGCAAGGCGTTCGCGGGCGCCGCGGACGGTACGGCCTGGGCCGAGGGCGCCGGCATGCTGCTTCTGGAGCGGCTGTCGGACGCCCGCCGCAACGGCCACCCCGTACTGGCGGTGGTGCGGGGCTCGGCGGTGAACCAGGACGGTGCGTCGAACGGTCTCACCGCCCCCAACGGCCCCTCCCAGCAGCGCGTCATCCGGCAGGCGCTCACCAACGCACGGCTGTCCGCCGAGCAGGTGGACGCGGTCGAGGCCCACGGCACCGGAACCGCACTCGGTGACCCGATCGAGGCGCAGGCCCTGCTGGCCACCTACGGCCAGGGGCGCCCGGAGGACCGTCCGCTGCGCCTCGGCTCGGTGAAGTCGAACCTGGGCCATGCCCAGGCCGCCGCGGGTGTCGCCGGTGTCATCAAAATGGTCATGGCGATGCGCCACGGGGTCCTGCCGCAGACCCTGCACGTCGACGAACCGACCCCCCATGTGGACTGGTCGGCCGGCGCGGTGCAGTTGCTGACCGAGTCGGTGGCGTGGCCGGAGACCGGCGAGCCCCGCCGGGCCGCCGTGTCGGCCTTCGGCGTCAGCGGCACCAACGCCCACGTCATCCTCGAAGGCGCGCCGGTCGACACCTCGCGGACGACCGAACCGTCGGACCCGACGAGCGCGGCCCCCGACACGACTGCCGTCGAGTCGGGCACCGCTCCCGGCACCGAGATCGTCCCCTGGGTGCTCTCGGCGCGTGGCGCGGACGCACTGCGCGCACAGGCGGACCGCCTGCACACCCTGACCAGCGCCCAGGCCGAGCTGTCGCCGGTGGATGTGGGGTATTCGCTGGTGGGTGGTCGTGCGGGGCTGGAGCATCGTGCGGTGGTGCTGGGTGCTGGTCGTGCGGGGCTGGTTTCGGGTCTGTCGGTGGTGGCCGGTGGTGGGGCCGGTGCCGGTGTGGTGCGGGGTGTGGCCACGGCCGGTAGTGCTGGTGTGGTGTGGGTGTTCCCGGGTCAGGGTTCGCAGTGGGCGGGGATGGCCGAGCAGTTGTGGAATTCCTCCTTTGTGTTCCGGGGGCGTATGGCGCAGTGTGCTGCGGTGCTGGATCCGTTGACGGGTTGGTCGTTGACGGATGTGGTGCGGGGTGTTGAAGGCTGTGCGTCGTTGGATCGGGTGGATGTGGTCCAGCCGGTGTTGTGGGCGGTGATGGTCTCCCTTGCCGAGGTGTGGCGCTCGCACGGTGTGGAGCCTGCCGCGGTGGTGGGCCATTCCCAGGGCGAGATTGCCGCCGCCTGTGTTGCGGGGGTGTTGAGCTTGGAGGACGGCGCCCGTGTGGTGGCGTTGCGCAGTCGTCTGATCGCGGAGATGGCCGGTGACGGCGGGATGCTGTCCGTGGCACTCCCGGTGGATGAGGTCACTGGGGCTCTGGCGGACTTGGGTTCGGCGGTGTCGGTGGCGGCGGTGAATGGTCCGGCGTCGGTGGTGCTGTCGGGGGACCGTGAGGCCCTGGTGGCGTTGCAGGCGCGGTGGGAGGCCGAGGGCGCGCGGGTGCGGATGGTGCCGGTGGATTACGCGTCCCACTCGGTGCAGGTGGAGCAGATCGAGGACCGTCTGCGGGAGGTACTGGCCTCCATCCGTCCGGTGTCGGGGCAGGTGCCGTTCTATTCGGCGCTGACGGGCGACGTGGTTGATGGTGCGGAGTTGGATGGCGGGTACTGGTACCGGAATCTGCGGGAGACGGTGCGGTTCGATCAGGCCACCCGGGCTGTACTGGACGCGGGCTACCGCACGTTCGTCGAGGTCAGTGCGCATCCGGTGCTGTTGATGGGGGTGCAGGAGACGGCTGACGCAGCCGACCGTCAGGTGACGGCTGTGGGCACGTTGCGGCGTGGTGAGGGTGGTCCGGAGCGGTTGTTGACCTCCTTGGCGGAGGCCTGGTGCGCGGGTGTCGATGTCGACTGGCGCACTGTGTTCGAGGGCACGGGCGCACGCCGTGTGGACCTGCCCACCTATCCGTTCCAACGCCGCCGCTACTGGCTCGACGCAGTGCAGCGCGGTGGTGACGTCGAGTCGGCGGGTCTGATCCCGGCCGATCACCCGTTCCTGGACGTGGCGATCGGGGTCGCGGACGCGGACACGCACCTGTTCACCGGCCGGCTGAGCCTCGACGCCCACCCCTGGCTCGGCGACCACACCGTGACGGACACCGTGCTGCTGCCCGGTACGGCCTTCGTGGAGATGGCGATGCGGGCCGGTGCCGAGGTCGGGTGCGGTCGCGTCGAGGAACTCACCCTGGAGGCCCCGCTGATCCTGCCCGAGCGGGGCGGGGTTCCCCTCCAGATGTCCCTCGGCGCACCCGACGGCGCGGGCCGGCGCTCCCTCTCCGTCCATGCGCGAACGGAGGGGCGCGACGGAGCGGAATGGACCCGGCACGCCGCCGGTGTCGTCGCCCCCGCCACGGAGGAGGCCACGTACGACCTGAAGGTCTGGCCGCCCGAGGACGCCGTCGCCGTGGACCTGGACGGTCACTACGACCGTCTGGAGGAGACCGGGCTCGGCTACGGCCCGGCGTTCCGCGGGCTGCGGCGGGCCTGGACCGCGGACGGTGAGGTGTATGCCGAGATCGCCTTCGACGGCGAGGCGGCGGCACCCGGTGGCGCCTTCGCGCTGCACCCGGCGCTGCTCGACGCCTCCTTGCACGCGATCGGCCTCGGCGGACTCGTCGAGGACACCGGTCGGCCGCACTTGCCCTTCGTCTGGGCGGGTGTTCAGCTGCACGGCTCCGGCTCCGGTGCTGCGGTGCTGCGGGTCCGGCTGACCGCGGCCGACGGGGACGGCATCGCCCTGGAGGCCGCCGACGAGGACGGGCGGCCGGTGGCGTCCGTCGCCTCGCTGGCGCTCCGCCCGCTCGCGCCCGGTCGGCTCGCCGCCGCACAGCAGCAGTCACTCTTCGAGGTGGAGTGGCAGCCCGCCGCTCCGGCGTCCGGCACTGTGCCCTCCGGACGGTGGGCCGTGCTGGGTGACGGTTCGTCCGACGTGGTGTCGGCGCTCACGGCGACCGGGGCGACGCTCGACGGCTACCCCGGCCTGGCGGCGCTGGGTGACGCGATCGACGCCGGCGGCGACGTTCCGCAGGTGGTGCTGGCCCCGTGCGACGCCACGGGAGCCGGGCCCCTCGACGGACCCGTCACCACCGCGCAGGCCGCCCGGGCCGCCGCCCAGCGCACCCTGGCCCTGGTGCAGGCCTGGCTCCGGGATGAACGTCTCGCCTCCTCGCGCCTGGTGCTGGTCACCCGCGGTGGAGTGGCGGCCGCCGCCGACGAGGCCGTCCCGGGCCTGGCCGAGGCGACCGTGTGGGGGCTGGTGCGCTCCGCGCAGTCGGAGAACCCGGACCGGCTGGTGCTGCTCGACGTGGACGACCCGGACGGCCCCGGCGGCCCTGCCGGCACCGCGCGCGCCGTACGGGCCGCGGTGGACTCCGGCGAGCCGCAGCTCGCGGTGCGCGGCGGGGAGCTGCGGGTGCCCAGGCTGGCCCGCGCCCGCTCCCCGTATGGCGCCGGCGCCCCGTCCGCGCCCGCCGCCGGTCGCACATCCGGTGGCGGCACCGACCGGGCAGCCGGCCGGCTGCCGTTCGGCGAGCAGGGCACCGTTCTGATCACCGGTGGCACCGGGACACTCGGTGCGCTGATCGCCCGCCACCTGGTCACCGAGCACGGCGTACGGCAGCTGATCCTCACCGGCCGCCGTGGACCGGCGGCCGACGGCGCGACCGCCATCGCCGCCGAACTCACCGCACTGGGCGCCGAGGTGACCCTCGCGGCCTGCGACGCCGCCGACCGGGAGGCGCTCGCACAGCTCCTGGACACTGTCCCGGACGACCACCCGCTCACCGGTGTGGTCCACGCAGCCGGTGTCCTGGACGACGGTGTGCTGCCCGCGCTCACGCCCGAGCGTCTGGACGCGGTCCTGCGCCCGAAGGTGGACGCGGCGCTGCACCTGCACGACCTGACCCGCGACCGCGACCTGTCGGCCTTCGTGCTGTTCTCCTCCGCGGCCGGTGTCCTCGGCGGCGCCGGGCAGGCCAACTACGCGGCGGCCAACTCCTTCCTCGACGCCCTGGCCCAGCACCGGCGCGCCCAGGGCCTGCCCGGGGTCTCCCTGGCCTGGGGGGCGTGGGCGGAGACCAGCACCATGACCGGCGGGCTCGACGCCATCGACACCCGGCGGCTCTCCCGGGCGGGAATGGCGCCGCTCACCTCGGACGACGGACTGGCGCTGTTCGACGCCGCGCTCGCCGCCGACCGGGCCCTGCTCGTACCGGCGGGGCTGAACGTGCCGGCGCTGCGCCGCCAGTCCTGGCCCGCCGGGGTTCCCGCGCTGCTGCGCGGCCTGGTGCGGGTCCCGGAGCGGCCGGTGCAGGACGGCGGACCCGGCGACGCGGGGGCCCTGCGGACCCGTCTGGCCGCACTGCCCGCCACCGAGTGGGACACCGCGCTGCTGGAAACCGTCCGCACCCGGGCGGCGATCGTGCTCGGACACGCGTCCGCCGACGAGGTGCAGGCCGATGTGACGTTCCTGGAGTCCGGGTTCAACTCGCTGACCGCCGTGGAACTGCGCAACGCGCTGAACGCCGTCACCGGCCTGCGGCTGCCGCCCACGGTCGTCTTCGACCAGGCGACCCCCGGAGCGCTCGTGGCCTACATGGCGGCGCGGCTGGCGGAGGACGGCGTCGGTGACGGGGCCGAGACACCGTCACCGGCCGGCCCGGCACAGCCGACGGCCGCACCACCACGGGCCGTTGCGGTCGAGCCGGAGCCGGTCACCATTGCGTCGCTGTACCGGAAGGCCGGCGAGGACGGAAAGATCACCGAGGCGCTGCAACTGGGCATCGCGGCCGCCTCGATCAGCCCGACCTTCTCCTCGCCGGACGACGCGGACCCGCTTCCCGGCCCGATCCGGCTGTCCCGCGGCGAGCGGCACCCCCTGCTGCTCTGCCTGCCGTCCTTCAGCGCCACCTCCGGCTCGCACGAGTACGCCCACTTCGCCGCCGCCTTCCGCGACCGGCGCGAGGTGTACGTGCTGCCGGAACCGGGGTTCGCTCCCGGGGAACCCCTGCCGGCGACGGTCGAGGCGCTCACCCGGGTGCACGCCGAAGCGGCCCTCCGGTGCGCCGGCGACGACCCGTTCGTGGTCGTCGGCCGGTCGGCGGGCGGCTGGGTCGCCCACGCGGTGGCACACCGGCTGGAGGAGCTCGGGACTCCCGCGCAGGCGGTCGTCCTGGTCGACAGCTACGCCGCGACCAACGCGATGGGGACCGAGCTGGTGTCCGCCATGATGGGCGGGGTGCTGCTGCGCGACGGCACGTACTCCTCGATCACCGATACGACCGTCACCGCGATGGGCGGCTACAACCGCCTCTTCATGGACTGGTCGGCGCAGCCGATCAGCACGCCGACGCTCTTCCTGCAGGCCCAGGACCCGTTCTCGGAGGACCTGCGGGAACTGCCCGGCGAGGTCTGGCACGCCCGGTGGGATCTGCCGAGCACGGTCGTCGGGGTGCCCGGTGACCACTTCACGATCCTGGAGGAGCACTCGGGAACGACGGCACAGGCCGTCGAGACCTGGCTGGACACCCTGGAGTGACCGCCTGACCAGCGGCTCCGAGGACGACCGGCCCGCGCTCGTACGGCGCGGGCCGGTCGTCCTCGTTCGGCTGCCGAATTCCTGTGGCGGCCCGGCGGCCCGGCGGCCCGGCGGCCCCGGCGTCCCGCGGACCGCCACAGGGTGCCGGGCCCCGCGAAAACCCCTGGGGCCGGACGGTCCCTGCCTGCTAGCTTGCCGGTATGAAGCGCGCTGCGATGACGACGACGCCGGAGACCGTCCCGGCGCGCTGACCGTTGTTCCGTCCGAAGCCCCGGGGTGAGTGCCCCGGGGCTTCGCCGTGTGGTCACTCGCCTCCCGTCCGTGAGGAGACCACCATGCACGACCACCGCAGACTGGGCCGCGAACTGGGCCTGTTCGGCACCGACCCGCTGATCGGTGCCGGGCTCCCGTACTGGCTGCCCGACGGCGCGGCGCTGCGGCACACCCTGGAGGAGTACATCCGCGAAGCCGAGTGCCGCGCGGGCTACCGCCATGTGTCCTCACCGGTGCTGGGCAAACGCGAGCTGTACGAGATCTCGGGGCACTGGGACCACTACCGCGACGACATGTTCCCGCCGATGGACCTCGGGGGAGAACAGGTCGTCCTCCGCCCCAGTCTGTGCCCGCACCACGCCCTGATCTACCGCTCCCGCTCCCACAGCTACCGGGAACTGCCGTTGCGCATCGCGGAGTTGGGCGGCATGTACCGGTCCGAGCTCTCCGGCGTCCTCGGCGGGCTCACCCGGGTCCGCGCCATCCAGCTCAACGACGCGCACATCTTCTGCGCCGAGGAGCAGGTCGCCGACGAGGCCCGGGACGCCCTGGAGCTGATCAGCCGCGCGTACCGGGCCCTGGGCATCGTGCCCGTCCGCTACCGGCTCTCCCTCCCCGGGGCCGGCGGGAAGTACGTCGCCGACCCGGCGATGTGGGAGCGTGCGGCCACCGTGCTGCGGGACGTCCTGGACCGGTCCGGCGTGCCGTACGAGGCCGTCGCGGGGGAGGCCGCGTTCTACGGCCCCAAGATCGATGTCCAGATCGCCGACGGAGCCGGGCGCGAGGCCACCCTCTCCACCGTCCAGGTCGACTTCCACCAGCCCGAGCGGTTCGACCTGCACTACATCGGGGCCGATGGCGCCCGGCACCGGCCGGTCATGGTCCACCGCAGCGTCATCGGCAGCGTCGAACGGGCCGTCGCCCAGCTCCTCGAGGTGCACGGAGGTGCCTTCCCGGCCTGGCTGGCCCCCGTGCAACTGGCCGTGCTGCCCGTCTCCGAGGCCGAGGTGCCCGCGGCGGAGGCGTTCGCGCGCCGCTGCCGCGAACGGGGGCTGCGCGCGGAGCTCGCCGGGCCGCGGGAGGGCACCCTCGGAGCCCGGATCCGGGCCGCCCGCCTGGTGCCCTATCAGGCGGTGATCGGCGCCCGGGAAGCCGCCGACGACCGGGTCGCGCTCCGCCTACGGGACGGGCGACGCCTGGACGCCCGGCCCGCCACCGAGGTGCTGGACCGGGTCGCCGGCCTGGCCGGCGCGCACAGCACCAAGCTGTGGGACGACCCCGTCCCGGCCTGATGCCGGGGCGCCACCGGATCCGCTCGTCCGGCGCCGCGGTCAGCCCGAGCGGGACTCGATGAGCCGGGCGAAACCGTCCAGGACGCGCGCCAGCCCGAACGCGTACGCGTGCTCCGGGCTGGAGGGGGCGTTGTGGGCCTCGCCGGCCGCAGCTCCCACCCGAGTGGCGAGCGGGTAGCGGGAGGGGTCGAAGACCTGGCCCAGCAGTGGGGCGTTGGCGGCCCACCAGTCCGCGTCGGACAGGGCGGTGTCGCGGGCGACCGCCTGGGCGTCGATCGCGGCCCGGGCGGTGGACTGGACGAACGCGAGGAGATGCGCCAGCGAGGCGTCCATCTCGACGTCGTCCAGCCCGAGCCCCTCGAAGGCGCCCAGCTCGTGCTCGTACTTGTCCATCGAACCCGGCCCCAGGGGCGGGCGGGTGACGTTCAGCGCCGCTACCCAGGTGTGCTGCCGGAAGAGGGCGCGGTTCGCCTCGGCGACCGCCTCGACCCGGGCGCGCCAGGGTGTCGTCGCGGTGTGCTCGGGGCGGGGCATCCGCTGGTGGACGGTGTCCAGCATGAGGTCGAGGAGTTCGGCCTTGCCGGGGACATAGGTGTAGAGCGTCATCGGGGTGACGCCCAGCTCCTGGGCCAGGGCGCGCATGGTCACCGCGTCGATGCCCTCCCGGTCGGCGAGAGTGATCGCCGTGCCGACGATCGCGTCGACGGTGAGGCCCTGTTTCGGGCCGCGGCCCGCCCGGCCGTGCCCGGGCTTCCGCCACAGCAGTTCCAGCGTGCGGGCCGGGTCGCCCGTCCCGCTCCGGTTCTTCGCCATGCGCCCATCCTCTCCTGTCCGGCCCGGGCCCCCGCGCCGCGGGTGCCTCCGCTCCGCGCTCCGGAGGAGAAACTCCGCAAACTCTGTATGCTGTATAGAGTACGTTGTATAGAGTTTCACTGGGACGGGTCCGGCCGACGCGACGCCGACCGGCCGAACCCCCTTGCGGCAGGAGAATCCGTGCAGATCACCGCCACCTCCGTGGCTCTGACCGTCGACGACGTCAGGGCTTCCGCCACGTTCCTGACGGAGCACTTCGGCTTCAAGGAGGCCATGTCCGCCGACGGTTTCGTCTCCCTGGGCCGTGCGGGAGCCCCGCATGTGATCTTTCTGCGGCGCGGGCTGGACGTGCTTCCCGAGGGATTCCGCGACCGGCACGCCGGCGGCGTGATCCTGGCCTTCACCGTGGCCGACCTGGAGGGGGAGTACCGGCGGCTGCGGGACGCGGGCGTCGCCATCACCCTGCCGCTGCGCGAAGAGCCCTGGGGCGAGCGTCTCTTCCAGGTCACCGACCCGAACGGCGTGGTCGTCGAACTGCTCGACTGGAACGCCTCCGGTGACCGGTGAGCGGCGCTGGGCAGAGCCGTCAGCCGAGCAGTGCCCGACCCGAGGAGACCGGACATGACCACCCCGCCGCACGGCGATCGGCTCGTCCCCGCCGACAGCCACCACACGATCCAGGTCCGTGGAGCCCGGGAGAACAACCTGGCGGACATCTCGCTCGACCTGCCCAAGCGCCGGCTCACCGTCTTCACCGGGGTGTCCGGCTCCGGGAAGTCCTCGCTGGTCTTCGGCACCATCGCCGCGGAGTCCCAGCGCCTGATCAACGAGACGTACCCGGCCTTCGTCCAGTCCTTCATGCGGAGCCAGGCCCGTCCGGACGTCGACGGGCTGCACCATCTGAGCGCGGCCATCGTCGTCGACCAGGAGCGCATGGGGACCAACTCCCGGTCCACGGTGGGGACCGTCACCGATGCGTACACCATGCTGCGGATCGTCTTCAGCCGTCTCGGCGAGCCGCACATCGGAACCTCGACCGCTTTCAGCTTCAACAGCCCCGAGGGCATGTGCCCTCGATGCGAAGGGCTCGGCCAGGCGTCGAGGATCGACGTCGATCAGCTGGTGGACCGTGACCTCTCCCTGAACGACGGCGCGATCACCGTTCCCGGATTCGCCGTCGGCTCCTGGTACTGGCAGGTCATCGCCCGGTCCGGGCGCATCGACGCCGACCGGAAGCTGCGGGACTTCACGGCGCGGGAGTGGGAGGAGTTCCTCCACGGGGGCGCCACCAAGGTCAAGGTCGGCTCGAACACCCTCACCTACGAAGGGCTCGTCACCAAGATCCAGCGGATCCACCTGGCCAAGGACCGGGACGCCATGCAGCCCCACATCCGGGCCTTCGTGGACCGGGCCGTCGTCTTCACCGACTGCCCGGACTGCGGCGGCACCCGCCTGAACCCGGCCGCACTGTCCTCCAGGATCAACGGCGTCACCATCGCGGAGTGCTCCGCGATGCAGATCAGCGACCTCGCCGCGTTCCTCGCCGGCATCGGGGACCACTCCGTGGGACCGCTGCTGTCCGGTCTGCGCCGGCTGCTGGAGTCACTCGTCGAGATCGGCCTCGGCTATCTGAGCCTGGACCGCACCTCGTCCACGCTCTCCGGCGGCGAGGCGCAACGCGTGAAGATGGTGCGCCACCTCGGATCCAGCCTGACCGATGTGACCTATGTCTTCGACGAACCCACCACCGGGCTGCACCCGCACGACATCGAGCGCATGAACGGCCTGCTCCTGAGGCTCCGGGACAAGGGCAACACGGTCCTCGTCGTCGAGCACAAGCCGGAGGTCATCGCGATCGCCGACCACGTGGTCGACCTGGGCCCCGGGGCGGGCAGCGACGGAGGACGCGTCTGCTACACCGGGGACGTGCCCGGGCTGCGGGCCTCCGGGACCCTCACCGGACGGCACCTGGAGCACCGCGCGCGGCTGCGCGAGCGGACCCGGGAACCGCGGGGCGGGCTGACCGTCAAAGGCGCGGACCTGCACAACCTCCAGGACGTCGAGGTGGAGGTCCCGCTCGGGGTCCTGACCGTGGTCACCGGCGTCGCCGGATCCGGGAAGAGCTCCCTCGTCCACGGCTACCTGGCCCAGCGGGACGGCGTGGCCGTGGCCGACCAGTCACCGATCCGCGGATCCCGGCGCTCCAACCCGGCCACCTACACGGGGCTGCTGAGCCCGATCCGCACCGCCTTCGCCCGGGCCAATGGCGTCAAGGCCGCGCTGTTCAGCGCGAATTCGGCCGGTGCCTGTCCGAACTGCGGCGGCATCGGGCTCGTGTACACCGACCTGGCCATGATGGCCGGAGTGGCCTCGGTGTGCGAACAGTGCGACGGGCGGCGGTTCACGCCCGAGGTGCTGACCTACCGCCTGCACGGCAGGAACATCAGCGAGGTGCTGGCCATGTCCGTCGCCGAGGCCCACGACTTCTTCCCCTCGGGCCGGGCCCATGCGGTCCTTCGACGGCTCATGGATGTCGGCCTCGGCTACCTGCGGCTCGGCCAGCCACTCAACACCCTTTCGGGAGGCGAGCGGCAACGACTCAAACTCGCCGTTCACATGGCGGAGAAGTCCACGGTCTACATCCTGGACGAACCGACCGCCGGCCTGCACCCGGCGGACGTCGACCAGCTCCTCGCCCTGCTCGACCGCCTGGTCGACGCCGGCGACTCCGTCATCGTCATCGAACACCACCAGGCCGTGATGGCCCACGCCGACTGGCTCATCGACCTGGGACCGGGCGGCGGTCACGACGGCGGCCGTGTGGTCTTCACCGGAACGCCCGCCGATCTCGTCGCGCACGGGGACACCCTGACGGCGCGGCACCTGCGGGCGTACGTCTCGGGGTGACCGCGCCGGCACGGTGAGCCCACGGTCCGCTCCGCGGACTCGGGCTGCGCGCTGCCCGGCCTTCTCGATCACGCCGTGCGGCGGTACCGCCGCACGACGGCGCGAGAACGGCCGCCTGCCGGGGCTCACCCCGGCCCGAGCCCCGCCCGCCGCCGTTCCAGGAGGTCGCGCTCCGCCGCGTTGCCGGTGCGGTCGATCGCCGCCCCGTAGGCGGACGCGGCCTCGGCGTCCCGGCCCAGCCGCCGCAGCAGATCGGCGCGCACGGCGTGGAACAGGTGGTACCGGTCGAGGGCCAGGCCGTCGACGAGCGCCAGCGCCGCCTCCGGCCCGTCGACCTCGGCCACCACGACCGCCCGGTGCAGTGCCACCACCGGGCTCGGTGCGAGCGCCTGGAGCTGGTCGTACAGCCGCAGGATCTGCCGCCAGTCGGTGTCCTCGGCGCTCTCCGCGTCGCTGTGCACGGCGTTGATCGCCGCCTGGATCTGGTACGGACCGGGCCGGTCGCGCCGCAGACAGGCCCGCACGAGGGCCTGCCCCTCGGCGATCAGGGCGCGGTCCCACCGGCCGCGGTCCTGATCGGCCAGCAGCACCATCCCGCCGTCCGCGGTGCTGCGGGCGGGCCGGCGGGCATCGATCAGCAGCATCAGCGCGAGCAGGCCCAGTACCTCCGGCTCGTCGGGCATCAGGGCAGCGAGGAGCCGGCCGAGCCGGATCGCCTCGGCGGAGACGTCCGTCCGCACCAGCTCCTCGCCCGAACTCGCCGTGTAGCCCTCGTTGAAGACGAGGTAGACCACCGCCAGCACGTCCCGCAGACGGTCCGGCAGATCGGCGTCGGCCGGGACCCGGTACGGAATGCGCGCGTCCCGGATCTTCGCCTTGGCCCGCACCAGCCGCTGCGCCATGGTGGGCTCCGCCACCAGGAAGGCGCGGGCGATCTCCGCGGTGGTGAGCCCGCCCAGCAGCCGCAAGGTCAGGGCCACCCGGGCCGGTGCGGCGAGGGCCGGGTGGCAGCAGGTGAAGATCAGGCGGAGCCGGTCGTCGCGCACGGGTCCCTCCTCGACCGGTTCGTCGCGGGCGTGCAGCAGCGCCGCCTGGGCGTGCCGGTCCGCGCGGGACGCCTCCCGGCGGAGGCGGTCGATCGCCCGGTTCCGGGCGGTGGTGATGATCCACCCGGCGGGGCTCGGCGGCAGGCCGGTGCCGGGCCAGCGCTCCACCGCCGTGGTGAACGCGTCCTGGACCGCCTCCTCCGCGGCGTCGATGTCGCCGAGGACGCGGACCAGGACGGCGACCGAGCGGCCGTACTCCGCACGGAACACCCGCTCGATCTCCGCTGCGTCCACCTCCGGCCGGTCGGACGGCACCCTCAGGCTCCGTGCGACAGCGGCCTGACCTCGATCGGCAGCGTGGTGGCCCGGGCCAGCTTGCGCCCCCATTCGAGTGCCGCGTCGAGATCGGGCGCCCGGATGACCGTGAACCCGCCGATGTGCTCCTTGCCCTCGAGGTACGGGCCGTCGGTGGTGAGCACCTCCGACTCGCCCGGCCGCAGCACGGTCGCCGTGTCCGGAGGGTGCAGCCCGCCGGAGAAGACCCAGGCACCGGCCTCCTCGAGCTCGGCGTTCACGGCCCGGACATCCCGCATGATCGGGTCCAGCACCTCGGGCGGCGGAGGGTCACCGTCGGGCTGGTAGATGCTGAGCAGGTACTGCTGCATGACGTCCTCCATCGGTGGCGGTGCCGGCCCGGTGCCGGCCTCTCACCCCCTACACGAACGGGGACCGGCCGGAACGACAGGGAGCGCCGCCACTGTCCAGGATTCTTCCCGCATCGGCCTCTGGGGGCATCTTGCGGCCGGCTGGGCTGTTGACTGCCGTGCGCGGCACGGGTTACCAGCCGGACGCGGACCGGAGCGCAGTCCCGGCCGGAGGCCGGGCCGCCCCGTGTGGGAAGCGGCGAGAGTCGGGCTCGACCCCGTAGAGCAGGCAATGAGGCCGGTCCATCGGAGGCCGCTGCCGCGAAACGGGAAAGTTGAATCCCGGAATTGCTTCTGTGTGTCTGCGTATCCGGATGTGAAGGAACTCCCGCCATTTTGAGGAAGGTTCCTCCTGGTGTAAGCAATCCGGCTCGCGGAGGATCCGTCGATGAATTCCGAATGGGAAGCCGGACGCGCCTGCCGCGGATTTCTGTAACGGCATCACTTGCAGCCGTCGGACAGTGGGGCAGGGGGACTCCGCGATCACATTCGGGGGCGCGGTGACTCCTGCGCCCGGCCTGGCCCCGCCCCGAGCTCACCCTCGCGAGGTGACGGATCCCGGCGAATCCAGGGCGATCGCCGAAGTCGCGACGTCATGGCCACTCGTGCGGGCAACGCGACCGCCGAGCCGCCGAATAAACCCGGCCGGGCTAATGCACCGGCTCTCGGCCACGTCATTCCGCTGCGCCATTCCGCTGCGCCATTCCGCAGTAAAGTGGCGACCGCCTGCAATGGGCGTGTCGAAGAACAGCCTCACGATCACCCCTTGTTACTCTTCGGCCGGAAAATCCCCCACGAATTCGACGCGCCAGCCGGCGGACCAGATCTGCCCCGGCCGCACACTGGCGTATCCGGTCGAGAGGATACGGACCATGCACGACTTTTCCCGTCGCGGCCTGATCAAGGCATCGGCGGCCGCCGGTGTCGGCTCCGTCGTTCTTCCGGGCGTGACGGCCGCCGGCGCCCCGGCTGCGAGCGCCGCGAGCACGGCGCCTGCGAGCGCGGCGGCTGACAGCGCGGCAGGCGGGCAGGCGCGGCTGACCGGCCGTATCGTCCGCCCCGACGACCCCGGGTACGCGGATGCGAGCCTCGGCTGGGACGAGCTCTTCGTTCACTATCCGCTGGTCATCGTCTACGCCCAGCGGACCCAGGACGTGGTCAACGCCCTTGCGTGGTCGCGGCAGCACGATGTCGCCCTGCGGGTGCGGAGCGGGGGCCACAGCCTCGAGGGCTGGTCGAACGTGGACAACGGCATCGTGATCGACGTCAGCGAACTGAAGTCGGTCCGCATCGACACCGCCTCGCGCGTCGCGACGGTCGGAGCCGGGCTCAACCAGCTGGAAGCGGTGACCACGCTCGCGAAGAAGAACCTCGCGGTGACGACCGGAACGGAGGGCAGCGTCGGCCTGTCCGGCGCGACGCTCGGCGGCGGCTTCGGATTCCTGACCCGCTACCTCGGCATGGCCTGCGACGGCCTGATCGGTGCCGAGGTCGTCGTCGCGAAGGGCGCGGACCGCGCCGAGGTGATCAAGGCGGACCTGAGGAACAACGCCGACCTGCTCTGGGCCCTCCGCGGGGCGGGGAACGGCAACTTCGGGATCGTCACCTCACTCACCTACCAGGCGTCCCCGCTGAGGAGCGTCGCCTACGTGCAGGCGACCTGGGACGGTATCGGGAACCTGCGCGGGATCTTCGACGCCTGGCAGCGCACGGCACCGAGCGCCGACAAGCGCCTCGGAACCCAGCTCGAGATCCACCGGAACCAGATCCTGCTGTTCGGCGTTCTCGCGGAAGGGACGGAGGCGGAGGCGAAGAAGCTGCTGGCCCCGATCCTGTCGGTCGGCACGCCCGAGGTCTCGGCGGAGACCGGCAACTGGGGCGACATCTACACGGGATTCCAGATTCCGACCGAGGACGAGCCCGCGAACTGGAAGTTCTTCTCGCAGTTCACCACCGAGCCGTTCCCGAGGAAGGCGATCGACGTGATCGCCTCCTTCATGCGGGACGCCCCCACGGACGACAGTAACTTCTTCACCCAGGCCTTCGGCGGCGCGGTCAGGAGACCGCCCCGCGGCGGCACGGCGTTCCCGCACCGCGACGCGCTCTTCTACTCCGAGCCCGGCGCCGGCTGGGGGACGCGTGGAGAACCGGACAGCGGCGACGAACTCACCCCGGTCGCCCAGGCCTGGATCGCCGAGTTCAGCCAGGCGCTGCGGCCCTATGTCAACGGCGCCTACGTCAACGTGCCGAACGTCGGCATGCAGGAATGGGAAACCGCCTACTGGGGGCGGAACGTCGACCGGCTGCGCAGGATCAAGCAGAAGTACGACCCCCACAACGTCTTCCAGTACGAGCAGAGCATTCCGCCCGCGTCCTGCTGACCGGTCAGCCCCCGGGACACCGGTCCCGGGGGCTGACCGCCGCCCTTCGCGGGGCTTCCGGCCGGAGCGGGTCCCGGACCGCCGGCCGCGTTCACGAGTCGTGCAGCAGGCGCCCGCGGTGCGAGCAGCGGCGCGCGATGTTCAGCAGTGCGTGGATCCGAACGCCCGCCTGGTCGGCGTCGGTCAGCGGCGACGGGAAGGGGAGCCGGACGTCCTGGTGGCTCCGGGCGTACTCCAGCCGCAAGGTGATGCCGTACCGGTCGATGGCCAGCGGCACGGCGCGCAGGACGTGCTGGACCAGGCCCGGGTCGACCAGGCGCATCAGCAGCATCACCAGGTCGCTGTGATCGTCGGCCATATGGGTGAGCATCCCGGCCTCGCAGGTGGCGAGCGGATCCGCCGCGGCCGCCATGAGCTCGTCCAGCCCCACCGTGGCGCGCCCGTTCGCGGTCTCCAGAGCCGCCTCGGCGAACTCCATGCAGTGACTGCCGTCCGGGGAGGGCCCCTCGGTGGCCTTCAGCCACCCCGACACGGTGACCCGGGCCCGCACCCGGTCCCGTACCGGAATCGGGGCGATGTCGGTGAACTCCAGGGTGGCGGGGACCAGTTCGGGTGGGACGGGCGCCCCTGCGGTGAGGGAGTCGCCGGGCATCAGCGGATGGAGGTGGATGTGTTCCGCCGCGCCCGGACCGGCGAGCCGGGTGACCTCGGTCCGGTACCCCTCGGTGACCATGGTCATCGAGGTGGCGGTGGTGAGAACGGTGCGAATCCGTTCGGCGCTCGTCGGCAGCCCGGGAGGAGTGGTGAAGAGGCGCATCCGGATCTCCATCGGTTGGTTAGGTATGCCTAACCTAACCTAGTCTTGGGGGTCAGTGCCAGTGCGCGACCGGCCGGAACCGGAACGGAAACCGGTGGTCGCGAGCGGGTGGCGGCGGCACCCGGGGGTGCCGCCGCCGGAGGAGAACGGCTGCGGGACGCGGACGCTTCGGCGCCCCGCCCGGGTCAGCCGGCCGACACCACGGTGTGGGTGTCGACCCCGGTCGAGGGACTGAAGTCGGCGTTGCCGCTGTAGGTGGCGGTGACCGAGTGGGTGCCGACGCTCAGCGGCTGGGTGGTGATCGTGGCCGTGCCCCCGACGAGGGGCGCGACCTCGGGAGCCTTCCCGCTGATGACGAAGGAGACGGTGCCGGTGGGCGTTCCGGTCGTCGGCGGGACCGGTGCGACCGTGGCGGTGAACGTGATGTCCCGTCCGGACCGTGACGGGTCCGGCGAAGAGACCACCGTCGTCCTGCTGGCGGCCCGGCTCAGCGTCTGGGTGTCCGTTCCGGTGGAGGGGGAGAAGCTCGAACTCCCGCTGTAGGAGACGCTGATGGTGTACGAGCCGGTGGCGGCCGCGGCGTAGGTGTGCGGCACGGTGGCCACGCCGCCGGAGAGGGTGGCCGTCACCGGTGCGCTGCCGTCGCCGAAGGTGAAGGTGACCGTGCCGTCCGGGGTGCCGGCGCCGGGGGAGACCGGGGTCACCGTGGCCGTGACGGTCACCGACTGCCCGGCCTGGGACGGGTCCGGAGCGGAGGTCACCGCGGTGCCGGTCGCGGCCCGGCCGACCGTCTGGGTGTCCGAGCCGGTCGAGGAAGCGAAGCTCGCGGTGCCGTTGTACGTGGCGGTGACCGCGTAGGGGGCGGCACTCGCGGCACTGTAGGTGCGGGCGACGGTGGCCACGCCGCCGGAGAGGGTGGCCGTCACGGGTGCGCCGCCGTTGCCGAAGGTGAAGGTGACGCTGCCTGTCGGAGTGCCGGCGCCCGGGGAGACCGGGGCCACCGTGGCCGTGAAGGTGACCGACTGGCCCGCCACCGACGGGTCCGGCGACGAGGTCACCGTGGTGGTGGTGGCCGCCGCGTTGACGGTGTGGGGGTCGGTCCCGGAGGACGGACCGAAGTTGGTGCTGCCGGTGAAGGCGGCGCTGACCGCGTAGGGGCTGGTGCCCGCCGCCGTGTAGGTGTGCGCGACGGTGGCCACACCGCCGGAGAGCGGGGCGGTCACCGTCGGGGTGCCGTCCCCGAAATCGAGGACGACCGTGCCGGTCGGTGTGCCGGCGCCCGGGGCGGCCGTCGTCACCGCCACCGCGAAGGTCACCGGCTGCCCGGCCACCGACGGGTCCGGCGACGACGAGACCGTGGTGGCCGTCGGCGCCTGGGTGACCGTCTGGGTGTCCGTCCCGGCGGACGACGCGAGATCGGCGTTGCCGCCGTACGTCGCGGTGACGCTGTACGGGCTGCCGGCCGTGCTGGTGTAGGTGTGCGTCACGGTGGCCGTGCCGCCCGACACGGCGGCGCTCGAGGGCGGTGTGCCGTCCCCGAAGGTGAAGGTGACGGTGCCGCTCGGAACCCCCGCCTCGGGCGTCACCGGCGCCACGGTCGCGGTGAAGGTGACCGGCCCGCCCACCGTGGAGGGGTCGGGCGAGGAGGTCACCAGGGTCGTGGTGGCCGCCCGGCCGACGGTCTGGGTGTCCGTACCGGTGGACGGGCCGTAGCTGACGTCGCCGGCGTAGGTCGCGGTGACGGTGTACGGGCTGCCTGCGGTGCCCGCGAAGACGTGCGAGGCCGTCGCCACTCCCCCCGACAGCGAGGCCGTCACCGGTGCGCTGCCGTCCCCGAAGTCGAGGGCGACCGTGCCGGTGGGTGTGCCGGTGCCGGGCGCCTGCGGCGCCACGGTCGCGGTGAAGGTCACCGGCTGTCCGGTCACCGACGGGTCCGGCGACGACGTCACCGTGGTGGTCGTCGGCGCCCGGTGCACCGTGTGCGTCTCGGTGGCGGTCGAGGCGCTGAAGTCCTGACTGCCGTTGTAGGTGGCCACCACGGTGAACGGACTTCCCGCGGCGCTGTCGTAGGTGTGGACCACGGTGGCCACGCTGCCCGACAGCGGGGCGGTGACGGCCGGTGTTCCGTCGCCGAAGGTGAAGGTGACCGCGCCGTCCGGCGCGCCGATGATCGCTCCGTCGGCCGTCACCGTGGCGGTGAACGTCACCGGCTGGCCCGCGACCGACGGGTCCGGCGAGGAGGACACCGACGTCGTCGTCGATGCCGGGGCCACCGTGTGGGTGTCCGTGCCGGCCGAGGAGGTGAAGTCCGCGGTGCCGCCGTAGGTGGCCACCACGGTGAACGGGCTGCCCGCCGAACTGGCGTAGGCATGGGCGACGGTGGCCACGCCGCCGGAGAGGGCCGCGGTCACCGGTGCGCTGCCGTCGCCGAAGGCGAAGGTGACCGTGCCGTCCGGGGTACCGGCGCCCGGCGCTTCGGCGGTCACCGTGGCGGTGAGGGTCACCGGCTCGCCGGCCACGGACGGGTCCGGGGAGGACGCCACCCGCGTGGTGGTGGAGGCGGGCCGCACCAGGTGTGCGGTGGTCGCGGTGGACGGTTCGAAGTTGATGTCGCCCTCGTAGCCGGCGGCGACCGTGAACGGGCTGCCGGCCGCGGAGCCGTAGGTGTGGGTGATGGTCGCGACCCCGTCCACGAGAGCCGCGGAGACCGGCGCGGAGCCGTCGCCGAGGGTGAAGGTGACGTTCCCGGTCAGCACCCCCGCGCCCGGAGCCACCGGCGCCACCGTGGCCGTCACGGTCACCGGCTGTCCCGTGACCGACGGCTCCGGAGAGACCGTCACCGCGGTCGCGGTGGCCGCCCGGTTCACCGTGTGGCTGTCCGTGCCGGTGGAGGCGCTGAAGTCCGCGTCGCCGCTGTAGGTGGCGACGAGGGACCACGGGCTCCCCGCCGCGGAGGGCGGGAGATGGGTGACCGACGCCGTCCCGCCGCTGAGCACCGCCGTCACCGGCGCAGTGCCGTCACCGAAGAGGAAGGTGACCGTGCCGGTCGGCGTACCGGCGCCGGGGGTGTTCGGCGTGACGGTCGCGGTGAACGTCACCGCCTGGCCCACCACCGACGGGTCCGGCGACGACACCACCGTGGTGGTGGTGGCGACGAACTCCGGCTCCTGGACATGGGTGTCGGTCCCGGCCGAGGGAGTGAAGTCCGCGGTCCCGCCGTAGGTGGCCGTCACCGTGAAGCTTCCGCCCTCGGAGGGGTAGGTGTGCGTGAGTGTCGCCACGCCCCCGGAGAGCGCGGTGGTGACCGGCGGGCTGCCGTCCCCGAAGTCCACCGTGACCGTGCCGTTCGGTGTTCCCGCCTCGGCGCTTCCCGGCGTCACCACCGTGATCACGGTGACCGCTTCGCCGAACTCGGAGGGATCGGGCGAGGTCGTCACCGTGGTCGACGTGGACGCCCGGGTCACCGTCTGGGTGTCCGCACCCGTGGACGGGGCGAACCCGGCGTCGCCCTGGTAGCCGGCGGTGACCGTGAACGGGCTGCCGGCCGCGGAGGCGTAGGTGTGGGCCGCGGTCGCCACCCCGTCGGAGACCGCCGCGGTCACCGGCGGGGTGCCGTCCCCGAAGTCGAACACCACACGGCCCGTCGGGGACCCCGCGCCGGGAGCCTCCGGCGTGACCGTCGCGGTGAACGACACCGCGTCGCCGACCACCGACGGGTCGGGTGCGGAGCCGATGGTGGTGATGGTGGTTGCGGTGGCGACGGTGTGGGTGTCGGTGCCGGTGGAGGAGCTGAAGTCGGGGTCGCCGTGGTAGGTGGCGGTGATGGTGTAGGGGGTGTCGGAGGCTGAGGTGTAGGTGTGGTCGGTGGTTGCGGTGCCGCCGGTGAGGGGGGTGGTGACGGGGGGTGTGCCGTCGCCGAAGACGAAGGTGACGGATCCGGTGGGGGATCCGGCCCCGGGAGCCTGCGCCGCCACCGTCGCCGTGACGGTCACGCTCTCACCGGCCACCGAGGGATCCGGCGCCGAGACGACCGTGGTGGCCGTGGCCGCGTGGTCCACGGCATGGGTGTCGCTGCCGGTCGACGGGGCGAACCCGGCGTCCCCTTCATAGGTGGCGGTCACGGTGTACGGGCTGCCGGAGGTGCCGGCGTAGGCGTGGGTCACCGTCGCGGCACCGCCGGAGACGGCCGCCGTCTTCGGCACCGAGCCGTCCCCGAAGTCGAAGAGCACATTGCCGGTCGGTGAGCCGGCGCCGGGTGCCTGCGGTGTCACCGTCGCGGTGAACGAGACCTCCTGGCCCGCCACGGACGGGTCCGGCGAGGAGACCACCGACGTCACCGTCGACGCCTGCGTCACCACCTGGGTGTCGGTCCCGGTCGACGAGGCGTAACCGATGGCGCCGCCGTAGGCCGCGGTGACCGTGAACGGGCTGCCCGCCGCGGTGTCGTACACATGGGTCACCGTCGCGGTTCCGCCGGAGAGGGGCACGGTCACCGGTGCGCTGCCGTCGCCGAGGACGAACGTCAGGGTGCCCGTCGGCGTTCCGGAACCCGGCGCGTCGGCGGTCACCGTCGCGGTGAAGGTCACCGGCTGCCCGGTCACCGACGGGTCCGGCGAGGACGTCACCGACGTCGTGGTGGTCGCCGCAACGAGGGTGTGCGTGTCCGTCCCGGTGGACGAGGTGAAGTCGGTGCTCCCGCCGTAGACGGCGCTGACGGTGAACGGGCTGCCGTCCGCGCTCGGATAGGTGTGCGTGACGGTGGCGACGCCGTCGGCCAGCGGCGCGGTGACGGACGGTGTGCCGTCGCCGAAGACGAACGTCACCGCGCCGGGCGGCGTGCCGGCCTCGGCCCGGTCCGGGACCACCGTCGCCGTGACGACGACCGCCTGTCCCGTCGCCGACGGGTCCGGTGCCGTGGTCACCGTGGTCACGGTGGCCGCCCGGTTCACCGTCTGCGGCTCGGTGCCCGTGGACGGGGCGAAGTCGGCGTCGCCGTCGTAGGTCGCGCCGGCGGTGTAGGGGCTGCCCGCCGTACCGGTGTAGGTGTGCTCGACGGTCGCCACGCCGCCCGCGAGGACCGCGGAGCGGGCCGGGGAGCCGTCGCCGAAGTCGAAGGTGACCGTGCCGGTGGGGGTGCCGGCTCCGGGGGCGTCCGGGGCGACCGCCGCGGTGAACGACACCACCTGCCCCACCGAGGACGGGTCCGGGGACGACGTCAGGACCGTGGTGGTGGCCGCCCGCCCGACGGTCTGGGTGTCGGTAGCGGTGGACGGGACGAACCCGGTGTCGCCGTTGTAGACCGCCGTCACCGTGAACGGGCTTCCCGACACCTGCGCGTAGGTGTGGGGAAGCGTCGCGGACCCGTCGGAGACCGCGGCCGTGACGGCCGGGGAGCCGTCACCGAAGAAGAAGGTGACCGTGCCCGTCGGGGTGCCGGCCCCCGGCGCCAGGGTGGTGACCGACGCCGTGAACAGCACCGGTTGTCCCACCACGGAGGGGTCGGGGGAGGAGGTGACGGTTGTGGTGGTGGAGGCGGGGCCGACGGTGTGGCTGTCGGTGCCGGTGGAGGTGGTGTAGTCGGTGTCGCCGTCGTAGGTGGCGGTGACGGTGAACGGGCTGCCGAGTGCGGTGGTGTAGGTGTGGGTGACGGTGGTGGTGCCGCCGGTGAGGGGTGTGGTGGTGGGGGGTGTGTTGTCGCCGTAGGTGAGGGTGACGGTGCCGGTGGGTGTTCCGGCGCCGGGCTCGTTGGCGGCGACGGTGATGGTGAAGGTGACGGGTTGTCCCACCACGGAGGGGTCGGGCGAGGAATTGACCGTGGTCGTGGTGGCCGCCCGGTTCACCGTCTGGGTGTCGGTGCCGGTCGAGGAGGCGAATCCGGTGTCGCCGTCGTACGTCGCGATGACGGTGAACGGGCTGCCTGCCGCGCCGGCGTAGGGGTGCTCGACCGTTGCCGCACCGTTCGAGAGGGCCGCGGAGACGGCGGGGAAGCCGTCCCCGAAGTCGAACGTCACGTTCCCGGTCGGCACCCCCGCACCGGGGGCGACCGGGGCGACCGTGGCCGTGAACGCCACCGGCTGCCCCGTCACCGACGGGTCCGGCGACGACACCGGCGTGGTCGTGGTGGCCGCCCGGTTCACCGTGTGGGTGTCGAGCCCGGTGGACGCGCTGAACTCGTCGTCACCGCTGTACGTCGCGACGACCGTGTGCGGACTGCCCACCGCGGAGGTGAAAGTGTGGCTGACCGTCGCCACCCCGCCGACGAGCGGGGCCGTGACCGACGGAGTGCTGTCCCCGAAGAGGAAGGTGACGGTACCGGTCGGGGTCCCGCCGGACGTCAGCGGCGTCACCGTCGCGGTGAACGTCACCGACTGCCCGGTGACCGAGGGATCCGGCGACGACACCAGCGAGGTCGTCGTGGTCACGATGTCGTCCTGCTGGGTGTGTGTGTCCGTGCCCACCGACGGGGTGAAGTCCTCGGTGCCGCCGTACGTCGCCGTGATGGTGAACGGGCCGCCGACCGCGGGGTAGTTGTGCACGACGGTCGCCACACCACCCGACAGCGGCAGCACGACCGGCGGCGACCCGTCGCCGAAGTTCACGGTGACGGTGCCGTCCGGGGCGCCCGCGGCCGCGGTGCCCGACGTCACCACACTGATCACGGTGACCGCCTGGCCGGGCGCGGACGGATGCGGTGAGGTCGTCACCGTCGTCGCCGTGGTGGCCCGGCTGACGGTCTGGGTGTCCGTGCCTGTCGAGGCGGCGAAGTTGACGTCCCCCTCATAGGTCGCCACCACGGGGAACGGGTCCTCCGCGGCCGTCGCGTAGACATGGTTCGCCGTCGCCACGCCCCCGGACACCGCCGCGGTGACCGTCGGCGAACCGTCCCCGAACTCGAAGACCACACTGCCGCTCGGCGTACCCGCACCGGGCGCCTCCGGCGTGACGGTCGCGGTGAGCGTCACCGCCTGGCCCACCACCGACGGATCCGGCGACGACACCACCGATGTCGACGTCGTCGCGGCGCCCACCACATGGGTGTCGGTGCCGGTGGAGGAGGCGAAGCCCTCGTCGCCCTCGAAGGCGGCCGCGACCGTGAACGGGCTGCCGGCCGCGTTCTCATAGGTGTGGGTGACCGTCGCCGTGCCGCCGGCCACCGGCACCGTCACCGGCGCCAGGCCGTCCCCGAAGAGGAACGTCACCGTGCCGGACGGCGTGCCCGCTTCGGGCACCTCCGGCGCGACCGTCGCGGTGAAGGTCACCGGCTCGCCAACCACGGACGGTTCCGGCGACTCCACCGACGTGGTGGTCGCCGCGTCACTCACCTCGTGCTCGTCGGTGCCCACCGACCCGGCGAAGTCGCTGTCCCCGCCGTACGTGGCGGTCACCGTGAACGGGCTGCCGGCCGACGCCGTGTAGGTGTGCGTGACGGTCGCCAGGCCGTCCGCCGGCGCGACCGTGACCGGAGCGGTGCCGTCGCCGAAGTCGAAGACGACGCTCCCCGTGGGCGAGGCGGTGACTGAGTCCGCGACGACGGTTGCCGTGAACAGGACCGCCTGCCCGGCGGGCGCCGGATCCGGCGAAGAGGTCACCGTGGTGGTCGTGGCCGCTTCCACCAGGGTCTGGGTGTCCGTGCTGGTGGACGGGGCGAAGCCGGCATCGCCGCCGTAGGTGACGGTGACCGTGTACGGGCTGCCGGTCGCTGCGGCGTAGCTGTGGTTCACCGTTGCCGCGCCCCCGCTGAGCACCGTCGCGACCGGGGTGGAACCGTCCCCGAAGTCGAACGTCACCTGGCCGGTCGGAGTGCCGGTTCCGCTGCCCGGTGCCACCGTCGCGGTGAACGAGATCCCCTGGCCCGCGACCGACGGGTCCGGCGAGGACGTCACGGCGGTGGTGGTGGCGACCCGGTCCACCGACTGGGGGTCCGTCCCGGTGGATCCGGCGAAGCCGTCGTCACCGTGGTACGTCGCGGTGACCTGGTAGGGGCTCCCGGACGCGTCGGCGTACGCATGCGTCACCGCGGCCACGCCGCCCGCCAGCGGCACGGCCTGGGGCGGGCTGCCGTCGCCGAACGCGAACGTCACCGTGCCGCTCGGGACTCCGGCTCCGGACGACTGCGGCGTCACCGTCGCGGTGAACGTCACCGGTTGGTCCACCGCCGACGGATCCGGCGAGGAGGTGACCGAGGTCGTCGTCGCCACCGCGTCGACGGTGTGCGTGTCGCTGCCGGTGGACGCGGAGAAGTCGGCGTTCCCGCCGTAGGTGGCGGTGACGGCATACGGGCTGCCCGACGCGTCCGCGTAGACATGAGTGATGGTCGCGACACCACCGTTGAGAACCGCGCTCACCACCGGCGAGCCGTCGCCGAAGTCGAACGTGACCGTGCCCGACGGCGATCCGGCGCCGGGCGCCACCGACGCGACCACGGCGGTGAAGGTCACCGGCTGCCCCGCCGCCGACGGATCGGGGGACGACGTCACCGTGGTGGCCGTGGCCGCAGCGGCGACGGCATGGGTGTCCGTGCCGGTGGACGGGGCGAACGCCGCGTCACCCGCGTAGGCCGCGGTGACGGTGAACGGGCTCCCCGACGCTCCGGCGTAGGCGTGGCTCACGGTGGCGACGCCCCCGGACAGGGACACCGTGACCGGTGCGGTCCCGTCACCGAAGTCGAAGGTGACCCGCCCGGCCGGCTCGCCCGCGCCTCCGGACAGCGGAGCCACCGTGGCGGTGAACGTCGCCGGCTCACCGACGACCGACGGGTCCGGCGACGAGACCACCGCGGTCGTGGTCGCCGCCCGGCCCACCGTGTGCGTGTCGGTGCCGGTGGACGCGGAGAAGTCGGCGTTCCCGCCGTAGGTGGCGGTGACGGTGAACGGGCTGCCGTCCGCGTCCGCGTAGACATGCGTGGTGGTGGCGACGCCGCCGGAGACCGCCGCGGTCACCGACGGGGTGCCGTCACCGAAGGAGAACGTCACCGTGCCCGTCGGCGTACCGGCCCCCGGGGAGGTGGTGGTCACCGTCGCGGTGACGGTCACCGCCGCTCCGGCCACCGAGGGGTCGGGGGAGGTGGCCACGGCCGTCGCGGTGGCCGCCTGGTTCACGGTGTGCGTCTCGGTGCCGGTGGAGCCGGCGAAGTCGGCGGACCCGCCGTAGGCCGCGGTGACCGTGAGCGGACCGGCCGGTGCGGCGCCGTACGCATGGGTGACCGTCGCGATGCCGCCGGAGACCGGTGCTCCCACGGTGGGCGAACCGTCGCCGAAGTCGAACGTGACCGTGCCCGACGGCGATCCGGCGCCGGGCGCCACCGGTGCCACCACGGCGGTGAACGTCACCGGCTGGCCCGTCATCGACGGATCGGGGGAACCGGTCACCGTGGTCGTCGTGACGGCCGGGTTCACCGTGTGGGTGTCGGTGCCGGTCGAGGCCGTGAACACCGTGTCCCCGCCGTAGGCGGCCGTGACGGTGAACGGGCTGCCCGCCGCGCCGGTGTACGTGTGGCCGACGGTGGCGACGCCGCCCGACAGCCGGGCCTCCACGGCCGGTGAGCCGTCGCCGAAGGAGAACGTCACCGTGCCCGTCGGCAGACCCGTCCCGGACGGGCCGGGGACGACGGTGGCGGTGAACGTCGCCGGCTGGCCGACCGCGGACGGGTCGGGGGAGGAGAGGACCGTGGTGGTGGTCGTGGCCCGGCCGACGGTGTGGGTGTCCGTACTGGTCGAGGTCCCGAAGCCGGTGTCCCCGCCGTAGGTGGCGGTGACGGTGAACGGGCTGCCCGATGAGTCGGCGTAGACATGCGTGGTGGTGGCGATGCCGCCGGACAGTGTCGCGGTCACCGACGGAGTGCCGTCCCCGAACTGGAAGGTGACCGTGCCGGTCGGCGTACCGGCTCCCGGCGGCAGGGGTGCGACCGAGGCGGTGACGTTGACCGGCTGTCCCGGGACGGACGGGTCGGGGGAGGTGGCCACGGAGGTGGTGGTGGCGGCCCGTTGCACGGTCTGGGTGTCCGTACCGGTCGAGGGTCCGGAGTCGGCGGACCCGCCGTAGGCGGCGGTGACCGTGTAGGGGCTGCCCGACGCACTGGTGTAGGTGTGGGTGGCCGTGGCCACGCCGCCGGAGAGCGCGGCGGTGACGGTGGGAGTCCCGTCGCCGAACGAGAAGGTGACGGTGCCGGCGGGGGCGCCGCGCCCGCCCGGGCCGGCCACGGTGGCGGTGAACGTCACCGGTTGGCCGACCGCGGACGGGTCGGGGGAGGAGGCGACCGATGTGGTCGTCGTCGCCCGCCCCACGGTGTGGGTGTCCGTACCGGTCGACGGCCCGAAGGCGGTGTCCCCGCCGTAGGTCGCGGTGACCGTGAACGGGCTGGCCGCCGCGCTCGCGTACGGATGCGCCACCGTCGCGACACCCCCGGAGAGCGCCGCGGTCACCGACGGAGTGCCGTCCCCGAACGAGAAGGTGACGGTGCCCGTCGGAGTACCGCCGCCTCCGGCCGCGGGTGCGACCGAGGCGGTGACGTTGACCGGCTGCCCCGGGACGGACGGGTCGGGGGAGGTGGCCACGGAGGTGGTGGTGGCGGCCCGTTGCACCGTCTGGGTGTCCGTACCGGTCGACGACCCGAAACTGCTGTCGCCGCCGTAGGCCGCCGTGACGGTGTACGGGCTGCCCGCCGCGGTCGCGTACGGATGCGTCACCCGCGCGACACCGCCGGAGAGCGAGACGGTCACCGAGGGGGTGCCGTCGCCGAAGGAGAACGTCACCGTGCCCGTCGGCGTCCCCGAACCTGGGGACAGCGGAGCCACCGTGGCGGTGAACTGCACGGGCTGCCCCACGCTCGACGGGTCCGGCGCCGAGGTCACCGTGGTCAGTGTGGCGGCGGATCTGATCCGCACCGTATGGGTGTGGGTGCCCGTGGAGGGAAGGAAGTTGATGTCCCCGCTGTAGATGGCCACCACCACGTGCAGGCCCGGGCCCAGAGCGCCGGTCGTGATCCGTGCCGTGCCGTCCACCAGCGGTGCCGTCAGACTGGGCCCTGTGCTGATGAAGAACGTCACCATGCCGGTCGGCGTCCCGGCTCCGGGAGGAACCGGGGCGACGGACGCGGTGAAGGTCACCGGCTGGCCGAACGTCGAGGGCTCGGGCGACGACGACACAGAGGTGGTCGTCAGCGCCTTCAGAACGGGGTGTGCGCTGGCCCCCGTCGACGAGGTGAAGCGGGAGTCGCCACTGTAGAACGCGGTGACACTGTAGGTGCCCGGGCTCAGGCCGTTGGTGGAGACGGTCGCCCGGCCGGCGACCACGGGGGCGGTCAGCGTGGGCCCGCCGCGGATGACGAAGGTGACCGTACCGGTCGGAGTCCCGGGGCCGAGCGGAACGACGGTGGCGGTGAACGACACGGGTTGCCCGTGGACCGTCGAGTTCGGCGACGAACTGACCAGAGTGATCGTGGAAGCCATGCTGTGGCCCTCCCGGTGTGTGGCTGATCGGCCCGCTCATCGACCGGTTGCGCCGTGGCTGCACCGGGGGCCCGGAAGCGACCGGCCGATGGCGGGGCGCACATCGCCGCGCTGCCGACCCGTCACGGGGACGGCAGGCCATCGGCCGGTATCCCCAGTAAGCGCGGCTCGGTCGCCGCCACGCCATGGCCGGGACCGCCTTTCCCCTGGACGAGGGAGCGCTGAAGCGGCGCACACAGCGCTCGGCACGCGTACGGCACCGTCGCACGACGACGGCGATTCCCGCCCCCTGCACCACGGTTGGCCCGGGGCCGGGCGGCCCGCTGCTCCTCGCCCCGCCCGGCTCATCGCGCGGGGAGGGAGGGGCGAGCGGGGCGGCCCGAACCAGGGGCGGGCCCGGCGCCGGGACACCCGGGCCGCCCGCCTCCGGTCCGGGGGTGAACGGGGCTGACGGAGCGGGCCGCGTGGCGTCACCCCGGTTCCCCGCCCCGGGGCGGTCGCCGGTCGGCTTCTCGAACACGACGTGACGAGGAGTGCGGGCGGGCAGTGGATCCATGGGTCCTCCCGAGGCGCGTGCCGGACGTACAGGTGCTCGGACAACGCCCGCGATCAAGGACCCGTCACGGGGAATGCGGGACGAAAGCCCGTACGACAGTTCGGATAGGCGGGTAAGCCCAAGGGGTGTCGCGGGGTGACGCGGGCGGGTCGCGTTCGATTCCCTCGTGAGGGGGCGCCGCACCCCTGAGGGGGATAGCCGGAGCCCCGTGCGGGCATGCTCGCAGGCCCGCCACCGCCCGCGGAAGACCGCGCGCTGCCGTCCGGGCCACCCCCCGGGCGGTCCCGCAGCTCCGCCCCGGCAGCACCGCCCGCGGCCCACGCGGAGCGTGAGGAGCTACGGACCGTGGGTGATGCGCGAGCCCTCCGCGGGCCCCGGATCGAGCCCCGGCTGTGAGCCCCCGCACAGGAGCTGCGTCACGTTCCAACCCCGGTAGTAGGCACCCGAGCCGCTCCCCCTCCCAGGGCAATGCCTCCCCGGCCGAGATCGTGGGGGCTTTGCTGCGTAGTGGGGTAGTACGTCACACCATTGCATCCCGCTCCGGGCCGCCCTAACCATGGCTGACGTTCCGGGGAGCCGAGTGCCGGACGGGTGGTCCCCACCCGCTTCCGACCGCTCCGGCCCACACGCGGAGTCCCGCTCCGCACTCGCCGAACCGACCCCCCGGTCGGCCTCCCCACACGTCCCCTCTGGAGAGGTGCTTCTGCATGACCGCCCACATTCGGACCAGCAACAGCCGCATCGCCCGTTTCCGTAAGCTCTCCGTCGCCGGTATCGCCACCGCCGGTGCCGCGGCCGCGGCTCTCACGCTGGCCCCTTCGCCCGCCCACGCCGCTGAGCCGGCGTCCGCGAGCGCCCCGGCGGCCACGGTCCAGGCGGCCGATGCTCCGGCCCCCAAGAAGGCCAAGAAGACGTACCCCGACAACCTCGACGGCTGGATCAAGCAGTCGCTCGACATCATGAAGGACAAGGGCATCCCCGGCACCTACGAGGGCCTGCACCGCAACATCATGCGGGAGTCCGGCGGTGACCCGAACGCCCAGAACGACTGGGACGTCAACGCGCAGAACGGCACCCCGTCCAAGGGTCTGCTCCAGGTCATTCAGCCGACCTTCGACGCCTACCACGTCGCCGGCACCGCGAACGACCCGACCGACCCGGTCGCCAACATCACCGCTGCCGCCAACTACGCGGCGGACAAGTACGGCTCCATCGACAACGTCGACTCCGCCTACTGAGCCGCAACAGCGCGACAACCGGATCAGGAGCAGCAGCGCCACCAGCTGTCACTCCGACGGTGCTGAACAAGCAGCCCGCCCCCGAGGACTCTCTCCTCGGGGGCGGGCTGTTGGCGCCGTGCGGGACCGGACCGTGCCCCGGTGTCGGCGGACCGGGCACCGTTCCCGGCCCACTGGGCGGAACCGGTGGATGCCCCGGCAGCGCGGGACCACCGTTCGGGCACCCCGCGGGGGCGCCGCTCAACTCGGCTGCGCCGCCGTCTCGGCGGGCTGCTCCGCGGCGGTCTCGTTCCGGATCGGGGCGTAGTACACCGACTTCTGCTGCCGGATGCGCTCCGACGCACCCTGTGCGGCGAGCGTCTCCAGGGCGGTGCGCACCGCGGTGGGGTGGAAGGTGCGCTCCGGGTGCTGCTTCTCCAGCGCCGACGTCACCTCGGCGACCGAGCTCGGCTCGCTCCGCCCGCGCAGGTGGCCGTGGACGAGCTCGCGCAGCGTGGGTCCGGTGCGCTTCCCGCCCTTCGCCGGTGCCTTGGTGCCCGCCGGGGCCTTGGCCTTCGTGGGGGCCTTGGCCGTCTTCCGGCTGCCGGCCTTGGCCTTGACCGCCCGCGGCGCGGTGTCCTTGGCCCGCCGCGCCTTGGGCACCGCGGCGGCCTTCGGCGTCGCCGCACCCGACGACTTCTTCGCGCCGGAAGCCTGTGCCGCTCGCTCGGACCCCAGCGCACCGCGCATCGTCTGCAGCAGCTTGTGGTCCTCCTTGAGCCCGGCGAGCTGGGTCTGCAGCGCGGACAGCTCGGAGTTGATGCGCTCCTGCTCTTCCTCGTTGCGCTCCAGATCGGCGTCGACCCGGGAGGCGTACTCTTCCTTGAGGTTGCTGTGTTCCGGCTGCTCCGGCATGGGTGACCACTCTCCTCGTACTGCCGTTGGTGCCCGGATGCTACTCACCTTTTGTGGCCTGTGAAGGCACAGATCACATATCTACGCCGCGACGGCGTAGTGCGGTGGCAGTCCTCCTACCCCGTCGATGCCTGCCTCAACTGTGGCTGAACAGCACCGATGTCCTCCTCCGGGGCGTGCGACGGCACCGGTCGGGTGGCCGCACCGGGCCGTGCACGTTCCCCCGAACAGGACGGCCCGGGGATGTATGTGCCCATCCACCGCTGTGGTTCCGGTGGTGGTGACCGGTGGTTCCCACCGCTCCTTCCTGCCAGGCTCCCGTCGCCCTGCCCTGGATGTGCCGACGGCGTTGTTGCCGCGGGGGCGTTGAGCGACGGTGTTGCGCGGGGGGTGTTGCCACCGGCAACGGCGCCGGCCCGTGGGACCGGCGAGAACGGCGTTGCCGCGGCGGGCGCAACACCACGGTGCGGGAGGCGGAGTTGCCAGTATCGCCGTTGCCGGGCGCAACACTCCCCGGACGACCCATGCTGTGCCCCATCGCCGGACGGCCGTCCGACGACGAGAGCGGCCGGTGGGCCGGCCGCGAGCCCGGAGAGGGAACTGGTGGAGCGATCACTGTTGTCGCCGAGAGCGGCACGGGTGCCGTCAGGGACGTTGCGGACCGGAGGCCGTCATGGGTGAACTGCGTCCGCTGGCCGACGATCTGGACCACGAGGCGAGGGCCCTGGCACAGGCGCTGCGCGAGCTGTTCGTCGGCCTGGAGGTGTCGGTGCGCCGCTACGCGGCACGACGGCTCCGGGACGCGGGCACCTTCTCGCGGTACCTGAGCGGCACCCGCATCCCGCCCTGGGACGTGGTCATGGACCTCTTCACCGACCTGGCCGAGCACCGCGGGACGGCGGCGACCCCGGAGGCGATCGAACTGGTCCGGGGCCTGCACCGGTCCGCCGTGCAGCACAGCGGATCACCCCGGCACGCCGTGGAACTGCTGGAGCAGCAGCTCGCCGACGCCGACCGGGTGGCCCGGCGGTCCACGGCCCACGGCGACGTCCTGGGCGAGGCACTTCTGGACCGTCGGCACCGCATCGCGGACCTGGAGGTGCGGCTGAGCCAACTGGAGGCGGAGTGGGGCGCGGAGCGGGCACGGGCGGACGCCCTGGCCGCGGCCGCACCGGACCTGGACGGTCTGCTGCGGGAACGCGACACCCTGGAGGTGGAGGTGGGACGGCTGTCACAGGAGCTGAGCGAGGCCCGGCGGCGGCGTGACGCGGCGGAGGAGCGCTGCGAACTGCTCGAACGGCAACTGGAGACCATCGAAGCACCCCAGCAGGCAGCCGGCCACCACGCCCTCGTCCCCGTGCCCGAGTCCGCGCCGCAGACCGTGCCCCGGGTGCTGATCGTGGACGATCAGCCGGACAACCTGCTGGCGATGACCGCGGTGCTGTCCACGCTGGACCAGGAGCTGGTGGCGGTCTCCTCCGGCCGCGAGGCCCTCAAGGCCCTGCTGGACCACGACGACTTCGCCGTGATCATCATGGATGTGCAGATGCCCGGGATGGACGGCTACGAGACAGCGGCGCACATCAAACGCCGCAGCCGCAACCGGGACGTCCCGATCATCTTCCTCACCGCCATGGGCACCGATGCCGAGCACTCGGCCCGGGGCTATGCGGCCGGCGCGGTCGACTACATCGGCAAGCCCTTCGACCCCTGGGTGCTGCGTGCCAAGGTGGCGGTGTTCACCGGCATCTTCCTCGAACGCCGGCTCCACACCCGCTGACCGCGGCTCTCCGATGGCCGGATGCACGTGGCGGCCGGACCCGCAGGCCACGCAAGCATGTTCACCGCGCCCGCGAATACCCCGTCGTGCAGCAGGCGCGAACGGACATGGCGCGACAGTCACCCGAAGGTGTGGAGCGGCGTCCCCAGATCGTGGCCGGGGCGTTTCCTCCGTCGCCACCGGGTGAAAGTGGCTGTTGCTCAAGTGATCCAAATTTCCAGCGTTTCCTGCGTCAGGAGAACGTCATGCATGCTCGAACTTTCCTCAGCGCCGGTGTTCTGGCCACCCTGACCGTCCTCGGCAGCGGCGCCGCCGCCACCGCCGACTCCGGCGCTCAGGGGGCCGCGGCCGGGTCACCCGGCCTCCTCTCGGGCAATGCCGTGCAGGCCCCTGTCTCTGTGCCGGTCAACCTCTGCGGCAATACGGTCGACGTCCTCGCCGGCTGGAACGAGGCAGCGGACAACACCTGCGGCAGCGACTGATCCGCCGTCCCCGGTACCCGATCCGCGCTGTGGCGGGCCCCCGTGACGGGGGCCCGCCACAGTGGTGTCGGCCCCGGTCTCCTGATGCCGCCCTCGCCTGCCGCTTCGCCGTGTCAGAGGAACCGGCGGATCGGCGCCACGGCCGCCTCCCGCACCCGCTGCAGCGCCGGGCGCCGCCGCCACCGGCCCGCGTCGATCGGTTCACTGACCGTCAGGTCCTCGTCGAAATGACGGTCCAGGGTGCCGGTGAACCCTTCGTCCAGGGCGGTGAGCATGACCTCCTCGTCGTGGTCGAGCGACCGGCGGTTGAAGTTGGTCGAGCCGATCAGCGAGGCGACCCCGTCGACGGTGATGACCTTGGCGTGCATCATCGTCGGCCCGTACTCGTGGATCCTGACGCCACTGGCCACCAGCTCCTCGTAGTGGTTCTGGCCGGCGAGCCGGCAGACGCGCTTGTCGGTGTGCGGGCCCGGCAGCAGGATCTCCACCCGCACACCACGCCGGGCGGTCGCGCACAGCAGCTCGATGAAGTAGACGTCCGGCGCGAAGTAGGCGGTGGCGATCCGCACCCGTTCCTCCGCGGACTCCAGCATGACGCGGATCAGCGTCTCCATGTCCTGCCAGCCCACGCTCGCCGAACCGCGCACCACCTGAACGATCGCATCCCCCTGCGGGCGGTGCTCGACGAACCGGTCCCGCTCGTCGAAGAGTTCTTCGTGGCACTCGGCCCAGTTCTGGGCGAACGCGGCGGCGAGCCCGTCCACCGCTGGGCCGCGGACCTGCACGTGCGTGTCGCGCCACTCGTTCTCGTCGCGGGCGTCCCCGCACCATTCCTCGGCGATCCCCACCCCGCCGGTGAACGCCGTCTCCTCGTCGAGCACGAGCACCTTGCGGTGGCAGCGGTGATTCTGCTTGAACGGCGAGAGATGGAGAGGCTTGCGGAACCACGACACCTGCACGCCGGACCGCTCCATCGCCGCCAGCTGCTCCTCCTCGATCAGCCGGCTGCCGAAGCCGTCGAGCAGCAGCCGTACCCGCAGACCGGCGCGGGCCCGCTCGGAGAGGGCCTCGGCGAACCGGCAGGCGATGTCCCCGCGCCAGTACACGAACGTCATCATGTCCACCGTGTGCCGGGCGGAGCGGATGCCGTCCAGCATGGCCGCGAAGATCTCGTCGCCGTTCCGGAGCGGAGTCAGCAGATTCCCCTCGGTCGCGGCTATCCCGATCAGTCGCTCCAGGCGTCGACGTATGCGCTGGATCCGCTCCGCCCCCGGTCTCCCGCTCCGGGTGTCGACAGGGGCGGTCTGCTGCGGAGCTTCAGGGGTCGCGGTCATTCTCGTCACCGTTCGGTCCGGGGTGGGCGGCGCCGCGCGGCCGGTGGGCCGCTGTGACAGCGCGCTGACCCTGAAGGGGATACCCCCGGCCGGACGAATCATCGCTGCGGCCCGCGCCGCACCGCCCCGACCACGGCCACGACCGGGGCGGACGATGGGATCGATCATGGACGGGAGCGACCGGGGCAGTAGTTGATCACCGTGTCGACCATCAGCCGGACGAGAGGCCCTGCCGTGACCGTTCCCGTCACTCCCGAACCCGCCGCCGAGGTCCGTCCGGTCCGCTCGATGCGACAGACCCTGATCCTGCTCGCCCTCTTCGGATGCCTCGCCTGCGGCGCCTGGCTCGCGGTCCGGCGCGGGATGCAGTGGTCGGCGGCGCATCCCGTCCTGGCCGGGGTGCTGCTCCTGGTGGCTCTGCCCGTCCTGGCCGTCTTCGTCCGCGCCATGCCGCGCCCCGGAGCCCTGCGCAGAGCGGCCCGCGCCGGCATGGCCGACGCAGCGGCGGCCGAGTGCGTTCCCGCCGCCTCGCCGGCCGCCGGGCCCGCCGAAGGGCGGGACGGAGCGCTGCGCGGAGCCACCGTCGAGCTGCCCCGCGACGGTGCGGCCGATGCGGAAGCCGTCGGGGCCGTGGACTTCGAGTGCCTGGACGCGGACGCCTTCGAGGAGGCCATAGCCGGGCTCTGTGAGCGTGACGGCTGCCGCGACGTGACGGTGGTGGGCGGCGCCGGTGACCTCGGCGCGGACGTCGTCGCGACCACCCCCGACGGTCGGCGCCTGGTGATCCAGTGCAAGCGGTACTGCGCGACGAACAAGGTCGGTTCGCAGGACCTGCAGCGGTTCGGCGGCACCTGCTACACGGTCCACGAAGCGGACGTCGCGGCCGTCGTCACCACCAGCACCTTCACCGAGCCGGCCGCCGAGTACGCCGGGACCTGCGGCATCCTCTGCGTCGACGCCGCCCTCCTCGCCGCCTGGAGCGACGGCAGTGGAACGGCGCCCTGGCACTGAGGCCCGGCAACCGGGGCTGGCCGGGTCTTCTCGCCCGGGCGCCCAGGGCCCGCGGCCGAAGCTGCGATGCGCCCGTTGCGTACGGCCCCGAACGATGGCGAGCGCATGGCGTGCCGCCCACGGGTCCGGCCGGATCGGCACGGTTTGCGGGGCATGAGTCCGGCCGTCCGAGGCAGGAGAGGGGGAGCGCCCGGTATGCGGGCGATCGATGCGCAGGGGAGGAGACCGTGGACCACACGATGTGGGAGTACCGGCCGGAGTGCGGCACCGCACTGGAGCAGTCGCTGGTGGGATTCACCGTGCACGCGGCCGACGGCGTGATCGGGCAGGTGGACCGTCAGGACACCCGGCCCGGCATCCAGCATGTGATCGTGGACACCGGAATGTGGGTGTTCGGCAAGAGCGTACTGATCCCCGCCGGGGCCGTGGTGCGCATCGACCGCCACGCCCGCACCGTGACCATCGGGAACACCCGCCAGGAGATCAAGGCCGCGCCCCGGTTCACGGTGGACCGCGAGACCACCGATCTCTCGTACCTCTCCGACGTCGGCCACTACTATCTCTCGCTGAACTCCACCTCCGCGCTCTGAGCGGTTCCCGACCGCTCGGAGCGGCCGGCCCGACCGCGGTGACCGCACCGTGGCCGCGGCGCACGCGTGGATGCACGAGGATGTGGCCGCCCGGTGGAGAGGCGGCACGGACACCTCGCGTGCGGACCGCACCCGGCAACGGGTGCGGTCCGCACCATCCGTTCATCCGCGGCCCCGTCCCGGCCCGCACGCGTTCCGTCGGCCGGCCCTTCCGTCCGGCCGCCCGGTCCGGCGGTGCGGTCAGCTCGTCGAGGTCCGCAGTGTGCTGACGAAGTCCCTGATCTTGGCGCTCTCATGTGCGGTGCGCCAACTGACCACCGCCCGGGCCGGGGGCAGCCCGGTCAGCGGGACGAACGCCACGTCGGGGTGGCGGTAGTACTGGGTCAGCGCGGTCGAGGTGGCACAGACATCGCTGCTCGACGCCACCCGGCTGAGCATCTCGTGCTGGGTCTTGACCAGCCGCCCCCGGCGGATGGGCCGTCCGGCCGGAGTCCGCTGGGGCAGGAACCCGTCGCGGATCGCCTTCGGAGCCGACTGCGGCATCTCGACCATGGTGAGTCGGCTCAGTTCCTCGGCGTCGACCGACGCCCGCGCCGCCAGCGGATGGTCGGCCGCCACGGCGAGTACCCGGGGGTACTCGGCGATCACCGGGCCGCTCGTCAGGTCGGGCTCCTCGACGGGCCAGATGGTGACCTGCAGGTCCACTTCCGCCCGGCGCAGCGGTCCGAAATAGTCGCCCCAGCGCGTCTCGGTCATGCTGATCGCCCACTCCGGATGGGTCCGGCGGAAGCCGGCCACCGAGGCGTTCACGGCGCCCGCGAACGGCCCCATGAACCCGATGCGCAGCTCGCGCGCGAAGGCCCGGGTCTCCTCGATGGACTGTTGCAGCCCCTCGAAGCTCGGCTTCGCCCGCTCCAAAAGAAAGTTGCCGGTCGGCGTGAGGGTCACCCGGCGGCTCGTGCGGTCGAACAGCTTGCCGTCGACGCGCCGCTCCAGTGACTGGATGAGCTGGCTCACCCGTGGCCGGGACAGGCCGAGCCGGTCCGCTGCCCGGCCGAAGTGCAGCTCCTCGGCGAGCGTCAGGAACGCTTGTATCTCTCCCAGTTCGGTAAACGTCACTTACCGATCGTACAGAAGATGGGCCTTGATGAGGACGGACCGCTTGGGAACGATGGGATCGCTCCGGTAGGCCCTCCCCACGGGGGAGGGAGGGTCTGCCGACAACTGCGTCGTCCCAGGCCGCGGCAGGTGTTCGCACCGCGTTGCCGAGGGGCGGGGACGGACTCCGGTCCGTTCCGGTCAGGGGCAGGGTCGCCGGATCCCGGTCGAGCGGCCGGTGCCGTGGGGCACCGCGGCGGTGTCCGTCGCGTCGGATTCCTCACCGGACGTCCCGGAGCCGGCCCGGACGCCTTACCGGTCCCGCGGGCCGGGCCGGCCGGTCGCGGCCGGGTGTGCCGGAGCCGGTCCGGAGGGGTCCGGCCCTGCGGCCCGGCACCAGGTGCTGCCGGGCCGGCAACAAACGGGATGCCCAACGGGCCCCGCACCTGCAAGGGTTGGATGTATGACACATGAACCTGTGCGGACGGCGCCGCGGACCGGCGAGGACGGCGCGCCGCTGACCGTCGCCGCTGCCGCGATCGTCCAGGACGGCCGTCTCCTTGTGGTGAGCAAGAAGGCCGCGCCCCACGTCTTCTATCTGCCGGGCGGGAAGCCCGAACAGGGGGAGACCCCGCTCGAGGCGTTGGTCCGGGAGCTGGGGGAGGAACTCGGAGCGGAACCCGTGGAGCCGTCCCTCCTCGCCGAGATCGACGCGATGGCCGCTCTGGAGGAAGTGCCGATGCGGCTGACGGTCTTTCGGGCCGGTCTCAGCCGGCCGCCCGTCCTTGCCGCCGAACTGGCGGACCTGCGATGGATCTCCGGCCACGACAGCGGCCTGACACTCGCGCCTGCCCTCCGTGACCACGTCCTGCCGCTGCTGTACGGCGTCGGCGCCCTCACCGCCTGACCGGTCCGCTCCGGTCCCCGGCCCGTACGGCGCCGCCGCCCTGCACAGCGGGGGAGAGGCGGCTCCGGCAGGCCGGGAGCCGGCCGGAGCCGTGGAGAAACCCGTGCCGCGGGCCCCGCCGGACGGCGCCGCGGGCCGGCGTCGCGGCGGGACGTCCTTCCTCTCGGGGCACGCGCCATGCTCCGCCCTCCTGTCGCGTGCGGCGGAGGTCCCGGCCCAGTCGGCCTACGCCCCGTTCCCTGGCTTGATTTATGCGGTGGAGCGGGAGTCGTCGAGGATCAGGTCGGCCGCCTTCTCCGCGATCATGATCGTGGGCGCGTTGGTGTTGCCCCGCACCAGCGTCGGCATCACCGAAGCGTCGGCCACCCGCAGTCCGCTCACCCCGTGCACCCGCAGCGCGGAGTCGACCACCGGACCCATGGCGCACGTTCCGGCGGGGTGGTAGAGCGTGTGCAGTTCACGCCGGGCGAAGGCGAGCAGGTCGTGGTCGCTGTCCGAGGCCGGCACGCGGTCGTCCGCCCGGCGGTGTGCGCGCAGCGCGGGCCGGCCGGCGATGTCGAGCAGCACCCGCAGCGCCCGCACCGCCGCCGCCCGGTCCTCCTCGGTGGAGAGGTAGCGGTGCAGGATGCGCGGCTTGGCACTCGGCATCGCGGACCGCAGGGAGACTGTGCCGCGGCTGGTGGTGTCCAGCAGGACCGCGCCGTGGTGGAAGGCGTGCCCCGTCGGCCGGCCGAGGCCTTCCTCGTGGAACTGCACCGGCAGCGCGTGGAGTTGGATGTCCGGGGCGTCCAGGCCGTCGCGGGTCCGGAGGAAGCCGCCGACCTCGCCGCCGTTCGAGGTGAGCGGCCCGCGCCCCTCGGACTCCAGCAGGGCGATGTTCTCCGGTGTCTCCGCGGTCCACAGCGACGGGGTGTCGGTGAAGTGGACGAGCGGCAGATGCGGATGGTCCTGGAGGTTCTCGCCGACGGGGAGGTCGGCGCGCGGGGTGATGCCGAGGGCCCGGAGCTCATCGGCGTTGCCGATCCCGGACAGCATCAGCAGCTGCGGGGAGTTGTAGGCGCCGGCCGCCAGCACGACCTCCCGGTCGGCGTGCCACTCCTCCAGCACGCCGTGCCGTTCCGCCTCGACCCCGACGGCCCGTTCCCCGGAGAACAGCAGCCGGGTGCAGTGCGCCCCGGTCAGCACGGTCAGGTTCGGCCGCTCCAGGGCGGGGCGCAGATACGCCTCGGCGGTGCTGCACCGCAGCCCGTTCCGCTGGGTGAGCTCGTAGGGGCCGACGCCGTCCTGCTCGGGCCCGTTGAAGTCGGGGTTGAACGGATGCCCCGCCTCCTGGGCCGCCTCCAGATACGCGGCCATCAGGGGGCTGCGGGAGCGGCCCTCGCTGACGGTGAGCGGCCCGCCGGTGGCGTGCCAGTCGGACGGCCCGGCGTGGTGGTCCTCCGCCCGCAGGAAGTAGGGGAAGACCTCGTCCCAGCTCCACCCCTTGGCCCCGGCGTCGGACCAGGCGTCGTAGTCCCGGTGGTTGCCGCGGATGTAGATCATGGCGTTCATGGACGACGAGCCCCCGAGTGTCCGGCCGCGCGGGAGGTACCGCCGCCGGTCGTCCAGCCCGGGCTCGGGCTCCGAGGTGTAGTCCCAGTCGTACTTGGTGCGGAACAGCCGGCCGAAGGCCACCGGGATGCGGATCTCCGGGGCGTCGTCGGGCGGTCCCGCTTCCAGGAGCAGGACGCGAACGCCCGGGTCCGCACTCAGCCGTGCGGCCAGCACACAGCCGGCCGATCCCGCTCCGACCACGATGTAGTCATGGCTCGCTTCGTGCATCGGGCTTCCCCTCCCGGGTCGATGATGTACCGCGCGGTGTGCCGGCGGTGACAGGCCGACGGTGACGGGGGTGCGGGGCCGGCGCCCCTCCCGTCGTCCGTCCCGGTGCACGGCCGGGCACGAGCCGTGTCCGGTACGGCCCGGTGGCACGACCGCCCATCATGGAGGGCGCCGCCTCGGCGCGGCAGACGGACCGTCGATGTTCGGACACCGGAGCTGTCCCGTTCCCCCCCCGGTCGATCGGCCCGCAGAGCACCGGAGCCCTCTCCGTTTCCGCTGCCCGGCGCGTGCCTCCGGCCACCGGTCGGAAGATCGCGGGCGTGAGGTGCTTCACGGAGGGTATGGGTGGCGGCGGACGGGGTACGCGACCGTCCACTGCCGGGTGTGATACCAAGAACAATGGGTGCAAACCCAGCAGAAACGCATGGTTGAGAAAGGAGGCGACATGTCGTCGAAGCGACGTCGTAAGAAGAAGGCACGTCGTAAGAACGGAGCCAACCACGGTAGTCGCCCCCAGTCCTGAGTGACGGGTTCGACGGGCCCCGGGTCTCCTGCAGGCGCCGCCCGGCGCAGCGGCAGGGACCGGGACCGGACCGGGCAGCGCTGTCCCCGCCACGGTGGAGAGCCGCCCGGCGGGAGCCCCGCGTACGTGGTGTGACGGAGCGGCCGTGCCGACGGATTCTCGTCGGCGCGGCCGCTCCGTGCTGTCGTGCCCACCCGCCGCTCGTGCGGGCGGAAGCGGTCCCGAGCCTCTCCGTCTCGCCGCCCGCAGTGCAGAGGCCCGGCGGGGCGGGACGCGCGTGGCGGGGCCGCATCGGCCCGCCACCGGCCGCGCCGCACCGGAAGTCCGGATCAGCCGGGCGGGTCCGGTCCGCCGGGTGCCGCTCAGGGGGTGAAACGGCGGACGAAGCGTCGCTGCCACGGGGTTTCCACCGCGTGCCGGTCGTAGTTCCGGCGGACGAAGTCCACCGCCTCCCGGGCCGGCACCCCGTCGAGGACGGCCAGGCAGGCCAGCCCCGTACCCGTTCGTCCGCGGCCGCCGCCGCAGGCGATCTCCACGCGCTCCGTCGCGGCGCGGGACCAGGCTTCGTGCAGCACGGCGCGGGCCCGTTCGGGGTCGCTGGGCAGCCAGAAGTCCGGCCAGCGCAGCCAGACCGAGTCCCAGGGAACCTCCGGGGGCCGGGTGCCGAGCAGGTGGACGGCATGGCCGGGAACCGGGCCCTCCGGCAGCGGGCGGCGCAGACCGCGCCCCCGCACCAGGCGGCCGGAGGGCAGCCGCAGGACACCGGCGTCGGAGGCGTTCCAGGTCTCGGTCATGCATCTCACCGTAGTCGCACCGGCCACCCGGTGGCGGGCTGTTCGGCCGGTCCGGCGCAGACGAAGGGGCCTGCCCCCGACCCTCGGGTCACGGGCAGGCCCCACACCGTACCGGGACGGCTACCGCCGGAAGCCGTAGTCCATCAGCTTCTTGGCGTCCGACGTGCGGTTGGCCACCGAGGAGGAGGCGAGGACGGTGCCGATGACCGTCTTGCCGCCCCGGGTCGCGGCGAAGACCAGGCAGTACTTGGCCTCCGGGCCGGAGCCCGTCTTCACCCCGATGGTGCCCGAGTAGCTGCCGAGCAGGTTGTTGGTGTTCGACCACGACATGTAGCGGTAACCGCCGTTGCGCGTGGTGACCTTCTGCTTGGTCGACTTCGTCTTCACGACCGTGCGGAAGGTGGAGTACTTCATCGCGTTGCTCGCGAGCTTGGTGATGTCGCGCGGCGTCGAGTAGTTCGAGCCGTTGCCGATGCCGTCGAACGAATCGAAGTGCGTATTCGTCAGACCGAGGCCCCGGGCAGTGGAGTTCATCTTGCCGATGAACGACTTCACCCGGGCGGACCGGGTGGAACCGCTGCCGAACTTGTCCGCCAGGGCGTAGGCCGCGTCGCAGCCGGACGGGAGCATGAGCCCGTACAGCAGCTGGCGGACCGTGACCTTGTCGCCGACGATCAGATGGGCCGACGAGGCGGTGTTCGCGACGATGTAGTCGCTGTACGCCTTCTGGATCGTGACCTTGGAGTCCAGGTTGAGGTTGGGCTGCGCGAGCACCACCCGGGCGGTCATGATCTTGGTGGTGGAGCCGGTGGAACGACGGGTGTCGGCGCCCTTGGTGAAGAGGGTCTTGCCGGTGCCGTTGTTCATCACGTAGCCGCCCTTGGCGGCGATGGTGGGTGTCGCCAGCGTGGCGGCGGCCTGCGCCGGGGCGGCGAATGCCCCGGCCGACAGGACTGCTCCTGCCGTGACGGCGGCCACGGACACGCCTCTTGTGCCCTTAATGCCGGTTTTCAAGATAAATACTCCAAATGACCCTTTGGAGCGGCACCATGGAATGCCGCTTGCACAGGAGACGCTTGAGACACCCCGAAGGATGTGCTCTCGACGCGGAATTCTTCGGGAATTCCGTGGCGCCGGACCGGTGGTGGCGGAATGCGTACTCCGGCCGCCCGGTCCGGCTCCTCTCCCACCCGGATCACACCATGGTGAACGGGGCTGCCGCGAGAGGCCCGTTCACCATGCGGGGCGCCCGGCGCGTGCGGCCGTGGTCAGCGGCGGGGAACCGTGCGCCCGTCGCGGGCGCGCCGCGGCCGCGTCGGGAGTGCCCCGCGGCGGGGGGGGGGGCCCCCCCCCCCGCCCCCGCGCCCCCCCCCCCCCCCCCCCCGCGGCCGTCGGAGGCCCCCCCCCCCCGGGGGGGGCCGGGGGGGGGGGCCCCCCCGCGGGCGGAAGACC
>NZ_JBIASV010000014.1:0-220334 GCF_042891165.1 Streptomyces sp. NPDC001922 | reverse complement strand
GGGGGGGGCGGCGGTGCTCCGCGGCGGCCACCGGCCCCCCCGCCGGGGCCGCGCGGGGCGGGCGGGGGGGGGGCCCCGGGGGGGGGGCGGGCCCCCCGGGGCGGCGGCCCGCCCCCGCGGCGGGACTTCCGCGGGACGGTCAGCCGCTCGGCGGGGGGAGGTGCGCCGGCCGGCCGGAGCCCCGGGTGACGGAGTATCCGCCGATGGCCGCCAGAGCGCCGAGCACACCCCCGGCCACCGTCCACAGCCAGCGGTCCGACCACCACCCGGAGGACCAGCCGCCCTCCGGTTCGAGGGTGGCCGGCGGGGCCTTCGCGGCGGAGGAGTCCTCGTCCTCCGCCGCGGCGGCCGCACCGGCGTGCGGTACCAGCGGGGAGGCGAGCGCACCGTCCACCGCCGCCGCGCCGCCCTCCTCCGACGACGTCACGCGAACGGCCGCCCGGACCGGCAGCCCGAGGTCCCGCTCCTTCAGATCGAGCACGGTCAGCCGGATGTAGTACGCCCCCGGAAGCGGGTCGTTCGACCAGGGCTCCGCCCAGCCGCGTACCGTCCGCAGGGTGCAGGACAGCGTGACCGACCGGTCGTCGGCCTCCGCCGTCCGGGTCCGGCTGCCGTACTGGCAGTCCTGGCGGCGGCGCAGCCCGTCGTGGACGTCGATCTGCCAGGTGGACGCCCCCTGCCGGGTGGCCGACTCGGGCAGTGTAACCGTGGCCTTCACGGTCGCCCGCTGGCCCACATCGGCCGGGAACACCCAGTACAGGTAGTCGCCGGCGGACGCGTCCGCGGTCGCGCGCTCTCCCATCCGGACCGGCGTCGCGGTCCGGAAGCCGGTGCCGGCCCCGGTCCGCGCGTCCCCACCGCCGTCGGCCGGGTCGTCCGCCACGGCGGAACCGGCCGCCCCCAGCAGAGCGGCACCGGCGAGCAGGGCACTGGTCAGTACCGTTGCGATCCGCATCAGTTGGTCCTCCAGACGGTGATGCGCCAGCGCGTGATCCAGCCCCAGAGCAGGCCGGCCAGCAGGCCGGTGAGCACCAGCACGCCGAGCATCCACCAGCCGCGGCCGAGGCCGAAGGCTGCCACGTCCGAGGGCTCGTCCGGGGAGTCCACCAGGTCGACGGTCAGCTCCAGCGGCATGCCCGGGGTGGTCTTCACCGAGGCGGGCGCCGAGAAGGAGTTGCTCACCTGCAGGCAGACGGTTTCCGCCGGCGGCTCCTCCGAACCCTGCGCGTCCTGCGGTGCCTTGGGGTAGCGCAGGCCGGTGGAGATGGTGTCGGTGCGGCCGTCGCCCGCCTCCGAGCCGCGGACGATCTCTCTGCCGTGCGTGGTCACGGCGCGCAGCAGGACGCCGTAGTCGTTGTTGACGGCGCGGTCGGCGCCGACGCTCACCGAGGCGCGCAGCTCCTGCCCCGGCGCGACGTCCACCCGGTACCAGCGGTGCTCGCCGAACCGCTCCCGGTCGGTGTACAGGCCCGCCTTCAGGCCGGGCGCGTCGGCGCACCGGTCGGCGCCCTCGGTCGCGACCGGAGTGGCGGCCGGGTCCGCGGCGCGGTCGACCAACTGCTTGACGCGGCCAGAGAGTTCGTCCGTGTGCTGCACGGAGGTGTAGGTCCCGCCGGTGGCCTCGGCGATGCAGACGAGCTGTTCGCGGGTCTTGGCGTCCGGGATCAGCCCCAGGGTGTCGACGACGAGATGGGTGCCCTTCGCGGCGATCTCGCGGGCGACCTCGCACGGGTCGAGCGGGGCGCAGGTGTCCTCGCCGTCCGTGATGAGCACGATCCGCCGGGAGGCGTCGCCGCCTTCGAGGTCGTCGGCCGCGCCCAGCAGCGCGGGGCCGATCGGTGTCCAGCCGGTGGGCGCCAGGGTGGCCACCGCTGTCTTCGCCTCGGTGCGGTCGAGCGGGCCGACCGGGTAGAGCCGCTCGGTGTCCTCGCAGCCGCGTTTCCGGTTCTCGCCGCGGTAGTTGGCGCCGAGGGTGCGGATGCCGAGCCGGACCTCGTCCGGCGTCGCGTCCAGCACCTCGTTGAAGGCGCGCTTGGCGGCCAGCATCCGGGACCGTCCGTCGATGTCGCGAGCGCGCATCGAGCCACTGACGTCGAGCACCAGCTCGACCTTGGGGGCTTCCTTCGCCGCCGGTTCGTCGGCGGCGGCGTGGGCCGGGAAGGGCCCGGCGGCCAGGGCGACGAGCAGGCCGCCCACCCCGGCCGCCCGCCATATTCTCTTGATCATCGCCGGATCCTATGGAGCGGCGGGCCCGGTCTCCAAACCGGCTGCTCCGACGGCCGCTTCGGCTGGAGGCCCATGGGCCTCGCGCCCTCCCGGCTGCTGGATCGGGCCCGGCCCCGGGTGAACTCCGGAACCGGGCCGCACCGTTGGCTGCCGGGGGAGGCCGAGGAGCACCGCCGATGGCAGGGGTGTCAGCTGCGGGCCATGCCGGCGAGCCGCCGCGTGAGGGTGTCGAGCCCCTGGAAGGTGGCACCCAGCAGCGCGACGTGCTTCCAGTGCAGCGTGCCGTCCGGACCGATGAGGAACACCGCACGGCGCAGTCCGATGCCGGGTGCCGCGATGCCCAGCGAGCGGGCGACGGCGCGGCCGGTGTCGGCGAGCAGCGGCATCCTCAGGTCGTGCCTGCGGGCGAACCGCTCATGGCTGTCGACGTCCTGCGGGCTGATCGCCCACACCTCCGCGTCCTGCTCCCGGAACTGCTCCAGACCGGACGAGTAGGAGCACAGCTGCTTGGTGCAGACGGCCGTGTCGTCCCCGGGGTAGAAGGCCAGCACGAGCGGCCTCCCGCGGTGCCGGGAGAGGGCGTAGTCCCGCCGTTCGAAGGTGTCACCGGTCAGAACGCCGCCGGGCAGGACGAAGTCGGGCACGGCGGTGCCGATGCGCGGTGCGGAAGCCATCAGTCGGTCCAATCGGTCCGGGAACGGGCGGGCTGCGGCACGGGCGTGCGCCGCACGCCCCCGGCGCGCGGACGGCCCGTCCGCGAGAGGGACGATACTGCCCCCGGAGCGGGTCCCCGGAGGACGCATTCCCGGGGGATGCGCCGCCGCGGAACAGGGGGGGGGGACCCGTACCCGTGACATGGGCCCCCAGGTGACGGGCGATCTGCACCGCGAAGTGCCCCACTCCGCCCGCGGCGGCATGGACGAGAACACGCTGCCCCTGCCGCACCCCGGCGGTGTCGACGAGAATCTGCCAGGCGGTGAGCGCGGCCAGCGGCACCGCGGCCGCCCGGTCGTGGCCGAGCGCGGCGGGCTTGCGGGCGAACTGCCGGGCCGGCGCGGGTCACGTTCTGCGGACGGTTTTCGTGTGTTGCCGCTTGGCCCACGACAGTAAACAGGACAAGGGGCCCGTCGCCGCGCCCTCCAAAACGTCCTACGAGTGCGACGTCCTGGTAAGGCTCCGGCCGCGGCTGACACACGCCGCGGAGCGAACCCTGGTGCGCGGTCCGCGGCGAGAAGCGGGTACCGGAGAGGATCACGCCCTACGCAGGCCGTGCTCAGACCGAAGCCCGGTGTCGGCCGGCCTCGACATCACCGGAGCAGCTGGGGACTCGAAGGAGCCGGAGCCGTCCTCCGCCTCCGCGCCAGCGGCAACCCCGACGCCTACTGGACCTTCCCCACCGAACTCGAACACCACCGGCTCCACCCAGTCCACTTACCGGCTGACCGCCTGACCCACCTCCTTCACTCCAGAAGAGCTGCACATCCCGGTTCGGCATCCTTACGTGCTCGGTGGTTCCGGGGGCGCCTTGGCGATGGTCACAACGGTCTCAGCGCGGACACTGAAGACCTTTTTGCCATCGGCGGTGGTGAACTCCACGAACGCGTCCCTCACCGCGAAGTCGTCTGCCTCCACCTTGCGTTCCCTCAGGGGCGGGGTCCTGGGTGTCGTGTACTCGACGAGATAGACGTTCACGCGTGCACCTCCCGTAGCTGATGAGACATCGTCTCATCGGTACATGTCACGCGCTGCGCACCGACCCGATGAGGGGACGCCGTCACCTGATCGGCCGGCCATTCAGGTGGCCGGCTGCGTCTCAGCGAGCCTCGCCCCGGATGTCACGCGAGTATGACGATAGGAACACGACGAGGTGAGGAGCATCTCGATGACGTACACAGTCACATTCCTGGGCACGTCATCCCTCCCAGTGACGTCCAGCGGCGGTGCCTATCGGATCTGGTCGTACAAGGTGGAGGGCTCCAACACCGAGATCGTCACCGGGCGCCGGATGACCATGGCCTTCCCGGGCAGCGTCACGGTGGTCGATCCGAGTGCGTATCCCGGCGTGGACGCGCTGAGCGGGACTCTCGTGTGGCGAAGCCCGGAAGGGACACGCCAGTACGTGGCGGCCCGGGCCGGCGCGCCCGGCAGCGTGGTGATCGCGTTCGTCGCCGCGGCGCAGACATCCAGCGGCCAGGTCCAGCTCTTCAAGGCAACTCCCGGCAACGAGTTGGTGGAAGTCCAGTACCAAGCCGTTCCCGACGGCGGCGACGCCGGCCATTCCCAGCGTCTGGTCGTGCCCGCTGTCGGCGCGCCCGCGTTCACCGGACGGCCGCTGTACGACTTCGCAGGGGCGCTGCCGTACGACAGTGAACTGTTCGGCGTCTACCAGCCGCTGTCCGGGTGGGTGGGGGCGACGGCCGGAATGTCTGCGGTTCCGATCAACCCGTCGTCCGATATCGGCAACCTCACCCGTCCGAATTTCCACGGGAGCGACGCCCTCACGCTCGTCCAGCCGGGTCTGAGAGCCCTGGCCGACCGCTACAGCGCTAGCGCGGGGGGAGCACTGTCGCCGGTGGGATTGGTCAACCTTTTCCGCGAGTACTTCTTCGAGTTCGACAACTTCCTTGGCACCCCCTCGGGACACATCTGGGTCAGCCCGGGAGGCACCGTCGAGGTGGTGGAGAGCAGCACACGGCGCACCCTGGTCGAGAAAGTGGTGGAGCAGTCGGAGGAGGTCTCCCGCAAGAGCGAGGAGAGCCTCACCGATCAGACAGATGTCTCGGACGCTGTCAAGGAGGAGAACTCCAACGACACGAAACTCGGTGTCAGCGCCACCGGTGGGGTGAACGCCAAGATTTATCATGCCGATGCCAGTCTCAGTTTCAGTACCCAGAACACCGTCAAGCGGGGTGCCGAGGCGACGCACAAGCGCGCCCGTACGCAGACCTCCAAGGTCACCAGCGAGATCAAGCGGAACTTCAAGACGACATTCCGGACGGTTACGGAGACCACCGATACGTCGAGCCGCCGCTACGTCCTGCAGAACACAACCTCCGAGCTGGTGAACTACGAGATGCGGCGCAAGATGCGCAAGGTCGGCATCCAGCTGCAACACGTCGGAACACGCCTGTGCTGGCAGATCCACCTCATGGATCCCGGCAGGGAACTCGGCCTGGGGGACATGGTGCACGTCGTTCCCGCGCCTGACCTCAGTGCGATCCAGAAGCCGGAGAAGATCCCGGAACCGGAGAGCAAGGAAGTGCCCTACCACTTCGAAATCTCCTTCCAGCACGAGCAGGGCCCGGACGACGAGGCCGAGGAAACCTATCTGCCCGAGCCGGGCAACGATTGCCGGGGACTGAACGATACTCCCGACTACCTTCCGGGGAAGGACGACATCATCCAGTTCTGCTTCCCCAAGCCGCTGCCACCCGTTCCGGAGGGCTACACCTTCAGCAAGGTGCATTCCCTGGACAAACACGGCGCCCAGGTCGAGTTCGCACCGTTCACAGTGAATACGTCGTCCAACCCCCACACGCTCAACGTGAAAATGACGTACGCAAACTTCCAGGGCCGCAAATCCCTGCCATTCGACGTCACGCTCGTCTACGAGCCGACGGAAGAGGCCAAGAATAAGGTCAGGGCACTCAACGACGCGGCACAGGCCGAATACCAGAAGGAGGTGGACCGGCTCCAGCACGAGGCGTACGGCCAGGCCGTCCGTGAGCGGCTGCGCCTGATCAGCTCGATGCGTCTCCGCTCCTCCGACGACCTGCGCAACGAGGAGCGGCGGTGCGTGTTCCGGAAACTGATCAATCAGCTGCCGAAGGGCATTTACCCCACGCCCAACAACAACACGCCGTACCTGGAGGCGGAAGAGATCCAGAAGTTCTTCGACGTCGACGAGATGCTGTACTTCGTCTCCCCCGACTTCTGGCGCGCTGGCGCGGTGACCGCGCCCACGCCCGACGCCCAGACCACCGGCAGGTATCCCGTACGCCCCATCCCGAAGCCCGCACCCGGCAGCACACTGCTGCCTTTGGCCGGCCAGACAGTCGCAGGATGGTACTCCGGTGCGGATTTCTACGCGCTGCCCAATAGCACATCGCCATCGCCGCCGTACGAGTGGCGGGTCAACTACCTGATCTCCGAAGAGACCGTGCCGGCACCCCTCGGAAGTTCATTGGGCTGGCTGATCCAAATCGACGCCGACGAGCGCCGCAATGAATTCCTGAACGCTGCCTGGGCCAAAGTAGTCGTGCCCGTCCGACCCGGCCAGGAACAAGCAGCGCTCGCGTGGCTGAAGAAGGTTGAAGGAGAAGCCGGCCTTGGCAAGACGTACACAAGACAGACAGACGACCCTGACGACTACCAGGGCAAGACGGTAGGCCAGGTTCTGGACCTCCTCGCCACGCACCTGCGGTCCCTGGCTCAGGAGAAGTTCGACACGACACTCGCCGCCGACAAGGTCTTCGAGAACGGGTTCGATCCCCTGGCCGGCGGCTTCCGCCCCGCGGAGCCCTATCGGATCTTCGATCAATGGGTCGAGGTGCTCCCGACCGACCAAGTCGTCGCCGTCAGCGTCAAGTACGACCCCAAGACGGGCCAGCAGCTGTGAACACGACGAGCCTCAGGACGGCACTGGTTCTCGGGCATGCGGACGCGGCAGCGTATGACGGTGCTCTCGAACGACTGGCGGATCACCGCCTCCAGCGCGGCAAAGAGCTCACGGCACACCGCGGGCGTGCGCTCGAGCTCGCGCAGGAAGCCGTTGGCGACGAAAGGCGCCAGCAGGCCATGGAGGCACATCATTGCCCTGGCCTCGATCGCTCCGCTTGGTTGGGTATCCGACGAAAGGTCACGGCCCCTCAAATCCCGTGATCAGCGGCGTGCCGGTGGAAGAACAGGCAGCAGCGTAAACGACGATGGCCCCCAGGACGTGCGGTGAGGTAAAGGTTGCCAGCCCGATGATGACTGACGCATTCGCCCGGTTTCAGCCACTCCAGGGCCCCGGCTACAACGTCCTCAAGCCTGATGGCACAACCGACACCGATCTCCTGCTGCCGCTCATGTTCCACCGGGACCGCGCCATCGACGTGCCGGGGCGGCGCGTACTGGATGCGGGCAAACCCGACGGTCTCAATGTCCGAACGGTCCAGTACACCGACATCACGGGCGGCCTGGCGGACGAGCACGGGACCGTGCTCGTCGCGGAACGGGAGAAGGGCACCCAGCTCTTCCTCATGTGGGTTTCGCGGACCGCCGCGCTGCACCTGAAGGCCCGGACCCCGGAAAAAGTCAATGTGCATTTCCTGTTTCATCCGCCCACGTACCGGGATTGTTATACCGAAACCGAGTACTGGACCGGTACCTGTGGCATCGACGGAAAAGAAGGATACTGTGCCGATCAGGGGTTCAAAGGGCAGCAGCCTTACGTCAAGCTCGGTGAGCGCTATCTCTGCACGGGCGAGACGGGCTTCCGGGCGGTGGCCCAGCATTTGCTGGCGTCGGACCGGTTCGAGCCGAATGTCATCTACGTAGTGCCGGTGGCGTCCACGCGAGGTGGCAACTTCGACGACCTTCTCACGGCCGAGACCCTGGCCCGCGCAGTTCAGGACGTGATCATCTTCGCGTCCAAGAAACTCGCGGGAAGTACGGTTGTGGACGGCTTCGTTGACTTCGGTGAGGTGATGCTGTCCGGCTACAGCCACAGCGGCGATCGCGTGGAGAAACTGCTTCTCACGGTTGGTGACACGCCGTTCTTCCGTAGGCATCTCTCGCAGATCAACCTTTTCGATCCAAATCTCGACGAAAAGGATGCGGGAATCCGTCTGGCGCGATTCAAGGCGCTTCTCGAGAAGGCGGCCCTATGGAAGAAGAAGATCAATCGCGATGCCCGGATTTTCGTCTACACCTCTTATGGAGATCACCAACAGGCAATGCTCGGCAGCGGCTTGAAGCTCGAGTCGCCAACCGTGGTGAACCTCGACACCGTCACATGGAGTTTCGACCGGAGCGGTGCTCCGCCCCCGGCCAAGGGTGGACGACCACGGGGCAGTGGCGTCGAAGCCTATGCCCACGACCGCACCGTGGGTCTGGTCCACATTCCGATCGCATTCTACCGGCACTGGCTGGAGAATGAACTCGACAACCTGTCCGGCTGGGACCATGACTTTCGGGCCGACAGCGGCCACGGACACGGCTGGATCCTCCGCACGCTCATGTCACATGCCCTGTCCCATGCCGCACCGTCATGGTTCGGCGCACAGCGCGGCTTCAAGGCGGCCGCTCCCATCGAGAAGTCAAAGCCGGAACGACCGGTGCTCCCGGACGGCTGAAATCGTGTCGCGGCTCTGAGGAGCGAGCATCTCCTCGAAGAGCTGCCGGGCGGCTCCAGCGGCCCTCGTCGGCCCGCGGTGAGTACGCCGGCACCCTCGCCCTGCGCCTCGTCGGGTTCATCGACGTCAAGGCGATCGGACTCATCTCGCCCCGGATGCCCGACGGGACCCCGGGCTTCTCCCCCCCCCCGTCAGGTCGAAGTCCGCGGAAGAGCAGGAACCACCATCACTCTCGTCGACACCACTCAGTGAACGCCTCGGCGACTCCCCTTGGCCGGCGGGGGGCGTAGCCGGGTTCATGGTGCCGGGCTGATGTTGCCGTTCTTGTCCATCTCGAAACTGCCCTGGGTCTTGCCGTCGACCTTGGTGTGCTTGAGCCAGTGCTTCGACAGGTTGTGAAGGTTCTTGTGCTGACTTTCCCAGGGCATCGAGTGGCCGGCGCACTTCACCGTGACGAGGAGTTTGTGAGGTCCTGTGATGGCGTCGTAGAGCGCGGGGACGTGGAAGTTGAGTGCCGGGTTGGAGCTGGGCGGTGTGGTGTTGGCCGTCTGATCGTGCTCGCCGTGCACGATCAGCACGGGCACGCGTCCGCCGAGGATGCCTCCTTGCCCTGCGGTGGTGTTGTTCCAGCCCCATGTCACGAAGTTGCGAAATCGGCTGACGCCCGCCGGCTGTCCGGAGGGAAGGAGCTTTCCCCAGCCACGGCCGATCGGATCATTGTCCATGAGGGCGCTCCACACCACGTCGACCATGCCGGGCTCGTGCTGGTTCGCGCACTTCATGGCCAAGGCTTGTTCGATGCTCGTGCGGGTGAGCACGTGAGTGGGGAAGCCGGGTACCGGCAGGGTCGGCGGGTTCGAGGGGCCCAGCGGAGGGAAGATCGGGCCGAGGAGGAACAAGCTTTCCACCTTCCCCGGATTCTTGATTGCGTACGGTCCCATGGCGAACGCGGCCGCTGACCAGCCGATGAAGGCGATCTTTGAAACGTTGCGCTTGTTGCAGATGTACTCGACGACGGTGCTGAGCTCGTCCTGGTCGCTCTGGGAGTTGGTCAGTACGAACGGATAGCTCGCCGTTCGTGGGCCCGACAGCGGAGGAGTGACGGCAGCCTGCTGGCTGGGATTGACATTGCAGGGATCGTCCATCCGGGGACGCGGCGACCGGCCAGAGCCCTGCAGGTCCATCATGAAGACGTCGTAACCGGCCTGTGCGACGGCCTTGGCCCACCCGTACGAGGTGTGCTGGAGATCGTAGCCCGCCAGCACCGGCACACTCCTGCCATGCAGCATGAGGACAGCCGTGCGGTTCGCAGGGGGGCCGGAGGGCGTGCCGTCGTGTTCTCGTACGAACAGCTCCACCTTCTGGCCCGCGTTCGCCGGGACAGTCGACGTGTGAGGGACCGAGTGGTCGGTCGTGGTGATGGCCATGAAAGGGTCTCCTTCTGTCGGCCCCCTCGTCGGTCTCCCTTGCAAGCCAGATTCGGTCAGGCGTGAAGCCCGCGCCACAGCAGGCCCGCCGACCGTGTGTCGCCCCATCCCTCGTCAGGCGCCTCCGCCGAGCTCCTGCCCGAGCAGCGGTGGGGTGTGGCCGCCGGCTGCTGCTCCGTCTTTGTGAACGCCGAAGCCGACCCCCTCCACCACACCGGAGACATCCCAGCCCAGGGTGAACGGCGGCTCGCCCAGCAGACCCGCCATGCCGCCCCCGGAGCGGGTCTTCCAGCCGACCGGATTCACCCCCGCGGAGTGGACCCGCACCAGGACCTCGGTCGGCAGCGGCACCGGCCGCGGGACGTCGGCGGGGCGCAGGGTCTCGGGTTCGCCGAAGGTGTCCTGCACGATGGCGCGCATGGTGGCCGGGGCGGGGATGGCCGGAGGCTTCGTCGACCGGACCGTCATCCCCGCCGTCCCGCTCCACGTCGAGTACGCGCTGACCGACCTCGGCCGCAGCGTCGCCCGTCCGCTCGCGGCCGTCCGGCACGGGGTGGAGGCACACCTGGACGAGATCGGCACCCCGACCGGAGCCGCCTGACCGGAGCCCCTGACCTGCGGCGGACTCGGATCGGTCGCGGGCCCGGCCCGGTCCGCCGTCCGCCGTGGTCAGGGCACTGCCCGGCCGGCCCCCGGGTGCAGTCGCCGCAGGGTGCCGGCCGCACCGCGGGTCCGCCTCCCCGCGAATGGCCCCGTGACCGGGCCGCGGCGCGGAGACCTTGCCGCATGGGCGATGCGGAAGCCTGCTGCCCAGGTTGTCCGGGGCCGGACGGGAGAGCATGCTGAGGCTAGGGCCTCTCGTTCGGACGAGACCGGGCTCACGGGGCCCGGCACCGCACCGCGCAGCGTTGTCGTCCCGGGCCCGGCCGGGTCGGCCCCGGGAGGAGCCCGGCCCGGTGATCAGCCCGGGGCACGCAGCCACCCGGTTCCTCGGCGTGAGGCAGGGGCGGTATGACCGACGACGCCCGTCCCGGCGGGGCGATACCGGACAGCGGAAGCCCGCCGTCCTGGGCCACGATCCTCATCGACGACAGCGGCGTGGTCACCGGCTGGAGCCCCCAGGCCGAGCGGCTGCTCGGCCGTCCGGCGGCGGAGACCGTCGGAGGACCGGCGGCCGAGCTCTTCCTCCCCGGCACCGGCCCGCCCGTCTGGACACTGCCCGACGGGACGGACGAATGGGCGGGCGGGATCGCCGTGCGGCACCGCGACGGCCGGTCCCTGCACCTCGCCGCCTTCGCCCACCGGCTCCGCGAGAGCGGCACCCGCACCCAGTGGCTGCTGATCACCGGCTTCCCCGGTGAGTCCCCCCTGCTGGGCGAGGAACGCTCCCTCCTGGACTGGCTCTTCACCCGCTCACCGGTGGCGCTCACCGTCTACGACACCGACCTCCGCTGCGTACGGCAGAACGCCGCGATGACCCGGCTGATCGGCATACCCGAGGAGGAACGCCGGGGAAAGCGCCTCTCGGAGATCCTGTCCGGCTCCGACGCCGAGATCTGGGAACGGCGCATGCGTCAGGTCCTCGAGACCGGCGAGCCCGCGTACGCGGGGGAGATCCACGGCCGCGTGACCGCCGACCCCGATCACGAACACACCTTCTCCGCCACCGCCTCCCCGCTGGAGGACCGGTACGGCCGCATGGTCGGCGTCTGCACCACCGTCACCGACATCACCGAACAGAGCCGCAGCCGGGAGCGGCTGGCCCTGCTCAACGAGGCCAGCGACCGGATCGGCAGCACCCTGGACCTGACCCGCACCGCCCAGGAACTGGCCGACACCGCCATCCCCCGGCTCGCCGACTGGGTCCACGTCGACCTGCTGGAAACCCTGCTCCACGGTGACGAACCCGGCCCGTTCACCGGCAGCGTCGCCCTGCGCCGGGTGGCCCACCAGTCCATTCTGCGCGGGACACCGGAGGCCGGACGCCAGCCCGGTGACGTGGACATCTACCCGGCCCAGTCGCCACCGGTGCGCTGCATGGCGACCGGCCGGTCGATCCGGCAGCGGGTCACCGACCGGGCCACCCAGGAGTGGCTGGCCCAGGACCCGATCCGTGCCAAGGGATTCCGCCTGCACCAGTTCCAGGCGATCATGGGAGTCCCCATCCGGGCCCGCGGCACCACCCTCGGCGTCACCCTCTTCCTGCGCCGGACCAACGACCCCTTCACCGACGACGACCGGCTGCTCGCCGAGGAACTCGTCGCCCGCGCCGCCGTCTGCCTGGACAACGCCCGCCGCTACCTGCGCGAACACACCACGGCCCTCACTCTCCAGCAGGCCCTGCTCCCGCAGACCCTCCCGCCCCAGGCCGCCGTCGAGGTCGCCTCCCGCTACCTGCCGGCCGGCGGGCGGACCGGCGTCGGCGGCGACTGGTTCGACGTCATCCCGCTGTCGGGGAAGCGGGTGGCCCTCGTCGTCGGGGACGTCGTCGGTCACGGCATCCACGCGGCCGCCACCATGGGCCGGCTCCGCACCGCCGTGCGCACCCTCGCCGATGTCGACCTGCCGCCGGACGAACTCCTCACCCACCTCGACGACCTCGTCACCCGGCTCGCCGCGGAGGAACGGCTCACCGACACCCAGGCCGCCGACCTCGGCGCCACCTGCACCTACGCCGTCTACGACCCGGTCTCCCGGAGCTGCTGCATCGCCCGCGCCGGGCACCCGCCGCCGGCCGTCGTCTCCACCGACGGCACCGTGGACATCCTCGACATCCCGGCCGGACCACCGCTCGGCCTCGGCAACCTGCCCTTCGAAGCCACCGAGATACAGCTCCCCGAGAGCAGCCTCGTCACCCTCTACACCGACGGGCTGCTCAACTCCCGCGAAGGGGACGTCGATCACGGGCTCGACCTGCTGTGCCGCGCCCTCGCCCGGCCCCAGCAGTCCCTGAGCGGGCTGTGCGACCACGTGCTCGAGGACCTGCTGCCCGCCGGTGCCCCTGCCGACGACGTCGCCCTGCTCATCGCCCGCACCCGCACCCTCAGCGACGACCAGATCGCCGTGCTCGACGTCCCCGCCGACCCCGAATGCGTCAGCCGGGCCCGGTCCTGGGCACAGCAGCGGCTGGCCGCCTGGGGACTGGAGGACAACGCCTACATCACCGAACTGGTCGTCAGCGAACTGGTCACCAACGCCATCCGCTACGCGCAGGAGCCCATCCAGCTGCGGCTGCTCCGCGACCGGACCCTCATCTGCGAGGTGTCCGACACCAGCAGCACGGCCCCGCACATGCGGCGCGCCCGGCTCTCCGACGAAGGGGGCCGCGGACTGCTGCTCGTCGCCCAGCTCACCCAGCGCTGGGGGACCCGTCACTCACGCGAGGGCAAGACCATCTGGTGCGAACAGATGGTGGCCGAGGAGTGAGGCGACGACCTCTGAGCGGAGGCCACAGCCACCCGCGGTGATCTTGGTGACTCTCCTCGAGCGGCGATGCCACGCAGCCAAGGGGGGGCCGGGCGTAAGCCCGTTGCCATCGTTCGGGGGGTGTATCCAGTATCGACCCTGTGCCGCCCGCTGTCACCCTTCTCCGGAACGATCTTCGTCGCGCCTCGCGCCTCTACGGTCGTGGGGAACCGACCACCCCCCACCTCCATGGAGTGAGTGTGACCGACAGCAGCCTCTCCGCCCTGGCCGCGGAACTCGTCGACATGGCCGCCGCGGACCAGCGGACCGCCCCCGGAGCCAACAGCGACGACCCGGCGGAGCAACTGGCCTGGCGCCGTCTGACGGCCGAGCACGGCGACCGGCTGAACCAGATCATGGACGAGTACGGCTGGCCGACGGCGGAGCTGGTCGGCGCCGATGCCGCGCGCGGCGCCTGGCTGATCGCACAGCACGCGGACCGGCAGCTCGACGTGCAGCGGCGGGCGCTCCGACTGCTGGAGCAGGCGGTGGCCGACGGTACGGCCGGCCCGCGCGAACTGGCCTTCCTGCGCGACCGGACCCGGGTGAACGAGGGCCGTGAGCAGATCTACGGCACCCAGATCGCCGGGGTGCGCGACGGCGCCCCCGTCCCGTGGCCGTGCGAGGAGCCCGACCGCATGGACGACCTGCGCGCGGAGGCCGGCATCGAGCCCTTCACCGAGTACGTCGCCCAGTTCTCGCCGAGCTGACGTCCCGGCACCGGCCGGGCCGGCCGGAGCCGTCCGTTGCGGAACACGGACAGCCCCGGCCGGCCCGCCGCGGGACCGTCCCGCGCCCCGGAGGGCAGCCCACTCCGGTGCCGCGCCCGTCCGGCGGCCTCGGCGAACACCCGGTCCCTCGGCGGGCCCGGGCCCCGGGCGGCGCACTGGCACAGGGCGGGCGCACCGGCCGGCGCCGCCGCCTCCGCCGCCGGTCAGCGGGCGGGCATCGGGGGAGCGGGCATCAGGGGGCGGGCAAGTGCCGGGCGAAGAACGAGAGCACCCGGTGGCGCACCCACGGAACCGACTGCCGCGGGCTCATCGCCCCGACCAGTGTCCTCCGGTCCCCGGCCGACATCAGTCCGGCCGCCTCCAACTGCGGTGCCAGGGCGGCGTAATCGGTGAACACCCCGTGCGTGGCACCGGCGAGCTGCCGCCGCCGGGTGCCCGGTCCCCCGTGGGCGAGCATCGCCGACCAGGAGCGCTCCAGTTCGCCCCGCTGCGGGAACCCGTCGGTGCCCACCAGGAGCACCGGCCGGTCCACCCCGTACCGGGCCACCGGGAAGAGGGCGCCTTCCTCCCCGGGGCGCTCCGGCGGGTGGTCCAGAAAACCCTCCAGATTCACCGCGGCGGCGATCCGGCGGTCCTCGTACAGCGCCTGGGCCGCGCAGGTGCCACCGGCCGAGTGCCCGTAGACCCCCACGCGTCCGAGGTCCAGCGCCCTGCCGAGCCCCTCGGGCAGGGCCCGGCCCGGCACATCCGGATTCCGTCCGTCCGCCAGGAGCTCCAACTGGTCCAGGACGAAACGGAGATCCGCTACCCGAGTGCTGATCGCCGTCCGGAAGACACCCGGGTCGGTCCGCGGATTCCCCCGGAGATCGGTCCTCCGCACGCGCCCCCGGTGGGGCGTCGCGGCAGGGAACGCCACCTCACCGGCGTCCCCCGGGTGGTCGACGGTCACCACCACCCAGCCGTGGCTCGCCAGCTCCTCGGCGAGGCCCGTGCCCATGGTCCGCGGATCGCCGCCAGCCGGGCTGTACAGCAGCACCGGCCGCCGCACCGCCTGTGCGGGAGCGCCGCGGTACGCGTGAGTGCGGGTGGCCGACCAGTCCACCCCCGACTTCGGCAGCTCCGGGTGGAGAACCGCGGTGTCGAACTCCCGGAAGACCTTCGCGGCCTCCCGGGCCATCTGTGGTGCGACGGAACGGCCGCGGACGGTCCGGGCCGGGTGGAACACGGTGACCATCACCTCCCGGACCGGGATCCCCGCCTGCCACGGGTCGCGCCGGGAGCGGTCGGCCAGGTGCAGTGCGGTGACACCGATCCGGTGCGGGCCGGTCGGGGCAGGCAACCGCAGCCGCACGCCCTCCGAGGGCGCTCCGCGCTCCGCGGCCCGGGCCCGTACGCCGCCCCAGGCCGTGAGCCCGGCCGCCGTCAGTCCGGTGGCCGCCAGCGCCCCGGTGACGGCCCGTCGGGTCACCCCGGAGGGCGCCGGCCCGGGGCTCTCCCGGGAGCTCCGGGACCGGCCCGGATGCTCCCCGCCGTCGAGTCCGCCGTGCGACACGATTCCCCCTGTGCTGTCCTCCGAGGACCGGCTCTTGCGCCGTCCCCGGCCGTGCGAGTGCAATGACGAAGGCATGTCCCGCATGCTGGCGAACGCGAAGACCACCCGCGATGGTTCAGGCTGTGCCCGAAACCATGGCGCGCACAGGCAGGGAGCACAGTGATCCGGATCCGCTTCACGGCAGCCGACTTCGCCGAGGTCCGGTTCGCCTCCCGGCCGGCCCCGCTGCAGGAACTGAACGGGGCGCTCGCCATGATGTGCCGGCGCGACGCACCACTGCTCTTCGGCCGGTGGCGACAGCGACTGCTGCGATCCCTGCCGGCCGCCGTCGAGCCGCTGGCGGACCTGGTCCCCGCCGGGACGGCACCCCGATTCCTCGACGTCTTCGACGATGCCCTGGAGGACGGGCTGGACACCGTCCGCTCCGCCTCCCGGCCGACGGAGATCCGTACCGAACTGGAGCGGGTCTACGCCGGGCACCCCACCCCGCCCCCGCCGTGGATCCGGGACCTGCACCGGGGCGACCGCGGCGCCTGGCACCTCCTCCGCCGCGCACAGCAGGCGGCCTTCGAGACGATCGTCCGCCCCGTCTGGCCCGTGGTGCAGGACCTGCACCGGACGGAGTTCACCCGCCATGCCCTGACCGTCGCGGAACACGGCACCGGCGCCGCTCTCACCCGGCTCGTCCCCGGGTCCCGGCTGCACGACGGGGTGTGGGAGTTCGACGCGCCCCTGGACCGGGAGATCGACCTGGACGGTCGCGGGGTACTGCTCCTGCCGGCCTTCCACTGGACCGGCCGTCCCCTCCTGGCCGAACTGCCCGGCGGACCACTGGGCGTCACCTACCCGGCCGGACCGGGCCTGCCGCTCCCGGTCACCGGCCCGGACAGCGGCGAAGCGGCGCTGGCCGCGGTACTGGGCCGGACCCGGCTCGACGTCCTGATGCTGCTCGCCGAGGAGCACACCACCAGCGGCCTCGCCCGGCGTCTGGGCGTCAGCAACGCCACCGCCTCGGCGCACGCGGCCGCGCTGCGGGGCGCCGGCCTGATCACCACGGTCCGCGCGGGGAAAGCAGTCCTGCACCGGCGTACGGCCGTGGGAAGTCTGCTGGTCCAGCGGTGCCGGTGACGGTCCGGAGGCGGCGGCCGGGGCTCCGGCCGTGCCGGTGACGGTCCGGCCTGCTCTGGGCAGCGGCGAACGCAGGGACCGCGTTGAAGGGACCGTGGGCCGCGACGGCCGACCATCGGTCCATCGCGGTCCACGGTCCGTCATGCCGGGCCTGCCGGAGCGGAGATTCCGCTGTCCGTATCGGACCCGGCCGGTGCGGGACCGCGGTGCAAGGTCCCTGAACGCTGCCGGAAGGGCGGGGAGGCAGCCTCCCGGAGCGTTCGTCGGAGTGTCCTGGCGCGGGACTGCTACCGGCCCGCGTGAGGACGGGGCCGGTCCCCGCTCAGCGTGCTTCGCAGGACGGTCCGCTCACCCGGGCCGGAGCGTTCCTGACGGCCGGCCCGTGTCGTCGCGGCGGGTGACGTGGACCGTCGTCCCCCGTCGAAGCCGGCGGGCCCGGCCTGGCCGTTCTCCCGTCCATGGGACCCCTCGATCGGTTCGGTGACGCATGGCGTAGGACGTTCCGTGGGGGGAGACGTCGAATGCGCCGACGTCTGCCGAGAGTCAACAGCCGGGGCGGGGGCGTGTCGAGGGCGAGAAATTGCCACAGGCATCGAGGGGCGGCATTTTCGGTCAGATCGTCAGCGGGCGCGTGCTGCTTGCCGGGTCGGGGAGGGCCGCCGCCTTGCTGTCCCATCACCCCGTCCCGTCGCCCCATCGTGACGGCGGAGAGCTGTCACGGGGAACGCGCCTGCGGCTCGGCGGAGACCGGACGGGCCGGCCGCCGTTTCCGGAATCGCGCGGTGCCGGGGCGCCCGTCGCCTCCACGCGCGGTCCGCCCGGGTTCGGCGTGGAGCGATGGCCGAGCGGACCGTCCGTCCCCGTCCCCGAAGACGCGGAGCGCCCCGCTCAGCTCTCCGGCTGGACGATGTTGACCATCCAGGTGATGCCGAACCGGTCCGCACACATCCCGAAGACATCACCCCACATCTGCTTCTCCAGCGGGACCGACACGGTGCCGTCACCGGACAGCTTGGTCCAGTAGCCGCGCAGCTCGTCGGGGTCGTCCCCGCTCACGCTCACGGCGATGTTGTTGCCGGGGTTGTGCTCCATGCCCGGTGGGGTGTCGGCACCCATCAGCGTGAACCCGCTGGTGGTCTCCAGCATGGCGTGCATGATCTTGTCGGCCTGCCCGGACTCCTTCATGCCGAATTCCCCGAAGGTGTGCAGCGCCAAGGTGCCCCCGAAGACGGCCTGGTAGAACTCCATCGCTTCCCGGGCCTTGCCGTCGAAGCTGATGTACGGGTTGAGACGACTGCTCATCAAGCGCTCCTTTCAGGGCGAAACAGGTGATTTCCGCACGTTAGCGCCTTCCCTGCTGCTCAGGGCGGGCAGCACGCCGGGGTGTCCTCGCTCCGGACGGCGGCCCGTGACGTCCCCGCGAACGCGGCGGCTGTGGTCCGGCGCGTCCCGGTGCCGGGGTGGCCCACGGAAATTGAGGTGCCGGAAGCCTGAGGCCGGGCTAGGGTCGCGGGCATGTTCTTCTTCCGTCAGATCTACGGCTGACACGGTCGGGGCAGCGCCCCGCCTCCCCTCCCGCATGCCCATGTGCGCGCCTGCATCCGAGGCTCTCGGAGAGCCCGGCGCGCGGGCTTGCCGTGTCCCTTTCGCCGTAGACCTGAAGTGAGTGATCCTCCATGTCCCGTCGCCGTGCCCACATCGCGATGGTCGGCATCCCCGCCGTCAGCCACGTCCTGCCCAGCCTCGAGATCATCCGCGAGCTGGTGGCCCGCGGCCACCGTGTGACCTACGCCAACGACCCGGCGGTGGCCGGCCTGATCGCGGCCACCGGCGCCGAACCGGTCACCTGCACCTCCGTGCTGCCGGTCGCCGACAACAACTGGCCCGACGACCCCATCGCCGCGATGGATCTCTTCCTCGACGACGCCGTCCAAGCGCTGCCCCAGTTGCGCGCCGCCTACCAGCACGACCCGGCGGACCTGTACCTGTACGACATCGGCGCCTACGCCGCGCGCGCCCTCGCCGAAACGCAGGACCGGCCCCTGATGCAGCTGTCCCCGACGTTCGTGGCCTGGGACGGCTACGACCAGGACGTCGCGGCACCCCTGCGCGCGCTGCCGGGCGCGGACGCCCACCGGGCGAAGTTCGCCCAGTGGCTTGCCGACTGCGGGGCGTCCACCACTGCCGTGGACGCCTTCTCCGGCCCACCGTCGCGGGCCCTGGCCCTGATCACCCGGGCGATGCAGCCGCACGCCGACCGGGTCGACACCGACACGGTGACCTTCGTCGGGCCCTGCTTCGACACACGTGCCGGCGCGGACGGCTGGACCCGCCCGGCGGATGCGGAGCACGTGCTGCTGATCTCCCTGGGCTCGGCGTTCACCCGCCAACCGGAGTTCTACCGCCAGTGCCTGGCTGCTTACGGGAACCTGCCCGGCTGGCACGTCGTCCTCCAGATCGGCAGGTACACCGACCCGCGGGAACTCGGCGACATTCCGCCCAATGTCACGGTCCACTCCTGGGTCCCGCAGCGGGCGGTCCTGGGGCAGGCGGACGCCTTCGTCACCCACGCCGGTATGGGCGGGTGCAGTGAAGGACTGCTGGCAGGCGTCCCGATGATCGCCGTGCCGCAGGCTGCCGAACAGTTCATGAACGCCGACCGGCTCGTGGAACTGGGTGTGGCCCGCCGCATCGACACCCCGGAAGCCACCGCCGAGACCCTGCGGGCGGCCCTGCACGACCTGGTCACCGATGCCGAGGTCGCCCACCGCTCAGCCCTGCTGCGCGCCGCCGCACGGGCTGAGGGCGGCACCCCGCGCGCCGCCGACCTCATCGAGAACATGCTGGCCTGACCCTCCCCCCCCCCCAGCCGGGCCGCACCGGGCCGGGCCCGGAGCTCTGTGAGCGCCGGGTCCGGCCGGGCGGGGTCCGCCGGGCGTCAGGTCCGGTAGGCGTAATAGAGCGACCGCGGGTAGGACGCCACGATGCTCGCCACCGACTTCCGGTACGTGTTGGTGGAGTGGTAGGTCAGATATGGGACCCCGGACCTGCTCCGGTAGGTCGTGATCATGGAGTGATCCTTGGACCCGTCCCGGTCGAAGTCCATCTGCAGAATGTCCCCGACGCCCAACTGGTAGACATTGGACAGCTGGGTGGCGCGCTTGGAGGACAGTGTGAACCAGGACCAGTCGTCGGCACCCACCCAGGACATCGTCTGGTTCGAGGAGTTGTACCACCAGTTGCGGTAGTCCGAATACAGCCCCGAGTCATGCTTCCAGCCGCCTGCCTTCAGGGCCTGGCTGACGAAGTTGGTGCAGTCCCCGCCCACGTCGTTGAACTTGCGGTACGCGGGGTTGTAATTGCTCCAGTACCTTTCCGCGTACGCGGCCATGGCCGCGTAGTTGTAGGACCCGCCGGTCTTCGGCCTGGACGGTGCCGGCCACGACGTGGCCGCCGGAGTCGCGTTGGGACCGGAAGCCGCGCTCGCCACCGCCGCCTTCTCGGCGGGGGCGTTGACGGGCCGGGGCCCCTCGTCCGTCGGCCGGATGCCGGTGAGCTGCCAGGTGCCGTCCGGGCCGGCGGTGAGGCTCAGCTCGTGGTGGGCCTGGAAACCGGTGGTCGCCGGCTCGTCGCCGCGGATCTTCCGGTACGTGAGCGTGGTGGTCTCGGTGACCCGGACGGTCGCCTTCCCGCCCCGGATACGGGTGCTTCCCACCCGCACCCGGGTGTCGGCGTCGGTGTACGCCTCGCCCAGGGAGGCCAGCCGGTCCTTGCGGGTTTCGAGTGAGGACAGGGCGGTGTCCTCGGCCCGGGCCAGGCGCTTCGAGAGACGCACGGTCCCGGAGTGCCGGGGTGCCAGGTGCTTCGCCGACCGGGTGTTCACCAGGGTCTCGGTGCGTTCGGTCAGGACGGCATCGGCGATACGGGCGAAGGACTCGGCCGTTGCACTGTCGGCCGTCCGGATCTCCGCCGCGTGCGCGACCGAGGCGGGCAGGAGAGCGGCCGACAGGCACCCTGTCAGGACCGCGCCGATGGTGGATCTTGTCGTCGGTGGTTTCACGCTGTTCCCCTCATCCCCCGGTCCGCTCGAACCGGGGACCGGAATCTTCGCATGAAGTACGCATGCATGGCGGACGTGTGATCGAACTGTGGAAAACCGCCCCGTCGTCGCCTTCCGGTTGTCCGCCGCACCGGGGGGTGAGGGAGTCCGCCGCCGGCAGTCGCACAGCGATGACGGCGACCGTTCGGAGGGCAACGTCCGGAATGCCGGGAAGCGTTCACGCTCCGGAGCGCGCCCGGTCGTCAACGGCCCGGGCACTGCGTGCGCGACCACGGCTGTGAAACCCCGGAAGCGCAGGTCATGGGGGAGTTGGTGCGCTTTGCGGCGGCTTCGCCGTGCGGATCGGCCGTACCGTCCACGGGCCTCCCGGACCGGAGTTCCACCGATTGAACTGAAGCAGCCGGTGGGCCGTACAGATATCGGCGGCCCAGAACTCCCGAGCCTGGCCCGCCGTGCCACCACCGGCTTTCGCAAGGAAGGACCTTCGGGTTGTCGCGCTTCACAAGCTCTCGTCAGCTTCCGAATACGGACAAGGCGACCACAGAAGAGGTTCAACGGCCGGACAGTCCTCCGGAGGATGCGTCCGACGACGTCTCGGATCAGGACACTGCCGGCAGTACCGGCGGTTCAGCGGCTCATGAGGATGCCGTCACGGGGGGAGCCGGCGCCGCAGGCTCCGACGGCACCGGAACCGAGGAGACCGGCCGACCGGTGCCCTCCGACGGCGCTGCACACCCGGAGACCGCACATCTGGAGACCGCACCCCCGGAGACCGTAGATCCGGAGACCGCAGATCCGGGAACAGCCCGTCCGGAAACCGCTCTTCCGGAGAGGGAGGGCGACACCGACGGCCGGGACGGGGCCGTACTCGCGACCGCGGGCAAGGGGAAGGGCAGCGCGGACGCGAAGAACGCGGGCGAAGCGGGGCCGGTGGGGGACCGCCCCGAAGAGCCTTCGGGGGTGGCGGACGCCGGGACCGACGACGTCCCGGAAGGAAGTGCCGGTGCCGCGGGGGACGGCGCCGAGGAGTCCGGCGGTGCGGGGGACGGCGCCGAGGAGTCCGGCGGTGCGGGGGAAGGCGCCGAGGAGCGCGGCACCCGGGCGGGCTCGGACGGCTCGGGGGACGGGATCGGGCAGGAGTCCGGCGGTGGCCGGCCGGGCGGGCGGCCGGTCGCGGCACGGGCCCTGCGGTGGGTGACCACCGGACTGGCCGGCGCCCTCGTGCTGTGCGCCCTCCTGTTGCCGAACCAGCTTCCCCGCCTCACCCCCGGCGCGTTCTTCCGCATCCCGGTGGAGGCCGTCTTCGGCGCTGCTCTGCTGCTCGTCCTGCCGCCGAGGGCGAGGCGGGTGACGGCGGTGCTCGGCGGGGTCGGGCTCGGCCTGCTCACCGTCCTGAACCTGCTGGACATGGGCTTTCACTCGGTGCTGGACCGGCCGTTCGACCTGATCCTCGACTGGATTCTGTTCGACGACGCCGAGGCGTACCTGAGGGACTCGGTCGGGCAGGCGGGCGCGATCGGTGCCGTCATCGGCGTCGTGCTCCTCGTGCTCGCCCTGCTGGTCCTCATGACGTTGTCGGTCCTCCGGCTGACCCGTCTGATGGTCCGCCACAGCGCGGCGGCGACCCGCACCACCCTGGTGCTGGGCACCGTATGGGTCATCTGCACCGCCCTGGGCCTGCAGATCGCCGGTGTCCCCGTCGCGGCCAAGGCCACGGTGGCGCGCGTCGACGACCGGGTGGACCGGGTGCGGGCCGGGATCCGGGACGAGCGGCAGTTCGCCAAGGAAGCCGCTGCAGACCGGTTCCGCCGGACCCCCGCCGACCAGCTGCTGACCGGACTGCGGGGCAAGGACGTCATCTTCGCGTTCATCGAGAGCTACGGCCGCAGCGCCATCGAGGACCCGAGGATGGCGCGGCAGGTCGGCGACGTGCTCGAGAAGCGGAATTCCGCCCTGCGCGCCGCCGGTTTCCACTCCCGCAGCGCGTTCCTCCACTCGCCGACGTTCGGCGGCGGCAGCTGGCTGGCCCACTCGACCTTCAACTCGGGCCTCTGGATCAAGAACCAGCAGCGCTACCGGAGCGTCACGTCGAGCGACCGCTTCACGCTGACCGGTGCCTTCCGGCGGACGAACGCCTGGCGGACGGCCGGCCTCATGCCGGGCGTCACCCGGGCCTGGCCGGAGGGCAAGTTCTACGGTCTCGACCATGTCTACGACTCACGTGACATCGGCTACCGGGGCCCGAAGTTCAGCTGGTCGCCCGTGCCCGACCAGTACAGCCTCAAGGCCTTCGAGCGCCTGGAGCACGGCAAGAAGCGGTCCAAGCCGCTGATGACCGAGGCCATCCTCGTCTCCAGCCACCAGCCCTGGGCGCCCATACCCAAGATGATCGGCTGGGACGAGGTGGGTGACGGCTCGGTCTACAAGGCCATCAACAAGGCCGGCAAGGACCCCGAAGAGGTGTGGAAGAACCCGGACCACGTCGCCAACGAGTACCGGCGCTCCATCCAGTACTCGGTGACCAGCCTCACCGAGTACCTGGAGAAATACGGCAAGGACAACACCGTGCTCGTCTTCCTCGGTGACCACCAGCCGGTGCCGATGGTCACCGGCGACCACGCCAACCGGGACGTGCCGATCTCCATCGTCGCCCGCGACCCCGCGGTGCTGGACCGCATATCCGGCTGGGGGTGGCAGGAGGGACTGAAGCCCAGCCCGAAGGCGCCGGTGTGGCCGATGGACTCCTTCCGCGACCGGTTCCTGACCGCGTACGGCCCGCAGCACGGCTCCGGGCACGGCGGGAACGGAGCGAAGCACGGCTCCGGGCCGGCCGCCTCCGCGAGCGGGAAGAAGCGGTAGCCCCAGGGAGGGAGCGGGAGGGCCCCGGCGTGTCGGCGCCGGGGCCCTCCTGTCATGCGCCGGGGCCTTCCGTCAGGCGCTTGTCCTGAAGCGCTTGTCCTGAAGCTCTTGGCCGGGAACGGGAACCCTTGCCCTTCACGTCCCAGCTTCATGCAGGGTGGGCCGGAGCGGCGCCTATCATCCTCCGCATGACGGTGCGCGACTGTTATCCATGCGACAGAGAAGCGGAGTTCGGCTGTCTGCCGCCGCGCGAGTGCATTGCGTTCGACGAACACTGGAGAGTGGCGCACGGGGTCACCACCGCGCTGCCCGGCTGGCTTGTCCTCCTACCCCGTCGCCATGTCACGGCTGTCGCCGACCTGACCGACGCAGAGGCCGCGACACTGGGAACCTGGCAGGTCAGGCTCTCCCGAGCTCTCCACCGGGTGACCGGGTGCGTCAAGTCCTATGTGGTGCAGTTCGCTGAAGCCGAAGGATTCGCCCATGTGCACTTCCACATCGTGCCGCGGAGCGAGGACCTCTCCCCGGAGTACCGTGGGCCGGGTGTGTTCGACTTGCTCAGGCGGCCGGAGCGGGAGCGTGTGACGGCGGGGGAAGCCGACCGATGGGCGCTGTCCCTGCGGGCCGGTCTCGGCCCTGGCGCAGGGAGCCTCACCGGCGTGCGCACAGCACGGGAGCAGCACCCCGAAGCGGCGCCGCACGCGACACCGGCCCGGCACGGTGAGCGACGGTGATCATGGGCCGGTGAATGCGGAACCGGGACTTTCCGTTCTGCATCCTCCGAGGCATGAAGAAAGCGCTCCTCTGGCCCGCGGCTCTCCTCGCCACTTCCGCTGCCCTGGGCCTGTCCGTCACCACCGGTGCCTTCGAAGCCTCCGGGGGCACCCCTCATGCCCCGCGGGGCAGTGCGGACGGCCTCACGCGCTACCGCCTCGCCCCCGGCATGATCAAGAACGTCCCCGGCGGAAGGGGCAATCCCACCCAGGTGCACGGCGTCCTGGGCATGCCCCAGGGCAACGGCCCGCACCCGGTCGTGGTCGTGTTGCACGGTCTGCACCACCCTTGTGTACGGGACGGAGCGCCCGGGATCGCCCGCGATGCGGTGAAGACCCGCTGGCCCCTGGTCTGCGCATCGCCCGACAAGCCCGACGCGAGGGAAGCTCGGGGAGCGGGGCCCGGCTATCTGCGGCAGGACGTGGGACTGTCCCCCATGGTGCAGGCGCTGACCCGTAAGGGCTTCGTCGCGGTGTCCATCGATGTGACGGCCGCCGAGTACTGGTGGGGAGGCGAGACGGTGGCCGAGAAGGGCTACACCCAACTGGTCGGCACCCACCTGAAGCTGCTCTCCGACCTCAACCGGGGCATCACGCACGGCCTCGACCTCCCGGGCGTCAAGGGGCGGATCGACACCTCCCGCGTGGGGCCGGTGGGGCACAGCCGCGGCGGCGGCTACGTCCTGTCCCCGAAGGCCGCCGAACGCGCCGGGCTCTTCGGGGCCGTGGCCGTCGAGCCGGGGGAGAACGTCGAGCGGGCTCCGCACCGGGTGCCCGTCCTCACCGTCCGGGGTGCCTGCGACGAGGACCTCGGGCCGGACGCGGGCCTGGACACCATGAAGAAGCTCGCCGCATCCGGTTCGACGAAGGTCGCCGCGGACGCGCTCCTGGCGGGCACCGGCCACCGGATGCTCAACACCAACCTCGCGCCCACCGACGAGGACGGCGGCATCGGGGACTGCTCGGCGTCCGAGGTCGCCTCTCCGGCCGCGGCACGCGCCCAGGTCGCCCAGATGACCGCGGCTTTCCTCGCCCAGGCCGCCCGCGGTGCCACCTCCTACGAACTCCCCGCCCTCGACGGCCTGCGCCCCCCAGGGCGGCAACCTGCGGAAGCACGGACCCACGGTCACCTTCCAGCAGGCCGGCCGCGATGCCTTCACCCGTCCCGGCAGCATCCGCGAAACCGCATCGAACCAGCGGGTGCTCCCCGCGATTCCGAAGGGGCTGCAGGTGTCGAAGGGGGAGGATTTCTGACGGGGCAGCGGGCGCGAGGCAGCCCGGCACATCGGGCGGCGGCGCGGCCGGAACCAGGCGATCCGGACGGGCGCCCGGGGAGCCTGCACCGTCGGGGGCACGCTCCGGCGAGCCGCCACACACGCGTCCAGCGGAAATGAGCGCGGAAAGTACGCAGGATGTCGAATCCAGCCGCTAGGATGGGCCCCGGAGGTGTCCCATTGTCCGATCGACTTGCCGCGATCAACGCCCTGATCGCCAGTCAGCCCGTCCTCCCCCCGCCCGCGGAACGCGAGCGGTTGCGCAAGGCGCACGGCCTGACCCAGGACCAGGTCGCCGACGCGCTCGGGGTGCGCCGTGCCACGCTGGTGAACTGGGAGAACGGCAGGACCGATCCGCGGCCGCCGCAGCGGGACGACTATGCGCACCTGCTGCGGGAGCTGGCGAAGCTCTATCCGCCGGACGGCACCGTGGCGCCTCCGGCCCCGGCTCCGTCCGCGCCCGTACCGCCCGCCCCCGTGCCGGTGGCGCCCGTGCAGCGCACCGCTGCCCCGACGGCGCCGTCCGCACCCGGCGTGGTGCCGCAGCCCGGCGGCGAAACCGGCCCGTCGGCGGCCCGGCCCGCTCCGGCCGACCAGACGGACGAGACGGACGAGACGGAAGAGACGGACGCCGGGCCCGGTTCCCGGAGGCCCGGCCCCCAGGAGTCCGGTTCCCAGCGGTCCGGTTCGCGACGGCCCGGTTCGCGACGGCCCGGTCCCCAGGAGACGGGGGCGCGGAAGTCCGGCCCGCCGCGCGGTGAGCAGAAGCCCGGCAGGGGCGCTGCAGGCCAGGGGAACGCCGGCCCGGGAAATGCCGGCGCGCAGCGCGAGGCCGCGAGCACCCCGATCTCGACCCCGACCCCGACCTCCTCGGCGGCTCGTGCCGACGACGACCGGTTCGCCCACGGACCGCTCGGCGTGCTGGACGGCGACGGTGCGTTGTACTGCCTCGGTGGCCTGGTCCTCGACTGCCCGGCAGACACCATCGTCTCCCTGGTCGAATGGACCCTCCGCGAAGCGCAGCTGGGAGCGCCCCGGCTGCACGCCGCCGGCAAGGACTCCGACCCGCTGATCGTCCTCACCGCGGCCGCCGCCGAGCGCCTCGGCCTCCCGGCGCGGCTGACCGACCGGCGCGGGCTCCGGCTGCCCGACGACCACCGGGTCGTCAAGGACATCAAGCGCGCGAAGTGGCAGCTGACCCGCCGCGGATTCGGCCCCTGGGCCCGCGTCTACCGCCCCGCGCAGGGCGGCCGCCGCCACTGCGTCCAGCTGGCCGTCCTGCCCTGGGAAGCGCTGGACTCCCGCTCCTGGGGGACTGCCGACCGACTGCCGCCGGCCGACCTGGCGCAGCTCCTCGGCACCTACGCGACCCGGGTCATCACCCCCCGCGGCTCGACCGCCGTCTCCGGCCTGGAGGCCATGACCGCGCTGCGCCCGCCCACCCGCGCCGTACGCGACGAGACCACCGGCGGGTGGACCTCCGGACCGGTCCCCGGCTCGCTCACCGAACCCGTCGACCCCGCACCCCCCGAGGCCCCTGCCGAACACCCCGTCGCCGCGGCCCTGCACCCCCGCAGCCACCAGCGCACCCCGGCCGAAGTCCTGGACGAGGAGGCGTACGAGTGGATCCGTGACCCGCAGCTGCTCACCGACGCCGAGTGCGAGCGCCGGTTCGCGGTCGGCATCGATGTGAACACCGCCTTCCTCGCGGCCGCCAACCGGCTCCCGGTCGGCCTCGGCGCACCGTTCCACGTGACGTCGCCGGCGTTCGACAAGAAGACCCCGGGCTCCTGGCTGGTGGACCTGTCCGGCATCGCACTCGACCCGCGCCTGCCGAGCCCGTTCACCCCGGACGGCAGCCGCCCGGAGGGCCCGGCCTGGTACGCGACACCGACCGTCGCCTACGCCCAGGAGCTGATCGACACCTACCGGCTCCCCGCCACCGTCCAGCCGCTGGAAGCATGGATCCGCCGTGCATCGGGCCCGTACCTGGACCCCTGGTACAAGCACCTCGCGGAGGCGTACAAGGCGACCATGGCCGACCTCGGCGTCACCAGCGGCATGCCGGAGGAGGAGTTCCTGGCCGCGATGGAACACCACCGGCAGCGGGACCCGGGCCTGGCCGTGGTGCTGACCGCCATCAAGTCCACCGTCAAGGGCGGCATCGGCAAGCTGCGGGAGCGCCCCCAGGGCATGGGATACCGGTTCGGCGAGCGCTGGCCGGCCCTGGAACGGCCCACCTGGCGCCCGGACATCCGCGCCGCCGTCATCTCCACCGCCCGGGTCAACATGCACCGCAAGCTCGTCAGGACCGCACTGGCCACCCAGCGGTCCGCGGCCCCCGTCGGCCATCTCCGGCTCGACGACGACGCGCTCGTCCCCGTCGCCCTGCTGTCCGACTGCGCCGTCTACCTCTCCGACGGCCCGAGCCCGCTGGACGTCCTGCCCCGCACACCGGACGGGAAGCCCGCCCCCGGCTGCTTCCGGCTGGGCGTCAGTCCCGGCATGGTCAAGCACGAGGGCACCCGGGACCTGCTGTGGGCGGTGCAGCTGCTGGACGAGGGGAACAACCCCGCCCGGCACATCAAGGGCACCGACGCCGCCGACGACGGAGAGTAGGACCGGACGATGGGCATCTTCGAGGACAGTCTCGACCGGGCCGCTGCGGCGAACTTCACCCGCCCGATGCCGAAGTCGGCGCCGGCCCGGATGCGGTTCCTGGTCAAGCAGCTCAAGGGCACCCGGGCCGTGGCCGAACTGCTCGGCGTTTCGCAGCGGACCGTGGAGCGCTATGTCAAGGGCCGGCTGCAGCGCCCGCGCCCGGAACTCGCGGCCCGGCTCGCCGACGAGGTGCGCAAGCGCTGGCAGCCGCGGGTACGGGACCGGGCCAAGAAGCAGGCCGCCACCGCCACCGGCATCGTCATCGAGACCCGCGCGCGGTTCGGCTTCACCGCGGCCCCCGGCTCCACCGACGACGCGCGGATCCGTCGCGTCACCCAGCATCTGCCGCCGGAGTACGCGGCCCGGCTCTTCGACGCCCAGTCCGCCGGTGCCACCGACCAGCAGCTGCGGGGCATCGCCGCCGAGGGACTCCAGGAGGTCTACTTCAAGGACGGCGGCCGGCGCGCCGAGGGACTGCAGGTCGAGTTCACCGACATCGACTACGTGGAGCTGGACTTCTGACCCGCGGGACAACGAGAAGCCGCGGCCGGGGGGTTGTGGCACCGGTGAGCCGAAGCACGACGGTCGTCACCGAGGCAGGCGGGTTGTCACCGGACCGTCGGAGACGCCGCGCGGTGCTGCCCGTTGGCCTTTGGCGGGCCGCCCCGGACCGCGAGCCCGGTGATCCTCGGGCGCCCGGTGGGATCGGTGTGCCGGGCGCTGGTGAGACCGTGCCGCCGCCCTCCTCCTTCCTCGAGTGGCCCGGCGCCGACGGGGAATGGGAGGGGAACGTCCGGGGGGAAGGGCGGCGGTTCCGGTCAGCCTCCGTGTGCGGTGAGTGCGTACCCCTCCGGACCCTCGAAGGAGAACATCGGCCCGAAGGGGCTGTCCGCCATCGGCGCGAGGATCTTGATGCCGGCGGCGACGAGCCGGTCGTGGAGCTGCTGAGCGTCCGGAGTCCGGAACCAGAGCACCACGCCGAGGCCCGGCCGCGGGGCGTCGGCGAGGTCGACGCCCGGGAGGAGTGCGCGAACGGCGAACGGGGTCGGCTCGGTGTCGAACACGACCGCGTGCGGGGGCGAGACCGCGGCCCGGCGCAGCCCCAGGTGCTGCTCGCAGAAGGTCGCCGCGGCTTCCAGGTCGTGGACCTGCAGGGCGACGAAGTCGGGACCGTCGATGGCGAATGGCACGGGTTTCCCTCACTTTTTCCATGTCAGGACTTTGACATGTGGGAGCCTAGGGCGCCGGGATCGGCTATGTCAAAATGCTGACATGAACGAGAGTGTGCCGACGGAGCCGTTCCGTCCCGCGGACGACGTCACCCACCACGTGGGGTATCTGCTCAAACGTGCCCAGGCCGCCCTGCGCGGCGCCATGGACAAGGTGCTGCGCGAGCACGGGCTGACCGTGCCGCAGTACGCCACGCTCGAACTGCTCGCCCTGCACCCCGGCATGTCGAACGCCGACCTCGCGCGCGCGACCTTCGTCAGCCGCCAGTCCGGGAATGTCGTCCTGCGGGGCTTGCAGGACGCGGGGCTGCTCACCCGCCCTGCCACCGCCGATCACGGCCGGGCCCGGCCCGCCCGGCTCACCGAAGAGGGCCACACGCGTCTGGCCGCGGTCCAGGCCGCGGTGTACGCCGTCGAACAACGCATGGTCGACGCGATCCCGCCCCAGCGCGTCGCGACGCTCCTCACCGACCTCGACCGCATCGCGGCAGCTCTGGAGAGCTGACCCGCCGAGCCGGTGTGAAGGGGCCTGATGAACCCACGTCGATGCCCCGGCGTCCAACTCCGTGACGGACGACCGCCGATCACCCGGGAGGGCACGTGGCGAAGAAGGACCAGAGGACGGACGCGGCGAGGGAGAAGGACCGCGAACGGTGGATGGCGCGTTTCCAGGTACGGCTGGCCATGCAGCCGGGCGTGGACCGGGCGGTCGTGCTCCAGGCCGTCAAGGACGTCACGGCGCACTGCGCGGAGACGGGAGAGCACCCGCGGACCGCCTTCGGCGACCCGGACGCCTGTGCCGTGCAGGCCGCCTCGCGGCTGGTGCCGGCCGACCGGGCGGCGCGGGCGAGGCGGCACAACTCCGTGGTGGACGCGCTCGACTCCGTGTTCAAGAGGGCCGGGGACGTCGCCGGTCTCTGACCGGTTGACGCTGCTTCCGTCATGGTCCGGCGCACAGGTTCCGACACAGCTTCTCTCCGTCGGCGCCTGAGCGCTTCAGCCGGCGGACAGCACCTGGTCGAGTGCATCGGCCAGGGCGGCCGGTTCGTGGACGGACCGGTTTCCGGCGTCGGTGTCCCGCACCGGCCCTGGGTATTGGGCCCGGGGCCGGTGCGGTGGTGGCGCTTGCTCAGGAGTCCGTCGGGGGAATGAGCTCGTCGAGTGTCGTGGCGAAGTCCTAGCCCGGCCGGCGCCGCACCGTTCCCCGGGGCCGTCCCCGACGGGCGGATCCGACGACCGGAGTGCGGCGCGTTGCCTCGTCAGAGCCGGGTGGCTGTGCGGATCAGCCCGGCGATGGCGCGGGAGCGGCTGTGCGCGGGCCAGGCGATGTGGGTGGTCACGGCGGGCGCGTCGGTGAGGGGGACGGCGGCGTGCGCGCTCCACAACCAGGCGCGGGCGGAGGCGGGGACGGCGGCCAGGGTGCGTCCGAGGGCGATCAGTTGGGCCAGCTGCGACAGGTCGTGGATCTCGGGGCCCGGTCCGGGCGGATAGGTCCCGTCACGGCGGGGCCAGCGGGCGGGCGGCAGGTCGGGCACATCGCCGATGTCGGCCATGGACAGGAACGGGCGCGCGGCCAGGGGATGTTCGGCAGGCAGGACGGCAACCTGCCCCTCGGCCAGCAACTCCTCGCTGTCGAACCCGGCGAGGGAGCTGAAGAGCGGGTGCAGCAGCGCCACGTCGGCGCGGCCGTCGCGCAGGAGCCGTTCCTCCTCGCCGATTCCGCACAGCACCACCTCGACCTCGGCCGCGCCGGGTTCGGCGGCGTGGGCGTCGAGCAGCTTCCGCAGAAGTTCATGGGACCCCGTGGCCTTTGTCACCAGCACCAACGGGCTGCGGGGTGACGCGGCGCGGCGGGTGCGGCGAGCCGCGGCGGCGGCCGCGTCGAGGGTGACGCGGGCCTCGTTCAACAGCACCTCGCCGGCGCCGGTGAGGGCGACGCCGCGGCGGTTGCGTTCCAGCAGCAGGACGCCCAGGCGCCGCTCCAGACGCTGGATCGCCCGGGACAGCGGCGGCTGAGCCATGCCGAGGCGCTCGGCGGCGCGGCCGAAGTGCAACTCCTCCGCGACCGCCGTGAAGTACCTCAGCTCACGCATCTCCAGACCGTCCATGGCCCCACCGTACTGGGGTCATACCCGGCAGGTATCACAGGAGACCGGATCGGTGTTGGAGCCTCCCCGGGCCGGAGGGACAGCATCGACGGCATGAGTGAGAAGAAGCTTGCGCTGGTGACCGGCGCGAACAAGGGAATCGGGTACGAGATCGCGGCCGGACTGGGCGCTCGCGGCTACCGGGTGGGTGTCGGAGCCCGCGACCGGACCCGGCGCGAGGCCGCGGTCGAGAAGCTGCGCGCCGCCGGGGCGGACGCGTTCGGGGTGCCGCTGGACGTGACCGACCAGCAGAGCGTCAACCGGGCCGCCGAACTGGTCGAGGGGCTCGCCGGCCACCTGGACGCCCTGGTCAACAACGCCGGCATCGCGGGAGAGCTGGGGCCTGGGTGGGCACAGGACCCGACCGCGGTCGACTTCGGCGACCTCCGTACGGTCGTGGAGACCAATGTCATCGGCGTGATGCGGGTGACCAACGCGATGCTGCCGCTGCTGCGGCGCTCGGCGTCGCCGCGCATCGTCAATATCTCCAGCAGCGTCGCCTCGCTGACCCGGCAGGCCGACCCCGGCATCGAGGCCGGCCCGATCATGGCGGTCTACGCGCCGTCGAAGTCCTTCCTCAACGCCGTCACCGTGCAGTACGCCCGGCAGTTGGCCGACACGAACATCCTGGTCAACGCTGCCTGCCCGGGCTTTGTCGCCACCGACTTCAACGGCTTCCGAGGACCCCGCACACCCGAGCAGGGCGCGGCCGCGGCGATCCGCCTCGCCACGCTGCCCGACGGCGGCCCGACCGGCGGGTTCTTCGAGGACGACGGCGCCATCCCCTGGTAGCCCCACGGAGACACGGGCAGCCCCACGGAGACAGAAGACAGCGGCCGGGCGGGTGCGACAGCTCTCGATGAGCCGACGGCGCCCTTCCGGAGCGAGCGGGGCATGCGGTGAGTCATGCGACCCGGGCGTCTCCGGCCGACGTGGCAGGCTCGGGGGCGGACATGTGTATGCGTGTGGGCAGCAGGAGCGGGGTGGCGAGCAGGAGAACCCCGGACATGGTGATGGCGGCGAGCGGGCTGGTGAGGGTGGCGAGAATGCCCCAGATCATCATCAGGGCAGCTTGCGTGAGTCTGCTGATGGCACTCCATGTGCTGAGGATGCGGGCGGTGTGATCCGCGGGCGTCCGTTGCAGGCGTTCCGTTGCGTGGATCGGATTGAAGATGCCCATGCAGGTGATCAGCAGGCCCTCGACGATGATCACGGTGAGGAGTCCGGGGAGGCCGGGACCGACGAACGCGAGGCCGAGAGGGAAGAACGAGCGCAGCCAACCGGAGAGAATCATGACCCGGTGCCGGCCGTAGCGGGTCACCAGGCGCGCGGACAGGCGGGCGCCCACGAAACCGCCGAGTGCCGGGATGCCGAAGGCAAGGCCGTATTGCCAGGCGGGGAAGTGGTACTGGCCCAGCAGGAGGACGGACAGCAGCGGGACGGTGGCCATGATGAGGCCGCTGACCAGGACCGAGTTGAGGAACAGGCGCCTCAGTACGCGGTCGCGGAGGATGAACCGCCAGCCCCCGAGCAGGTCGGCTCCGCGCACCCCGGTGGCCCGGTCGCGAGGTGCGGCGACGTCGCCTCCGCGGATGCGGAGAACCCCGAGCGCGGACAGCAGGTAGCTGAGGGCGTCGGCCATGACGGTGATGACCGGGCCGAGCAACCCGGTCAGTGCACCACCGAGGGGCGGGCCCGTCGCCGTCGCCATCCAACTCGTCCCCTCGAATCTCCCGTTCGCCACCAGGAGGTGATCGCCACGGACGAGATGCTTCAGATACGCGCCGGATGCGGCAGTGAAGGCGATGCTCGCGGTCCCGGAGAGGACCGAGACGACCAGCAGTTGGCCGTAGGACAGCAAGCCGAGGACGTACGCGACCGGAACACTTCCCAACGCGACGAACCGGATCAGGTCCGCCGCGATCATCACCGGACGCTTGGCCCGGTGCTCGACCCACGGCCCGAGCGAGAACGCAGCCATCGCCGCGACGGCAGGCCCGGCCGCCTCCAGGAGCGACACGGCGAAGGCCGGCGAGTGCAGCACCCGAACCGCGATCAGCGGGAACGCGCCGAAGGCGATCCACGTACCGTAGGTACTGACGGCATAGGCCGACCACAGCCAACCGAAACTGCGCCCCAACTGCACGCGCATGCGACTCCCTCGCGACAACCGATGTTCGAGTCCCTGCATCACACCGGCCGCACTGTCCCGGGAGCAAACAACCGGCTCCCGGGTGAGCCACAACCATCAGTTGGGCATGTTTACGCTGGCTCTATGGATACCGAGGCGGTGCGATCGTTCGTCCGCGCGGCCGAACTCGGACGGCTGCACCACGCGGCTGACGAGCTCGGCGTAACGCAACAGGCAGTGTCGAAGCGGATCGCAGCCCTAGAGCGCGAACTCGACGTCCGGTTGTTCACCCGCACCGCCCGCGGGGTCGAGCTGACACTCGACGGCCAGGCTTTCCTCCCGCACGCCCGGAACATCGTTACGGGTGTCGATCGCGCCGTCACCGCGATCAGGCCGGGCTCGCGGGCCCTGCGGATCGACGTTCTCGGCCTGCGATCGGCGCAGGCCGTCGTCCTGCACGACTATTGGCGGTCGCATCCCGGAACCGACCTCGACGTGGTGACCCTCAGGGTCGACGACCCGCGCATGGCGGTCTCCGCCGTCCAAGCAGGCGACATCGACGCCTCGTTCCGCTCGGTCACCGACCCGGCCGCACTGCCGCGCGAGGTGCAGATGATCCACGCCTTCGACTCCCCGCTGGAACTCCTCGTCGGCCCGAGGCACCCGCTCGCCTCCGCACGCACACTGATACCGTCCCAGCTGCGTCGCCACCGGATCTGGGTGCCGGGCATTGCACCGCGCAGCGAATGGGCAGCGTTCTACGATCAGCTCGCCACCGAGTTCGACCTCCGCATCGACGCCGCGGGCCCGAATTTCGGCAACGAGGTACTCCTCGACATCCTCGCCGACTCCGCAGACGTGGCCACCCTCGTGGGTTCGCGCGACCGGTACATCTGGCCGACCAACCACGACCTGCGCCGCATCCCGATCGTGAATCCTGCGCTCGCCTACCCGCTCTCGCTCATCCTCCCTCGAGCGAGTCCCCACCCAGGACTCCGAGCCATCATCAACCACTTCGGAAGCCTGGCGTCGCTCCCCGAGACAGCCTGGCGCCCGTCCTGGGCGACGACACCACGCCGCAGCGACGGAGACACCGAACGCACCCGACGCTGACGGTCGCTTCCAGCCGCACGCTGCCGACGCGACCGGCCGCAGGCGGACCGGCCACAGGCGCTGGAAGCCGAGACGACGGTCCGTGCACGGGCGAGCTCGGCGCGAGGCCTCCGGGACGGCGGAAATCCCGCCAACCGGGCCAGGCTTTCCCTCCGGTCCGGCATGGCTTCGGGCCGAGGACACGACGGACCTGGATGCTGATGCCGAACCAGGCAGGAGGACCGTGGACGATCACAGCACTCGAGCGGCCCGGAGTTCGTCATCCACCGGGGCGGGCTCCGACGCTCCCGGTCAGCCGGGGGTCATCGGCATCGCACTCGCCGCCGTGCTGACGGCCACCCTCGCGCAGGGTTCCTGGCAGTGGTTCGCCACGTACATCGGAGTGACGCTCCTCGCGGTGATCTTCTCCTTCTACCGGCTGCCGACGTGGATGCCCGGCCTCAGGTCCGCTTACGTGCGGAATCTGGTGGCGTATTCGCTGGTCGTCGGCCTGTGTGTGGCGATCGCCCTGGCGCCCATGCTGCAGCGCTGGGCGTGGCTGTTCCCGATGCCGGGGACCCGCGACAGGTGTGTTGCGCTGGGCACCTACGAGAGCATCCGGACGGAGGCAGCCCTCGCGAACCTGGCCGGTCGCGACGGTGCCGCCCTGTCGCACGCACAGGACGTCCAGGCCCATGAGGCCGTTGCCGACTGCCTGTCCGCCACGACGACCCTGTGGCTGCCGGTCTACGCGGCCGGAGCGGCCGTTCTGGTGGGCCTGGGGGCGTGGTCCGTGGAACGACTCCGGCTGAGGAGCGACGCGGCTGCGTCCGGCCGGAAACCTCCTCGTCGGGGCTGAGCGGGCTGGTGAACGCGACAGGACCAAGGAGCGCCTTCAGAACCGGCGGCGGTCTCTGCCCCCGCTGTGACCGGCGAGCGCTCCGTCGGTGACCACACCTGCTTCGGGAAACCGACCGGCTCGCCTCACTCCGACAGCGACCGTCCTCGAGCATCGGCACCGGCCGAGCGCTTCAGGTGGCCCCTCAGCAGCATCGAGGTGCTGCGCCACGACGTGGGCCGGGAGGAGCCGCCGGGGAGCGGATTCGACCTCGTTCACGCCCGGTTGGTGCTGGTGCACGTGGCCGACCGGGAACGGGCCCTCGGGTGGCCACCCGGTGTCAGGGTGTGGGGATCCGGCCCGGCCGTGCGGGGCGGCCGAAGCGCACGGGCACGCCCGGTGAGTACAGCACGCTCACCGGCGCCCCGGTGGGGGCCGGTAGTCCCGCAGCCCGTATCAACTCATCGTCGCAGGCGAGCAGTTCGGCGCGGTGCAGGGACCAGCGCGGGTGGGTGTTCGGCAAGTACACGGATCGCCCGAAGAAGTCGTTGTGCATGCCCCAGCGCGCCGTCAGGAAGTGCTCCAGCTCGGTCGGTTCGGCCACCGGCTCGCCCACGCGTACCGCGATCCGGCTGTGTGCCCCGCGGGGCCCCGGCCAGCGCCGCGTACTGGTGTACGTGAGGGTGTCGCCGTCGCGCTCGACGGCCATCCGGGACCACAGGTAGGGCAGCCGGAAGGCCGCGCGGGCCACCGCCACCGGGATCAGCCGGGAGGCGTCGAGCGAGCGGAAGACCACACCGCGGCGGCCGTGCTCGTCGACCGAGTACAGCCGGACGTTGGTCTCGGGAAAGGTGCCCAGATAGGGGATGCCGGGGAGACGGAACCAGCCCACCCGGTGCATCCGGAAGGCCACGAGCCCGACGTAGGTGACGCCGTTCAGCGTGTCGGGAACCGTCCCGGCCGGCAGGAGCCTCGCCACATCGTCCTGATCGGCCGCCCAGTGGAGGAACGCGAGATCCAGCCAGGACTGGGTGAGCAGGGGCCGGGGGGTGTCCCCGGGCGGGTCCGGGGTGATGGCTTCCGGCGCGCGAGGAGTGACCGTCACGAGGACAGTGTCTCAGGATGGCCCGGCCATGTGTCGTGGGGCGGGGGAGGGAGGTCCGGCCGGTCGCGAGCGGCGGGGTGACCGCAGGTGATCAGCGGATTGGTGCAGCGGTCATGCCGCCACCCCCGCGTGCCTGACGGCCGCGGCCGCGAGGCCGCGGATGAGGGGGTGTGCGCGGCCGCCGTCGCCGGCGAGTTCCGGCTGGAAGAGGGTGGCGAGGAAGAACGGGTGGCCCGGCAGCTCCGCGATCCGTACGTCGCCGTCCGCGTCGGTCCCGGTGAAGCACAGCCCGTGCGCGCCGAGCAGGTCCACGTGGTCCGGGCTGGCACCGTAGGTGCAGTGGTAGCGCTCCACGGACTCGGTGCCGAGGAGTTGTTCGGCCCGGGATCCCGCGGCCAGTGCGACCGTGCCCTCGTGGCCGACCAGGGAGCAGGCGAGCGGCACCACCACCGCGTCCCCCGCTGCCGTGCCCGGCGCGTTCTCGGCGTGCCCCGCCGTTTCCAGCCCGCACACGGTGCGGGCGTATTCGAGCAGCACATGCTGGAAACCGCCGCAGGTGCCGAGCAACGGAATGCGGTGCTCACGGGCGGTGCGGATGGCCGCGAGCGCCCCGGCCTCGCTGCGGTAGGGGCTGCCGGGCAGCACCCAGACCGCGTCGAACGAGGCCATGGCCGTGGTGTCGGCCGCGTCCTCGGTGGGGATCCAATAGGCGTCCAGATCCAGGCCGTCGTGCTCGCGCAGGGCGTCGAGCAGTCCCGGAATGCGCGTGTGGGAACGGACGTGCGGGGAGCGGTCGCCGACGAGGGCGACGCGAGCGGTATGGGTCATGCGGCCATCCTGAGCCGCCCCGCTGCATCGCGTCCAACGATGATCTGCGCACCGGCCATCAGCAACACTGATACCCATGGATCCCCAGCAACTCCGCACCTTCGTCGCCGTGGTCGACCACCGATCCTTCTCCGCCGCGGCCGGGGCGCTCGGCTACACCCAGTCCGCCGTCTCGCAGCACATCGCCGCCCTCGAAACCGACCTGGAGACCGCCCTGGTCACCCGTCGTCCGGTGGCGCCGACCGAGGCGGGCACACGCCTGCTGGAGCACGCCCGCTCGCTGCTGCTCCGCTTGGACGCGGCCCGCGTCGACATCGCACGGCTGCGACAACTGCGCCCCGGACGGCTCGCCGTGGCCTGCACCCCCGGTGCGCTGACGCCCGCCGCCGCGGACGCGATGGTCCGCGTCCGCACGGCGGCCCCGCAACTCACCGCCTCGGTACGGGTGTGCGGGCGTGACGAGGCGCTGCGGGAGGTGCTGACCGGAGCGGCCGATCTGGCCCTGGTCGATGGCGCGGGCGCCCCCAGTGACCCCCTGCCGCTCCCCGACACCGGGCCCCTGACGGCTTTCGCCGTGGCCCAGGAGCCCCTGGCGGTTCTGCTGCCCACGGCCCACCCGCTCGCCGGCCGCTCCGCACTGCGGCTCGGCGACCTCACGGACGCCCGCTGGATCGACGCCCCGGACGCCGCCGTGCCGCTGAGCCATCTCCGGGCCGCGGCCCGGACCGACGGCTTCGGGCATCAACTCCACTACACCGGAAACGACATCAGGGGGCTCGGCGCTCTGGTGGCCGCCGGAGGCGGGCTCACCGCACTGGCCCTGCCCGCGGCCGCCGGTCTGCCGGGCACCACCGCTGTCCCGATCTCCGCGCCCCGGATCGTGCATCGCGTGGAAGTCCTCCATCCCCGCAGCACCACTGGCCCAGCCGCCGAACTCGCCGACATGCTGAGGTCCCCGGCCGGTGGAGCGGTCGGCACCGCGGCACGGAGCCAGGTCGAGCGTGCCTGAGCGATCCCGGCGGCGGCGCGTCCCTCTGGAACAGGTGAGCCGGGAGCCCCGAATCACTCACCCGGGACGGGCCCTGCAGGCGGATCAGCCGAGGACGAGCGGCAGTCTCGAGCTCAGCTCTCCGAGTTCGGCCCGTTCCGCTTCGGTCGGTGCGCGGCGGCCGGTGCCGACCAGGAGGACGTCCTTGTCGGTGAACGACGCGGGGAACGCGGCGTGGGCGATCTCCTCCAGCAGCGCCCGGGACCGGGCCAGGGCTTCCGCGGGCGGCTCGGTCGCGTCCGGGAGGTGCGCGATCAGGTCGAGGTGGTGCAGGGTCCATTCCAGGACGTACGCGGTGAGGTAGTCGTCCACGGTGAGGACTTCGTCGCGGGTGCTCACCCGGTGGCCGGGGCCGGCGAGTCCGGCGGCGCGCCCTGCCGCGGAGCCGACGTCGTCGAGGTGGAACGTGAGCAGGCCCGGTTCCTCGTAGGCGGCGGCGAGCCGGACGGTCAGCGCGTCGAGCGGGTCCTCGCCGGTCGGCGGACGGTCCTCCACGCGCCAGTACGTCACCGCGTCGACGGTCGGTTCCGCATCGGCGGGGGTGGCAAGGGTGATCAGGACGTCCTGGGCGTCGATGATCAGGTGGCACACGAGGTCCCGCACGAGCCAGCCGGCACAGCCGGACGGCCGCTCGAAAGCCTGGTCCGGCAGTTCGGCGACCGCTGTGCGCAACGCCGCCCACGAGCGCGAGAAGAGATCCACGCCGGCACGGTAGTGCGGCGCGGGAAGGGCGGACAAGCGTATTCCGGACTCCCCGCGGGTGCAGTCACCGCCCGGCGGTGCGGAACCTGCGCCGAGCCCGTGACCACACCTCCGTGAGCCGGCGGTGGTGTGGCCGGATCAGGGCGTCTTGTCGGCCGGTGCGGCGACGTCAGTGGCACGCTGGCCGGGTGACGACGGATGACGAAGAGGCACGATGGCTCGCCGAGCAGACCGCCTCACGGTCGCGCGAGATCCAGGCGGGGCACCTGGCCTGGACGGAGATCGATCTGATCGACATCGGGGACGACACGGCGCGCCCGTTGCGCGACGGACTGGAAGTCTTCGGCGTCCGGGTCAACTATCTGCCGGTCGGCCAGCCCCGCCATCTGGTGGCCGCGCTCGGCGGAAACCGGCCGGTCGCGCCGTATGTCATCATCGCCGGCCACGGGGGCGACGGGCGCATCCTCATGGACGAGGTCCCCGATGCCCTGGCCGGAGCCCAGCCGTTCAACGGCTCCATCGGCCCCGGCGTGGTGCGCGGACACCTCCGACTGCCCGGCAGCGTCGTACTCGCCACCGGATGCGGGACCGGTCGTCCGGACCTGGCCGATGCCTTCCTCGACATCGGCGCACGTGCGTTCATCGCACCCAGCGGTTACCCGGAAGGCTATGCGGGCGTGTTCGCCCCGCTGTTCCTCTTCTACGAGCTCACCGAGCGGCGCTCTCTCACCGATGCCGTGTGCCGCCTGAGCCGACACGACGACGCACTGGCGATGTGGCAGCTCCATCAACGTTGATCGGCCCATCAGCACAGTCGGTCCATCAATGCTGCCCGGCCCATCAACGCTGACTCGTCCGTCAGCACTCACCGCTCCATCAACGCTGCCGCTTCACGAACGCTGACCGTGTTTCATCCCGGATGGTGCGTCGTCCCCTCCACTCACTGTCAAAAGGGGTTACTGGGCATAGAAATAATGTGGCACTATTTTTTCATGACGAGACATGCAGATGCCGACGTCCGCCGGAACCAGGTCGCCGCCGCGCTGGTGCGCGTCGTCGCCGAGCGCGGGCTGGCGAGGGCGACATTGGCGGACGTGGCGGAGCGGGCGGGGGTGTCGGTGGGGCTGGTGCAGCGCTACTTCCGCACCAAGGACGAGTTGTTGAGGTTCGGCGTCGAGTACGTCTACCGGCGTTCCGAGGAGCGGGTGCAGCAGGTCGCCGTGAGCCTCCCGGTGCGGGGGACCGTCGTGCGGCTGCTGGAGACCTTCCTGCCGCTGGACCCGGAACGCCGTGATGAACTGCGGGTCTGGCTGAGCCTCATTCAGGCCTCGCTCAGCGATCCGCGGATGGCCGCCGTCCATCAGGACGCGACCCTGCGCATGGTGGACGGTGTCGCCGAAGCGCTGGCGGGCGCGCAACGAGCCGGAGAGCTCACTGCCGGTACCGATACCGCGGCCGAAGCCGCCGCGCTGGTCGCGTTCGTGGACGGACTGTGTCTGCACCACGCCGCCACCGGTACGAGGTTCGAACCGGCGGCCCTGCGGGCAGCGCTGACACAGTACGTCGACCGGCTCTTCGACGGGGGTGCGGCTCGATGAGCGGGGCACTGACCGCGGCGCTGGTGGGCCTCGCCCTGCTGGACAGCGCCAGCTTCGGGACGCTTCTCATACCCGTCTGGTTACTGCTGACGCCCGGCAGGCTGCGCCCGGGCCGCATCGTGGCCTATCTGGCCACCGTGGCCGGGGCCTACTTCTGCATAGGGGTGCTGCTGACGCTCGGTGCCGACGCCGCCCTCGAGGCCGCCCGGCGAGCCCTCGACGGAATACCGGCGACCCACCTGCGGCTCGGCCAGCTCGTCCTCGGTGTCCTCGTCATCGCCTGGAGCTACTGGCTGGAGGCCAGGGCCCGGCGCCAGGACGACACCCCGGGCCGCGTGCGCCGCTGGCGGGCCCGGGCCATGTCGGGAGACGGGGGTGTCGGTGGGCTGATGGGCCTGGCCATGACGGCCGTTGGGCTGGAGGCCGCCACGATGCTGCCCTACCTCGCGGCGGTGGGGCTGATCGCCGAAGCGGATATCACGGTGCCCCTCACCGGCGCCGTCCTCGCCGGCTACTGCGTCGTGATGACGCTCCCGGCGATCGTGCTGGCAGTGGCACGGTTCGCCGCCCACCACCGGGCCGATCCGGTGCTGCGCCGGGTCAACGACTGGCTGACGAGGAACAGTGCCCGCGCCCTGGGCTGGACCGTCGGCGGCATCGGCATCGGGGTCACGCTCAACGCCGTCGTCTCGTTGCTGGTCGACCAGCCATGACGCGGTTTGTTCCGCCCGGCAGGCGCCGGAGTCCGCTTCGCCCGGACGGCTCGTCGGCCGGCTGATCCGTCCGGGGGCATGCCCGGCAGGCTCCAGCCGCCCCTGGGTGGCTGGAGCCGTGACCTGTCCCGCTCGCCGACGGAATCACCGCATGCCGGCCGTTCCCGGGCACGCCGCCGAGTGCTCGGCGCCTCCTGAGGCGCCGGTGCCTCGTCAGCTCTCACCGGCGGCGGGAGCCGGGCCCGGTCCCGCCGCCCGGAGCCGACGGAGCCGGGAAGGGGGCTCCCAGTCCCCGAGATAGTCGATCTCGGGGGAGAGGAGCACTCCGGTGCGGTCCAGGACGCGGCGCCGCACGATGTCGACGGCCCTGGCGAAGTCGGCGGCCGTGGCACCGTCCCCGGCGACCAGCGTGGGGTGCAGCGCGGAGATCCGCACGCCGCCGACGACCGGACTGCCGAGCCCGAAGCCCGCGTCCCGGATGAGCCGGCTCGCACTCACCCGGGTCGAGCCGTCGGGGAAACGGTTCACCGGGGCGCCGGCCGAGCGCAGTTCGCCGGCCCGGGAGGGCGGGACCGCCGGGCTGAGGAACACGCTGCCGATCGAACGTTCATCGTGTAACGACGAGCCCAGCACCATGCCCTTGGTGCGACGCACCGCGAGCACCGCGCGAGCCGCCTCGGCCAGGGGAACGCGGCTGCCCGGCGGAACGCCGAGCGCGTCGGCCACCTGCCGGTACCGGACGGGCGCGCTCAGCGCGGAGCGCCGCAGCGAGAACACCAGGCTCAGCAGGAGCCGGCGCCGGGAGCGTTTGAACACGCTGGTGCGGTGGCCGAGTTCGCACTGCGCCGCCGGCAGGGTGACCTGCCGGTTCAGCCGCCAGTCCCACGCCCGCACCTCGACAAGGGTGTCGGACACCTCCTGGCCGTAGGCGCCGACGTTCTGGACCGGAGCGGCGCCGACCGTACCGGGGATGCCGGTGAGCATCTCCAGGCCCGTGAGGCCCTCGGCGACCGTGGCGGCGACCAGGTCCGCCAGTGGATGCCCTGCCTGGACTTCGACCTGCACCCGGTCCTCGTCCCGTGCCCCCGACCAGTGGACCCCCCGGTTGATCATCCGCAGGACGGGAGCGGAGCATCCGGCGTCGTGCACCAGGACGTTGCTGCCGTGCCCGAGGACGACCGGCGGGCCGCGGCGGTCCATCTCCTGCCGCGCGTACGCCACGACGTCGGGCAGGTCCGCGAGGTCCCGCAGTTCGACGAGGCCGGCGGCCGGGCCGCCGATCCCCAGAGTCGTCAGGGGAGCGAGTACCGCTCCGTGAACAATGCGCATGGAAACGGCTGCTCCTGTGTCTCCGGTCGGGAAGAGGCGGGCCTTCCCGGGAAGGGGGGCCTTCGTGCCGTGCAGATGGCGGGTCCTTCACTAACGCCCCAAGGGGCGCATTAAGGGTGTGGTCACGCTAACGGGGTGTGGCGGGTCATGCAAAGCTTCCGACTTCCGGCTTTCCGGACGGGCAGGCAGAACCCCGCGGGACTGCCGTCGTGCTCCGCCGAGACCCAAGTGCTCTGTGCACGGCCGAGGTCCGGAAGCAACGGACAGGCCTGTCGCCCGTGGTCGGGCCGAAGCCCGCCCCCTCCGACCGCAGAAGGAAGCTTCTCTCCCGCCGGATGCATCTTTCGATGTAGTGCAGTTCGTCTGCGCTCACGAGGAATGCCGGCCGGGACGCATCGACGATGAAGGCATGACCCAGACCCTGCGCTCACCGACCCGTTCTCCCGGTACCGGCGGCGGCCGGCTCCCCCTGCTCGACGTACTGCGCGGGACCGCGATTCTCGGCACGCTGATGACCAACGTATGGATCTTCGTCGGTCCCGGCGCCGAGTGGGGGATCCTGCAGAACGGCGCCGGGCACGCCGGCTACGGGTCCGTAGCGGCGGCGGCCGAGAGCCTGTTCCAGCTCGTGGCGAACGGGAAGTTCCTCTCGATGCTGACGATCCTGTTCGGCGTCGGCCTCGCGATCCAGTTCGACTCCGCCGCCCGGCGCGGACAGCCCTGGCCGGGCCGCTACCGGTGGCGGGCGCTGTTCCTGTTCGCCGAGGGCACCGTGCACTTCGTGCTCGTCTTCGCCTGGGACGTGCTGATGGGGTACGCGGTCACCGCACTCCTCGTCGCCCGGCTGCTGGCCCGGTCCGAACGCACACGACGCCGCGTCATGTGGTGGGCGGCCGGCCTGCACCTGGCCTTGATGGGAGCGTTCACCGCGCTGCTGGCCGGGGCGGGTCGGAACGAAGACGGCAGCGGGGGCGGTGTGTCCCAGCGGGTCGTCGACCTGTACGCGCACGGGAGCTACCCCGACCAGATCGCCTTCCGGCTGGAGAACGCCCTCGCACTGCGCCTGGAGCCCGTGCTCTCCTTCGGGCTCCTGGTCTTCCTGTTCCTGCTCGGCGTACGGCTGTTCCGGGCGGGCGCGTTCGGGATGGACGAGACGGGCCGGCGGATCCGCGCCCGGATGCTCGGCTGGGGCCTGGGCCTCGGGGCACCGCTCACCGTGGCAACCGCCGTGGGCGGCCAGGACTTCTTCCTGCTGGGCCGGTACTGCGCCGCTCCGCTGATGGCGGTCGGCTACATCGGTCTGATCGGTGCGGTCGTGGGCCGGGTGCGGCGTCCGGGCCTGCTCACCACGGGTCTGACCTCCGTCGGCCGGACGGCCCTCTCCTCCTATGTGCTGCAGAACCTGCTGTCCATGCTGCTCTGCTACGGCATCGGACTCGGCCTCGCCGCTCGCTGGGGAGATTCCGGCAGCCCCTGGTGGGTGATGGGGCTGTGGGCCGGGGTGTGCGCCTTCCTCATGATCGGCTCCACGCTGTGGCTGCGCAGGTTCTCCACCGGTCCGCTGGAGTCCGTGCAGAAGTGGGCCCTGCGGCGCTGAGCCGCCCCGCGCCCGGGCCGGAGGCCTTCCGCCCCGGAAGCCCTCCGGCCCGGTGCCTTCGGCGGTGACGAGACACCGCGATGACGGGGCACAGGGCGCGGCAGCCACGGGGCGCGAACAGTAACGGGGCGTGAACAGCATGGGGCGCGGGCGGTCACGGGATGTGGCGACGGAACCCGCCGCGCCCGAGGGCCTGCGACGAGCGGACACCCGAACTCCGCCTTGCCCGCGAACCGTTGTTCCCCACCCAGGGGGCGTGTGCGAGGCCGGAGCGGTGGGGAGGTCGGCGCGTTCGGTGTGTCCGGTGGGTACCGGAAGACCGGCGTCCCCGGGTGGCGTACGCTCACCGCATCCACAGCACTCTGGGGGACACCCATGCGTTCTACCGCAGCAGCCCTGCTGCTCCTGCTCGCCGCCACGACCGTCACCGCATGCGGCGGCGCATCCGGCGACAACGGGGACGGAGGCTCGCACGCCAGGCCCGCCGTCGGCAAGGAGGCGGCCGTACCCACGCCGAAGGCAGGCCACATGGCCGACGCCTGGGGCAAGAAGATCCGCAGCCTGAGCGGCACGCTGGACTGGAAGACCTGCAGCACCCCCACCACACAGGCCTGTGCCCGGACGATCGACACCACCATGGGTGTCGTCGGAAAGCTCTCCGGCCAGCTCCAGACGCTCGGCGGGGCCGAGGTCTACCCGACCGCCACGGCGAAGACCGAGGCCATGGACGGCGCACGCGTCACCTACCGGGTCGCCAAGTGCGCCAAGACCCGCGAGCCGAGCGCCGAGTGCTCCCAGTCGGCCAAGGACGTCCGGACCAACCTCGCGGGGCTGGCGGCGGCCCTGGAGGTCGACGAGGGCAAGGCCGGCTGAGGCCTGGTACCGCCTGAGAGGAGCGCCCGGCTCGTCCCGCGACACGGCACGCGGGCATGTGCGGCAGACGCCTCGGCCGGGGTCCTGGAAAGGGGCCCCGGCCGAGGCGTCGTTGCACGACCGCGGAGAACCGCGGGGCGCATGACTGCCGGGGGACCGCGGGGACGTAGGTTGGCGGCATGGTCGAGGGGGCGAACACCGCAGCGCAGACTGCTCCGTTGGAGCACCGGACAAGGGGGCGGGACGCCGCCTCGGGGAGCAGGGGCAACGGAGGGCCGGCGCGCTCGTCCCTCCTGATGGCCCTGGGCACGGTGGTGTCACGGGCGACGGGGCTGATCCGCCAGGTACTGCAGGCCGCGGCGCTGGGCACCGGACTGCTCGCCAGCACGTACAACACGGCGAACACGGTGCCCACGAGCCTGTACACGCTGCTGATCGGTGGCGCGCTCAATGCCGTGCTGGTGCCGCAGCTGGTGCGTGCCCGGACGACGCAGCCGGATGGCGGACGGGCGTACGAGCAGCGTCTGGTGACGCTCGTGGTGTGCGTCCTGGCGGTGGGGACGGCACTGGCCGTCTGGGCGGCGCCGCAGATCGTGGGCCTGTACATGCGGGACAGTCCGGAGCGGCACGAGGCCTTCGAACTGACCGTGACCTTCGCCCGGTTCCTGCTGCCGCAGATCTTCTTCTACGGCCTGTTCGGTATCTACGGCCAGATTCTGAACGCCCGCGAGAAGTTCGGCGCGATGATGTGGACTCCGGTGCTGAACAATGTCGTGCTGGTCGGCATGTTCGCCGCCTATCTGGGGCTGATGACGGTCCCCGACCGGGTGGAGGACATCACCGGTGCCCACGTGCGGCTGCTCGGGATCGGGACGACCGCGGGCATCGCCGTGCAGGCCCTCGCGCTCATCCCCTTCGCGCGGGCGGCAGGCTTCCGGTTCCGGCCACGGTTCGACTGGCGCGGCACCGGCCTGGGGAAGAGCGTCCACGCGGCCAAGTGGACCTTGCTGTTCGTCCTGGCCAATCAGGTCGCCCTGACCGTGGTCACGAACTATGCCAACGCCGCCGACCAGGAGCTGCCCCGGGCCGGAGCGGGCTACACGGCCTACACCTACGCGCAGACCATCTGGATGCTGCCGCAGTCGATCGTGACCGTGTCCCTGGTGACGGCGCTGCTGCCCCGTATGAGCCGGGCCGCCGCCGAAGGACGCATCCGGGATCTGCGCGCCGACCTCTCCCGGGCGCTGCGGATCAGCGGCGTCGTCATCGTGCCGGCCGCCTTCCTCTTCCTCACCCTGGGGCCACTGATATCGGCGCTGCTGTTCGCCCATGGGGCGGCGGATGCCGCATCGGCCCGTCCGCTGGGCCAGATGCTCCAGGCGTTCGGGCTCGGACTCATCCCGTTCTCCGCTCAGTACCTGATGCTGCGCGGCTTCTACGCCTTCGAGGACACGCGCACGCCGTTCCTCATGGCCGCCTGGATCGCCGTGGTCGACATTGCGCTGGCCACGGCATGCCACCTCCTGCTGCCGGCGCGCTGGGCCGTGGTCGGGATGGCCGGCGCCTACACGCTCTCCCACCTCGCCGGACTCGTCCTCACGGCCCGCCTGCTGCGCAGGAGACTCGACGGTCGCATCGACGACGGAGCGCTGCGGCGCACCTATGGGAAGCTGCTGTGCGCCGCCGGACCGGCCGCGGCGCTGGGGTGGGCCGCGGCCCGTGGGTGCACCGGGCTGGGAACCGGTACGGGGCCGACCATGGCGGCGCTGGCCGCCGGAGTGCTCACCACGACGGCGGTGTACCTGCTGCTCGCTCGGCTGATGAAGGTCGGCGAACTGCGTCACCTGCCCGGGATGCGTTGACCACCGTGCCCAGGAGCCCCCGCAGGGGCCCCGGCCCGGCGGCTCGGATGTTCCCTGCTCACTGCTCCCGGGACGATTCGACATCCCGTTCCAGCGGTGTTCTGGCGACCGCGGCCGCCAGTTCCTCCAGGGCGCCCAGCAGGAGTTCCGCCCCGCGCCGCACCACCGGATCGCCGCCGTCGCCGTCGCTTTCCCAGGCGTCGAGTGCGTCCTCGACCCGGCGCCAGTCGGGATTCCGCCGTTCCCGAACGGCCCGCGCCGCCTGGGCGGTGTCCGCCTCCAGGGCATCGGCGAAGCGCGCGGCCTCGCGGACCGGGCGCGCCCCGTGTTCCGGCAGATGGGTCTCCAGCAGCATCGCGGCCCGCCCCAGCGATTCGAGGGCCTCCTGCGCCTCCTCCGCCTCCCTGCGGTTCAGGCCCCGGTGCCGGACCGGTTCCTGCTTGGCCCGGCGCAGCGACTCGTCCCAGGTGGCGTTGGCCTCGCGGCTCGCCAGCAGCGTGTGGCGCACGTCCGCGAGGCGCCGGTCGTCGGGCTCGGCGAAGCTGCGGACGACCGCCGCCGCATAGCGGCCGTTCGCGGTGAGATAGTCCGCCAGCCGGTCCAGCAACTGCGGTGTCTCCCAGGCCGGCAGCAGCACATACGCCAGCATCGCCAGCACCCCGCCGAGCAGGGTCAGCAGCAGCCGGTCCCGCACCGTCTGCTGCAACGCCTCGCCCGCCATGCCGAGCAGCAGGACCACATACGCCGCGGCGAAGGACTGCGAGGCCACGTATCCGGTGCGCATCAGCAGGTACATCAACGCGGCCGACACCACGGCCAGTCCGCCGGACACATTGGCCCCCGGGTGGGCCACCTGCACCACCGCGGTGGCCAGCCCGACACCCACCAGGGTCCCGGTGAACCGGGCCACGGCACGGGCGTACGTCTGGTGGAAGTCCGGCCGCATGACCATCACCGAGGTGACCGGTACCCAGTAGCCGTGGCCCAGCGGGAGCGCCGTGCCGAGCAGGTAGCCGAGAGCGGCCACGGCCGCGAGACGGACCGCGTGCCGCAGCACGCGCGAGTCACGGTGCAGTTCCCGGCGCACCGCGCCGAGCACGACCGGCACCAGCCGGAACATGGTCGGGCGGATCAGCTGCGCTTCCCCGGCGAACGCGGATTCGTGGTGCGACATGCCGCTGTCGGCGGTGTCCAGGACTTCGATGAGCAGGTCCGCCAGGGTGATCGCGGCCTGCCGCGCCGGCCCCGTCAGCACTTCGTCGCCCGCGTCGATCAGCAGGGGCTGCATGGCCTCGGCCGGTACCTCGACCGGGGTGCCGTGCCGGATGGAACGGGCGGCGGCGTCCAGGACGTCCGCGGCGGCGTTCAGCAGTTCCCGCGCCCGGTCCCGTTCCGGGCCCTCCGCCGCGGCCCCGACGCGTGGGTCGGCGACGGCGGCGAGCGCCGGACGGATGTGTTCCGCCAGGCCGCGGGGCCCGTGCAGGACGGACGGCCGGGTGCGTGCCTGGGACGGAGTGACGGCGGCCGCGCTGCGCGCCGTCATCATCGGCTCCGGACCGAAGGCGGCCGTGGGGTCGTGGCGCAGCCGCCGGGCGTAGTCCGCCATCGCGGCGAGCGCGTCGGCGAGCGCGTCACGGTGCGCGCCCCACCGCCGGATGGGGAACAGCAGGATCAGCGTCGCCTGCACCAGGCCGCCGAAGGCGATGACCCCGGCGTGCTCCAACGCCCCCTGAACGCTGGTGGGCAGGGTGACGGTCACCATCATGATGGCGACCGTCGTGGTGGCGACGATCCCGGCGGTCGAGCCGACCGCCCAGGCCATCCCGGCGAGAAACGCCCAGGCGGCGAGCAGCAGCAGAAACGTCGCGGTGTGCCCCGACGCGACGTAGCCGACGAAGGTGCTGATCCCCAGACCGGCGCCCGCGGCCAGCGCGATCACCTTGCGCGGACGCCAGCTGCGCTGGAACGTCGAGGAGCCCGCGGAGAACGCGCCGAACGCGGCCGACGCGGCGTACGCCGGGGAGTCGAGCCACAGCGCGAGCCCGATCACGATCGCCACGCCCGCTGCCGCACGCAGGGCGATCAGCGGCTCCAGCCGCGTCCGCTCGACCGTCAGCCCGGAACGCACGACCTCCCGCAGCGCTCGCAACCACGTCACGGAGCAGAGACTAGGCGGAGGACCGCACCGGTCGGCGGCAGCCGCACCGCGGACCCGGAGAGCCCGCGGCGACCGACGGCGGCGGGTGCCGTGGCGGGGCCTGCCGGGCTCGCGGGCGCCCGGGGCGCCGGACCGGGGCACGCCGTCCGGGGCGTCGCGCCGGTCGGCCGCCCCGGACTTTCGTCAAAGCGCCTCGCCCATTTGGCGGAGGGCGGAGGGCCCGGGCTCCGCCCAAGGGCGGATTCTCCGCCCGGGGCCGGGCGCCATCATTGTTCGGGAGGGGATGCACACCTTCCTCCGGGAGATGGTGCGGGCGACCGGCCGGTTCCACTGAGCCGCCGCCACGCGGCCGTCCTCCGGAGGACGAACGGGAGGAATCGGCAGTGCAGATCACCACGAGGGCCGTCCGGCTGGTGGCCGTCGCCGCGGCGGGGACGGCCGTCCTGGCAGGAGTTCCCGCGCAGGCCGCGACACCGCACGACGGAAGGCCCACGGCGCGGGCCGCGGGCGATCCGGAACCCGAGTACCGAGGCTGCGCGACACCGGAGAGTCCGTCCGGCGCATCCGGGGACGCGGTCATCCACAACTGGAGCGACCCCGGCCAGACTCTCGTCGTCCAACTGGGCTTGGCGGACCTCCAGGCCGACGGGCGCCACGCAAGGATTCGATTCGTCATCGAGGACGTCAACGGGCGACGCACCTACGGCCGCTGGCGGAAGGCCGTCGGGGACGGAGCCAACAAGTCGTGGTGGACGAGCGCCAAGTCCGATCGCGGCATTTTCGAGGCGGGAGTCCAGGTCGCCACCTTCAAGGGCAATCGCCTGAAGACCATCTGCACCGACATGTGACCGGACGCCGGAGCCCGACCCACGGGGGGCCGGGCTCCGGCATCCACGGCAGGACCGTGCGACAGCGCAATGAGCTGCAGCAACGGCTGACCGAGCCGACCGCCGGCCCGACGACGGCGGCGCATCGGCCCGGCGAGAAACGCACCATCGGGAAACATCAGGAGAAACACATGAAGGTCGGCATGGTGGCGAGCCACTACCCGCACGCCACTCACCGCGAGGAGTTCATCGCCCGCGTCCACCGGGTCGCCGAGGAATTCCGCCGGACACCGGGATGCCTGTCGGCGGACTGCTGGGTGTCCGACGAGGCGGTGGTCTCGATCGTGCAGTGGGAGTCCGAGGAGGACTACGCCGCGTCGTTCGCCGCTGTGGCGGCGGCAGGGCTCGACATCGACTTCGACGAGCGCGAGGCCCGCCCCCGGGAGATCGTGCGGCTCGCGGCGGCCTGACCGGTCGCCCCCCGTACCGGCCGCGGGTCCATCCGTTCCCGTGCCCGTGGCCGCCTCCGGCCGGAGCCCGCTCGCCCGAAGGGCCATGACCCCATGGCGACTTCGGACGAACGGGCTCCGGCGTCCGCGCTCGCGCCCGGCAGACGGTGCGACTCACCGCGCCGGGAGCGGTCCGGTTCAACGCACCGGGACGCGGGCGCCCGGCTCCGGAGGGCTGGTCCGCCGCGGCCCTCATCCGCTGAACGCGACACTCACGGACAGCCCGGCGATCAGCAGCCCGGACACCATGGCCGTGACGAAGCGGCCACGGTCGTCCGTCAGGAACCCGCCCAGCAGCCTGCCCCCTCCGGCGAGGAGCAACTGCCAGCCGGCGGAGGCGAGAACCACGCCGGTCAGATGGACGACGGTCTGCCCGGGGTCCCCGACGCCCGGGGTCTGCCGGCCGAGCACCAGGGCGACGAAGTAGACCGCCGGCCACGGATTGAGCGCGGTCAGGCCGAAGAAGAGGAGACCGGCACGGCAGGGAGTCAGGGGCGTAGCGCGTTCGGGCGCCCGGTGGTTCACCGCCGCACCCCGCCGTCGCGCTGCCAGGGCGCGCACCACGATGCGCGCCGCGAGGCCGACGAGGACGGCCGAGGCGAGCAGGCGCAACGGAGCGGCGACCGGGGCCACCGCCGACGCGAGTGCACGGCCGCCGAGCACCGCGGCCAGCGCGTAGCCGGCGTCGGCGGCGGCCGCGCCCATCGCCGCGGCGGCGCCGTGACGAAAGGAGGTCCGGGCCGTCATGGAGACCATCAGCACCGCGACAGGGCCCACTGGAACGGCCAGGCCGAAGCCCGCCCAGAGGCCCGCGAGCAGCGAACCCGTCACGTCGATGCCCGGGACGTGCGGATGACCGTCCGGCCATGGGGCGTGCGCCCGTGTGGGGCCACACCTCGGGGGACGGCCTCCGTGCCGACGGCACCGGGCAAGCGAGGGGCGGTAAACGTCTGGTCGACGTGGCGAGAGATCGTCATGCTGCCAGTGTCAGCAGCCACATTGTTTCAGTCCATCGAAGCTTTTTGCACGACATTGTTCGGGGGTCCCACATGATCGACGGCCGGTTGAAGACCTTGCGCGCCCTCAGCGCGACGGGCACCGTCACTGCCGCGGCAGAGACGCTGCACCTCACTCCGTCCACGGTCTCGCAGCAACTCCGCCAGCTGCAGGCCGACCTGGGAGTGACGCTGCTGGAGCCCGACGGGCGCAGGGTGCGACTCACCGCCGCCGCACACACCCTGCTCCACCACAGCGATGTCCTCTTCGCCCACTGGGAACAGGCGGAAGCCGACCTGGAAGCACATCGTGAGGAACGGGCCGGCAGCATCAGGATCTCGGCGGTGGCCAGCGCGCTGTCCAGGCTCGTGGCGCCGGCCGCCGCGCTGCTCGCGCAGCAGTACCCGGCCCTCACCGTGGAGATCGGGGAGGACCCGGAGGAGGACCGGATCCGGCTGCTGCTCACCGGACGCGCGGACATCGTCGTCACCATTCCGGCCGCCGACGCGCCGTCCCCCGACGACGAAGCCGTCGAACAGCACGTCCTGCTCGAGGAACCGCAGGACCTCCTGGTCCCGGCGAAGCACCCCGCCGCCGGAGAGGAAGCCGTCGAGCTGGGCGCGTTCGCCGAGGAACGGTGGCTGCGCGCGGGCGACCCCCGGGACCAGCACCAGCTGCTGCTCTCGGCGTGTTCCGCCGCCGGATTCGTGCCCCGGATCACGCACAACGCGGTCGACTGGTTCGCGGTGTCGGCCCTCGTCTCCCACGGCCTGGGGATCTGTCTGATTCCCCGTCTGGTGCCGGTGCCGGCAGGCCATGACGTCGTCCGCGTGCCGCTGACCGGAGACGTCCGGCCCACCCGCCGGGTCGTCGCCTTCATCCGGCGCGGCAGCCATGAGCGCCGGACGGTGAACCGCTGCCTCACCGCACTGCGCTCGGCGGCCGGAGCCTGGTCGGCCGGGCACGACTGCTGACCCCGGCCTCTGCCCCGGCGGTTCCGTCCCCGGTGCACGGCCTGTCTTTACACGTCCCCCTGTTCTGTCACGGCGGCGTGGCGTAGACGTTCGTCACATAGCCGATCGGGAGGCTGCCGTGAGCCGCAGCGGCCAACTCATGGGGTGATTCCGGCTGATGTGACCGAATGTGGCCCCTCGGTCGACGCGACCGCCGGGGAATGTGTGGTTCCTGTGTCCTTCCGGTGTGTTCGCGAGGAGCATGCCTGCGGACGGAGCACCCCAACGGTGTTCCGCAGGAAGGGGACCACCATGCGAAGACCTGTCCGGGCCTGGGGTGCGGCAGCCGTGACGGCGCTTCTCGCCCCGCTGCTGACGGCCGTTCCGGCGCAGGCGCGGGAGACGGAACGGGCCGCCGGAACGTGCCGGCCCGCCCTCCGGATTCTGGGCACCCTGCCCGGTACCGCCGGCAGTGATGCCGACCGGGTCGAGGGACTCGGTCCCGGCTCCACCGCCGTCGGCACCTCCCGCGGCCTCCCCGTGTACTGGACCGGCACCCGCGTGCACCGGGTGCCGCTTCCCGCCGGGTACACCGGTGGTGAGGTCGAGGCGGTCAACAGCGGGGGCCTGATGGTCGGCAGCCTCCGGAAGCCCGGCGGGTCCGCCGCGTTCAGCTATCGAGCAGGGGCCCGGTCGGTCACCCTGCTGCCCGGCGGCTCCCGGGCCACGGACGTCAACGACCACGGCCTCATCGTCGGCGAGGGCCCGAAGGCCGGCGCGCTCACCGGTGTCGAATGGACCGGCACCCGCGTACTGCGCAGGCTGACCCTGCCGGCCGGCTACACGCTCACCGAGGTCACCGGCATCAACGAGGCGGGCCGGATCGTCGGCTCCGGCGAGGCCGTCGCGGGCGACGAGTCCTGGACGGCCGGGCTCCTCTGGCCCGCCCGCGGCAATGCCCCGGCCGTGCCGCTCAAGCCCTACTGGCCGGCCGGAGTCCCGTACGACTTCTGGTCGCCCGAGGACATCGACAACAGCGGACGGATCGTGGGGACCCACGACTACTCACGGCTGGACATCCAGAGCCCCGTCCACTGGCTGCCGCCCTACGGGAGCGAGATCCGGCCGGGGCTCCTCGCGGGCCGCACCAGCGGCACGTTCGAGGCCGTCAGCCCCACCACGAACGTCAGTGTGGGCACGGCCCAGGACAGCAGTTTCGACGGGCCCTTCCCGCCCGAGTCGGCCCCGCCCGTGCAGGCCCAGATCTGGCCGGGCTCCGGGCCGCTGCTGGCGCTGCCGCGACTCGCGCCCGACGGTGCCTCCGAGGCGTACGCCGTCAGCGACGACGGCCGGGCCGGCGGCCGGGCGGCCGACGCCCACGGGACGTCCCGGCCCGTGATCTGGACGTGTGCCCTGGCGCAGGCGTACCAGCCCTGAGCCGCTCCGCCCCGGCGGCCGAGGGAGCGAGGTGCGCCGGGGGAGGCCGCACCCCATGACACCTGCCGCACCGACCGGACGCGAGCGCCGGTCGGTGCGGCAGGCGCATCATTCTCCGGCGTGTGCGGTCCCCTGTCACGGCCCGGGCGGCCCGGCGGGACTGGGGTGTCGTGGGGCTGAGCGAGTAGGGCGGCCCCGCCTCCCGGCCCTGCCTTCTGCCCCGTGTCCCGGACCCGGCGCAGTCCGGCGCGCGCCGAGCCCATCGACGGCGCGGTCGGGGGCGTGAGAGGAGGTGGAAGGAGCGCCCATGGTGCGGATTGTGGACAGGCTGCCGCGGCCCGCCACGCGAGGGGCAACAGGCCCCTTCGTGCGGCTTTTCGGCTGCCGGGGCACGTGCTGCCGTCCCTGCCGGACGAGCGGGGCCGCTTTCCGGCACCCGCGGCCGGCGCCCCGGTGGGTACGCACGCCGCCCGCCACCTCAGAGGGAATGGAAAAGGGCGGGCTCCTTCGTCCTTGATCGCCCTGTGCTCGGGGAACAGGTAAATGTCGTACGGCCGTTCCTCTTTCGTGGGGGAAGGGGTGGAAAACGTGTGCAGAACGCGAAAGTCCGATGGCCGATAACGGACCCCATTGCTTGCGCAGCCGGACCGCTAAGGCCATGGTTGTCCAGCTCATCAGGAACGCTGCAGTGCTTGCCTGATCCGTCGGTCACCGGGATGCGAAGCCCCGCCGTCCTCGACGCGCGTGCCCTTCTCACCTCCTGGTCTTCCGTACGGTGAAGCGGTGTGACAGGTACGGGGGGTATTCATCATGCCGCAGCGATCTGCTGTGTCGCTGTGGTGCGTTGCGGTCACGGACTGACCGATTCCGATCTTTTCACCGGTATCCCGGGTGCGCTGAATCTGTTGAACACGACGTGTTCTCGGCCGCCCGGGGCCGGTTCACGCAATTCCAACGGGGGAATTCGATCATGCGTCAATTCGACGTGCCTTTGAACCGGGCCATAGCCGCCTCACTGGTCCCGGAACTCGCCTACTGGATCAACTTCGCCAGCTCTCAGGTGGTGAAGTTCCACATCGACCCGGTCGGCCGGGAGAGCATCCGCGTCTGGGTGCCGGACGAGGCCGACTCCGACGAGATCGGCCGCAAGGTGCGGACCACCGTCGACTGGTTCACCGCCGGACAGCAGGGTGACGCGGACGGGCACGAGGAGCCGCGCCCCGTCCGCGTCGGCCCGCCCCGCGGCCCGTCGACCCTCACTCCGGACGAGGCCGTCACCGCCGGGGCGCTCACCCCGCTAGGGATGGCCGATGTGGTCATCGGTGAACCGCTGGTGACCCTCATCCGCGCCCTCGACGACGCCTTCCGCGAGCTCGCCACCGGCTTCGACGCGGGCGAGGCGGCCTATTCGACGCTGCTGTCCGTGGACTACCTGGAGCGGCTGCGGTACTTCGACGCCTTCCCGCAGAACGTCCTGTTCCCGGTGCACCTCAGCACCGACATCGACGCCGCCCAGCAGTACGTCAGCCGGACCCTGGAGGACGGGGGCCGGCCGCCCCGGGACGACTTCGCCGGCTTCGCCCCGCGCGACCGGGTGCTCGCCCCCGCGGCCTGCTTCCACGTCTACCAGGGGCTGGAGGGCAGGCGGCTGGCCACGGACACCGCCATCACCACCCTCGGCCGGTGCTACCGGTACGAGAGCCGCAACGCCGTACTGATCGAGCGGCTGTGGGACTTCTCGATGCGCGAGGTGGTCTTCGTCGGGTCACCGGACTACGTGCGCTCCTGCCGGGACGAGAGCCGCCGGCGCGTGCTGGAACTGGCCGAGAAATGGCAGCTGGGAGGCAGCCTCGTCCCGGGCCACGACCCGTTCTTCCTCCGCGGCGACCGGCCCGACGCGGTGGTCGACCCCGAGCCCAAGTTCGAGCTGCGGCTCGATCTGCCGTACAAGGACGCGGACTTCGCCTGCGCCTCGTTCAACGTGCACGGCACCTTCTTCGGCAGCACCGGCGACATCGTCACCGCGTCCGGGGAGACCGCGTGGACCGGCTGCACGGCCTTCGGGCTGGAGCGGTGGGCCTGGGCGGTCATCGCCCAGCACGGTCTGGACCCGGACGCCTGGCCCGCGGACCTGCGGCGCCGGCACAAGCAGGCGGCGTGAGGTGGCCGGCATGAACACCGCTGACACCGTCGTCGCCGGCACCCGCCAGTCCGGGGACGTGCTCGTGGCGCTGCGCGCCTTCCCCCGGCTGGTGGTGCGGGTGCAGAGCCCGGTCGCCGACCTGGTCGGGGACCGGCTGCGCACCCTCGGACTGGAGACGCTGCACGCCGCAGGGATCACCGCGGCCAGCGTGGAGATCCACGACAACGCCGCATCCGAGTGGGTCGTCCGCGCCCGGCTGCGGACCGCCGTACGCCGCTGGCAGACCGTCACGTCCGCGCCCGCGGACGCCGCCCCGGCCGCCCCGGCCCGGGACCTGTCCACCACCGGAACGGAGGAGCGGCCGTGACCGTCCTCTCCCTCTACGTCTCCGCGGGCCGCCCCGGATACGTCGATCATGCGCTCACCGTCTCCGGGGTCGATGCCGTCGTGCTGGACCTGGAGGACTCGGTGGACGACCGCGACAAGGACGCCGCCCGCGACGTCGCCGCCGAACTGCTGCGCTCCTGCGGCGGCCTGCCCGACCGGACGCTGGTGCGGGTGAACGCCCCGGGCAGCGCCCACCTCGACGCCGACCTCGCCGAACTGGTGCCGCTGGGGCTCGACCGGCTGCGCCTGCCCCGTGTCCGGACCCGGCAGGACCTGGACGACGTTCTCGCCCGCATCGGCGCCCTCGCCGGCCCGGCCGGGCCGCCCCGGGTGGAGCTCATGATCGAAACCGTCGGCGCCCTGCGCGACCTGGAGGAGATCGTCACCGGCCGTCCCGAGGTCACGGCGCTCACCTTCGGCGGCGAGGACTACCTCCGGGACAGCCGGGCCGCCGGCGCGCCGCAGGACCTGTGGGAGGCCAAGCGCGAGCTGGTGCGGAAGGCCGCGGCGGCCGGCCTGCCCGCCTACGACACCGTCTACGGGAACCTGCACGACCGCGACGCGGTCTGGCAGGACGCCCACCGCGCCGCGCGGCTGGGTTTCGCCGGCAAGAGCATCATCCATCCCGCGCAGTCACCGGTGACCAGGAATGCCTTCGCCGACGCCGGCCGGTGACCCGCGGCCGGGCACGGTGCCGGCGGACCTCGCCGGCACCGTGCTCGCCTGGCGCGACCGGCTCGACGCGGAGGCCCGGGCCGCGCACCGGCCCGGGCACACCACCGTCGCGGTGTCGCAGCGTGCCCCGGCCGGGAGCTTCACCCCGGCCGAGGCCGAACGGCTGCACCGGGCGGCACTGGACCGGCTGCGGCCCCTCCTGCCACCGGTGCCGGTGCAGCGGACGTACCCGGCACCGGCCGGCCCGGTCACCCTTCTGGTGGTGGCGGGCGGCTCCCACCGGGCGAAGATCGGCTGCCTCCGGATGGAGCAGCACGACACGGTCGGCGAACTCACCGACGCCGATGTGGTGCTGCCCCGCACACTCGGCCGCGCCGACCTCGGCCTGCCGCCCCGCGCCTGCCTGGTGTGCGACGAACCGGCCAAGCGCTGCATCGTGCTGGGCCGCCACCCCCGGGCACTCCTCCTGCGCACCGCGCGCAGCCGCTACCGCCGGGCGTTCGCCGTCACGGACGGCTGGGGCCGCCGCCCGGAAGGCGCACATGACGCACCGTCCGTCCCGAACCCTGTGCCCGGCACACCGCCGGGCCCTGCCCAGGCATTCGACGCACCACGCGCCCCGACCTCCGTGCCCGAGGCCCTCCGTGGCCCGGACTCCGTGACCGACGCACCCTGCGGCCCGCACCCGGCGCCGTCCCGCACCTGCGACCCGTACAGGAGCTGCACATGACCGGAACCTCGAACACCGATGCCGCCACCGGCGGCGTCCCCGCCGCCGCCCTCGGCCACGCACGGAAGCTGCTGCGCGACGGCCATGTCGTCGTCGCCCCGAGCGACACCCACTACACGATGGCCGCCGACCCCGCGAACCCCTCGGCCACCGCCCGTATCTACCGGGCCAAGGAGCGAGAGGCCGATTTCCCGCTCACCCTCTTCCTGGCCGGCCCCGAACTGCTCGACACCGTCGCCGTCGTCACCGACGAGGTACGCGCGCTCGCCCGCAGCCTCTGGCCCGGCTACCTCACGCTGATCCTGCCCAAGCGCCCCGAAGCCGTCGGCGACCACGTCACCGCCGGGCTGCCCACCGTCGCCGTCGCGTGCCACCGCAACCCCGTCCTGCGGGAACTCCTGGAGGCAGTCGGCGGGTACGCCGCCTGCACCTCCGCCAACCGCAGCGGACAGGGCGGCGACCTGGTGACCCTGGACGACGCCCGCGCCCAGGTCGGCGACCGGGTCGCCCTCGTGCTCGACGGCGGCGAGCCCAGCGAGGCGGGCACCGGCAACACCATCGTCGACCTCACCGGAGAACGGCCCGTCCTGGTCCGGCACGGCGAAGTGCCGCTGTCCGACATCGCCGCCCTGCTGCCCGGCATCGAGGACCGGGCCGCCACCTACAAGGAGGACCTCAGGCGACGGCAGCGGTCGGTCAGCACCTGGCGCCCCACCCTGGCGGGACGGACGGTGCTGGTCACCGGCGCCGCGCGCGGCCGCGGCTCGGAACTCGCCCGGGTCCTCGCGCTGGCCGGAGCCAGGGTCCACGTCACCGACCGGGACGCCGACGGTGCCGCCCTCGCCGCGGAACTCACCGAGCAGGGCCTGGACGCCCGCTTCCACACCCTGGACGTCACCGACCCGCAGGCCTGGCAGGACACGGTCCGCGCGGTGGTCGCCGACACCGGCACCCTCGACGTACTCATCAACAACGCGGGCTACTTCGAAGCCCACGGCCTGGGCGACCTCACCGAGGACAGCTGGAACCTCGCGCTGAAGGTCAACACCGGTGGCGCCCTGCACGGCATCCGGGCCGCCGCCGCGGTCATGCGCCCCGGCGGCTCCGTCGTCAGCATCTCGTCCGCCTTCGGCCTGGCCGCCAGCGACCTGGTGGGCGTGGCGTACCAGACCAGCAAGGGCGCGCTGCTCCCGCTCACCCGCGCCGCGGCGGTGCGGCTGGGCAAGGACGGCATCCGTGTCAACGCCGTCTGCCCGGGCCTGATCCGCACCCCGATGACCGAGCCGCTCTTCACCGACCCGGCCACCCGGGACCGCATCCGCGGCGATGTACCGCTGGGCCGCGAGGTCAGCATCTGGGACATCGTCGACACCGCTCTCTTCCTCGCCTCCCCGGTCAGCGACTACCTCACCGGCGTCGCCGTCCCCGTGGACGGCGGGCTCAGCGCATGCTGACCGGGCCGCCGCACGCCCCCGGCCCGGTCGCCCGGCCACCGGCCACGGGCTCCCCGCCCGAGGGAGCCCAGCACCCGGACGCGGACACCGCCGCGACCGCCGACCGGCTGGCCGCCGCCATGGTGTACGGCCTGGCCGCCGAGGCGGTCACCTGGCCCAAACCCGGTCTCGTCACGGCCGTGGACACCGGCAGCCACCACGACATGGACGTCTACACCCTGCTGCGCAGCGCCGCCGCCCTCCAGCCGGGCTTCCGCGCCGCCGCCCTGTTCGGACTGGAACGGGGCTCCGCCGCCCGGGTCGCCCGGGACTTCACCCGGCTCCGCGCCGAAGGGCAGCGGGCCGAGCGCGCCATGCTCGCGGCGACCGGCGGGATCAACACCCACCGGGGATCGGTCTTCCTGGGCATGCTGCTGTGCTGCGCGGCCGGCGTCGAGCACGCGGCGGGCCGCCCGCCCGAGCCGGACGGCATATGCCGAACGGCCCGGGACCTGAGCCGGGACGCGCTCCGCGCCGATCTGGCCGCCCCGGTCACCGGCGGCGCCAGCACCGGGCTGCGGGCCCACGCCCGCCACGGGCTCTCCGGGGTCCGCGGTGAGGTGCTCCGGGGCCTGCCCAGCCTGACCGGACACGGCCTGCCCGCACTCCGGGCGGCACTCGGCGCCGGACGGCCGCTGCGGGAAGCGGTCGCCGATGCCGTCCTGGCGCTGATGGCCGTGGTGGAGGACACCACCGTGCTCAACCGGAAGTTCACCCCCGACCGGCTCCACCGGACCCGGGAGCGGGCGGCAGCCGCCCGGGCCGCCGGAGGCACCGCCACCCGCCGGGGCCGGCAGCGGATCGCCCGGCTCTCCCGGTACCTCGAACACGAACGCATCAGCCCCGGAGGCTCCGCCGACCTGGCGGCGATGGCCGTCGCCCTGCACACCTGGCAGACCCGGTGGCAGGACAGCCCGGCACAGAAAGGACCCCTGCGTGCCCACGCATCTGCGTAGTCTGCGCGACTACCTGACCGCCCTGCGCAACATCGGCGACCTCCAGCCGATCGACGTCGAGGTGGACTGGAACCTCGAACTCGGTGCCATCACCCGGCGCGCCTACGAACTGCCCGCCGCCGCACCGCTGTTCAACCGGATCAAGGGAACGGAACCGGGCTTCCGGGTGCTCGGCGCGCCCGCCGGTCTCAGCTCCCATCCCGCGTATCCGCTCGCCCGGGTCGCCCTCGCGCTCGGCCTGCCGCTCGACACCACCGCAGCCGACCTCGTCACCGCCTGGTCGCGGCTCCAGGAGTGCGAGCCCCTGGAACCCCGCGAGGTCCCCACCGGGCCGTGCAAACAGCACCGGACGACCGGGGAGGACGTCGACCTGTACCGGCTGCCCGCCCCCCTGCTGCACGCCGGTGACGGTGGCCGCTACCTCAACACCTACGGCACGGTCGTCACCCGGTCCCCGGACGGCTCCTGGACCAACTGGGCCATCACCCGGATCATGCTGCGCGACCGCACCTCCATGACCGGCATCGTCGTGCCCGCCCAGCACATCGGCAGCATGCACGGCATGTGGCGCGAGCGCGGCGAGGACATGCCCTTCGCCCTCGCCCTGGGCACGTCCCCCGGCATCGCCATGGTCGCCGGCTGCCCGGTCCGCGAGGGACTGGACGAAGCCGCGGTGCTCGGCGGCTGGTTCGGCGAGCCGCTCGACGTGGTGCGCTGCGAGAGCCACGACCTGCTGGTCCCCGCCGAGTCCGAGATCGTGATCGAGGGCTTCCTGTCCTTCGAGGAGGTGGCGCCCGAAGGCCCGATGGGGGAGTACAGCGGCCTGCTCTGGCCCGAGGACACCCGGCTGTGCCCGGTCTACCGCGTGACCGCCGTCACCCACCGGGACGACCCGGTGCTGCCGGTCGTCGTCGCCGGCATGCCGGTCGAGGAGAACCACACCAACTGGGGCATCAACATCGCCGCCGCCGTGCTGTACGAGCTGCGTGCGGAGGGTCTCCCGGTGCGCCGCGCCTTCATGCCCTTCGCGGCGGCCTGCCACTGGCTGGTCGTCACGGTCGACACCGCGTCGGGCCCCGGCCGGTGGGGGAGCTGGGGAAAGCTCGCCGCCGAGGTGGGCGAGGCCGTGTACCGCACCCGGCCCCGCCACATCATGCCGAAGGTGATCGTGGTCGAGGACGACATCGACCCGGCCGACCTGGAACAGGTCACCTGGGCGGTGGCGACCCGCGCCCACCCCGGCGAGACCGGGTTCGTCCGGGACGTGCCGACCCTGCCGCTCGTCGGCTATCTCAGCGACGAGGAGCGGCGCACCGCCCGCACGGACAAGGCGGTGTTCAACTGTCTTCCCCGGGACGACTGGCCTCCGTCGGGCCGTCCGGTCCGCGCGGACTTCGCGCAGTTCCCGGCCGAACTGCGCGAACGGGTGCTGAGCCGCTGGGAGTCCTACGGCTACCCGCCGCAGGGGTGAGCCGGGAGCCATCCCGGGCCGCGGGCCGCCGTCCGCCCAGGGCCACCCCCAGGAGGACGGCGCTCCCGCCCACCGCCAGCGACCAGCTCACGGGCTCGTCGAGCAGCACCGTCCCCAGGCCCACGGCGACCAACGGCAGCAGATAGCTCACCAGTGAGGCGGCCAGCGGCCCCTCCCCGGCGATCAGACGGAGGTTCAGCACATAGGCCGTACCGGTGCCGAGCACGCCGAGCGCCAGAACGGCGACGGTCGCGTCCGGATCACCCCCGACCGGCTTCAGCAGCAGGGGCCCGGCCAGCAGGGAGACGGCCGTGGCGGCGGTGAGCTGTCCGGCCGCGAGAGCCAGCGGGCCGTGCTCGGAACCGGCCAGCACCCGGCCGAGATAGACGAATCCCACGCCGAAGCCGGCGGCGGCCACGACACAGGCACCCGTCGCCGGCACGGTGCCCGGTGCACCCCAGGGCGCGAGCAGCACCAGGACGCCGGTGAAACCGACCAGGACCCCCGCGAGCTGGCCGCCGCGCATCCGGCGCCGCTGCCCGGAGAGGACCATGGCGACCACCGTGAACAGCGGAGCCGCCGCGTTGCAGGTACCCGCCAGACTCGAGTCCACGGTCTGCTCGGCCCAGGCGAAGAGGAAGTACGGCACATCGTTGGCGAGAACCGCCCCCACCAGCAGGTGGGCCCAGGTCCGACGGTCCTTCGGGAGGGACTCACCGCGCAGCGCGGCCACCATCAGCAGCACCGCGGCCCCGGTCGCCAGCCGGAGGGTGAGGATCTGGGCGGGGGAGAACGCCGGGGCCGCCAGCTTGATCAGCAGGTAGTTGGACCCCCACAACAGGGCGAGCAGGCACAGCCGTAACGAGCCGGTCGGGGACATAAGGGGCACGCTACCGGGTGGTCAGCCGATGGTGGGGTTGCCTCTGCTCCATCCCGTGCCGGCCGGACAGCACCGTTGGGGGAGTGTGCGGAGGGGCGGGCCCCCGACCGTCATGGACGGACGCAGAGCATGCACCCGTCCCAGTGGGGAAGGCCGCTCAGGAGCCGGTGCCGCAGCCGAACCCCTTGCCCACCCCGTCACCCCGCCGCGCGCCGACGGGCTCGGCGATCGCTCCGTGCGGCGAGGCCGGCGCGGACGGCGGCGGCGCTCTCGTCCAGCTCGCCCCGCTCCCGTACGCTCCAGTCCGCGTCGATCCGGAAGCTGTCACCGGCGAAGCGGGGGAAGACGTGCAGGTGCACGTGGAAGATCTCCTGAAAGGCGGCCTCCCCGTCGGCCAGGAAGAGGTTGACGCCCTCACAGCGCAGGTCCGAGCTGCGGAGCGCACGGGCGAGCCGGTGGGCCACAGCCCACACCTGGGCACCGAGCGGCTCGTCCAGGTCCTCCAAGCCCACCGCGTGTGCCTTGGGAACGACCAGCAGATGACCCGGCGTGACGGGCCGGAGGTCCATGAAGGCCACCACAGCGTCGTCTTCGTGGACGACGCTTGCCTCGGCCCGGCCCTGCACGATGGCACAGAACTCGCATCCGTCAGCGGTCATGATCTCTCCTCGCGTCGGGGAGCAGCCCAGTGTCGGGGACGGCCCCGTGTGGGGGAGCAGCCCCGTGTTGGGGGAACAGCCCCGTGTCGGCGGACAGCACCAGAACATCAGAGCCCGGCGTCGGCAGGCGAGCCGTTTTGTCGTCAGGTGACCCGCCGAGGACGTGACCCGCGGCCTCGGCCTGTTCGCCCGGCCCGTCGACCGGGCCGAGGCGTGCGTCTCGCGCGGAGGTGGTGAGGTCCCAGCTGCACGGCGCCCGTCAGGTTCGGTCCGTGCTCATCAGGTCGTCGGCTCCACACGAACCGCCGCACCACCCCGGCACCCCGAATCACGCCGATGCCGACGGCCGAGCCCCAGCGCCGGGCACTCGCATTCCACGGCCCGCCTCCGGGCCGAACCGCTGCCGGTACACCGAAGGGGCGAGCCCTGTCTCACGGCGCATCAGCGCGCGCAGATTCGCCGCGGTGCCCAGCCCACTGCGCCGGGCCACCACCTCGAACCGTGCCTCACCCCGCTCGATCAACCGGCACGCCAGCGCCAGACGTTCTCCCGTGAGCCACGCCAGCGGCGTCGTCCCCACCTGTGCCCGGAAGCGCCGGTGCAGCGTCGCCGGGCTGACCGCGGCACGGGCCGCGAGGTCGGACACCGTCAGCGGCGCATCCAGCCGCTCCTGCGCCCAGGCCAGGACCGGCGCCAGGGATTCGTCCGGCAGACCGGGTACCGGGCGCTCGATGAACTGCCGCTGCCCGCCGTCCCGGTGCGCCGCGAACACCAGGCGACGGCTCACGGAGTTGGCGATCTCCGCCCCGTGGTCGCGGCGGACGATGTGCAGCCCGAGGTCGAGAGCGGCGGCACTGCCCGCGGCGGTGAGGACGTCACCGTCGTCCACGAACAGCACGTCCTCCTCGAGCCGGACCGCGGGGAAGCGGGCCCGGAAGTCACCCGCCCACTGCCAGTGCGCGGTGGCCCGCCGCCCGTCGAGGACCCCGGCCTCGGCGAGAGTGAAGGCCCCGCTGCAGAAGCCGACCAGACGCGCGCCGCGCTCGTGCGCACGCCGCACGGCATCGAGGACGGCCGGGCGGCGGGGCACCTCGGTGTCGGGCCGGTTGGGGACGATCAGAGTGTCCGCCGTATCGGCCGCCTCCAGGCCGGCGACGCCCGTGAGCGCGAAGAACCCGTCGCGCATCCGGGTGAGCGGCTCGGGCGAACAGAGGCGGAAGTCGTAGAGCTCGCGGCCGATCTCGGGTCTGCGCAGGCCGAACACCTCGGTGGCAGAGCCGAGTTCGAACGGGTTCGAGTTCTCGTCCACGACCACGACGACCCGGTGCGGGGCACGGGAAACGTCCTGCGAGGAATCTTGTGGCATATGCGATTCCTAGCACTCACGGTTGCCGTGCTCAACCCGCGAGGATTCCCTCCATGCGCAACGAACCCATCATCCTCAGCGACGCCTTCGCCTCCTTCGACGCCCTCTGGAGCCCCCGCATCGTCACCCGCGTCAACGACTACGACGTGCGCCTTGCCAAGGTCGAAGGCGAACACCTCTGGCACGTCCACGACGACACCGACGAGTTCTTCCTGGTCCTCGACGGGGAGCTCCACATCTCCCTCCGCGAGGCCGCCGGCGAGCGCACGGTCCGGCTCCCCCGCGGAGCGGTCTTCACCGTCCCCCGAGGCACCGAGCACAAGCCGTACACACCCACGCGCGCCGACCTCCTCCTCTTCGAGCCCACCGGCACACCCACGGTCGGTGACCGCCACGACGAGATCCCGGACCATGTCGACGCGACGACCGGGCACGCCCTCGATCTCTGAGACGGCCCGGCACCGGTGGGCCGACGACACTCCCGTCACGGCTCACCGGGCACAGGCCGGCCATCGCCGACCGCCGCACGCCGGGCCGCCCACACCAGCAGCAGGCAGGCGAGCACCCCGAAGACGACGTTGCCCACCAGATCCGCCCGTGCGGAACCGCCGGACTCGGGCCGGACCGGGAAGGACACCCACACATAGGTGAGCACGGCCCCGGCTGCGGCCGCGAACCGATGACGAGCACCCCAGCCCGCCCGGCGGGACCACCGGCTCAGCCACCACCCGCCCGCGGCAACCGCCAGGCACCAGACACCGACTCCGATCCACTCGTACCAGTCGGCCGTCACGACGTTGAGCGGACCCCAGTAGGCACTCGTCACCGCCAGCCCCGCCAGGCCCACCCGCCACGGCGCCGGTGCGCGCCCCGGCACCTTCCGCAGCCGGACCCCGCGGATGCCGAAAGCCACGGCGATCAGCACCCCGATGACCAGTGCCATGCCACCGAGCTGGGCCGGCGAGGCCACGAAGTGCTCCACCGCGTAGTTGCCCCGGAAGACCAGCACCGCACCCGCCGCGTACAGACCCGCCACCACACCGAGACCGGCACGCCCCAGCCAAGGGTCGCTGCGCCGCGTCCGGGTCAGCGTCTCCACCAGCGCGATCGGCACGCAGATGCTCCACACCGTGTGCAGCGCGAGTGACGCCTGGGTCAGCTCGACACTCATGCCCAGGAACGGCAGATAGGAGACGCCGTGCAGCAGGTCGGCACCCGCGTAGGAGTCGTTCCACAGCAATTGGTCGACAGGCCCCTCCTCGATCAGCGCGTACGCCGCTGCGAGAAGCACCATCGTCGGCCAGCCGCCGCCACTGCGCCGCCCGATTTCCCGCACGAGCAGGGCACCGCAGCCGTACATCGGCGCCAGCATCACACCCAGCGGAAGTTCCGCGAGGGTGAGATTGCCCAGCAGGAACTCACCGACGAACGGAGCCAGGAGGAACAAGGCGAACGGGGGCGCGAGGCGGTGTCTTAACGGCATGCGCCAACCGTAGGGACCGGCGGCAGCACCGCACGTCCGCCGATGGTCTCCGGGTTCGGAACGAAAGTCGCGGTGTCAGTGCCGTCCGGGGCTTGGGGCGTCCTTCAACCACCGTTCACCGCACCCCTCCCGGGCACGTCGGTGGCGCCAGCGGGACGTGTCATCACCCGCGCCGCGCTTCATGCGGCCGTGGGCGGGGCCCCCGCCGGCCGGAGGGAACGGGCGCTGCTACCGGTTCGACGCCGATAGCCTGGGGCGGTGAGGCGTACTGAGCGGATGGCCGGCACCGTCGTCGGGTCAGCGGTGGGTGACGCGCTGGGAGCCCCTTTCGAGTTCGGCGCCCCTGGCGCTTTCTCCGCCCGGTTCCCCGTGCCAGGGGGCGGCGGCGAGATGCGCGGAGGTGGTGGCTGGGAGCCGGGTGAGGCCACGGACGACACGCAGATGGCAGTTCTGGTCGCTGACTCGTTGCTGCAACGGGACGGACTGGACCTGCCGGACATGTTCGCCCGCTTCCAGCGGTGGGCGGTGTCCGAGCCGAAGGACATCGGTCTGCAGACCGAAGATGTGCTGACCAACGGCATGCCCTGGGATCTGGCCGCCGCGACCCACTTCCGGGTCAACCAGCGAGCAGCCGGCAACGGCGCGTTGATGAGGGCATCGACGTCCGCAGTTCACTTCGCACCCGCAGGCCGGTCGGCCACCATGGACGCCGCCCGGCGCATTGCCGCCCTGACCCACGGCGACCGCGCCGCCTGGGAAGGCACCGCCATCTTTCATGAACTGATCCGTGCCGTTCTGGCGGGCGCCGACCCCCTCGGTGTGCTGCCGGACCTTCTGGCTGCTGTCCATCCCGACCACCGCCGACGGTACGCCACGGTCCTCGCAGCCGACTGGCATCCCGACGAGGCGACCGAGTTCAACGGTGCCGTCTGGCCCTGCCTCGGGTCGGCGGTCTGGGCCCTGCGCAGCACGACGAGCTTCGAGGACGCGGTTCGTGCGGCGATCGATCTCGGGGGCGACACGGACACCGTTGCCGCGGTCACCGGTGGCCTCGCGGGTGCCTCCTACGGACTGGACGCGATCCCTGCCCGCTGGACCGAGCCGCTGCACGTCCCCGTGCCGGGCTGTGCCGAACGGGTGCTGCGCCTGCCCGATCTCGTCGATCTCGCGCACCGCCTCGGAGGCTGACCGGCGGGCAGAGCCAGGGGACGAGCTGGGCCGGCGGAGCCCCGCCGCAGCGTGCGATGACGCGAAGCTCTGTATCCAGTCCCGGGGCACCCGGGACGACGCCGTCCGACCCCGTAGCGGCCATGCTTCCTGCTCATGAGGTGCGACCGGCCTGCTTCCGGTGGTCCCGGGGTGTGGAACCGTAGGCAGTGCGGAAGGCGCGGCTGAAGTCCGTCGCCCGGGGAAACCCCCACCGAGCGGCTATGGCGTGAATCGGTGTGGTGCGCAGTGCCGGGTCGATGAGATCGAGCCGGGCGGCTTCCAGGCGTTGGTGACGTATACGGGCACCGACTGTGGAGTCCTCGTTCCGGAACAAATGGTGAAGATACCTGACGGATATGTGGTGCGCCGCGGCTATCCCGGCAGGGGTCAGTTCGGGGTCGTGCAGGTTCTGCCGGATGAAGTCCTGAATGCGCAGCAGGAGGGTCCGCTGACGGGTCTCCGGTGTCAGGCAGTTCTCGTCCTCGAGAACGTGGGCGAAGAGCGCCGCCACCAGATCCGTCACCACCATGCCCAGCCGGGGTGCGTCGCTGGGCCGATAGGCCGTGGTGTCAGCGGTCAGTTGGGTGAGGAATTGCCCCAGCAGCGCACCTACCCCCGTCCGCCCGTTCAGACGGTGCCCGACCACCTGACCGGCCCGTCCGCGCGGCAAGGGCACCAGCGCCTTGGGAATCTCGAGGCCCACGCTCCTGATGATCTCGCCTCCCGTATGGATTTCGTAGGGCACGGAGGAGTCGTTGCAGTGCAGGTCGTGGGGGAGGTAATGAGCCTCTCGCTTTCCCCAGGTCGCCTGGCCCTCTCCTTGCAGCAGGAGGGAGAGGTGGAAAACCTCGGGATCGGACTGGCGGATCTGACGGGGCGTGCGAAGGAACGTGAGGGGATGGTAGGACGCGGGCCACATCGACACCGATCCCAGATCGATCAGGCGTTGGGTGGCCCGGTAATCATCGGCATGGTCGCTACTGAGATGCATGGGCGCATGGGTCTTTCCCATGCGCTCCTGCCAGTAGTCGAACCGGTCGGCCGGCGCCACGGTCTCGCTCCGGAAGACTACTTCGTTCAACATCTGCTTCCCCTAGTTCCGGTGAGTGCAGGTCAGTCCGCCGCCGGGCCTCCGGAGCGGAATCCTGGGTCATTCGCGGCATTAACCGTGGCCGGCGTTCCCGCCGGATCGCGTCGTACGGACCGGCCCTGTTGCCGGCCGCGGGTGCGCCCTTGCTGTTCATGTGGCTTCCTTCGCTGCTTCTGGAGTATCCAGTGTGGTCATGACGCTCGACGACGGCGTCGGGGCCTGCGTCGGCTGCCGCTGCCCAGCGCCGTGAACTGCGCTCGCCGGGAGCCTGGTTGCCTCTCGTGACGCCGGCCGTCACCGTCGGATTCCGGCCCTGTTGTCGAGTTCTCCGGATTCTTGGTCGCCACCGTTGACGATACGTCAGAACATCCGGTCTCATGTGTGACGATCTGTTGGATCCCGTCTGGTTCTGATTGTTTGTGTCAGTTGAACGGCCAAGGCGGTGATCTCCAGGCCATCCGTTGCTCACACGCTGCGGGAACGAGCGTGACCGACCATGGGAGCCGCTTGTGCAGAAGACCACTGTCAGAACCCGGACGGCGGGTGCGGGGACCGTCCTGTCGCTCATCGCCGCCGTCGGGGCCGTCGGCCTCGCCGGGGTGGGCACCCAGATCGCCACGGCACCGCCGGCCGCGGCCGTCGAGGACGGCCTCGCCCTCACCCCGCCCATGGGCTTCAACAACTGGAACTCCACCCACTGTCGCCGGGAGTTCAGCGAGGAGATGGTGAAGGGCATCGCGGACCTCTTCGTCTCCAAGGGACTGAAGAAGGCCGGGTACCAGTACGTCAACATCGACGACTGCTGGGCCAAGAGCACCCGCGACGGCTACGGGAACCTGGTGCCCGATCCCGCGCGTTTCCCGCACGGCATCAAGGCACTGGCCGACTATGTGCACGCCAGGGGCCTGAAGTTCGGCCTCTACACCAGCGCCGGCACCAAGACCTGCGACCGGGAGGGATTCCCCGGAGGCCTCGACCACGAGCGACAGGACGCGAAGCTCTTCGCCTCCTGGGGCGTGGACTACCTGAAGTACGACAACTGCAACAACGAAGGCCGCGACGCCAGGACCCGCTACCGCGCGATGCGGGACGCGATCGAGCGCACGGGGCGCCCGATCGTGCTGAGCGTGTGCGAGTGGGGCGAGAACAAGCCCTGGGGGTGGGCGGCGGACGTCGGTCACCTGTGGCGCACCACCGGTGACATCACCGACTCCTGGTCGAGCATGCTGTCCATTGTCAAGCAGAACCAGGCCCTCGCCGAATACGCCGGCCCGGGCCGCTGGAACGACCCGGACATGCTCGAAGTCGGCAACGGAGGCATGACGGCCACGGAGTACCGCAGTCACTTCACCCTCTGGTCGGTGATGGCGGCACCCCTGCTGATCGGAACGGACCTGCGCAAGGCCTCCGCGGAGACCTTCGACATCCTCACCAACAGGGACGTCATAGCCGTCGACCAGGACCCCCTGGGCCGGCAGGGGGCCGTGGTCTCCTCCGAGGGCGGCCGGACCGTCTTCTCCAAGCCGTTGGCCAACGGCGACCGGGCGGTGGTGCTGTTCAACGAGACGGACGGCCCCACCGACATCACCACCCGGGCGAGCGCCGTCGGCCTGCCCGCCGCCTCCTCGTACACGCTGCACGACCTGTGGTCCAAGGAGCGCAGCGTGTCGCACGACGGCCTGATCGGTGCGTCCGTCCCGTCGCACGGCGCGGTGATGTACCGGGTCGGCGCGGAGGGCGGCGTCGCCACACCGCCGTCGGGCACCTCGGACCTCAGTGCGCTCACACCCACGAGTGCCGGCAACGGCTGGGGACCGGTCGAGACGGACACCAGCAACGGCGAGCAGGCGCCGGACGACGGCAGCCCCATGACGATCGAGGGCGTCCCTTATCGCAGGGGCCTGGGGGTGCACGCCCCCAGCGAGGTCACCTACCACCTCGGGGGAGCCTGCTCCAGGATGACCGTCGACGTCGGCCTCGACGACGAGAGCGTCCGTGACGGCTCCGTGGTCTTCCGGGTCTACCGGGACCACACGAAGGTGGCGGACAGCGGGCTGCTCACGGTCGACGCCCCGGCCGAGCGGCTGACCGCGGACCTGACCGGAGGCTCCGTGCTCCGGCTCGTCGTCACGGACGGCGGGAACGGCAGAACGTCCGACCACGCCGACTGGGCCGATCCCCGGATCACCTGCGCCTGACCCGGACACCGGCCGACCGCACTGCGGCCCCGCAGGTGTGTGCCATTCCGGCGCGAACTGCGGGGCCTTCGGCGAACTGCGGGGCCTTCGGCGAACCGTGGGGCCGACAGGTTGCTCAGCAGCCATCCGTTCGGATCGTCGGCCCGAGCGGACGGTGAGAAGTGGGGCGGCAGCCGAACCGGGACCACGGCATCCTGAGTACCCTGTGCGACGTGACGACGCACAGGACCGTCGACGTGAGTGTCGACGCGATGATCGAGGACCTCAGGACACTCGTCGAAGTGGAGTCCCCCTCGCGCGATCTCGACGCCTTGAGGGCTTCGGCCGAAGCCGTCGCCGCTGTCATCGAGAGCCGTCTCGGCGGCCGGGCGGTTCTGGTGGAGAGCGAGGCCGGCCCGCACGTTCACTGGTCGGCCGGAGGCGATCCCACCGTGCTGATCCTCGGTCACCACGACACGGTGTTCCCGCTCGGCACCCTCGAACGCCGCCCGTTCACGGTCCGGGACGGGCGGGCGACCGGCCCCGGAGTCTTCGACATGCTCGGCGGCCTGGTGCAGGGCGTTCACGGCCTGGCGACGCTGGAGGACCGGTCGGGTGTCGAGATCCTGGTGACCGCCGACGAAGAGGTCGGCTCCCGCTCCTCCCGGGCCCTCATCGAGGAACGGGCCCTGGCCTGCGGCGCGGTACTCGTGCTCGAGGGCGCCGCGGACGGCGGACCCCTGAAGACCGGCCGCAAGGGCTGCGGAACCTTCCAGGTCTCCATCACGGGCCGGGCCTCGCATGCGGGCCTCGAACCCGCGGCCGGGGTCAATGCCCTGGTCGAGGCAGCACACCAGGTCCTGGACATCGCGGCGCTCGGCCGGCCCGACATCGGCACGACGGTCACCCCGACCGTCGCGTCCGCGGGAACCCTGGACAACGTCGTTCCGGCCGAGGCGACCGTCATCGTCGATGTCCGGGTCGAGACGGCCGACGAGAGGGAACGGATCGAGGCGGCGTTCGCGGCGCTGGCCCCACACCTCGACGACGCCCGGATCGTGGTTCAGGGAGCCATCGGCCGGCCTCCGATGCCCGAATCGGCGTCGGCCGGGCTCTTCGCGGTTGCCGAGCGGTTGCTTCCCGGCATCGAAGGCACGGCAGTGGGCGGCGGAAGCGACGGCAACTTCACCGCCGCGCTGGGAGTGCCGACACTCGACGGTCTGGGGGCAGTCGGGGGCGGTGCCCATGCCGACCACGAGTACCTGCTGATCGACGCCATGGCCGAACGGGCGGGACTCGTCGCCGCACTGGTGAACGCGGTGCGGAACGGCACACAGAGGTGAACGATCCTGCCCGACCTGTGAGCGATTACGCGAGCCCGGGCATCGGCGATTGACCGCCCGCCGCCCCGGGCGGCCGTGACACCGGAGGGCTGCGCGCGTCGCCCACGCCCCGAGGCGGCTGCCTGTCGCCTCAGGAACATCAACCGCATCAGCAGACGCTGCCTCCGCGAAGCATCCCCGTCCGGGGCGGGACCGTTCCTATGCTGAGGGGATGGAGTGGACGGCCTTGGCCGCAGTGGTGCTGGGCGGTGCGATCGGAGTGGGCAGCACTCTGGCCACGGACCGGGCCCGCTGGCGCAGGGACAGCATGACGCAGGACCGCGAAACGCTGCGGTCGGTGTACGTGCACTACCTGGAGGCGCTGGCGCAGGCGCGCGACGTCGTCTCCCATGCGAGCCGCGAGGTGTCCCGGCCGGAAGAGGAACGCCGGCACATGGTCTGGACGGTCCTCCAGGACCACGAGGTGTACGCCAAGCAGTACGCGCTCGAACTGATAGCGCCTCTCGACGTCGTGGAGCAGGCCAAGGAGGTCGCCGCCGGGCTCCTGGCCTACCGGGAAACGGTCGTGCGCGGCGAGACGTGGAGCGATGCCGACTGCACAGCGGCACGGCGCGCGTTACGGGAGTCCAGACGCGCCTTGATGACGGCCATGCGTACGTCCCTGGCCCGCCCGCAGTAGGCGCACCGCTCGCGGGGAGCGCCGGCTCTCGGTGGCGGGGGAAAGTGCTCACGGTCGACTGGCCGGCCCGGCGACTGACCACTGACCTGCCCCGCGGCTCCGTGCTCAGGCCCGAGGCTCCGCGCTCGGGCTCGTCGTCGCGGGCGGCCGGGGACGGCAGAACGTCCGGCCACGCCGACTGGGCCGAACCCCGGATCATCTGCGCCTGACCCGGGGCTCAGCACGACTCCGGCCGCACTGCTGCCGGAGCGGGTCTCACATCACCGGGGATGTGAGGCCCGCTCCGGTGCGTCGTCACCCCGTCTGCCGCACACGAAACGTCTTCGCCGTCGATCAGGCCCTGACGGCGCCGACACGGCTCATGGGCGACTCGCCAGGCCGGTGTTCCCTCCTGTCCGGGCCGTGGCGCCCGGCCCCAGCGGGCGCAGGGTGAGGGTGTAGTCGTAGGCCCGGTCGGCCTTCACCCGGTACTGGTCGCGGACCGGGTTGGGAGTGTCGCCCACGCCGCTGACGGCATGGTCGGCGTGCAGCGTGTTCCAGCCGTTGTTGCGCTTGAGGAAGTGCGGATGGGCGGCGCGGTCGAGCCGGTCGTACGCGGTCGCGGACGCCTCGAGGTCACCGGAGACCAGCAGCCCCTGGCCGCGGCGGTCGGTGAGCGACGCCCAGCGCACGTCGTCGTGGTTGCCGTGGTCCTGTGGCTTGAGATATTCCACGTACTGGTCCTCGACGGAGGAGGACCACACGCCCATGGGGGTGCCGTCCTTCCGGTCGTTGAAACTCTCGACCGGACCGCGGCCGTACCACCCGAAGGTGCCGTACCGCTGGGGCACCCGGAGCTTGAGCCCGATCCGCGGCAGATAGGGCAGCTTGCGGAACGCGCCCTGCGCCTCGGCCCGGTGGCGGATCCGTACCTGGCCCGCGCCGTCGATCCGGTAGGTCACGGTCTGGCCGAACGTCGCGCCGGTGACATCGGGCGCGGCGGCGGTGGAGCGCACGGTCACGCTGACCGTGCCGTCGTCACCGGGTGTCACCTGCACGCCGTCCACGGTGGTGCGCAGCCGGTCCAGGCCCAGGGCGCTCCACTTCTTGCCTTCGGCGGTGCCCCAGTCCCATCGCTCATTGCTGATCGGGGCGCGCCACGCGTCCAGTTCGGGACCGGAGCGCAGCAGTTCCCGGCCGTCCGCGCGCATCGAGGTGAGGGTGCCGACCTTCCTGTCGAAGGTGTACCGGAAGCCCTCGCCGGTGACGCGTACGGTGTCGCCGCTCTCGGTGGCCTTCGCGGAACCGCCGTCGGGCCGGCCTGCGGGCTCGGGCACCTTGTCGCCACCGACCGTGAACTGGCCGAAGGAGACCACATGCCCGGCCTCGGCCCAGTCGGTCGTGCGGGCGGTGACGGCCTGCACCGTGAGGTGGCGTTCGAAACCGCCGGGGCCGGCGGGCGGTTCCGGTAGCTGGATCGTCTCGTCGGCTCCGGGGCCGACGTCCAAGGCGCGGGTGCCGCTCGCGACGGTGGTGGCGCCTTCGGTCACCTTCCAGCGCAGCTTCAGGTCCTCGGTGCCGGTGAAGGCGCGCTCGTTGGTGACGGTGACCTTGCCCGAGCGGGCCCCGTCACCGGCGGGCTCGGTGATCCGAATGGGCGACTGCACCCAGGAGAGCTGGGCGGTCTCGGGTTCCGGCGTTCGGTCGGCGGTGACCAGACCGTCCACGCCGGACTCGTAGAGGCCGTAGGAGAGGTAGCTGCCCCGGTGAGCGAATGCGTCGAAGTCCAGGGCGATCAGGGCTTCACGCGCGGGGTCCTCGCCGGCGGCGAGTCGGTCCGCCCCGAGTGCCGTGCCGTAGACGCGGACCTGGTCGACGGTGCCCTGGGCGGTGCGTCCGTTCCAGCCGTCCTCCATGGTGTCGGTGTTGCGGCCGATGCCGAGGTCGTAGGGGGTGTAGTCGATACGGCCGCTCCACGCGGTCCCGGCGAGCTGTTGGCCGTCGGAGTACAGGCGGAGGGCGGTGCCGTCATAGGTGCCGGTCACGCGGTGCCAGGTGTCGGTCCAGCCACCGGGGACGCGAGCGGTGACGGTGCGGGGCCCGCCCCGGCTGGTGAGGGTGAATTCCAGGGTCTCCTTGTCCTTCATCCGCAGCACGTACTGGTCGCCCTTGCTGACGATGGTGAAGTCGCCGGTCCACGTCTTGGCGGGCTTGACCCGGGCGTCGAGGGTCACGGCAGTGCCGGTCAGATCCAGACGGGGATCGCGGTAGACCTCGACGAAGTCGTCCAGACCGGACAGGTACAGTGCCTTGCCGCTCGCGCCGTCGACGACCTCGGGCTTGCCGGACAGACTCGCGGCGATGCCGTGGCCGGAGGAGTCGGGGGTCGTGATCAGCGGGCGCCGGATGTTCTGCTCGGCCCAGTCCCAGATGAAGCCGCCCTGGGCGCGCGGCCGGGACCGCATGACCTCCCAGAACTCCCGGAAGTTGCCCAGGCTGTTGCCCATGGCGTGGGCGTACTCGCCCATGACGATGGGCTTGTCGAAGCTCTTGGCCTTGGAATCCAGGGAGGCGGGTGTCGGGTAGCGGGGTCCGGCGACGTCGGCGAACGGCGCGTCGCCGTCGGGCCGGTTGGACTGGTGGTAGAGCGGCCGGGTGGGCTCCCGCTTCTTCGTCCATTCGGCCATGGCGACATGAGCCCGGCCCAGCCCGGCTTCGTTGCCGGTGTCCCACATGATGACGCTGGGGTGGTTCTTGTCGCGCTCCACCATGCCCTGGTGGCGGTCGAGGAACGCCTTCCGCCATTCGGGCCGATCGGCCAGGCAGTCGTTGGGGCAGCTCTCGTGGCTGTGGGTCTCGACCTCCATCTCGTCGTCGATCAATATGCCCGCGCGGTCGGCGAGTTCGTAGAGATACGGGTCCGATGGGTAGTGCGAGGTGCGGATGGCGTTGACGTTCAGCCGCTTCATCAGCCGGATGTCCTGCTCCATCCGGGCGCGGGTGGCATGCCGTCCGGTGACCGGGTCCGTCTCGGCGCGGTTGACGCCACGGATCAGGACGCGTTTGCCGTTGAGCTTCAGCAGCTTGTCCTTGATCTCGATCTCCCGGAAGCCGACGCTCTGGCGGACGGTCTGGACCGCCTCGCCGCCAGGGGCGCGCAGGGTGAGCACCAGCGCGTAGAGGTTCGGCGTCTCGTCGGACCACTTGGCGGGACCGGTGATCCTCGCGCTCAGATCAGCCTTGCCATGGTGCTCATCGGCGCTCAGCCGCCGTATCTCGCGCCCCTCGGGGTCGTAGAGGACGCCGGTGACCCGGTGCTCTCCGCCGCCGGTGTCGCCCGGGGTGCGCGCGATGTCCACCTGGGCCCGCAGGGTGGCGTCCTGGTAGTCGTCGTCGAGGTCGGTGGTGACATACGCGTCCTGCATCCGCGTGGTGGGCGTGGAGTACAGGGTCACGGAACGGAAGATGCCCGCGAAGCGCCACTGGTCGTAGTCCTCCAGATAGGACCCGGCGCTCCAGCGGTGCACCTGGAGGGCGACCCGGTTGCTGCCCGGGTGCAGATACTCGGTCACATCGAACTCGGCGGGCACATAGCCGCCCTGGTCGTAGCCGACGTACCGGCCGTTGATCCACAGGAACCAGCCCGAGGTGACGCCGTCGAAGCGGATCACCTGACGGCGGCCGTCCCAGCTCTTCGGCACGTCGACGGTCCGGACGTACGCCCCGGTGGGGTTGGTGTCGCGCGGCACCTTCGGCGGGTCGTCGGGGGACACCTCGCTCTGGACGTTGCGGAACACGGGGTGGTCGAGGTCGTCGGTCTGCCAGGTGTGGGGGACCTGGACGCTCTTCCAGCCGGAGGTGTCGTGGTCCTTCTCCCAGAAGCCCCGTGGTACATCCTCCGGACGGTCGCCCAGCGCGAACCGCCACCGGCCGTCGAGGCTGCGCTGCCACGTCCCGCGGTCGGGGCCGTCCGGCTGGAGCCGGGCGTGCGGCGGTTCCTGTCCCTCCTCGGTGCGCTCGGGGTCCTCGAGGTAGCTGTTCACATCGGCGGGGAACCCGCCCGTGTCCGCCGCCCGGCCGGCTGCGGTGTCCGCCGCCGTGAGGCCGAGTCCGACGGCGGTGGTCATCGCGAGTATCACCGCGAGCAACCGTCGGACCGGGGTGCCGGCTCCTGTGCGTCTGTCGTTCCGCGTGCTCAACCGAACCTCACCTCACACATTCGAATGAAATGCAACAGAAGTGAACGGTTCCGAACCGTATTGAGGGTCCGGGGAGGCGTCAACGGTTCTCACAGACCTCGGTGTTGACGCGGTGACGGGCAGGAGCGTTCACCGGAGTGACGATCAGGCGCCGGGCGGCAGCCGGTTGGCCGCGAGCCCGCCGGCGTGCCTGGAGGCCCCTGTTGCCGCTGCAGCATCGTTGCGTCGTCGCCGTTCCTCCTGGCTGAGCGCGTGCGCGACCGAGACGGCGGTGCGCAGCTCCGGCCGGCGGCCGGGACCGGCCAGCCCGAGGTGGTACAGGTGCAGCTCCTTGGCCCCAGCCGCGCTGAGGGCACTGACATAGGACCCGATATCGGGAATCGGCTGGGCCCCGGCCACGCTGACGTAGCTGCCGACCGCGACGTGCTCGGGCAGCGCGGCGCGGGCCGCGGCGACGGTCTCGGCGCCGTGCTCGGGCGCCCAGCCTGAGAAGACGATGGCGTCGGCATCCGCCACAGCGCATGGGGTGAGGCCGGGCAGGGCGCCCGTGGCCCATGGATCGAGAGCCCCGTGCAGGACGATCCGGGTTCCCCGGGGGACGGCGGAAAGGACCTCGGCGCGCAGGGCGTCGGTGGCACACTGCCGGGTGGCCAGCAGGGCCTCGCACAGAGCCGGCGGCAGTCCGTCGTCGGAGAGGATGAGATCACCGGTGGCGATCAACCGGCCCACCTCGGTGCGGAGCAGGTTACGGACCCTCTCCGGCGCGAGGCCGCTGTCGGCCCAGCCCGAAGCGCACGCGGTACAACAGCAGACGGAGAGAAGGCGCGCCACCGAAGGTGCCCAGACGGCCTCGGTCTTCTCGTGCTGGTGCTGGTGCACGGCTCCGAGCGGACCACAGGCCTCCAGGATCACCGAGGAGAGATCCAGTTCGTGCACCGCCTCGGCGGTCAGCGTGGCGGCGTACTCCCGGACTGCGGGCTGTGCGGGGCACAGCGCCCACGGATACGTCTCACCGAAGCAGTTCCGCACGGCGACATCCGGCTGTGCCAGTCCCAGGGCGGAGTTGTGGGTGAGGACGATCCAGGCGGCGGCCGGGATCCCCGCAGTATTGAGCGCCCGGACGGCATCGCCCGCACTGTCCTCCCGTGCCACCCAGTCCGGTGGTGAGGGCCGTAGTGGCCTTCCCCGCCAGGCGCCCTCGCGCACGGGCCGGTACAGCGCCGCTCGGCGGGCGAGGACCGCCGCGTGCCGCGTCGACCACGGAGTCGCCGCGCGGGTGCTGTGGTAGGCCACCGCCACCGCTACCTCGTCGAGTCCCAACGTCCTTACTCGGCGCAGGAATTCCGGGTCGTCGAGCAGGTCCCAGGGGTAGGCGTACCCGGTCGTCTTCACCGAGTCACCACCGCGCCGTATGGGGCGTGAAGTCCTCGACGTACTGCCGCATGTATGCCGAGTCGTTCCGCGTCGTCAGTCCGCAGCGTACGTAGTTCTCGTGCAGCCGGGCCAGAGCGTCCTCGTCGATCTCGACGCCCAGGCCGGGGCCGTCCGGTACGGCGACGGCACCCTCGCGGAACTCCAGTGCGCCCGGCACGATGACGTCCTCGTTCTTCCACGGCCAGTGCGTGTCGCAGGCGTAGGTCAGCTGCGGGGTCGCCGAGGCGACGTGCACCATCGCCGCCAGGCTGATGCCGAGATGGCTGTTGGAGTGCATGGACAGCCCGACGCCGAAACTCTCGCAGGTGACCGACAGCGCCCTGGTGTCGCGCAATCCGCCCCAGAAGTGATGGTCCGAGAGCAGCACGCCGATCGCGCGGGCCCGGAAGGCCGCTTCGATGCCCCCGAGATCGACCACGCACATGTTCGTCGCCAGCGGGACCGGTGTCCGTGCGGCGACCTGCGCCATGCCCTCGACGCCGGGTGTCGGATCCTCCAGGTACTCCAGTACGTCCTGGAGCTCATCCGCGACACGGACGGCGGTACCCGGTGTCCACGCGGCGTTCGGATCGATCCGTAGGGGAAGCCCGCCGAAGGCATCGGCCAGAGCATGGATCCCCTCGATCTCCTGGGCGGGATCGAACACACCACCCTTCAGCTTGAGGGAGCGGAAACCGTATGCGCCGACCATGCGCCGTGCCGAGCGGACCAGCGCCTCCGGGGTGAGAACCGGTCCCCAGGAGTCCTCCCGGGCGCCTTTGTGGGCCCCGAACTTGTAGAACAGGTACGCGGAGAACTCCACGGCGTCACGCGCCCTGCCGCCGAGCAGGTCGACCACGGGACGGCCGACGGCGCGACCCTGCGCGTCCAGGCAGGCCACCTCGAACAGCGAGTAGACGCTGGCCACGGTCTTGCGCATCGAGTACCCGCCGATCAGCCCGTGCTCGTCGGACAGCACGGTGCCGGCCAGCTCCTCCACGACCAGCCGCCGGAGTCCGGGAAGGTCGAACACGTCGTGGCCGGACAGCCGGGGCAGGACCGTGCGCACCTGGTCGAGGAAGGCCCGGTCACCGTAGGACTCGCCGAGGCCGACCACACCGTCCTCGCACTTCATCTGAACGATGCCGCGCAGCGCGAACGGTTCGTGCACCCCCATGACGTTGAGCAGTGGAGGATCAGCGAACGCGACGGGTGTGAGAACAACTTCCCTGATCCTCATCGGCCCAGCGCCTTCAGCACGGTGTGGCCATCCGCCACGATCTTCTCCAGACGTCCGATCTGCTCGGCGGTGGGTTCGGCCAGCGGCGGCCGGACCGGTCCGACCCTGTCACCGCGCAGCCGGGCGGCGGCCTTCACCAGGGAGACGGCGAAGCCGGGCGTCTCGTCGCGCAGCGCCACCAGCGGCAGATAGAACCCGCTCAGCAGCGCGTCCATGGCCACGGTGTCGCCGTTCGCGAGGGCGCGGTGAAAGCGGTGCGCGATCTCGGGGGCGAAGCAGTGCACCGCCGAGGAGTAGCGCGGGACACCGAGGGAGGCATAGGCCCTGGCCGATACCTCCGCGGTCGGCAGCCCGTTGAAGAAGAGGAATTCCTCGGCTCGCCGGGTGCCCACCGACCGCGTACGGGTGACGATCCGGGAGATCAGCTCAATGTCTCCGCAGCCGTCCTTGAGACCCACGACGGAAGGGATGCCGAGGAGCGAGATCGCGGCCGACGGGGTGAACACACCGGTGGCGCGGTGATAGACGATGACCGGGAGCTGCGTGTCGCCGACGGCGTAGCGGACGAAGTCGACCAGCCCGGACGGCGGTCCCGACACCAGGTAGGGCGGCAGCAGGAGCACGCCGTCGGCACCTTGCTCCTGGGCCAGGGCGACACCTGCCCGGGCCGCGGCGACACCGCCGCCGGCGCCCACCCAGACGGGGACGCGGCCGCCGACCGCCTGCTGCGCCCTCGCGAGCACTGCGGCGTGCTCGTCCAGGGAGAGCGAGCTGAACTCTCCTGTGCCGCAGGCGACGAACAGCGCACCGGCGCCCGCTTCGACGTGCCGTTCCACGGTGGCCGCCAGCGCGTCGAGGTCCACTTCGAGGCTCTCGGTGAACGGGGTCAGGGGGAAGGCGAGAAGACCGTCGAGGGTGCTCTTCGTCGGGTGTTCCATGGAGCCGTCCTTCGGTCCGGGGTGGGCTCTGCCGATGGCGGGAGGCAAGGGGGCGGGGTCATACACGCGCTGTCGCGTCATCACTCGCATCCGGTGGCACAGGCTTGTCCGCGCCGGTCCTCGGGGCCGCCGGGCCCTTCGTTCCCTTGGCTGCTTTCGGGGTCCTCGGCTCTTTCCCGTCCGGCTTGCCGATGGTCTCGAGGAGGTCGTCAACGGCGTCCGTGCGTTCGGGGGCGAGGAGTCCGAGGCCGGTGTAGAGGGCGAGGGAGACGAGGACTGGCGTGGCGATCAGCCAGGTCTGGCCGGCGCCCCACAGGTAGGAGACGAGCGCATATGCGATCAGTCCACTCGCCCACGAGGTCAGCGCCGCGCGGGCACCGCAGCGGCGGAACCAGGGCAGCATGCCGAGCAGCAGCGGAATGGAGATCGGACCCATCAGCGCCGCGACCCAGTTGACAACGATCTTCAGGACACCACCGAGGTTCTCGGCCTGCGTCGCCACCGCCATGGTCAGCAGCACGAAGATCACGGTGGTGACACGGGCCGCCTTCAGCCCCTGGGAGTCGGTCCACGCGCGGGCCTTGCGGCTCATCACCGGCATCATGTCGCGCGTGAAGACGGCCGCGATGGCGTTGGCGTCGGAGGACACCATCGCCATGGTGTGCGAGAAGATCCCGGCGAGGACGAGGCCGACCAGACCGGGCGGCAGGAACGTCTCCGTCATGACGGCGTAGACGTTCTCGGGCTTACCGGGGTCCGGTATCAACAGCGGCGCGGCGAACATCGGGAACATCAGGACCATCGGCCAGAACAGGTAGAGCAGCGAGGAGAGCACCGCGCCCCGCCTCGCCTCATGGGTGCTGGGGGCGGCCATGTATCGCTGCGCCAGATTCCACATTCCGCCGTTGTATTCGAGTGTCTTGACCAGGACGTAGACGAGAAGGAAGACCGTCGTGTACGTGGGCGTCGTCGGATGGCGGTGGCCGGCGGGAAGGTCGGCCCACATGGTCCACAGTCCTTCGACGCCGCCGAGCTTGCCGAGGGTGACAACGATCATCACGATCGCCGCGACGGCCTGGATGACGAACTGCCCCAGCTCGGTGAGGGCATCGGCCCACAGGCCGCCGACGGTGCAGTAGGAGAGGGTCACCAGGCCGGTGATGAGGATGCCGAGGTTGTAGTCGACCCCGGTGAACACGTGCAGGAGGGTGGCCACGGCGAACCACTTCGCCGCGATGTCGAAGATCTTCAGCGCACTGCCGCTCCAGGCCATCGCCTGCTGAGTGGGCACGTTGTAGCGCCTGGCCAGGTATTCGAGTGGTGAGGCGACGCCGATCCGGGACCGCAGCCGGTTCCAGCGGGGCGCGAACACCGGACTGCCGATCCCGACTCCGATGCCGATGGTGGCGAACGCCCAGAAGTAGACCGTGATTCCCGACGTATACGCGACCGAGGCGTACGCGACGAAGAGCACCGCGCTGTAACCGGACATGTGGTGGGAGATCCCCGCCAGCCACCAGGGCATCCGGCCCCCGGCCGTGAAGAAGTCCTTGACGTCACCGACGCGCCGGTGCGACCACCAGCCGATCAGGACCATCACCCCGAAGTACCCGCCCAGCACTGCCCAGTCCAGTCCGTGCACCACTGACTCCTTCGTCTTGCTGAAGCTGTCCTCAGCCGTGTGGTTCCGTCACGTCCCGTTGTTCACATATGAGGAAGTGGTCTATAGGGTGAACGCATTCTTCTATGAGAACTGCGTTCACGGACGCTAGCCTTACCCGTTGGCGACGTCAACGGCCGGGAAAACACCGAGTGTTGAGGAGTCGAGATGCCGAGCAAGGCCGAGCGGACAGGAGATTCGGCTGTGCCGAGGGCGGTTGACCAGGGGATGCCTGCCGCAGGCACCCCGGTGCCAGGGGCAGGCGGTGGTTCAGGCGGGGTCAAGTCGGCTCGACGGACGATGGAGCTCATCGAGGCGTTCGCCCGCACCAATGTCTGGCTGTCGCCGTCCGACCTGCACCAGCACATGGGATTCCCGCGTTCCAGCCTGCACGCGTTGCTGCACACGCTGCTCGAGGCCGGCTGGCTCGAACTGGACGCGGCCTCGAACCGGTACCGGCTCGGGGTTCGGGCGCTGATCTGCGGTACGGCGTATCTGGACCGCGACCCGGTGGTCCCGTACGCAACCGAGGAGCTGGAGAAGATCCGTGGCGAGACCGGCTGGACCACCCACTTCGCCCGGCGCAACGGAGCGGAGGTGGTCTACCTGGAGACCCGCGAGGCCAAGCGTTCCACCCATCTGATCTCGCGCGTCGGCCGTACCCTTCCGGCGCACGCCACCGCACTGGGCAAGGCTCTGCTCGCCGAGCTGACCCAGGAGGAGATGGCGCAGTTGCTGCCCCCGAAGCTGCCCGCGCTCACCGCACACACGATCACCGACCACGAGGAGTTGTACGAGGCATGCGCGCTGTCCCGGGAACGTGGATACGCGGCAGAGGTGGAGGAGGGCACCGAGGGAGTCCGGTGTGTCGCCGCGGTGATCCCGTACCGCATCCCCGGCACGGACGCGATCAGCTGCTCCATGCCCACCGCGCAGGCCACCGACGCCGAAGCCGCTCGTGTCGGTGAGCTCCTCGCCGAAACCGCCGACGCCCTCGGCCGGAAGCTGCGCAGGGCCGGCATCCGGTGACGCCTTCCGTACGCCCGCCACGTGACGGTCGGCGGGCCCGGGCTCAGCCGTCGGAGCGGAGGGCCTGCCGGATGTCGCGGTCGTTGTGACCAGGCCACCCGCGGTCCTCGGACCGCCTCACATTCTTGGGGATCACCATGATGCGTGAACGTGTGCTCATCACCGGATCGGCAGGGGGCATCGGCACCCAGATACGCCCTCGGCTGCGGCGCCCCGGACGGGTGTTGCGGCTGCTGGACATCGGTCCGCAGCAGGCGCCCGGGGCGGACGAGGCCGTGGAGTTGGTGACGGCCTCCGTCACCGACCGCGTGGCGATGGAGCAGGCCTGTGCGGGGGCCGACGCTCTGATCCACCTGGGCGGGCACAGCCGGGAGAACTCCTGGGAGGCAACCGTCGACGTGAACATCAAGGGAACCCACACGGTGCTCGAAGCGGCCCGGGTGGCCCGCGTCCGCCGGGTGATCCTCGCCTCCAGCAACCACGCCGTCGGCTTCCGCCGCAACGACGAGGGAGGGGAAGCCGGGCTGCCCGCCGACTCCACCCCCCGCCCCGACACGTACTACGGGGTGAGCAAGGCGGCGATCGAGGCGCTGGGCAGCCTCTACCACTCGCGGTTCGGGATGGACGTCATCGTCATCCGGATCGGGTCCTGCTTCCCGACGCCGCTGCCGCTGGGTCCACGCGGCCTGGCCACATGGCTGTCGCCCGACGACTGCGCCCGGCTGCTCGAGGCCTGTCTGAGCGCACCGTCCCCCGGCTACCGGCTGATCTGGGGAGTCTCCGACAACATGCGGCGGATCTACTCTCTCACCGAAGCCGAAGCGCTCGGCTACCGAGCCGCCGACAACGCCGAGGTCTACGCTGCGCGAATGGAGTCCGCACCGGCTCCCACCGGTCCGGCGGCCGAGTACGTCGGCGGGCCATTCTGCACCGCTCCTCTCGGGGTCTCCAACCCGCTGTGACCCGGTCCGGCAAAGGCTGCTGTCTGCTCCTGGATCTCAGCGGGTGCGGGGATGACCACGGCGGTCCTTGTTTCTTGTGCCCGAGGGGTTACAGGACGGGACATGGCCCGCTAACTTCCTTGCACTGAACACATCGTGCCGCTGTGGTCGGCTCACGACGGCACGACGGCACGACGGCACGACGGCACGACGGCACGACGGCACGACGGCACGACGGCACGACGCCGGCGGTCACACCCTCCGCACCGGTGGACCTGCTATGCCAAGGCGACCAGCGACGGACTCCACCCTCGGAGCAGTGGTTTCGACCGGTGACCCACAGGCCCGGAGCTCCGCGGGCCCGCTGCGTCAGGCAACCTTCCGACGCCCGGTCCGCCCGGTCCGCCCGTCGGAACTCCGTCGCTCTGGTCGCTCCCCCCACTCATCACCTCCGCGGAAGTGAGTCCTGAGATGACACAACCCCCTTCTCGCCGACGGGTACTGGGCACCATGGCAGGAAGCGCGCTGGTCCCGTTGACCGGCGGTGCCACGGCCGACGCCCGTCCGGCACACTCATCAGCCGCCGTCGTGACCTACGCGGCACCGCAGCCTCGTACCCGGTTCGATCTCAACACCGGCTGGAGGTTCACCAAGGGCGATGTCAGCGGCGCCCACGCACCCGGGTTCGACGACTCCGCCTGGGCCCCCGTCAGTACTCCGCACACCTGGAACGCCGAAGACGGAGCGGACGGCGGCAGCAACTACTACCGCGGCGTCTGCTGGTACCGCCGCCACGACACACTCCCGGCCGCACTGGCCGAGAAGATGTTGTTCCTACAGTTCGCCGGTGCCAACCAGGTCGCCGAGGTCTGGGTCAACGGCACCTGTCTGGGCCGGCACGAGGGCGGCTACTCCCGGTTCCGGTTCGACGCCACCCGGGCGTTACTCCCCGGCAAGGACAACGTCATCGCCGTCAGGGTGACCAACGCCCATGAACGCGACATCGCCCCCTTGAGCGGGGACTTCTGCTTTTCCGGCGGCATCTATCGCAACGTCAGCCTCTGGGCCGTGGACAAGCTCCAGATACGCATGCTCGACCACGCGGGGCCCGGAGTCTATCTGCGGCAGTCGGACGTGACCTCCACGTCGGCGCAGGTCACGGTGACGACCAAGCTGTGGAACAACAACAGCACCGGCAGATCGGTGGTCGTGCGCACCGTGATCACCGACGCGGCCGGGACCGTTGTCGTAGACGAGCGCAGCGATGCGCACCTCGTCGCGGCGCAAGCCGGATCCGAGATCACGCAGAACGTCCCCATCGCCGAGCCGCATCTGTGGAACGGTACGTCGGACCCCCATCTCTACCGCGCGAGCGTCGAGATCCACGACACCACCGGGGCCGACGACAAGGTCACGGACGTGGTGACCGAGAAGCTCGGCCTGCGCAGCATCGCCGTCGACGCCGATGCCGGCTTCTTCCTCAACGGCGAACACCTGAGTCTGCACGGCGTCAACCTGCACCAGGACCGGGCCCGGAAGGGATGGGCGGTCGACGACGCCGACCACGCCCAGGACTTCGACCTCATCGAGGAGATCGGCGCCACCGCCGTGCGCATGGCGCACTACCAGCACGACCAGAAGGCCTACCACCTCGCCGATGAGCGCGGCCTGGTCGTCTGGGCGGAGATCCCTCTCGTGGACACCATCACCGAATCGTCCGCCTTCACCGCCGGCACCGAGCGCCAGCTCATCGAGCTGATCCGGCAGAACTACAACCACCCGTCGATCGCCTTCTGGGGCATTGGCAACGAGCAGCGCAGCGACAACGGCGCCACCAACGCGCTGCTCGACGCGCTCGCCGGGATCGTCGAGACCGAGGACCCGGAGCGGATCTCGACCTACGCCGTGGCAGGCGGCGGCGACCCGGCACTGGCGCGGCACACGCAGACGACCGGACACAACGTGTACTACGGCTGGTACACCGGCTCCAAGGACGGGGACCTGGGCCGCTGGGCCGATGACCGGCACGCGGATGCCCCCGACCGCAAGATCGCCGTCTCCGAGTACGGCGCTGGCGCCAACACCACCCAGCACGCCCTGAACCCGGCCAAGCCCGACCCCGGCGGCGCCTTCCACCCGGAGGAGTACCAGGCCCTGTACCACGAGGCGGCGTGGAAGCAGCTCGCCTCCCGGCCGTACATCTGGGGGACGTTCGTGTGGAACATGTTCGACTTTGCCTCGGACCGGCGAAACGAGGGAGGCCGGCCGGGGATCAACGACAAGGGCCTGGTCACGCGCGACCGCAAAGTCCGCAAGGACGCCTTCTACTGGTACAAGGCCAACTGGGCGGCCTCTCCCACCCTCTACATCACCAGCCGTCGCTGGTCCCGACGCAACGATGTCACAACGGAGGTGAAGGTCTACTCCAACGCCGACCGCGTCACCGCCACACTCAACGGCCGGTCGCTCGGCACCAGGAGCAGCGGCGATCACATCTTCATCTGGCCCGACGTGACCCTCGAGCAGGGTGAGAACGAGGTGGCCGTCACCGCCACGATCGATAGCGAGGTGCATACCGACACCGTCATCTGGACTCTCGCCCATGGCGCAGCTGGTGGGGCAGCGTCTCGGTAGGTCAGGTCGCTCCTATAGGACGCCATGGCCGGCGCTGCCACACGCCAGCGGTCTTCTCGTAGCGGGTACGACGCCTCGTCACTGTTCATCTCGGTTGATGCACCGTTCGGCGGCTTTACATTGCTTTGCAGGCCTCGCGACCGTCCCGGTGCGCTGCTGGCGTCCTGTGCAGAGCGGCGGCGCCGGCCGTGCTCCTGATGCCCAGTCGCCCCAGCGCTCACTGAACGTCACCCGGTAGCCGCTGAGCGGAACATGAATCCGGTGCACCTCGTCGGTACTCGGAACGTTCCGGAAATCCAGCATTCACACCCCTGGCGGTTGCTTCGTATATCGCATACGTTCTTCTTCAACTCGAACGGGCGTCGTGTTTCGGCCAAGGGCTGCCTGCCTCGTCGCCGTGCGGAGGACACACGCCGTCCTGCGGCCGGGCTCGACGACGGCCCGCGACCGCTGTCCGCGGGGCGTGACGCGGCGTGCGGCGACGGTCCGCGCTGCTCGTTCGAGCACGTACCCGCCATGCGGACGCCCGGCGGAGCGGGACCTGGCCAGAGCCGACCGCTCCGCCCGCGTTCCGCCACCCCCACTGCACGAGGAGCGATGACCATGTCACCCCACAACCCCCTGCCACGCAGAACCCTGCTGCGTGGCGCCGTCGCGGCAGGAGCCGGAGCGGCAGCGTGGTCGCTGCTCGACCAGCCCAGCGCAACCGGCGCGCCTGGCGTCGACTCGGGCAGCTACACCATCCGCTTCGACAAGGGCCGCAGGCAGACCATCTGGGGGCTGGGCTTCGAGATCCAGTCGGACTCCATCGGCTCCGGCAACAAGGGCATGCCCGATGTGGCCAGCGGCGTTCCTTATGACCTGACGGAAAGTGAGCGCGACCGCTTCTACCAGCAGTTGCTCAAGGGCGGCAACGACCGTGGATTCCGCTACTGCCGACTGGCCATGGGGCTCTACCACCGGGGCCTGGACTCCACGAAGAAGCACATGGTCGACCGTTACAAGGGTCAGACCGCGCTGCTGGCGGACATGATCAAGCAATCCGGCGTCGAGGGCGTGGCCGCAGAGTACTGGTCGCCCGCCCCCGGCTGGAAGACCAACAAGTCCTACATCGGCGGCAGGCTCGCCTCGTTCTCCCCTGAGGCCCTGGACGCTCTCGGCGACGCCATGGTGGGCGACCTGAAGTACCTCACCGACCGGGGCGTGCCGATCTCCATGTGGGGCTTGCAGAACGAACCTCGCTACAAAACCAAGTACTCCTCCTGCCAGTACACGCCCGACCAGTATCTGAAGACCTTCAAGGCGGTCGCTCCCAAGATCCGGAAGCAGTATCCGGAGGTGATCGTCCATGCGGACAGCCAGGACGGCTGGGGCGGCAGGATCGGCAAGGCGCTCAAAGCCGATCCGGATGCACTCCGCCACGTGGACGCCTGGACCTATCACCGGCTGGACAAGGGGTACCACAACAGTAACCGGCAGATCACAGAGGACTTCAGCTCCGGCAGGGCCGGCAAGCCGGTTTTCTGCAACGAGTTCGAGTACCTGCACGGGGGGACCACGGACTGGCGGACGATCAACACGGCGCAGTCGATCATGAATTGGATGACCTTCCACAACTCTCCCACCTGGTTCTGGCTGCACGCACTCAAGCCCACTCAGAACTCCGAGTCCGACGGCTACTCACTCGGTTTCTGGCGGCCGCCGAACGCCAGGAACCCGGACCGCTTCAAGCACCTCAAGGAGCGCCACTGGGAGTTCAACCCACGGAACTGGAACGCGGTGGCCGGCTTCCTTCGGTACATGCCATGGGACTCTGTCCGCTATCACGTCGACGAGCCCAAGCGTGCCAACGGCAAGCCGTATACCGAGCACCGGATCATGGCCTGGCGCACCCCCCATGACAAGCCGGTCTTCGTCGTCACCAACCGGTCGGAGAAGGACGCGTTCACCTGCACCATCGACACCCAGACCAAGGGGGAGTTCCATGGCCACCGGTACGGTCCGTCGACGCACGACAAGAGCGTCGGCTCCAAGGCCGGACCGAAGCTCACCCTGACTCTGCCCCCGCTGTCCATCGAGTTCTGGACAGCGGGCTGAGGCGGATGCCGCCGACAACCACCTGACCGGTACCCGCTTCCCCGGTCATGCTGCCGTTTGACCTCGACCACGTCCAGGAGCGGGTCGGGTCGTCTCCCACCGACCGCGAGCGGCTCGTCTGCGCTCGCGGTCGGTGCGGCGCTCCGGCCGTCGTGCAGGGCTTTGGGCCGGCGGTGCCGCCATCGTGTGGTGGGCCCGCAATCCACACATACCGCTGCGGCGGGCATCGGGGCAATCAAGGGGATGCGTCGACGGGCCGGTCAGGGTTGAGTGCTGTCGTGAACTGCTTCCCATGCGGGGGAAATGCGGAAAGTGTTCCGCCCTTTCAGGTGGTGCGTAGGGATGGAGTGTTGAGTCAGGGGAAGACTGTTTCCTCCGCTTATCGGGACCCTCCCTCCGCGGTGGCGGGACTGGCGGCGTGGACGGGGCGCCACGCAGAGGCAAAGTAATCGCAAAGAGGCGGGACGCCCGGTGTGCGACGCGGTCGTGAAGGCGACCGGGAAGGCGGCCGGACCCAGTCCTGCGGGTCGGCGCGGCAGTTCCGGAGGTCTGATGGCACACCTGCGTCGGCCGCCTCAGGCGGCCGCCGAACCCGTGGAGGAGTCCCGTTGAACAAGACGTACCTGTTCCCCCCGGCCAAGAGACGGCGGGGGACGCATCCGCCGCGGCCGTGACGCCGATGCCGACTCAATTGCTTCCCATGGTCAAGGCGTATCCGCCGCATGGTTCTCTCGCCCCATCCCCATGGATGAGGTCTGAGTAACGTCCTGCCGGGTCCCCGGCGGGAGATTTCGTGCCGGAATCTGCTCCGAGGGGTGGACGGGTCATGCGGCCGGAAAGGGCTGCTCATCCCTGCCATGGCGTCACCATGAATTGCGCCCTCAATTCAGCTGTGCCTCTGTGCGGGATGTCACGCGAATTCGCCCGTGAAGCCGCTTGGTTGACCACCCATAGTTTTCTGGAAAACCTTGCGGCGCCACTCCGGTCCGGGGTAGACAGTGACCCACCCCAACGGCATCGGATTCGTCGGACGGGGTTCCATTTCTTTTCTCGGCATCGGTAATACGTGTATGCCGAAAACCACAATCCCCACGGAGGAAGTGTGAGACGAGCAGGCATACTTATCGGCCTGTCGGCGGTTGCCGCGGGCATCGGGGTCGCCCCGGGTATGGGCGCCACCCAGCAGCCCGTGCAGCGCTCGGCCGACTACATCGTCGTCCTCAAGGACTCGGGGGCAGCCAAGGGCGCCACCACCGACCCCACCGCAGTCACCGACGGCATGAACGGCGTGAACCTGGGCTCGGTCTACCGCTCCACCGTCCAAGGATTCTCGGCGGAACTCACCCCACAGGCCGTGCACTCGCTGCGCGCCGACTCCTCGGTCGCCTATGTCGAGCGCGACGGCACCGGACGCAAGGCCGGTGAGGAACACACCCGGACGGAAGCCTTCAAGGCGAGAGGCCAGCAGCTCCCCAACGGTGTCAGGCGCGTCATGGCCACCGAGAACAAGGCGCTCAAGGTCGGTGACGGTGTCGACCAGCGGGTCGACGTGGACGTGGCCGTCCTGGACACCGGGATCGACAAGGACCACCCGGACCTCAATGTCGTCCGCTCGGTCAACTGCAGCGGTGTGGACAAGTGCGAGGACAACTCCGGTGCCGACGGTGACGGCCACGGCAGCAATGTCGCCGGCATCATCGGCGAACTCGACAACAAGATCGGCTACACCGGCGTCGCCCCGGGCGCGCGACTGTGGTCGATCAAGATGCTCAACGATGAGGGCTCAGGCAAGTCATCAGAGCTCGTCGCGGCTCTCGACTGGGTGACGGCACACTCCGGCGAGATCGAGGTCGCCAACATCAGCGCGGGTTATGACGACAGCTCCAAGGCGGTCAAGGACGCGGTCGACCGTGCCATCGCCAAGGGCATCGTGGTCGTGGTGTCCGCGGGCAACGAACGCAAGGACGTCAAGGACGCCAAATATCACACCCCGGCCGACGTCCCCGACGCCATCACCGTCTCCGCGATCAGCGACGGCGACGGAAAGGCCGGCGGTAAGGGCGAGTTCAGCTGGTGCAACAAGAAGAACAAGAACCAGGACGATTCGCTCTGGATCGACCACGTCAACGGAGGCGGCAGTGACTTCGGGCGTGGTGTGGACATCGCCGCCCCGGGCGACTGCATCCAGTCCAGCTTCAAGGGCGGCGAGTACTCCAACTACAGCGGTACCTCCCAGGCCGCCCCGCATGTGGCCGGCGCTGCCGCCTGGCTTGCCAGCGGCGACAACAAGCCGAAGAACCGGGCCGATGTGATGGCCATCCGCGACACGATCCTCAAGGCCGGAAACCTCGGCTGGTCCGACAACTCCAAGGACGGCGTCAAGGAACGCCTGCTCGACCTGCACAGCAGCTCGGTCTTCAAGGGGACCTTGACCAAGTAGCGCGCCCGCGCTCACCGGTCCCCGCTCGTCCCGGCACAGAGGGCCCCTTTTCCAGCGGCTCCCTGTGTCCCCCGCGCCGCAGGGCGATCCCACCCATTTGTCTGATCGCCCTCACGAAGGACGGCGCTCCCTCGCGGTGCCCATCGCTGCACCATGCCCCGGCGCGATCGGCTCCGTGTTCCTCCTGACGCGGGGCGGCGGCCCCATCCCGCCGCCCCGTTCACGCCCTGGCCGTGTCCGCACGGCCCCCCAGAAGGAGTTCATGTGACAGGCACTCACTCCGGCACCACCAACCCCCGCAAGCGCGTCCGGCGCATCGCGATCCTGGCGGCCTCCGCGGCCATGGTCGTGGCCGGCGTCGAAGGCTTCGCCAGCGCCAGCCCCGACCGGACGCCCCGAGACGCGTCGCCCAAGCCATCGGCATCCCCGGCACAGCAGCGCGTCATGGAGTTGAAGGCCGCGCAGTCCGATGCCGTCGCCGAGGCGAAGGGGCTCGGCCTCGGCACCAAGGAGAAGCTGATCGTCCGCGATGTCGTCAAAGCCACGGACGGCACCGTCCACACCCGGTACGAGCGCACCTACGGCGGACTGCCGGTGCTCGGCGGCGACCTGGTGGTGCATGAGAAGAAGGGGGCGGAGCGCGGCGTCACCAAGGCCACCGAGGCCCGCATATCCGTCGCCTCGCTCGATGCCGCCGAGCCCGCTTCGGGCGCGAGGAAGCAGGCGCTGGCGGCCCTCAAGGGGGAGGACGGGTCCCGGGCCAGTGCCGAATCGCCGCGCAAGGTCATCTGGGCCGGCGACGGAAAGCCTGTCCTCGCCTGGGAGACCGTCGTCACCGGCACCCGGAAGGACGGCACGCCCAGCGCGCTGCACGTCATCACCGACGCCGCCACCGGTAAGCAACTGGCGAGCAACGAGACCATCCATACCGGCACCGGAACCGGCGACTACAACGGCAAGGTGGACCTCAACACCAGCAAGAGCGGCGGCTCCTACACCCTCACCGACAGCGCCCACGGCGGACACAAGACCAACGACGCCAAGAACAGTGAATCCGAGACCGCGCCCGGCGAGCTGTTCACCGACCCCGACGACACCTGGGGCGGCGGCCGTCAGAGCGCGGCCGTGGACGCGGCCTACGGCCACGCCAAGACCTGGGACTTCTACAAGAACACCCTGAAGCGCAACGGCATCAAGAACGACGGCAAGGCCGCGTTCAGCCGGGTCCACGTCGGCAACAACTACGACAACGCCTACTGGAACGACGGGTGCTTCTGCATGTCCTACGGGGACGGCAAAGACGGGAAGTCCCCGCTGACCTCGCTCGACGTCGCGGGCCACGAACTCAGCCATGGAGTCACCTCCGCCACCGCCGGGCTCGAGTACCGCGGTGAGTCCGGCGGTCTCAACGAAGCCACCAGCGACATCTTCGGCACGGCAGTGGAGTTCACCGCCAACAACGCCAAGGACCGGCCCGACTACCTGATGGGCGAGCTGATCGATCTCCGCGGCGACGGAAAGCCACTGCGCTATATGGACCAGCCGAGCAAGGACGGCCGGTCCCAGGACTACTGGGACCAGCAGACCGGCGGACTCGACCCGCACCTCTCCTCCGGCGTCGGCAACCACTTCTTCTACCTGCTCAGCGAGGGCAGCGGCGCCAAGACCATCAACGGCGTCAAGTACAACAGCCCCACCAAGGACGGCTCCAAGGTCACCGGCATCGGCCGCAACAAGGCCGTCCAGATCTGGTACAAGGCGCTGACCGAGCAGTTCACCTCGACCACCACCTACGCCGAAGCCCGCGAGGGCACCGTCAAGGCGGCCGGCGAGCTGTACGGCGCCGGCGGCACGGAGGCCAAGGCCGTCGAGGCCGCGTGGACCGCCGTCGACGTCAAGTGACCCCGCCGGCGTAAGGACCTTCGGGACCTCGCGCCGCCCTCACCCCCGAGACCGACGGGGCCGTACCGGCGGCAACCGGTACGGCCCCGTCTTCCTGTGCGTGGCACTCCGCCGCCCCGGAACGCACCGGCCGGTCTTCGCGCAGCGCCGTGAACAGCCTTCGGGCCTTCTCCGCGTCCCACCTCACCGCACTCCCTTGGACGTGGGCACCCCCACGGCCGACACCGGCCATGTGAGAGCGATGCTTCCGCCGCTGCCGACGGCCCGGAGCAGGGCGGTGAGGTCAACCGTCAGCCGGCCCCATCTCCGTGTCCACCACCTGGGCGTCCAGCACCGCGCCGAGCACCGGACGGAGAGTCGCCGGGCTGAGCAGCACCTCCGGGAGTGGCGACCCGCCCGGCCGGCGCCGGGAGAAGCTTCCGCTGCTTTCCGGTGCGCCTCGGATCGCCCCCGCCTCCTGGTGGCGCCGGCGGACGGGGACGAGCGCCTGGGCACCGTCGAGGTGGTGACAGCCCTTGCGCAGGTCCACCCCCGAGTCGCGGTCCCGGATGTGCCGGTCCACACACATCCGTACGCCGCCGACCCCGTCCACCACGTCCACGAGGCCACGGAAGCCGATCTCCCCGTAGTGGTCGATCCGCAGCCCGGTGGCGCGCTCGACAGTACGGGCCGGCAGTTCGGGTCCGCCGTAGGCGCAGGCTGCCCCTCTACTCGTGAGAAGCCCTCGACACGCTCAGCGGTCCCGTGTCCGGCGACGCTCCGGGAAGGTGACGCCGGCCCACCGGGGAGCCGGACTCGTGAGCGGGAGGTGAGCCGAGCCGCTGTCCGGCCAGGCCGGAGCGGTGCATCCGGCGCCACTGGAGCCCGAAGCCCATCAGTCCGGTGACCACCGACTGGAACACCACCAGATACAACAACTGCCGGTAGACGACCATCTGCAACGGCACCACCCACAGTTCCGTCAGCCGCTCGCCCTCCAGCCGGAGCGCGTATCCGGTGAGCGCCATCTGGAGGGCGACAAAGGCCAGCAGCACACCGATGGTCCACGCCAGGTCGTAGCAGAACAACCCGTAGACGGCGAAGACATCGACGAGCGGGGCGAGCAGCGGCAACAGCACCTGGAAGACGCCGACATAAGTCAGCGCGCGACGGGCGAAGCGCCCGGACGAACCGACATCGGTGACAGCCCAGCGGTGCTTCCACATGGCCTGAAGAGTGCCGTAGCACCAGCGGTAGCGCTGCCGCCACAGCTGACCGAGGGACTGCGGCACCTCGGTCCAGGCGACGGCGTGCTCCTCGTGGACCACCCGCCACCCGGCCCGCCACAGGGCCATGGTGAGGTCGGTGTCCTCGGCGAGGGTGTCCTCACTGATCCCGCCCACGCCCATCAGAGCCTCCAGGCGGGAGGCACCGATGGCGCCGGGCACGGTCGGCATGCACTCCAGCACCTCGAACATCCGCACATCGAGATTGCAGCCGACGACGTACTCGAGGTGCTGCCATCTGCCCAGCAGGCCGCTGCGGTTGGCTACTTTGATGTTGCCGCTGACCGCGCCGATCGCGGGGTGGGCGAGTGGCTGGATGAGCCGCTCTATCGCATCCGGCTCGAAGACGGTGTCCCCGTCGACCATCACCACGATGCCATAACGGGCGTGACACAAACCGGTGTTGAGAGCGGCGGCCTTGCCCGCGTTGGCCTGGCGGATCAGGGTGACCCGGGGGTCGCGGATCGACGCCACGACCTCCGCCGTGCGGTCCGTCGACCCGTCATCGATCACGATGATCTGCAACGCGGTGTGGGTGGAGGCGAGCAGCGAGCCCACCGTGGCCGCTATGCCCGCCTCTTCGTTGCAGGCGGGAACGAGGACGGTGACCGGGCCTGTGACACGGCGCAACGAGGAGACACCGGGCCGGGGCCGTCCACGTCTGCGGAGGTGCGCCCGGGAGAAGAGGAGGAGCAGCGCCACCCGGATCAGTCCGAGGACGCCCGCGGCACCGAGCACCCAGGTCATCGTGGTGGCGAGGGCGTGTCCCGCGGTGGCGAACCAGACCAGCCAGGTGCCGCGCCAGCGTGCGGTGACCGATGCCGGCTCGTTGGCCGGGAGCTCGCCCACTCCCGCCGTGACGGTGGTGAACTCGTCCACGTCCGGGGCCCGGAGCAGTGCCGCGGTGCGCTGATAGGCCGCCTCGCTCTGGTCCAGCTGTCTGATCGCGCCGCGGGCCGGCCGGCGGTCCGGCCGGTCTGCGGCGACCACCCAGTAGCCGTCGGTGGCGGCGCGGCGGGCGGCACGCCACTCGGCTCCGCACAGGGTGTCCACCGCGGTGGTGCGCGGCATGCGCAGCAGATGGGTCGAGACGCCCGCGGCGCCCTGCAGCGCGGCCCGGGTGAACGACAGCTCCACCCCGGCCCGCAGCGGCGACACGGAGCCCAGGACGGCCCCGGTGTATGTGAACGAGCCGACCTCATGGCCCTCGGTGAGGATGCGCCGCACGAGTGCCGGATGGCGGGCGACCTGGGAGCCGTCGAGGAAGAAGGTGGCGTGCGCGTGGTGTTCGCGCAGCAGGTCCAGCAGGCGTGGGGTCCACACGGGGTCCGGGCCACCGTCGTAGGTGAGCGCCACTGTACGAGGAGATATGGACGTGGACGTGACCGCGTCGCCCTTGATCCTCAGTACCGGTCCGCCGCCGGTGACGGAGGGCGGGGCGGGATGGGCGCAGGGGCGGCGCGCATCGGGGGCGGCGAACACCTGACGGGTGCTCCAACCGTCGAAGAACAGGGCGGTGGCGAACAGCGTGAGGATCACCGTCAGCAGGAACCAGTGGGCCTGTGGCTGCCGCGACTGCGCGTGGCGCCCGGCCATCAGGCCGCTCTTCCGTGAAGGCGCCGGACCGAAGGGCCGTTCACGCACTTTCGACGTGTCGGAACAGTGATCGGGTCACCTCATCCTCGAAGGGAACACACCAGGTGTTCATCACGCGGCTCGCGGCAGGCGGATGTGGGTACTCTCACGCCGGCCGGCTCTCCCATCGGTTGCGGGTGCCATGAGGGAGGACCTTCGAGGCACGCGGACATCCTGCCGCTTTGCCTGCTATTTACCTCGTGGGTGCGGTGTGGCCCGGGACGGCCCCTCCGTAGTGCCTGTCACTCCTCGTGCGTCACGCTCCCGAGCAGGTGCTCGCGCAGCCACCGCTCGGTGGTGGTGACGTGCAGCAGGGCCGCGGCCTGCGCCAGTGGCGCGTCCCGGGCCAGCAGTGCCTCGAAGATCGTTTCGTGCTCGCGCAGTGTCCGCTCGGCGACGTCGTCGTCCACCAGGCCTCGCCAGATCCGGCTGCGCAGGGTGCGGCCGGAGATCCCTTCCAGCAGGGTGGTGAGGGTCTGGTTGCCGGTGGCCGCCAGCACGGCGCGGTGGAAGGCGGCGTCATGCACGTTCAGCTGTTCCGGGTCGTCCTTCCATGCCCGCATCGCATCCAGATGCCGCTCCACTTCCAGCAGTTCGGTGGTGCTGATCCGCTGGGCCGCCACAGCGGTGGCGACCGGTTCGAAGAGCCGTCGCACCTCGGTCAGCTCCAGCAGGGTGTCGCCCTGCAGCAGTTCGACCGCGGCGCCCAGGCCCTCCAGCAGCAGTCCTGGCTCGAGACTGGTCACATAGGTGCCGTCCCCCCGCCGGATCTCCAGTACCCGGGACACCACCAGGGCCTTGACGGCTTCGCGCATCAGGTTTCTGGACAGGCCGAGATCCGCGGCGAGCTGCTGCTCGGAGGGCAGCTTGGCGCCCGGAGCCAGTTCCCCGGAGAGGATGAGCTCCCTGATCCGGGCAATGGCCTTGTCGGTCAATGACATCGCGGCCCCTTGAGGTGTCTGGTGCGGAGAGTGCCGACAAGCCTACTCACGAGTCATCCCATGTCCATGGTCTGTGCAAGGGGATCGGTCGCCAAGGTCGAGTGGTTGCACTGTGCGCCGTGGCCCATTTTGAGCCTTCGAATGACCGAAGGCGACACGAGGTCTGGACAGTCGAGGGGATGTCGCCCAAGAATCCATCCCATGTCGAGGGCCCTTGCGTGCCCCCTGAGGCGACATTCCCGTAGACACGATGTGTCCTGCCCCCCGAAGGGTCGAAGGAATGAACCGGATCACTGTGGTCGAAGCGGCCGACCTCCGTTTCCCCACCTCCCGTGAGCTCGACGGTTCCGACGCCATGAACCCTGAACCGGACTACTCGGCCACCTATGTGACGGTCCGGACCAGCGCCGGCGACGAGGGCTACGGACTGGCGTTCACCGTGGGCCGGGGCAATGAGGTGCAGGTGTCCGCTGTACGGGCGCTGGCCCGGCTGGTGGTCGGGCTGCCGCTCGATGAGGTCCTCGCCGACCTGGGCGCTTTCACCCGGCGGCTGACCGGCGACAGCCAGCTCCGCTGGCTCGGCCCCGAGAAGGGCGTCATCCACATGGCAGCCGCCGCCGTCGTCAATGCGGTGTGGGACCTGTACGGGCGGCGCGAGGGAAAGCCGGTCTGGCGGCTGCTCGCCGAGATGAGTCCCGAACAGCTGGTCGCTCTCGTGGACTTCCGCTACCTGCGGGACGCGCTGACCGAGGACGAGGCACTGAGGATCCTGCGCGATGCCGAGCCCGGTCGCGCCGAGCGGCGGAAACACCTGCGCGAGCACGGCTATCCGGCGTACACCACCACGCCCGGCTGGCTCGGCTACACCGACGAGAAACTCGTGCGGCTGGCCAAGAAGGCCGTGGCGGAGGGCTTCACCCAGCTCAAGTTGAAGGTCGGCGGCGACCCGGCGGACGACCTGCGGCGCCTCCGACTGGTCCGCGAAACGGTCGGCACCGGTGTGCGCATCGCCATCGACGCCAATCAGGTGTGGGGCGTCCCCCGGGCGATCGCCCGGCTGGAGCCGTTCAAGCCCTTCGACCCGTACTGGATCGAGGAGCCCACCTCACCGGACGACATCCTCGGCCATGCCGAGATCCGGCGAGCGATGGCCCCGGTCAAGGTGGCCACCGGCGAGCACTGTCACAACCAGGTGATGGTCAAACAGTTCCTGCAGGCCGGGGCGATCGACATTCTGCAGCTCGACGCCAGCCGGGTTGCCGGCGTCACCGAGAACGTCGCCATCCTCCTGCTTGCCGCCAAGTTCGGCATTCCCGTCTGCCCTCACGCGGGCGGTGTGGGACTGTGCGAGATGGTCCAGCACCTGGCGATGTTCGACTACGTCGCGGTCAGCGGCACCACAGAGGACCGGACGATCGAGTACGTCGACCACCTGCACCGGCATTTCACCGCGCCGGTCCGTATCCGCCGGGGACACTACCTCGCCCCCGAGGAGCCCGGGCTCGGAGCCCGGCTGCACCCCGCGTCGGAGGCCGACCACCGCTACCCCGAAGGGCCTGTCTGGGCCTCGAACGCGGACGGCCGCTCGGCATCGTCCCGCCACTCCTCGATGGAGGGAGCGTGAGACTCAGAGCCCTTCCCGTCGCCGTCGCGGCGGCCGGCCTGCTGCTGAGCTCCTGCGGCGGCACCGGATCCACCGGAGGGGCAACAGCCGCCCCACTCGTCGGAATCGACTACCCGCGCTCCGACACCGACTTCTGGAACTCCTTCAACCGGCACACTTCGAGATCGGCCGAGAAACTCGGCCTCGAACTGAGAACCACCACCTCACAGGACGGCGTCGCCTCGCTCACCGCCAACGTGCAGACGATGATCAGCCAAGGCGTCAAGGGGGTGGTGATGGCCCCCCAGGACACCGCGGCCATTGCACCCGGCCTCAACCGGCTGACGGCCGGAAAGGTCCCCGTGGTCACGGTCGACACTCGTCCGGACAGCGGGAAGGTGTTCATGGTGGTGCGCGCCGACAACCGTGCCTACGGCACCAAGGCCTGCCGGTACCTGGGCACCAAGCTCCGTGGCAGAGGCAAAGTCGTCATGCTGGAGGGAGACCTGTCGTCCATCAACGGTCGTGACCGCACCGAGGCGTTCAACGACTGCATGGCCGAGCACTACCCCCGCATCCGGGTGATCGGCGAGGCCACTCACTGGGATCCCTCCGTCGCTGCGCAGAAGCTTCAGACCGATCTCACCGCCCATCCGGACATCGGCGGTGTCTACATGCAGTCCAGCTTCGCACTCTCCGGAACCCTCCAAGTCCTGCGGCGCAAGGGCCTGCTCCACCCGCCTGCCGACCCGCGTCATGTCTTCGTCGTCTCCAATGACGGCATCGGCGAGGAGCTCAAGGACATCGCCGCCGGCAGGATCGACGCCACCGTCTCGCAACCGGCCGACCAGTACGCCCGGTACGCGCTCTTCTACATCAAGGCGGCGATCGCGGGCCGAACGTTCCGGCCCGGCGCGACCCGCCACCGCAGCAGGATCGTCCAGGTACGCCCCGGGGTACTGGAGGACCAGCTCGAGGCCCCGCTGGTCACCAGAGACGGCGGCACCCACGACGGAGTCACCAGCGTGAAGAGCACCGACCCAGGGCTGTGGGGCAACCACTCCCGCTGACCGCATCCGGCGCCACCCTTCACCCAAGGCGGTGACACATGACCGGCGCTGCACCGGCCCCTGTCGTACAGGCGGCGCGCATACACAAGCGGTACGGGCCGACCGTGGCCCTGCACGACGTCCGCATCACCGTCGCACCGGGCGAGACCCATGCACTGGTCGGCCGCAACGGAGCGGGAAAATCCACGCTGGTCTCCATCCTGACCGGGCTGCAGGCTCCGGACGAAGGCACCGTCACCTTCGCCGGGGAGCGTGCGCCGGGCCTGGGCGACCGGGACGCCTGGCGGCGACGGGTGGCCTGTGTCTACCAGAAGCCGACGATCATCCCCGAGCTGAGCGTTGCGGAGAACCTCCACCTCAACCGGTACCCACGGGGACGGAGCGGACTGATCAGCCGGCGCCGGCTGATCAGGGATGCGCAGGCGCTGCTGGCCGAATGGTCGGTGGAGGTCGACGCGTCCTCACCGGCCTCCGAACTGGACGTGGAACGACGGCAGTTCGTGGAGATCGCGCGGGCACTGTCGTTCGGCGCCCGGTTCATCGTGCTGGACGAGCCGACGGCGCGGCTCGACGGCGCGGCGATCCGCCGTCTGTTCCAGCGGATCCGGGACCTCCGGAGCCGGGGTGTCACCTTCCTGTTCATCAGTCATCACCTGCAGGAGGTGTACGACCTCTGCGACCGCGTAACGGTCTTCCGGGACGCGCGGCACATCGTGACCGCCCCAGTGGCACAGCTGCCCCGCCCCGAGCTGGTCGCCGCGATGACCGGTGAGGCCACGCGAGCCACCGGCAGGCCCCGCAGATCCCGGGCGCCGCACGGGGACCGCGAACCGGTGCTGACCGTGACCGGCCTCAGCCTGGCGGACCGCTTCCGGGAGGTGAGCTGTGCGGTGGGCGCGGGGGAGATCGTCGGGCTGGCGGGAGCGGCGAGCAGCGGACGAACCGAACTCGCCGAGACCATTGCCGGACTGCGGTTCGCCGACGCAGGCGTGGTCGAGATCGCCGGCCGGCGGCCGGCCCCCGGCAGTGTGACCGCCGCCCTCGCGGCCGGTGTCGGATTCGTCCCGCAGGACCGTCACCACCAGGGTTTTGTCCCCGGCATGTCGATTGCCGACAACGTCACGCTCACCGTTCCCCAGCGGATCGGGCGCGCGGGATTCCTCAGCCACCGACGCCGTGACGCCTTCGCCCGGACCATGATCGACAATCTGGCGATCAAGGCCCCCGGACCGGAGCTGCCGGTGGAGGGTCTGTCCGGGGGCAACCAGCAGAAGGTGGTCACCGCCCGCGCGCTGGCCGACGGCCCGCGACTGCTGGTGCTGATCAATCCCACGGCAGGAGTCGATGTCCGCTCGAAGGAATTCCTCCTCGACAAGGTCGAGGAGACGGCGGGCTCCGGGGCCGGTGCGGTGATCGCCTCCGACGAGCTCGACGACCTGCGCCGCTGCGACCGGGTGCTGGTGATGTTCCAGGGGCGCATGGTCAATGAGCTGGCCCGTGACTGGCAGGACCACGAGCTCGTGGCGGCCATGGAAGGAGTGAACCTCGATGCCTGAAGCGGCGGCCGACGAGCGGCTCGCGGTACGCCGCGTCCCCTCACCGCACCGGGACAGGGTCGCCCTGGCCCGGCTGCGCGACCTCGCCCTGATTCCGGCGATCCTCGTGATCTGCGTCGTCGGACAGCTCGTCAACCCGGTGTTCCTCAACCGCGACAACCTCCTCAACGTGGTGCAGACCATGTCCGAGACCGCGGTCCTGGTGCTGGCCGAGACGCTGGTGCTGATCGTCCGGAAGATGGACCTCTCGCTGGAGTCCACCATGGGTCTCGCCCCCGGCGTGGCCGCCTGGCTGACCGTCGCGGCGGGCCCCGGGCACGGCCTGGGCGTGCTGCCCGGGGCCTGGGCGATCCCGGTGACCCTTGCGGTCGGCCTGCTGATCGGTGCCGTCAACGCCCTGCTCATCGTCCGCTGCGGCCTCAACGGCTTCATCGTCACCCTGGGCATGCTGATCGTTCTGCGCGGCACCTTGACCGGGCTGTCCGGCGGGGAGACCTTCTTCCAGCTGCCCGGCTCCATGCTGTACCCGGGCACTGCCCAGTGGTTCGGCGTACCCGCCTCGGTGTGGATCTGCGTGGCGCTGTTCGCCGCGGGCATCGTGGTGCTCGGCTGGACCGGTGCGGGCCGCTCGCTCTATGCCATCGGTGGCAATGCGGACGCGGCGAAGGCGGCCGGAATCCGGACCGACCGCGTGCTGTGGATCGTGCTGACCGTCGCCGGCGGGCTGGCCGCGCTGAGCGGGCTGCTCCTCTCGGGGCGCCTCGCCTCGGTCGCCGCAGCCCAGGGCAGCGGCGCGATCTTCACCGTATTCGCCGCCGCCGTCATCGGAGGGGTCGGTCTGAACGGCGGCAAGGGCAGCGTGTTCGGCGCGTTCACCGGCATCCTGCTGCTCTTCCTGATCCAGAACGTCCTCACCCTCGGCGGCGTCCCGGCCCAGTGGACCGGCGCGCTCAACGGCCTGATCATCCTGGTCGCCCTCGTGCTCTCCCGGATCACCGGGGGGCGTGTACAGGACTGAGGCAGAGCACGACCACCCCGGTACGGACCGGCTCGACACCTTCTCTCACCCGAAGGATCTGGTCACCTTGCCCCTCTCCCGCCGAACCTTCCTCACCGCCTCGACCGGAGCGGCCGCCACCGCGGCGATGCTCGGCACGCCCGGAGCCCGGTCGGCCGCCGCGGCCGCTTCCGGGAGCTACACCCCCACCTGGCCGTCGGTCGACCGCCACACCCCGGCCCCCGAGTGGTTCCAGGACGCCAAATTCGGCATCTACTTCCACTGGGGCGTCTTCAGCGTCCCCGCGTACGGCAGCGAGTGGTACCCGCGCAATATGCACCTCGCCAACAGCGGTGCCAACAAGCACCACATCGCCACCTACGGCACGCCCGGCGCCTGGCCGTACCACACCTTCATCGACGGCGGACGGGACAAGTCCGGCACCTTCGTCCAGTTCGCCCCCAAGCTGGTCTCCGACGGCGGACGGTTTGACCCCGACGCGTGGGCGCGGCTGTTCAAGGCTGCCGGGGCCCGCTTCGCCGGACCCGTCGCCGAGCACCACGACGGGTTCTCCATGTGGGACAGCAAGGTCAACGAATGGAATTCGGCCGCCAGGGGGCCCAGGCTCGACCTGCTGCAAATCTTCCACGACGCCATCCGCGGCCAGGGCCTCAAGCTTCTGGTGGCCCTGCACCACGCCTACAACTTCACGGGCTACTACCACCCGGTGCCCGCCCAGTCCGACCCCAGCCTGCGAAAGCTCTACGGCCAGCTCGACACCACCGCCGCGAACCAGCTCTGGTACGACAAGCTCAAGGAGGTCGTCGACCAGGCCAGACCCGACATCCTCTATCAGGACTTCAATCTCGACGAAGTCGACGAACAGCAGAACCTCAACTTCCTCTCCTACTACTACAACCAGGCCGAGGCGTGGGGGAAGGACGTGGTCGCCACCTACAAGGACGGCTACAACGACAAGGGCGAGGTCTTCGACTTCGAGCGCGGCGGCCCCGCCGACATCCGCACCCCGTACTGGCTCACCGACGACAGCGTCAGCAGTTCCAGCTGGTGCCACACCGAAGGCATCCGCTACTACACACTTCAGCAGATGCTGCACGCGCTGATCGACCGGGTCAGCAAGAACGGCAACATGCTGCTGAACATCGCACCGACGGCGGACGGGACCATCCCCGAGGCTCAGCGCGACGTGCTGCTCGGCATCGGTGACCACCTCGGACGCTTCGGTGAGTCGATCTACGACACCCGCGCCTGGGAGGCTTATGGCGAGGGTCCGACCAAGATGGGCGGGGGCGCGTTCACCCACCCCAAGGCCGGCACTGCCAAGGACGTCCGCTTCACCCGCAACAAGGCCGGCACCGTGCTCTATGCAACCGTGCTCGGCTGGCCGGCCACCACACTGACCAGCACCACCCTCGCCGGCAGCCGGCTCGATCTGTCGACGCTCTCCTCCGTCCGGCTCCTCGGCCCCGGCGCGGGCGACTCCACCGACGTGGACGGCTGGACCCAGGACGCCGTCGGGCTGCATGTGCCCCTGCCCCGGACCGCACCGTTCGGCGCCCAGGCCTACGTCCTCAAGCTCGCCTTCGACGGCCCGATACCCCCGCTCCGCTCACACCACCAGGTCACCGCCTACTCCGATGTCGGTTATGCGGGCAACCGAGCCCGGCTGCTGCTCGGCAGCTACACCTCGGCACAGCTGAAGGCGGCAGGCCTGGCCGCGCACAGCATCTCTTCCCTCCGGCTGCCCGTGGGCTTCCGGGTGACCGGCTACTCCGGTGACCGTCTCACCGGCACCTCCTGGACCTTCACGACCGACACCCCGGACCTGCGCACCGCCGGTGCCAATGACAGGATCACCTCCCTCAAGGTCACCCTCGACCCGGCCACCTGGTTCCGGTTCACCAACGTGACCAACGGCCTCGTCCTCGACGGTGGCGGCCGTGTGCCGTCGGGTTCCCCGCTCAAGCAGTGGACTCCGAACAGCAGCCCCAACCTCCAGTGGCAGGCCGTCGAACTCGGCACCGGCCACTATCTGCTGGTCAATCGCACCCATGGCCTGGTGATCGACGGCGCGGGCGTCACCGACAACGGCGGTACGGCACAACTGACCGCCCGCGGCGACACCGCCGGCCAGCAGTGGCGGATCACCGACCGCGGCCAGGGCGCCTTCAACATCGCCAACAAGGCAACCGGTCTGGTTCTCGACAGCGGCGGCTCGGTCAGGCCCGGTGCCCCCGTCAAGGAGTGGAAGCTCAACACCAGTCCCAACCTGCAGTGGACCTTGACCGCTCTCTAGGGACGGCCCCCGGCTCGGCCCCCCGACCCGCCCGTTCTGCTCTCCCAGGGACTCCCTCATGCGATACAACCGGCTGGGCCGGACCGCCCTGACCGTCTCCGAACTGAGCTTCGGCGCCGCACCACTCGGCTCGGTCTATGGTGTCTTCGCCGAACAGGAAGGCATCGACGCCGTTCATGCCGCACTCGATCACGGCATCAACTTTTTCGATGTCTCCCCGTACTACGGGGCCACTACCGCCGAGACCGCACTCGGCCGCGCTCTGCGCGGGGTCGACCGCGACCACTACCTTCTGGCCACCAAGGTCGGCCGGTACGGCGCAGCCGAATTCGACTTCAGCGCCGAACGGGTCAAAGGAAGCGTCACCGAGAGCCTCGACAGGCTGGGCACCGATCACCTCGATCTGATCCAGTGTCATGACATCGAATTCGGCTCGCTCGACCGGATCGTCGAGGAGACCGTCCCGGCACTGCGCGAACTCCAGCAGGAGGGGCTCGTCCGGTACGTGGGCATCACCGGCTACCCGTTGCCCGTGCTCGGCTATGTGGCCGCCAGGACCCCGGTCGACTCCGTCCTCTCGTACTGCCGTCACACCTTGCACGACCGGCGGCTGGCCGGATGGAAGAATCGGTTCGCCACCTACGGCACGGGGGTGATCAACGCTTCTCCGCTCGCCATGGGTGCCCTGACCGCGCGAGGTGCTCCCGACTGGCACCCCGGTTCGGCCGAACTGCACGAGCGCTGCGCGGCGGCGGCCGAGCTCTGCCGCGCGGCCGGCGTCGACCTGGCCAAGCTGGCCCTTCAGTTCTCCGTCTCCACCACCCACGCCGCCACCACGCTCGTCGGCACCCATGAGCCGGATGAGGTCCGGCGCAACGTGGCCTGGGTCGCCGAACCGATGGACCGGGAACTGCTGATCCGGGTCGAGGCCTGCCTCGAGCCCGTCCGTGACCGTGGCTGGACGAGCGGGCGCGCGGCCCTACGGGCAAAGCGGGGGCGGGCATGACGCTTCCCCTTCTGGACTCCCACGTGCACCTGTGGGATCCGCACCGCTTCCGTTACCCCTGGCTGGGGTACCACCCCGCACTCGACCGGCCCTTCGGCCCCAGGGAGCTGGACGCCGCCGCCGGTGTGCCCGTCGGTGTCATTGTGGTGGAGGCCGGCCGGGAGCCCGAGCAGGCGGCCGCGGAGGTCGCATGGGTCCGTGAGCTGGCCCGCTCCCGTCCCGAGATTCGCGGCATGGTCGCTCATCTCTCGCTGGAGCGAGGGCCCTCCGCACACGCGGAGATACCCCGGCTCGCCGAGGACCCGTTCGTCCTCGGCGTGCGCCGCCTCCTCCAGGACGAGCCCCCCGGCTTCACCGCCGACCCGCAGCTGCGCGCCGGGGTCGGCCTGCTCGGCGAAGCGGGGCTGCCCTTCGACGCCTGTGTCCGGGAGCACCAACTGCCCCAGCTGGATGTGCTGGTCGCCGCCTGCCCGCAGACCGTCATCGTGCTGGACCACCTCGGCAAGCCGGAGCCGGCCGGGTTCGGGACCGGCCGCTGGTACCGGGCACTCCGCCGGCTGGCGGACCGGCCGAACGTGGTCTGCAAACTCTCCGGCCCGGCCACGCAGGGGTCGGGTTCATCCGGGCCCCGGGAGCTGCGCGCCTTCCTTTGCGCCGCGGTCGAGCTGTTCGGCCCGCACCGCTGCCTGTTCGGCAGCGACTGGCCGGTGCTGACCCTGAACACCGCATACGGCGCCTGGCTCGACCTCGTCCGCTCCGCGCTCACCGGGTGCTCGGCGGAGGAGACCGCCGCAGTGCTCGGCGGAAACGCTGCCCGGATCTACCGAGTGCCCTCCCGCCACTGAAGCGAGGTATGTGATGCATCAGGCCACCTATACCGGCGGCAGGACCGTGCGAGTCCAACCTGTTCGCCCCCTGGCGCCGCCTCCGGGCCACGTCCGGATCGAGGTCGCGTACACCGGCATCTGCGGTACCGACCTCCATGTCTTCCACGGCGCGATGGACGACCGGGTCCGGCCGCCCGCCGTACTGGGACACGAGATGTCGGGGCGGGTGGCGGAACTCGGCGCGGACGTCGACGGCTGGCGGCCCGGAGACCCGGTCACCGTGATGCCCCTCGGCGTCTGCGATGACTGCCCCGCCTGCCGCGCGGGTCATCACCACGTCTGCCACCGGATGAACTTCATCGGCGTCGACTCCGACGGCTCGATGCAGACCAGCTGGACGGTTCCTGCCGAGCTGCTGGTGGGTCTGCCCGACGGGCTGCGCCTCGATCACGCCGCTCTGCTGGAGCCCACGGCCGTCGCGGTGCACGACGTGCACCGAGCGGGGGTGCGGGCCGGGGAGAAGGCGCTCGTGGTGGGCGGTGGCCCGGTCGGCCTCCTGATTGCCACCGTCGCCCGACGGGCCGGTGCCGAGGTGAGGGTCTCCGAACCCGACGCTCATCGCCGGGCGGTCGCCGAAGAGCTGGGGCTGGCCACGATCGACCCGGTGCACACCGATGTCGCGACGGTGGTGACGGAGTGGACCGGTGGCGCGGGAGTCCCGATCGCGTTCGAGGTGTCCGGCGCCGCCCCGGGGGTGGCGGCAGCCGTCGCCTGCATGGCGGTCCGCGGCCGGCTGGTGATGGTGGCCATCCATCCGACCCCGCGCGAGATCGACCTGCACCGCTTCTTCTGGCGGGAACTGACCCTGATCGGAGCACGGTTGTACCAGCGCACGGACTTCGAGGCAGCGGTCCGGTTACTCGGCGCCGGGCACATTCCCGCGGAGGCTCTGATCTCGCGGATCGAACCGCTCCACCGGGTCCAGGAGGCGTTCTCCGCCCTCGACTCGGGTGACGGAGTGATGAAGGTACTGATCGACTGCCAGAACACTGCAGGGAGCGGCAGGTCATGACTCTCACGGAGTACCGGAGCCTGTTCGACCTGACCGGCAGGCTCGCAGTCGTCACCGGCGCTCGCCGGGGACTGGGCCTGGCCATCGCCGACGGACTGGCTGCCGCCGGCGCCGACATCATCGCCGTCAGCGCAGGGATGGAACCCTCCGGCAGCGAGGTGGAGGAGCGTGTCACCGGCCACGGCCGCACGTTCCGGGCGTTCCGCGCCGACTTCGCCGACCGCGCCGCCGTCCTTGCCCTGGCCGCCGAACTCGCCTCCCTCGACCGGCCGGTGGACATCCTGATGAACAACGCCGGCACCATCGCCCGGGCCCCCGCTGCCGAGCACACCGACGCGGACTGGGACCGTGTGCTGGCCGTCGATCTCAGCAGCCAGTTCGTTCTCAGCCGCGAGATCGGCCGTCGGATGATCGAGCGCGGCTCCGGCAAGATCGTCTTCACCGCCTCGGTGCTCAGCTACCAAGGAGGGGTCACGGTGCCCGGCTATGCGGCCGCCAAGTCCGGAATCGCCGGACTGACACGGGCTCTGGCCAATGAGTGGGCCGGCCGGGGCGTCAACGTCAACGCTCTCGTCCCCGGCTATGTGACCACCGACAACACCCGGGCTCTGTGGGAGGATCCGGACCGCGGCCCGGCCGTCCTCGACCGCATCCCGGCCGGCCGCTGGGCGAAGCCCGAGGACCTCGCCGGTGCCGCGGTCTTCCTCGCCTCGGCGGCCTCCGACTACGTCCACGGCGCGCTGCTGCCCGTCGACGGCGGCTGGCTCGGCCGGTGAGCGCCGTACCCCGCCCGCCGGCGGCGGAGACCGGCGACCGGGCTGTGCCGTTCTCGCCGAGTACGGACGCGGATCCCGTTCTGCGGTCGATCCGGGCAGCCGGGGTGCTGCCCGTCGTGGTCATCGACGACGCCGAGCTGGCCGCGCCGCTGGGCGACGTCCTGCTGGACGCAGGGCTGCCCTGTGTCGAGGTCACGCTGCGCACCCCCGCGGCGCCGGCGGCGCTCCGTGCGCTGTCCCGCTGTGACGGGCTGCTGGTGGGGGCCGGCACCGTACTCGACGCCGACCAGGCCGACGGATGCCTGACCGACGGGGCGCGGTTCCTGGTCTCGCCGGGCTACGACGGGGAGGTGGTCGAACGCTGCCGCAACGCCGGGGCGCTCGCCATCCCCGGAGCGGTCACCGGTACCGAGGTCCAGCGGGCCCGGCGGGCCGGGCTGCGGGTGGTCAAGTTCTTCCCCGCCGCAGCTGCGGGCGGGTACATCGGCCTGCGCGCCCTCGCAGCTCCCTTCCCGGACATGCATTTTCTCCCGACCGGCGGGATCGGCCTCGGGACCCTCCGGGAGTATCTGAGGGACCCGGCCGTCCTCGCGGTCGGCGGTACATGGCCCGTCCCGCGGCGCCTGATCGCCAACGGCTGCTGGGACGAGATCCACCACCTCGCCGTGCACACAGTGGCCGCCGTGGCGGTCTGCCGGGCCTATGGGGGAGTGGAGTGACGGCCCGTCAGGAGGCTGGGCTGGTGACCTTCGGCGAAACCATGGGGGTGGTCACCGCGCTGGAGGCCGGGCCCCTCGAGTACGCGCGCTGCTTCGGTTACGGCATCGGAGGAGCGGAGAGCAACGTCGCGATCGGAGTGGTCCGGCTCGGCGGTGCCGCAACCTGGTTCGGCCGTCTCGGCGTGGATGCGACGGGGGACCTGGTCGAGCGGCGGCTGCGGGCCGAGGGCGTCGACATCCGGGCGATCCGGCAGGGCGGTTTCACCGGCCTCATGGTCAAACACCGCAGGGGCGCCACCGCCGTCCGGGTGGACTACCACCGGGCCGGCAGTGCGGCATCCCGGCTGCGCCCCGAGGACGTCCCGGCCGAGCTGGTCCGCGGCGCCGGTGTCCTGCACGTCACGGGGATCACTCCCGCTCTCTCGGACTCGGCCGCCGAGGCCGTCCGGCATGCCACGGACCTTGCGCGTGACGCCGGGGTCACGGTCTCGGTGGACATCAATCACCGGTCGAAGCTCTGGTCCCCGGACCGGGCCCGTCCGGTTCTGGCGGACCTCGCCACCCGGGCCGACGTGCTGTTCGCCGGGGTCGCGGAAGCCGAGTTGCTGCTCGGCCCCGGCGTGCGCTCGTCGGCCGCACTTGCATGCGCGCTGGCCGGGCTCGGGCCGCGCCAGGCCGTACTCAAGGAGGGGTCCCTTGGCTGCACGGCGATGATCGACGGCACCGCGTACGTCCAGCCTGCCCCGTCCGTCCCGGTGGTCGACCCGGTCGGCGCCGGTGACGCGTTCGTCGCCGGCTACCTCGCCGAACTGCTCGCCCGCAGGTCCGTCGAGCATCGCCTGCGCACTGCTGTGGAGTCCGGCGCGTACGCGGTCACCGTGCCGGGCGACTGCGAGGGGCTGCCCCGCAGGGCCGACCTCGCGGATGTGACACCGGGCGAGGAGGTGACGCGCTGAGCCGAGCTTCCAAGGGGAGCGGGCCGCACCGGAGAAGGCCGGTGCGCCCGCTGCGCGTTCCCGGCGGGAACGGTCCGGACAGCGGAGCGCGTCGGAGCGACCCGCCCAGGAGAGGAGGCTCGCCGCGTCTGCTGCCGCTCCGCGGTCCGCTGCGGCTCGGGTCCCCGGGCCCGCTCTCCCCTCAGGGACCTAACCAATGGCCAGGTCTTCGATGGTGTCGGCGATGAGGACGGGCAGGTGGGTGAGAGCGCTTTCAAAGAGCTGTTCCAGGGGGAGGGCGTGGCGGCTGCCGACGAAGCTGATGTGGAGTGCCCAGGTGGCGGGGTCGTCGTGGGCGAGCCTCGACAGTGCGTAGAGGATGGCCCACCAGGCCATGAGCGGGTGCAGCTCTCGTGGCAGCGGGGCGATGACGGGAAAGCGGTACAGCTGCCCCATGTAGCTGCGTGTCGCGGTGGGGAGAATCACCGGGCTCGCGGCCTCGTTGCTTCGTCTCCTGGAGGTGAACCACCTTTTTGCGCGGCCGCCACTCGCTCGGGGCGCGAGGCCCGGGACGGCTTGGGGCCGGGACGGCGGTGGCAGGTGACTGTCCTGGGCCGTCTCGCTGAACTGTGCGAGGTAGCCGTCCAGAATCTGCGGGCTGTCGGCGCCGATGGACCATGGGGGGAGTTCGTAAGCCGGCTGGCCGAGCAGCAGTTGATCGTGCTCGCCGCTACTGCCGTAGGCCGCGTACAGGGGAGTGGAGCGGTGTCTGTCGGTCAGGGGGTGACCGAGGTTCACCGGCAGGGTGTCCCACACGTCTTCGAGCCGCACGGGGACCCTCTCCCACACGGGTGAGTGCAGCAGTTCGCTCAGCCTCACGAAACTGCTCCGGGAACCCGGCGGATCGGTCCGGATCTCGATGTCGGCGACGCCCACGTCGCCACCGGAGGTCGCGATGCCCGGAGCGACCAGGCGCCAGTCCTCGTGCCCGAGCCGGCCGGCCGCCGCGGCGATGGCCCGTCCGGCCTGGCTCAGTCCATGGAAAACCTGGAGTGGGAGCGCGCAGAGGTCCGTCATCGCCGCCGCGTGGAAGATCTGCTCCATCTGGTCGAGAGCGGAGACGAAGGTGCGGCAGCGCGCTCCGTCGCCTGCTCCGCTGGGCGGGCTCCACCGGTATTCCCGCAGGCGCTCCCAGGCCTGACGTGGATCCACATGTCCATTCATCGAGAGTCCTCCCCAAGGTTGCGGATCGCGTGGCACTGGCGTGCCGGGGCCGTGTGCCGGGCAGTCGAGCCGTTGCCGAGCCTGCTGGACGTCCGGGACGGGCGGAGCCATGCGGCGGTGGTGTGCCGTCGCCGCATGGGATCGTGCGATTGGTCATGTGTCAGGAGGAGACCGGCCCCCGGACCATCCCGCTCCTTTGCCTACGCTTTACCTCTGTCCGCGGGCTAGGCGAAGGAGAACCCGCACGGTGGACCGGAGCCCGGTGCCAACGGCCCCGGAAGGGGGCCGTCGCCACGCCGGGACTCCTTCGGTGTGCTGCGCGCACCCCGGGATCCGACCCCATGAGGCGGTGGCATCGCCCTCGGGCCGGGGAGAACGTGCCGGTGGGTGAGCAATCGGGCCTTCTCCTGCGTACCCTTCCCCAACGGAACCTGGACAGGGCCCCGTCAGACTGGGAAACCAGGTGCTCGCATGCCTCTAGACCAGAACAACGCCTCCCTCTCGGACGCTCCGGATTCCGAACTGTCCGCAGTGATACGCAGTGGAGCGGCCGCGGAGCAGGAATTCACCGAGCTCTACCAGCGCCACCGGAAAGTGGTGCGCGCCTACGCGGGGACGTGCTGCCGGGACCCGCACACGGCCGAGGACCTCACCTCCGAGGCGTTCACCCGGACCATCGACGCGGTACGCCGGGGCGGAGGTCCCAGTGGGTCGTGGCGCCCTTACCTGATCACTGTCGTCCGTCGTACCGCCATCGACTGGGCCATGACCGGACGTCGCACCGAACTGACCGAAGAAGTCGAGGCCTGGGCCGACGAAGAAGCCGGCGGCGAGGAGCGCGTGCTGCGCCTGGAGGAGGCGGACCTCGTCGCACGCAGCTTCCGCAGGCTGCCCGAGCGATGGCAAGCCGTGCTCTGGCAGACCCTCGTGGAGGGGCAGCCGGCTTCCCGCGTAGCGGCCGATCTCGGTCTCAGTGAGAGTGGCGTGGGATCGCTGGCGGAGAGAGCCCGGGAGGGGCTGCGTGAGGCCTATCTCAGCGTGCACGTGGAGAATGTCAGTGCTCGCACGGGTCCCGACGGTGATGCCTGCCGGCACTACAGCGGTCTGCTGGCGGCTGCGGTACGGCGGCCCGGACGACGCGTGGCCAAGGACCTCTCGCGACACCTCAGCGACTGTGCCGACTGCCGCCGGGTACTGCTCGATCTCACCGACCTCAACTCCCGGCTGCGGTCCGTGCTGCCCGGGGCCGTGTTGTTGTGGGGCGGGGCGGGATATTTGGGGGCCAAGGCCACGGCCACCGAGGCGGCGGCCTACGGAGTGGCCGCTCCGCCGCTGCCGCCCGATCCGACCGGCGGAGCGGCCGGTCCGGTCCTCTCCGCCCAGAAGGCCGGGGCTCTCGCCGCGGCTCTGTCGGTGACGATCGGAGGGTACTTTCTGCTGGCGCCCGATCGGGATCCGGCGCCCCCGCGGGCGGTGGAACCGCCGCGCGCGTCGGCGCCCCCGGTGGTGACGCCGTCGCCTTCGCCTTCAGGCTCGTCCGGTCCGCCCGCACCTCCGGCCACTGGCGCAAGGGCTCTGTTCGAGGGGCCGCGGACCACCCTGCGGGTCACCGGCACGGGGAAGTGCTTGCAGGCCGGCACCGAAGCGAAGGTCCGGGAGGTGGCCTGCGACGGTGGCGCCGACCAGATGTGGAGCCAACTCCAGTTCCGGGGCAGTACTGTTCTCCTGCGCAACGCGGTGTCGCGGCTCTGTCTGAGCGATTCCGGGTCCGGCCGGGTGCCGGATGAGCTGCAGCGGTGCGACACCTCCGAACCCAGGCAGGTCTGGCGGCTGGAATTCAGTCTGGCCGAGCGGTCGCTCGTGGCGGTTGGCCGCAGCGGCAGGACGTATGCAACCTGAGTCACGACGAACCTGAGGTGCACGGGAACGGGCCGCACCGGGCGATGCCCTGCCGGTGCGGCCCGTTCGGCTGCGCTCCGCAGGGAGCGAGTTCCGTTGCGGCAGCGTCGGAAACGAAATCGGCCGGTGACCGCCCCTGGGAGGCCCCTCAGGTGGCTTCGGCCGCTACTTGGATCGGCCGCTCAGAGTCCACACCGCGTGCGCGATCGCGTCGCTGTTGCGGTCCAGGGCCGTCATGTTGATGCCCGAGGACGCGTCGCAGGAGGAGTGGTAGCAGCGGTCGAACGGCTCACCCGCCTTTCCGTGCCACTTCTTGGCCTGGGCGGAGGACATCTCGTTGCTCGCACCGGTGAACAGACCGCCCACCGGGACGCCCGCGTCCTTGAAAGCCGCGTGGTCGGAGCGGCCGTCACCCTCGGTCTCGATCTCGGTGGGGATCTTCTTGCCGGCGAACCAGTCCTTGAAGACCGACTCGATCCTGGGATCGTCGTCGTAGACGAAGTAGCCCGGGTTCGGCGACCCGATCATGTCGAAGTTGAGGTATCCGGAGAACTTCGAGAGCTCACCCTCGGACAGTTGTTGGACGTAGTGCTTCGAGCCCACGATGCCGAGTTCCTCCGCTCCCCACCAGCCGAACCTCAGGTGCTTCTCGGGCTTGAGTTTCGCGCGGGAGACGGCCATTGCGGTTTCCAGGATGCCGGCGGAACCGGAGCCGTTGTCGTTGATGCCGGGGCCTTCGGCGACCGAGTCCAGATGAGCACCTGCCATGACCACCTTGTTCGGGTCACCCCCCGGCCAGTCGGCGATCAGGTTGTAGCCGGTGGCGCCGTCGTGGGTGAACCGCTGGACGGTGGTCTTGAACCCGGCCGCGTCCAGCTTGCCCTTCACGTAGTCGATCGACTTCTTGTAGCCCGGACGGCCGTGAGCCCGGTTGCCGCCGTTGGCCGAAGCGATCGACTCCAACTTGGCCAGATGTTCCTTGACGGCCGCTTTGCGGATGTCGGGCGCGGTGACGGACGTGGTGCCCGCATTGGCGTGGGGTATCAGAACCCCCGCGATCACCATCGCGGCTGCTCCGGCCGCAATGGTGCCGACTCTCCGGTTGCGCAGTCGGCGGTGGGATGAGTGCTGTGTGCTCACTTTGCTTGACCTCCATGGGTGATGTGTTCAGCACGGACAGGGTGTGGTTCGCCGGTTGCGGCGGAGCTCTGTGCGTGAAGCCGGCCGGGTGGGGCCTTGCAGCGGGGACCGGCGCGGCACATGCCTTGTCTGAGCCCTGGGGCACTGCCTCGTGTCGGCTGCGTCCCGGGGCGCTCAGCGCTGAGACGGCGCTCAGCGCTGAGACGGCGCTCAGCGCTGAGACGGGGAGCCCGGGGAGCCCGGGGAGCCCGCTTCCTCCAAGCTGAATGCCCGGGGCAAGGATCGTCCGACCTGCTTGTGCCGGGGCCGGCGTCGGCAGCAGAACCGCTGCTGCCGCGAATTCGGCGAGGCTCGCGCCGACGATGGTGCCGGAATCCTGCTCACTCTCGATGAGTGCGTCGCTGATCCGTCATGCTTTCAACTCCAGTCGGTTTGCGGCAGGCCGGCAGGCCAAAGCCAATAAGGGGGCCGGGGAAATCTGTTCCGGAGAGTCCGGTGCAGTTGGGGTGAGGTCACTGTCTACCCTGCCGCCGGACGAGTCCGCAATGATTTCCGGAAGATTCATCTGCGTGAATCGACGTGCGGATCAGTGTAATTGGGCTGTCACAGCAGATCAGTGTGAACACGGCTGAGGCGAAGTTCCGGGGTACTTGGTTCGTCCTCCGCCTTTCCGCCGGGCAGGGGGAACGGCCTGCACATGGGCATGGTGCAGCAACAGCTCAGGCGAACAGAGTGCGCCGGCCGACGGCCTGACACCCCGTAGCCTGGACTCTCGCGGGCATTAGGTCATGACGGAGCAGTCCACTGAGGAGTGGACCGAGCGTACGTACCCCGTCGTGAGAAATGACTGCTGCTCCGTTGCGCTGTCCGCTCATTGAAAGAGCTCGTCAGTTCTCCATTCTTTCCGGTGGACCGATGGGCCCGGCATCGGGACGGCCGGCTCTCGCCGTCGATTCATGTCGGCATTCCTCCAGGAGGCCAGGGCAAGGGGGTGCTGCACAACGGAGCCCGTTTATGGGGTCGAGTCGATGCGCCTTGCGGGAGGCCTGAAGAGGTGCTGGCCGAGGCCCGACGATGGAGGGAAGGGCCGAAGAGGCCGTGGCGGAGGCGCTCTTTCCGTGGGCCGTGCGACATGTCCGCTCGACAGGGCAGGCATGGCGGCCCGGGCGCACTCGGGACGTCTGCTGCGGACCCGGTCCGGGTTCGGCTTGTTCACGGGGCTCCTCTCGTTTGTGCTTGTCGTGCTGTGGCGGCCGGGGCGCGGCAGCCTGAGCGGTGGTGGGCGTCGGGGCGGGCTGGTCGCCCGGCGAAGCCCGCCCGCCTCTCCGGCTGTGGGTGTCTTGGGGGGCAGGACCGTGTCGACCGCCCCACATCCCGTCGCTTTGCCAACGCTTTACTCAAGCCTGGGTTTTGTGAGTGGGGGTGACGAGCGCACGAGCCGGCTGCAGGTGGCCCGATCGGCTGTGACCTGCACGAAGACCTCGTCGATGTGACCAATCCCCCCTCCACGAGGGCGTGTTGGGCATCGCTTTGACGTCGTACTGGGCGGAGTTGATTGGTCCGCATGCTCCCCGGGGACCGGGTGGCGGGGGTTGCGCGCCGGAGCTGTGGCAGACCATGGTGTAGCTGCTCGGCCGGGGATGGGGTGTCACCGGCCATGAGCCGTGAATCCGACGCCGCCCACTTCTGGGCCTGAGCGAAATCAACTCCCTGCGTCGCCACTTCTCAGTGGGCTCCGGACATGCCTGCGCATGTCTGTGAAGAACAGGTACCTTTCATGTCTACTTTTCACCAGAAACACTCCTTCGCGGACTGGTCGGACGAGGAACTGGCCACGTCACTCCGCCGAGGCGAGACAGCCGAAGGAGAACTGGCCGAACTCTACGAACGTCATCGGTCCACGGTGCGTGCTTACGCCGGCACCTGCTGCCATGATCCGAGCACTGCCGACGACCTGATGTCCGAAGCCTTCATCCGGACCATCGAGGCCGTGCGCTCGGGGCACGGCCCGCGCGGGCCGTGGCGCCCCTATCTCCTCACCGTCGTCCGCAACACCGCCATCAACTGGGGTGCGGCCGGGCGTCGCACGGAGCTCAGCGACACCGTCGAGGACTGGGCCGACGAGTGTCCCGGTGGCGAAGAGTTCGCGCTGCGCCGAGAGGAGGACAGGCTGGTTCTCCGCAGCTTCCAGCAGTTGCCGGAACGATGGCAGACGGTCCTGTGGCACACCGTCGTGGAGAGGGAACCGGTGTCCCGGGTGGCGCCGATGCTCGGGATCAGCGAGAGCGGTGTGTCATCACTGGCCGAACGGGCCCGGGAAGGGCTGCGCGAGGCCTACCTGAGTGTCCATGTGTCCAGGGGGAACGGCGATGAGGGCTGCAGTCGGTACAGCGGGCCGTTGGCAGCGGCCGTCCGGCGTCCCGGACGCCGGACCAACAAGGACCTGGCGCGACATCTGAGCAGTTGTGCCAACTGTCGACGGGCCATGACCGACCTGCTCCACCTCAACTCCCGCCTGCGGACGGTCCTGCCCACTGCGTTCGTTCTCGGTGGCGGCGCCGAAGCCGCCGGCTCCCACGTGGCTGCCGGCAAGGCAGCGACACTCACCTTGCCGATGCCGTCTCCGCTCGATCCATCGGGCGGAGCGTCGGCAGGCCCGATGCTCCTCTCCCCGAAGGGCTTAGGGGCGGCAGCCGTCGCGCTGGCACTGTCGGTCTCCGGGTTCGTTCTGCTCGGCCCTGATCAGCGACCGATACCCCCGCGGGCAGAGCCCCAACGGACATTGCTGTCTCCCCGGTCCGCTCCGAGGGTCGAGACCCCTGCATCCCGCCCGACCCCGCCGCCCTCTCGGCCGGCACCGCGCGCCTCGCGCTCCCTCCCGCTTCCCTTGCCCTCCACCACCGTTGATCCTGGCGCCACGCTGCACGAGGCGTGGCGGACCAGATTGCGCAACCTCTCCACCGGACGCTGCCTGGAGGCCCGCTCGGCAGCCGGAGGCGTCCGTGAGGCGGATTGTGACGCCGGTGCCCACCAGTCATGGGTTCAGCTCCACTACCGGGGCAGCACGTTGTTGCTGCGCAACGAGGTGTCGCGGTTGTGCCTGCGAGCCTCGAGCGCCGAGCGGGCCCAGGACGGCCTCCGCCGGTGCGACAGCGGCGACAGTCGACAGGTGTGGCGATTGAGGTTCAGCCTGGCAGCGTCAGCGCTCGTGGTGGTCGGTGGCCATGGTCGTACCTATGAGACGGAGTGAGGCATTGACGAGGCTGGACGCGCACCGGGCCTTCATCTCCCCACGGCAGGTAACCGGTGCCGCCGGAGCCGCGCGGCGGCCCCACGGCCGCACGCCCCACCGCAGCCGTTCCGCGTCTTGTCGAAGGTGCCGTAGCCCCTGAACGCCGAGTGGGACGTGCTGAGCGGTCGCGTTCGGCGACGCGAAGCAACGGAGACCTGTCCGCCGTTTCCTGCCTGTCGCCACGCGGGGTGCATTCTGCGCCTTGCTTTGACACGGATACGGGCCGACAGGTTTTCGTGAGGGCCGCTTCGTATCCGCGCGCACAACTCGTCGGCGGAGACTCCGCAGACATCTCCCTCTTCTCGAAGGATGTCGCTCGGAATTGCGGGTGTGCGGGCCGAAGTTGGCGAAGCGCTCGGCATGGAAGGCAAATCCCGTTCAAATGCTGGCGGGGATCGGGAATCCTGCATATTCTTCCGCGCATGGAGCTTGAAGTAAGACATCTGCGGATACTCTGTGCAGTCGCCGATATGGGGAGCATGCACAAAGCGGCTCGCCTGCTCGGTGTGACACAGCCTTCGCTGTCGTCTCAGATGCGCCGTATTGAAAGATCTCTCGGTGCCGAGCTTTTCTACCGAGTACCCACGGGGTGCCACCCGACTCCGCTCGGCAGGTCGGTGCTGGGCCGTGCTCGACCACTGCTCATGCAGATGTCCGAGCTGGTCGCGGAGACGAGGGCCGCGGCCGTCCAGTCCGCCGGCGCCCGCTTCCGGGTCGGCTCGACCGGCAGCAGGGTCACGACGCGATGGCTGCGCCGCATCAAGCAACGCCTGCCGGACACGGAAACAGCCCTGGTTGTCGACAAGTCACCCTCGGCGTTGGTGCGCATGGTGGCATCAGGACACCTCGATGTCGCGCTCGTCCATGAGCTGGAAGGAATGCCGCTCTCGATTCCTCAAGGTCTGTCGCACCGCGTGGTCGTGGAGCGCGAACCGCAGTTCGTCTCCCTGTCACGTGACCACCCCGCCGCAGCCCAGTCGGTGATCGACCTTCATGACCTGGCAGCGGACCGCTGGGTTGTCGACCCCATGGCCGACGGTGAGTGGGCCGCGCTGCGACAGGTCCTGGATACCGCCGGGCTCCGCCCAGCTGTCGTGCCTGGAGATCCGGCGACCGCTGCCTCCCTGATCGCGATAGGTGAAGCGATAGCCTCCTGTCAGCCCACCACCAGTGCTACCGACCACATCGTGGTCCGGCCGTTGCGAGGCGACCCCCTGGGGGTTCGTCTGCTGCTGATCGCCCAGCCAGGGGTGCAGGAAGAGGTGTACTCCGAACTGGATGAGGCCTACCGCGAATGCGCCATCGAGTCGGTCACCTATCGCGGATGGCTGTCGGAGAGACGGAGTCCTCTGCTCAGTGGCGATTGAGCCCGCGACGAGGCGGATGCGGCACAGCCGCATCCGCCTCACGGCCGGCCCGCCCAAACCATCAGCATGGACGGGGCGACAGCGGCCTACTGCACCGCGCCCGATTTCGGCATCACGATGGTGGCTCAACCGGTCCGGACAGTAGGCCGATTGGGCCACGGACTTCAGAGAGGAGCCTTCAGAGGGGAGGAGGCCGGCAGCCCCCTGCACCGCGTGTGTGATTCCGCAGGCGTGATTGACGGTCGCAGGATGAGGCGACGTCCTTCCTCGTTCTCCAGCGCATCAACGGACCGGCGTGCAAGGGCCGCCGGCGCGAGTGCCGGGAGCATTCCAGCCATGAACGGCGAGCCCGGTGCTGTGCATCTGCCATCGCCTGAACGGAACGTTCGGCCGAGCGCTCGTGGATGCAGCGAAATGAAGCGCCTGCAAGCCCGCGGCACACCCATGCGCATTTGTCGGGACCGCCCGTCGACCAAGCTCGGCGTGAGTGACGAAAGTTATCGGGAGCTGACATCCTCCCAGGGGCGATCATTTCCTGCAGACTCTGACGTGTTCAGGCCGTTGAACCGAAGAGGCATTCTTTCGCCTCCGGCGCATGCGACGTCGGTTCGGCCGGTTCTGAAGCAATTCAGAGGAATCGTTCGGACACCCCCTGCCTCAATTCGTGTGCGAATTGACGGCGAAGAGGTGTACGCCTGATGGAAAGAGATTCACCATGAAGCGCACCGTAGTTGTCTCCACCGTGCTGGGCTTCGGTCTCGTCGCCTCGCTGGCGGTCACATCCGCTTCGGCTGTGGCCACGCCCGATGCCGCGCCGGCGCCGGCCACCAAGGCCCCGATGACGCCCGAGGCCTACGAGGGATCGGTCGCCGACCAGGTCAACACCCGCGACTTCCTCGAGGCGGTCCTGAAGTCGGCCAGGAGCAAGCAGCAGTCCTTCGGAGCTCAGAAGACGGTGACCTTGACCTACGACGCCAGCGAGGCGCCCAAGTTCGCCTCCGAGATAGCCAAGGCCGCGAAGAACTGGAACGCTTCGGTCAAGAACGTCAAGCTCAAGCCCGGCAAGGACGCCGACTTCACGTACGTTGAAGGCAACGACTCGCGCGGCTCCAACGCCGACACGGACATGCGCGGTCACGGCCGTATCCTCCTCGACTACACGCAGAACGAGGAAGCCGACTCGACTCGAGTCACCGCCCACGAGACGGGCCACGTGCTCGGTCTCGACGACCACTACGAGGGCCCGTGCAGTGAGCTCATGTCCGGCGGTGGCCCCGGTGCCTCCTGCACCAACGCGAAGCCCAACAGGCAGGAGGCCGGCGAAGTGAACCGTCTGTGGGCCCGTGGCTTCGACTCGGCGGTCAACTCGGACCTTCTCGACACTCATCGCTGATATAGGGATCTGACCTGACCGGGGGGCAGGGCAGGGCCCATGAACACCTCGTCCCCCGGGCCGGACACGGCCCGGGGGACATCGCCAACCTGGATCCGTCTGCTGTGTCCGAAGGATCCAGGACGGCAAGCCGCCTTCTCCAACGGATGCCGGGTTCGCCTCCGCGATGAGTGGCTCAGGTGCGGATGCCGAGCAGATGAAGGCGAATTCTCGCATCCACACCACCTGAAGCACGTGGTATCGCACGGTGTGCTCAGAGCCCTGGCTCGGAGTTCATGCCCCCGTCCTGGCCTGGACGACATCCAGATGGTCCCGGCCAGGACGGACCGCTCGGGGCGGCCGGGGACGTCGGCGGCCCCGAGCGGAACACCGTCGGTCCCATCGTCGTGGACGCCGGCCGAAGTGCGGGGGCGTACCCGGGGCGAACGTGCAGTTGTCCCTACCCACGGCAGGGGAGCGGAGCGACGCGTCGAATCCACCGGGGGCCGGCACTGCTACCGGCGAGGGGTGAGATGGGAATGCGTTGATCACGCCGAGGAATCTCTGGATTACTGAATGCAGCCGGTCGAGTACCTGGTTCGGCCGATCGGCCATGCCTTTCAACATTGCGCCCTTTCTGTCCTGGGCTGAGCTGAACACCACCTTCGGCCAACCCGTATGGAACGACACGCTACTTCCCTCAGGGGATCGGAGTTCCATGCACAAGAGATCAAGCAGACGCTCGACGTTGACCAACGGAGTGCTCGCCGCCACGGCGGTCCTGACTTTGGGCGGGGGCATTCTGGCAGCCGTCGGTTCCGATGCCTCAGCGGGCGGGGCGCAGACGGCTGTTGTCGCCGATGAAAAGCAGGCCGGGGACATCGGGCGGCAGCCGGTATCTGTCGTCGACTGCCCCGACGTAGGTCGAGCAATCCCCCGGATTCCCCCGGAGGCGCGGGCGGAGGTACGGCGAGAGCTGGCCGCCCTGGACGCCGGGCCCGCCATCCGGCAGCAGGAGTTCTCTGCCCAAGCATGGGAGCGCATCCTTCGAGACCCGGCCTTGGCGGAGGACCGGCTCCTGACGCCGCTGAGGAACGAACGCCTGACGATCATCCAGCGGGTTGCGTCCTTGCTCCCGCAGGAGGCTGAGCCCCCGCAAGGCCTCGAGTCCCTTGCCCCCTGCACGCTGCAGGCTGATGACAACAACGGGGTTTCCGCCGACCCGGGCGGGGGCGCCATCAGTGGCAATGAGAACGGCAACGAGGAAGACGTTTCGGGTGCGCGCAACGACGGCAGCGGCAGCGGTGACGGCAATGAGAACGGGAACGGGAACGGAAACGGTGACGGGCGGGACAACGGCAACACCAACGGAAACGAGAACGGCAACGGAGAGAGTGGCTCCGGTTCCCGGAGCGACGGCAACGGCAACGGGAACGGCAACGGAAACGGAGACGGGCAGAACAATGGCAACAGCAACGGCAACGGGAACGGCAATGGGCTGAACACCGGTTTCGGCAGAGGCTGACGCATCGGCCCGGATCAGCGGGCCACCGTTGCTGTCCCGTCCTGCCGGCCACCCTGTTGTCCCACTCGACGGAGCCGCGCGGCACCCTGGCATCGCATGCCCGCAAGCGTGCGCTGCGTGAGCCTCGGGGGCATTGCCCGCGAGGCTCACGGTGTGAGTGCATCCGGGGGGCGTCCGCCAGGTCCGCGGCACCCTGAAGCCGGCAGCCGGCGAAGACGGACGATGGGTGTCGGATCCACACGAGCGTCCCTCGCCGGTCCACGCACCGTCTACGCCGTCCGGACGGCGTGTGCAGCCGCGGGGAGTCGCGGCCACGGCGCGGTCCGGGGGGCATGAGAGGTGCCGTCGAGGGTGTGGGGGCGGACCGATCCGACTCAGGTCGCGCGGAACGCACACAACCTGCTCACCCCTCGATCCTCTTCGACATGACCGGCGCCCCCGGGCTCAGCCCAGCCTTGCCGCCTCGCTGCCGCCACCCCGTCGAGGTCAGCGTCGCATTTCTGCATTTTCAAACGAAGCTGAACACGCATGCGGCGTGCCGATCGCATCGCCGGCTCTGCAGAATCCTGTGCCGCCAGTCTTTACAGGCACGTTACCGGCGCGATACTCAAGGGCGTAGCACCTCGGCTCCACATGTTGGTAATTGTGCGTTTGCTGTGCACGTCACGTCCCACACGTCACGTCCCCTCATGCGTCCTGGGTGCGGCGCGTCCGTCCCCGGGGCTCGCCCACCCCCTCAGACGAGGCAAAGATGCTGATGAATCAAGCACCCCTCGGCTTCAGATCACGCTTATCGGCAACGCTGGCCGTCATTCTGGGCCTCCTAGCACTCATCCCGCTTCCGGCGCATGCCGCCGAGGACCGGAGCTGGAGCACCAGCCAGCCCCATGCCTCACCGCACGGGCTCACCGCCACCGTCTCGCTGGACGGCGCCACCGGCACGCTGTCCCTGACGGTGCGCAAGGGCAGCACCACCGTGCTCGAACCCGCGCCCGTCGGACTGGTCACCGACAGCGCGGACCTGTCGTCCGGACTACGTCCCCAGGGCCGTGCCGATCGCAGGGTCAGGGAGAAGTACACCGCTCTCACCGGAAAGCGGCGGGACCGGGACACGCTGATGAACGAGACACGGCTGTCCTTCACCGGCGCGCGCGAACGGCGCCTGGACCTGGTGATCAGGGTCAGCGGAGAGGGCGTCGCCTACCGCTACGTGCTGCCCGACGCGAAGCGGGAAGCGGTCCGAGGCGAGGCCTCGGCGTTCCAGTTGCCGGAGGGGGCGACCGCCTGGCTGACCCGCTACGAGGCGTCCCACGAGCAGCCCCATACCCAGAGCGCCGCAACGGCGGCGCCCACCGGATCGTTCGGGTACCCCGCCCTGTTCCAGGTGGGGAACTCGTACGTGCTGCTGTCGGAGTCCGGTGTCGACGGCCGCTACTCCGGCGGCAGACTGAACCACCGCTCGGGAAGCGGGCGGTACACGGTTGGCCTCGCCGACCCCGAGGTGCGGATCGACGGGCCGTCGGCCACACCCTGGCGTGCCGCGGTCATCGGAAGCCTTGCGCGTGTCACCGGGTCGACGCTGACGGACGACCTCGCGCCGCCCTCCCGGGTCGAGGACACCTCGTGGATCCGGCCGGGCACAGTGGCCTGGTCCTGGCTGGCAGGTGGGCGGCCGGCCCAGCGGAACCTGGAGACGCAGCAGACGTTCGTCGACTACAGCGCTGCCCACGGATGGCCTTACACCCTGGTCGACGAGGGCTGGGCGACCGAGAAGTGGATGCCGGAACTCGTCGACTACGCCGCATCGCGCGGGGTGGGCATCCTGGCGTGGCTGCGATGGACCGATCTGGACACCCCGGCCGAACGGGAGACGACGCTGACCCGGATGAACGAGTGGGGCGTGTCCGGACTGAAGATCGACTTCATCGGGTCCGAGGCCCAGGACCGCCGGCGGTGGTACGACGACATTCTCGCCGCGACGGCGGCACACAAGCTGCTCGTCACGTTCCACGGCTCCACCGTCCCCAACGGCATGCAGCGGACCTGGCCTCATGTGATGACCCTGGAGGCGGTACGTGGGGCGGAGTACCGCAACGTGTCGATCGGCGACATGACCACCGTTCCGTTCACCCGCAACGTCGTGGGTTCGATGGACTACACCCCGATGGCCTTCCACCGCGGCGGCCGCGCTCTGTCCGATGCGGGGGAACTGGCCCTGGCCGTGGTCTACGAGTCCGGCTTCCAGCACTTCGCGGGTTCGCTCGACGCCTACCGGAAGCGTCCCGAAGCGGAACGGTTCCTGGAACAGACACCGACGGTCTGGGACGACACCCGACTGGTGTCCGGCCGGCCGCGTGCGGAGGCGACCTTCGCCCGTCGCAGGGGGGACCGCTGGTTCCTGGGTTCGATCGTGGCGGGTGGAGGCCGCGAGCAGCACGTCCCGCTCCGGTTTCTCGGCACCGGACGCTGGCTCGTCGAGACCGTCCGTGACGGCGTGGACGGCCTGGTCCGGGAGGCTCGCCGGGTCCGCCGCGGGGACACTTTGAAGGTACCGGTCCCGGCTCACGGCGGATTCGCCGCGGTCGCCTGCCCCGCCCGTCCCGGGGTCACCAGCTGCTACCGGCCGGTCCACCGCGTGCCGCCGTCGACGCTGGCCGTCACTCCGGCCAGGACGGAGGTGCGGCCGGGCGGGACGATCACCCTCGACGGCCGGTTCGTGGTCGACGAGTTCGGGCCGGTCACCGACGTCACGGTCCAGGCGGATGCACCGCACGGCTGGGACGTCGAGGGTGCCGGCGGGAGCGCCGCAACCCTGGACGAGGGACGGCCGCTCAGCCCGAACTGGCGGATCGCGATTCCCCGGGATGCCGCACCGGGCGGCCTCGACGTTCCGGTCACGGCCCGCTACAGCTTTGTCCGCGACGGCAGGACCGTGACCGTGACCAAGGTCCGGAAGGCCCGCGTCTTCGTTCGCCCGCCCGGTGTCGACTACCTCAGCGATGTGCCTTTCACCGCCGCGTCCAACGGCCACGGCCCCGTCGAGCGCGACACCTCCAACGGCGGGGACAACGGCGGTGACGGCAATCCGCTGCATATCAACGGAGTGATGTACGACAAGGGGCTCGGTATGCATGCTCCCGCTTCGCTCACCGTCCGGCTCGACGGCGCCTACGGGCGCTTCACCGCGCAGGTGGGCGTCGACGACGAGGTGAACGGCAAGGGAAAGGTCACCTTCGAGGTGGTCGCCGACGGGAGAGTCGTCGCCACCAGCCCCCCGTTGCGCGGAGGCGATCCACCGCACGGTATCGATGTCGACCTCACCGGTGTCAGAGAGCTCACGCTGCGGGTCGGGGATGGCGGCGACGGGGTCACCTTCGATCATGCGGACTGGGGCGATGCGCGTCTGATTCCCGTGGGCTGACGACAACCCTGTGGAGTACGGCGGTGTGCCCGGCCGCAGCCCGGCCGGGCACACCGTTCAACAGGCCTTCTCACTCCTCCGAACGGCTGCTGTGCGTTGCCGCACTCGCCGCTGCGTCATTGTGCCGGGACAGCCATTCGTCCAGCGTGGTGCGACAGGTGTGATCGAGGTGTTGCAGGTTCCGCAGGTCCAGTTCGACGGTTCGCTCCTTCGGCTGCTTGTCCAGTACCCCGAGGATGCGGGGGAGCTGCAGGAACGTGGCGTTGCCGGAGACGGTCACCTGAAGCGAATCCGTGCTGTTGTTGACGCTGTCGACCCGGACCCGGACCCGGACGTCCGACATCTCCCAGGCTGTCTTCATCACCGCGAGCGCCAGTCCCGCCAGGACCCCTTCGAACATGCTGGTCGTCACGATGCCGATGGCGGTCGCCCCCAGGACGACGGCCTCACCGCGGTGCCGGCGCCACAGGGGGCCGAGCCTCCGCCACGGTACGAGGCGCCAGCCGGAGCAGACGAGCACTCCGGCGAGCGACGCCAGCGGGATCAGACCGAGAGCCCCCGGGATGAGTGCCGTGAACAGCAGGAGCCAGACGCCGTGCAGTACCCGCGACGCCTTGGTGCGCGCACCGGCCTGGACGTTGGCCGAGCTGCGCACGATGACCGCCGTCATGGGCAGAGCACCCAGAGCACCGCACACCGCGTTCCCCACCCCCTGGGCGAGCAGTTCCCTGTCGTAGTCGGTGGTGGGGCCGGTGTGCAGCCGGTCCACGGCCGCGGCGCTGAACAGGCTCTCCGCCGAAGCGATGACCGCGATGGCCAGCACGGTTCCGAGGGCGCCGACCTCCGCGACCCGCCCGAGTGCGTCGGCGGACGGCGGTCGGATCGCACTTGCCAGGCCCTGGACGTCCACCCGCTCGACAGGAAGCCGGAAGACTGTGGCCAAGGCAGTCGAGAGTGCCACCGCGACCAGTGCCGAGGGGACCGAACGGACACGGCGCGGCACATGCTTCCACAGGGCCATGACCGCGATGGTGCCTGTGCCGAGACAAGCCGCGGTCAGGGTGTGGGGTGAACCGGCCGTCTCGGTGAACAGGCGGGGCAGACCCATGAGACCGGCGACGACGGAGCCGGGGGAGCGCTGATCCGCCATGGGGTAGAGCTGTCCGACGACCAGGATCAGGCCGATGCCCGCGAGCATCCCCTCGACGACTGCCAGGGAGATCGCCCGGAACCAGCGGCCCAGTCCCAAGGCACCCAGCACCAGCTGGATCAGCCCGGCGGCCAGCACGAGGAATCCCAGTGCGCCGACCCCGTAGTCGTTGACGGCATGGAGGACGAGGACCGTCAGGCCGGCGGCGGGGCCGCTCACCTGCAGGCTGCTGCCGGGTAGCAGCCCGGTGACGAGACCTCCCACGATGCCGGTGACCAGGCCGAGTTCGGCGGGTACACCGGATGCCACGGCCACACCCACACACAGGGGGAGGGCCACCAGAGAGACGACGACGGAAGCGGTGATGTCGGCACGCAGATCGGCCGAGCTCTGCCGTGCTCCCTGTCGCAACCGTACGCGGCATCGGCCGCAGGTGAAGGCTCGGTTCATAGCGGCAGGAACACCTTGGACTCCGGCCGGTGAACAAGCACCGAGCCCGTGGCCAATTCGTAGAACCAGCCGTGCAGGCGTAGCCGTCCGGCCGCAATGCGCCGACTGACGGAGGGGTGGCCGCGCAGGCGTCCGAGCTGGCGGACCACATGTTCCTGGACGGCTGCGGAGAGGTCGGGGGTGGTGGGGGTGGTGGGGTTCACGGAGCTCGGGGCCGGTGAGGTCCGCGCGAGCCAGTCGCGGACGGCGGGTGTGGCCGAGAGGTCCTCGTGGCGGGTCATCGCGCCCACGGCTGCGCAGTGGGAGTGACCACAGACCACGATGTCCGGGACCCGGAGCACGGCTACGGCGTACTCGACCGTGGCCGCCTCGCTCGACGGCCGGTCCGGTCGGTGGTCGGGGACCATCCCCCCGACGGTGCGGAGCTCGAAGAGTTCGCCGGGGCGGGCACCGGTGATGAGGGCCGGCATGACGCGGGAGTCGGAGCAGCTGATGAACAGGGCCCGCGGAGTCTGCCCGTCCGTCAGCCGGGTGAATGACCCTGGCTCGGTGGCGACGTGCCTGCGGAAGGCTCGGACGTTCTTCACGAACGTGTGCATGAGGTTCCTCCAGCGCGGCCGGTGACGGCCGAGCGGCAGGGGATGAGGTGAGGGCGAGGTGAAGTGGCGGGCGCTGGGCGGTGGAGACGTCGTTGCCGCGAAGCGCTCGTCGGCACGTGATGAGAGGGCGGTGCGGAGCTTCACAGCGGTTCGTGGCGCTGGGGGGAGCCGGCTGCGGGGCGCCGCCCGAGGAGGTGCGCGAAGTGTTACCTGAGCAACGGGCCCGAAGCGCAGGGACAGGGGCGATCGGTGGTGTCGACGAGACGAGCCGCGCCGTGCGCATCGATCCTGCGGGGCGGACGCGCATGGCGGTGGCCCGTACCTGCGGGCACGAACTCGTCCAGGGGAAGGGGATGTGCGAGGGGACGCATGCCGCCTGCTGTGCGTCGAGCTGGAGGTCCTGGAGGCGGCACCGGGGCTCCGCGCTCTTCCTGAGGGCTTTCCGGTTGAGCCATGCCTGTCCCTTACTGTCCAGTACACGCTGCCGGAGCCGCAGCTTATGCAGGGGCCTCCGAGGATGGAAGTCCGATCAGTCCCAGGGGCAACAGCAGTCGCACTATGACGCGAAAGCAGCCGTCGGGGGCCGCGTCAGCGGGCTGAGGACCCGTCACGTCGCACCGGCGGCGGCCGTGCGTCCGCTGCTTCACTGCGGCGGCCGCCGAACTCCTCCGTGCTGCTCGCGCGGTGTCCGGTGCCGACGGAAGCCGCGTCGCCTCGTCGGCAGGGGACCCTCCTCGTCCGCGTTCCGGAGCGTCTCCAACAAAATTCAACACGATGGGTTTCCAGCCTTGTTGTCGAGTGGCGCGGATTTCTGGGGATGAACGCTTGACGTGAGATCGGAATTCCGAGTCTCATGTGGGGCGACCTGTTGGATCCCGTTTGATTCTGATTGATCGTTTCCGTGGGTGATCGACGATCAGCAGCGGTCCCCAGGTCATCCGTTGCTCACGCGCCGGGGGGACGCGCGTGACCGAGCCATGGGAGCTGTTCGTGCAGAAGGCCACTGTGAGAACCCGGGTGGCGGGTATGGGGACCGTGCTTTCGCTCCTTGCTTCCCTCGGCGCTGCCGGGCTGGCCGGTCTGGGAGCCCAGCTCGCCGTGGCCCCGCCGGCAGCCGCCGTCGAAGACGGGCTGGCACTGACCCCGCCCATGGGCTTCAACAACTGGAACTCCACCAACTGCCGCCGGGAGTTCAACGAGGAGATGGTGAAGGGCATCGCGGACCTCTTCGTCTCCAAGGGACTGAAGAAGGCCGGGTACCAGTACGTCAACATCGACGACTGCTGGGCCAAGAGCACCCGTGACGGCAACGGGAACCTGGTGCCCGATCCCGCGCGTTTCCCGCACGGCATCAAGGCACTGGCCGACTATGTGCACGCCAGGGGCCTGAAGTTCGGCCTCTACACCAGCGCCGGCACCAAGACCTGTGCCCGGAACGGATTCCCCGGCGCCCTCGGCCATGAGCAGCAGGACGCACGGCTCTTCGCCTCGTGGGGGGTGGACTACCTCAAGTACGACAACTGCAACAACCAGGGGGTCGACGCCAGGACCCGCTACCGCAAGATGCGCGACGCGCTCCGGGACACGGGGCGCCCGATCGTGTTCAGTGTGTGCGAGTGGGGCGAGAACGAGCCCTGGGAGTGGGCGGCCGATGTGGGCCACCTGTGGCGCACCACGGGTGACATCACCGACAAGTGGGCGAGCATGCTCGCCATCACCAAGAAGAATCAGACCTTGGCCGACTTCGCGGGCCCGGGACACTGGAACGACCCGGACATGCTCGAGGTCGGCAACGGCGGCATGACGGCGACGGAGTACCGCAGTCACTTCAGCCTGTGGTCGGTGATGGCGGCACCGCTGCTGATCGGAACGGATCTGCGCAAGGCTTCCGCGGAGACCTTCGACATCCTCACCAACGAGGACGTCATAGCCGTCGACCAGGACCTCCTCGGTAAGCAGGGAACTGTTGTCTCTTCCGAAGGCGGCAGGACCGTCTTCTCCAAGCCGTTGGCCAACGGCGACCGGGCGGTGGTGCTGTTCAACGAGACGAATGAACCCGCCACTGTGACGACCAGCGCGAGGGCCATCGGACTGCCCGAGGCCTCCTCCTACGCCCTGCGCGATCTGTGGAGCAAGAAGGGCAGTACCTCGCAGGGCACGATCAGCGCATCCGTTCCCTCCCACGGCGTAGTGATGTACCGGGTTGCCCGGGACGGCGGCCTCGGTACGCCGCCCGCTGGTACGTCGGGGCTCAGCGCCCTGGTCCCCACCAGCGTCACCAATGGCTGGGGACCGGTCGAGACCGACACCAGCAACGGTGAGCGGGCCCCGGGTGACGGCGGCCCCATCACGATTCAGGGAGCCTCCTACCTGCGCGGCCTGGGCGTCCATGCCCCCAGCGAGGTCACCTATCACCTCGGGGGCCGGTGCTCCAGGCTGACGGTCGACGTCGGTATCGATGACGAGAGCTCCACCCGCGGGACAGCCGTCTTCCGGGTGCTCCGCGACTCCACGAAGGTCGCGGACAGCGGACTGCTCACGACCGACGACCCGGCCGAACGGCTGACCGCTGACCTGTCCGGAGGTTCCGTACTCCGGCTCGTGGTCACGGACGGCGGGGACGGCAGGACATCCGACCACGCCGACTGGGCAGAACCGCGGATCACCTGCGCCTGACCCACGCTGTCGTGCGAAGCCGCCCTGCACCGGTGCGTCCCGTCGGTGCCGCCTGTCGTCGCCGGAGCAGGAAGCATCGGCACTCCGGCCCCGACTTCCGAACCGCTGCCCCGGCCCTCCAACTGCCCCCGGGGCCGGGGCAGCTCACCCTCCCTGGGGTCGCGCCCGCGACCGTCGGGCCGCCCTTCGTCGGTCGAATCCGTCGATGGCCAGGAATTCGTCGTCGGGTGAGCCGGAGCCTGCGATCCCACGCGCCAGACGTTGTTGCGCTCACCGAAGCCCCTGCCCCGGGTGGCCGGGGGTGCGGGAGCAGTACGGCCGTGCTGTGCCCCGACGTCGAGCGAGGATCGGGTGGTGCCCGGGGTGCCGTCGGTCGGTCCGGGAGACCGGAAGGGGCCGTGCGGGCATCGTCGTCCATCTGCAGCGTGACGAGTGGTGATCGGCCACGTGTCAGGCTCCTTGGTGGTTGGTGGTTGGGAGAGCAGGGTGAGTCGGAGTAGGCCCCGGCCCCGCGGGGCCCGGGCCGGATTCAAGGCGGAGACGGTGGTCAGGCCGTCATGTCGTCATGGATGGAGCACTCCCCGGCAGGGACAGGGCAAGGGGACCGGAGAAGTGCTCCTTCATGGGTCAGGGTCGGTCGTCCTCCTTCGGCTGTTGGGGCTCTCGAAGCGGGGGACTGGTGGAAGGCCGCAGCATCCCGCCGCTTTGCCAATGCTTTACCTCAATGTCGCGAACCTGCCCTCTGCACCCGCCCGACCCCCGCGTGGCCGACGCCCCGCCCCGGTTTCCGCCGCGGTCGGCCCATGCGGCATGCTGGTGCCCAGCAGGGGTTCCGCAGGTTGGGTAGGCAAGGGGAACCACGGAAGTCGCCCCTGCGGTGCGTGACGGCCCGCGCTTCGGCCGTCCGTCGGTCCGTCAGCGAACGGACGGCGAAACAAGGCATCGAGCCGTCGTTGCCTCCACCCCCGAAGTGTCCTCGGGCCAGTCGTTTCCGAATCCGGTCCCGGGACGCGTTCGTACCCACGTGAAGCAGGAACTTCATGGCAACTCGCCCCAACCATGCATCCGTCAGCGTGCTTTCCGATGCGGAACTGACGGATTCGATACGCCGCGGTGAGCCCGCGGATGCCGAACTCGCCGAGCTCTACCGGCGCCACCGGATCCCGGTCCGCGCCTTCGCCGGAACCTGCAGCCGGGACCCCCACACCGCCGAGGACCTGACCTCCGAGGCGTTCGTGCAGACCATCCATGCCGTGCAGCGGGGCGGCGGCCCCGCAGGAACCTGGCGTCCCTACCTGCTCACGGTGGTGCGGCGTACCGCCATCGACTGGGCCGACACGAGGCGGCGGGGCGAACTCACCGACGATGTCGAGAGCCACGCCCGGAACGTCGCACCGGTCGACGACGGTGAACAGTTCGTGCTGCGCCGCGAGGACGAGGATCTGGTGGTCCGGAGCTTCCGGACCCTGCCCGAACGGTGGCAGGCCGCGCTCTGGCACGTCCTCGTCGAGCGGGAGCCGGCGTCCAGTGTGGGCACCATGATGGGTCTCAGCGCAAGCGGTGTGGGGTCCTTGGTCGAGCGGGCGCGGGAAGGCCTGCGCGAGGCATATCTGAGTGTCCATGCCCACCGCGGTGAGGTCAGCGAGGAATGCCGGCACTACGGCAAGCAGTTGGCGATCACGCTCCGGCGGCCGGGCCGGCGGCCGGACAAGGACCTGGCGCGCCATCTGGAGCAGTGCGACGCATGCCGCCGAGCCCAGATCGACCTGGTCGAACTCAACAGCCGCCTGCGGGCCGTGCTGCCGGGCGCCGTCCTTCTCTGGGGCGGCACTGCCTACCCGGAGATGCGGGAGGCCGGTTGTGCTACGGGCGGGGCGGAGGGGCAGGTCCCGCAGGTCCCTTCAACGGTGCCGGCTGGAGCCGGGCGCGGCGCAGCGGACTCCACGCTCTTCTCGCTGCCACGGCGCGCGGGTGCCCTGGCGGCCTTGGTGGCGGTGACGGCCGGCGGGTACCTGCTGCTGCCCGGTGAGCCGGGCGCCGAGCCGCCGCAGGCTGTGCGGACACCCACCACCTCAGGACCCCGCGGGACCGTGTCGCAGACGCCGCCCGATTCCCGGCCCTCCCCGCGCCGGACGGCCCCGACTCCCCGGCATCCGTCCGGGACACCTTCGTCGGGCACGGTGACATCACCCGCTCCCACACCGACAACAGCACCCACACCGGCACCGGCCGAGCAGGAGAACCCGCCTCCCGGCCCTGCCGGGCGTACCAGGCTGCGCATCGACTCCACAGGACGATGCATGGAGATCCCGGCCGCCGTGCCCACCGCGGGGGCCCGCCCTCAGGAGGCCGGGTGCGACGGGAGCGCCGCGCAGGCATGGGATGTCGTCCCCGCCGGTGGCGGCCGACGGGTGCTGGTGCGCAACGCGGCGACCCGTAAGTGTCTGCGCCACACCGGCACCCGGCGGGACCGTGCCCCGGTCGACCAGCAGACGTGCGACGGCGGTGACGGCCGGCAGGTCTGGAGGCTGGGAGTGAACCGCAGTAAGGGCACCGTCGCGTTCACCGACGGCAGCGCCACGATGTACCTGGGCCTGAACGACTGGGCGCAGGCCAGTCAGGGCAAACCCCATGGACCCGAGATGGGAACACTGCACCACTACTACGGGTCACCTTCACTGCACTTTCGTCACGACGGCGATGTGGATGACCTGATTCCTGGATGACACCGGCGGGGGCGCGGTGAGCCTCGTCCGTGTCCCCGCCCACGGGAACGGTGTTCGCTCGCCGTCGAGGGAAGCGAACACCGGCCTGCCGCGGCCCTACAGGTGCCTGCCGACCGTTCGTCGGCATTCACCGGATCGGATCCGTCGTGCGAGGGACAGGGCCTTGTCGACCGACGGGTGCGAGCTCCTGCGCATCTCCCGGTAGGCGGTGTCGTTCCACCAGCCGAGCAGCTTCTCCGGAAGCTGAGCACGGAGCTGGTGGTCGAGATCGGACAGATCCGACTCCACCTGACCGCAGAAGGTGCACTGAGCCTGATGGCTGTCGGACCAGTGCTCCGATGCGCCGACGGGATGCAGACTGCGGCCCTGGGCGTACACCAGGCACGGCAGCCGGTTCTCCACCTTCCGTCGGTAGGCGGCCAAGTAGGAGTCCCGGAGCGCCCCCCGCGCCCGGTCGCTGAACAATGGCACCTTTTCCTTCGGGACTCCGAGGACCTTTCCCAGCACGGCGGGATCATCGCACTCGATGACGGAGTGCCACAGTGCGGTCTGCCAGCGCATCGGCAGGTGCGTATAGGCGTCGGAGAGTGCGACGCGGGCCTCGATGGGCCAGGTGCCCCCGCTCGCCGCCCATTGCCGGAACTCGGTGGTGATACCCGGTGAGAGGGTGTCCTGCGCCCATACCCGCATCGCAACGGTCCGTGCGGTGGCGAGCAGCTGGATGCGCCACACCATGAAGACGTCGGTTCCCCGTTCGGTCGCCTGGTACGCGCGACGGAACGTCTCCTCGGTCGCCCACTCCACGGGGCCGGGTTCGGTCAGGCAGGTGCGGAGATAGCTGTGGACCGCCGGGTAGTGCCGCTCGACGAGGACGGTGAGGGCGCCCGGATGGCCACGACGTATGTACTGGCCCACGGTGCTGTCGCTCGTACCGGACCACTGCCGACGGCGTTCCAGCCGCCGGACGATTCTGCTGGGGGCGGCCCGCGAGGAGGCGGACCGGGGCAGCGCGCCGGTCAGCGCGGCCAGCGGCGCCAGACGCCTCAGCGCCTCGTAGGCGGCCGGAGGCCAGGGGATGGCCGCGGTCAAGGCGTCGGCCCGTCGCGCTCGACGCACACGAGTGGTCACAGAGTGCATGGAGGGTTTGTCCTTATAGACGGGTGGTGTGAGACCGGACGGTGATGCCGTTTCCGTACCGGCAGGTCCCGCTGTGCTGTCGGTACCGACGAGGAAGGGGCAACGCCCCGGCTGGGGGCGGTGGGGCGCTGCCCCGGTCCTGTTGCGGCGCCCGGTGCGGGAGGGTTCCCGGGCGCCGGGCGGGCCGTGTGCCTCGTCGGTCGTGCGCCGCCGAAAACCACGGCACATGAGCTGTGGCTATCGGTGCCCGGCCCGTCCGTCGTCCACAGCGGCCGGGATCCGTGCCTGCGACACGCCACCAGGCCCTTGGGGGGCGAGGGGCGGTGGGGTCTCCCCTCCGGCGCCGGCGGCCCGGAACGGTGCTCGCATCTCGGGGCCCTGCGGTGCGGTGATTGCCGGAATCTGCCGGGCCGGCTCCGTCTTCTCCTCGCTGCCTCCGTTGGAGACGGCAGACCAGGTGCGCAGGCGATGGCTGGCGGCCTCGGCCAGGCTCACGGGGCCATTGCGCTTGGCGGCCAGACGGCTTGCTTCCCTGCCGAGTGAGGAGATGTCCTCCCAGCGGAGCAGCAGCACCACCTGCAGTTCCGCCATGTTGTCCGGAAGAGCTTGCAGGGCGGGGTTGCCGTGGTCACTCATCGGGTTTCCTTCCCGCCGTTCCCGGAAGGGCTGTGCGGCAGGACCGGTCGAGGCCGAAGGGTGTCGGCAACCCGGACCCGGGAGCCCCGGGTGCCGGTGACGGCGGACTGCAACACGGTGGTGACCGGATCGGCCTGGGGCCCGCAGGCCGGGATGGTGCGAGTGCGCCCGCTCGGCGGGCTCGGGCGCCGGGACGCTCCCGGCCCGTCTGTCGTGGCCGTCTCCCGGGAGATCGGGGGTGCCTCTCCGCGGTGGGTCTGGGGGATGTGCACGGGATACTGCTCTCGTTCGTGGGCCGAGGGGGCCTGTTGGGGGTTCGGGCGGTGCCCCCGCTCGGTGTGAGCGGGGGCACCGCGGGGAGTGCGACCTCCGGAACCGCGTGACGCAGTCGCCTCCTGCCGGCTCCTCGTAGTTGGTGGGTTGTCACGGGGAAGGACCGGCGCAGGCGGCGGACATCCCGGCGCTTTGCCAACGCTTTACGTTCAGCCGTGGGATTTGGCCCACCGGAGCCAACGGCTGTACTGTCCGCCCCGCGACCTCTCAACTCCCGTACGACCGCAGTCCCTTCGCACCGACTCCGCAGGGAGAACACGTGCCAAGGAACCGACACAAGCTGCCGCGCAAGACGGCCATCCCGGTCACGCTCGCCGTGGTGGCGGCACTGGGGTGGACCTCGATCGGCATGCCCGGCTGGGCGAACGAGGAGCCCCGTCAACCGTCCGCGGGCTCCGCACCGTCCTCCGCCGCGGCCCCGCCCGTGGCCTGCGATGACCAGGACAGTCCGAAGAAGGGCTGGTACCAGGCCGTCTACGTGCACACGGCCGGCAAGGACAACTCCGCCAAGGCCGTACCGAACATCCAGCGCGTCATGTGGAACTCCGACCAGGTCTTCGAAGCAAGCGCCAAGCGCTTCGGCCAGGGCGACAGCAGGCGCCTGCGCTTCGTCCAGGACAAGAACTGCCGTATCGACGTCATGTCCGTCGGCGTCGAAGGGCTCCCCGCACGGCCGTCCTTCGGCGCCACGCGGATGAAGGCCCAAGCCGCCGTCGCGGCGGTGATGCGCAAGGCCGACCGGGCCAGTCGGGAGCGCTTCAAGCGAACCCGGCCGGTCTACTTCTACGACAACGGTGCCCGAGGCTGCGGAGTGTCCACCATATTCAAACCGAAGGGACGTGCCGACCTCCACACGGGCCGGGCGGCGGTCTCCTGGGGCTGCGCGACCGTGCCCGCCGTGACGCACGAGCTGATTCACCAATTCGGCGTGAACCACTGCAACAACAAGCGTGACCAGGGCGGTGACCCCATCTGCCGCGGGTACGACAGGACCCCCCGTTGTAACGACACCATGGCCACTGTCGTCCTGGACTGTGCCAAGGACGAGTTCCACTACTTCCACCCGCGCCCCGCATCGGGCAGTCCGCTGGCCCGGAACCCCAAGGAGAATGTCGCCAACAGCCCGTATCTGATCACTGACCAGCCCATGAAGCCGCTGAAGATGCGACTGGCCAACAAGGCCGGCGGGAAGTGCCTCACCGCGGACGGTGCCGGGGTGGTGCAGAGCACCTGTGGGACCGGTGCCGAACAGTCCTGGAGCCGTGCCATCGACAAGGACGGGTACTTCACCTTCACGGTGAAGGGCAAGTGCCTGACCGCTGCGTCGGGTGACCGCGCAGCGGCCACGTTCGCCGCGTGCAAGGCGGGCGACGGGCGTCAGCAGTGGTGGATGCCCTCGGGGCGTGGATCCTCGGCGGATCGCTACGAGATGGTGAACCGTGAGACGGGGCGGAAGCTCAAGGCCGATGGCCGGGCCAACTCCAAGGGCGCCTCGCCGATCGTGACCGCACGGGGAGGGGGCAGCTGGTTCGGCATGCAGACCGCCGGCTGACGGCGGCTCCCCGGCCTGTCACGCCACGGAGCGAGTGCACCGTGTGTGACGGGCCCGGGGCGCGTGCCGGCCGGCCCCCGCGGTGGGACGTGCGGATGATGTCCCGCAACCAAATGGTGGGTGCGCCTGGCGCAGGCGGACGAGGCCGTGGTCCACGGCGGTGACGCGCGCCGGCCCGGGAGGCTCCGGTCTCCCGGGCCGGTGAGCCATGCCTCACCTGCCCGGAGCCCTCGGGATATCGCATACGATGCATGTATGGGGCAGAAGGAGTGGGCAGCGCGGTTGCCGGTGGCGAAGAGCAAGGCGGAGCTTGTCTACGACAACCTCCACACCGCCATCGTCGGAGGAGCTCTCCGCCCGGGCGAACGCATCAACATGGACGAACTCGCGAGGAACCTGGGGGTCAGCAAGATCCCCATTCGTGAAGCCGTCAAGCGGCTGCAGTCCGAGGGACTGGTGGTCTCCCGGGTCCATTCCGGAGTGATGGTGGCCGAAATCGACCAGAAGGAGATCCACGGAGTCTTCCTGGCGCGGGAGGCGATCGAGGGCCTGGTCGGCAGGCTGGCCGTGGGCAACGTTTCCGCGAAACTGCTCGCCGATCTCCAACGGGTGCAGCGGTCCATGCGGAAGCAGTTGGACAAGGGGGAGGTGGAAAGCCTCCCGGAGCTGAACGCCGACTTCCACCGGATTCTCGCGGAGGCCAGCGGCTACCGCATCCTCGTGGAGCTGACCGAACAGCTGCTGCTCACCGTACGCCGGTACCGCCTTGTCTCCCCGACGGACGAACAAGCCTGGTGGACGGTGGTCGACGAGCATGACGCGATCATCGAGGCGCTCCGCGGGAGCGATGCCGAGGCGGTGGCGGAGGCCGTTCGCACGCACACCGTCTCTCAGGCGAGCCGCGAGGGTACGAGCGGCGAGTAGTCACCGTCCGGCCGCTCTTCGTGGGACGGCGAGACCGGGCCTCCGCCGCTCGCCGCCCTGTCGGGCTCGGCCGGATGTGTCCGGTGCGGGCAAGCGGCTCCCCGGCTTCCGGCTCGGCGGTGCCCCGCGCTGCGATGTTCTCCCAACTGCTTGCGGGAGGCGCTGCACCGTACACATCGCCGCCCCTGCTCGATGAAGACCGGCCGGAGCGGACCTGGCTCGCCGTCCGCCCATCGGCCGGATCGGTCACGACTCGGGCGGCGTGCGCTGTGAGGGGAGTGCGGGCGGCGACGAGAGCGGAGGCAGTCCCATCTGCTGCCGGTGGCCGTCCCGGAGCAGGCTCGCCGGGCTGACCACGGACGCGCCGGCGTCCAGCACCCATTCGGAGCCGGTGAGCATGAACGCCTCGGGGGAGGCCGCGTAGGCCACGGCGCCCGCGATGTGCTCGGGGCTGCCCAGAGCGCGGACCGGATTGCTTTCGCGCAGTCGGTTCAGGTCCGCCGCCCCGGCGAGCCGTGACTCGGTGGCCGGTGTGCGCACCCACCCGGGCGAGACGGTGACGAACGATATGCCGTGGCGGCCGTAGTCGACGGCGAGCTGACGGATCAGCGCGGCTATGGCGCCCTTGGCGGCCGCGTAGGCGGGGAGTCCTGGGGCCGCCGTACGGTGCAGCACCGAGCCGATGGCGACCACTGCGCCCGACTCGGCCTCGATCATCGAGGGCAGCACTTCCCGCACGCAGAGGAAGACCGAGGTGAGGTTGGCCGTCAGGACGGCGTTCCAGTCCTCCTCGGAGGTGGAGTGCAGCGGGCCGCCCCGCGTGATGCCCGCGCACAGGACGAGGACGTCGATCCTCCCGTGGTCCTCGACGACCTTCCGGACGGCCCGGGCCACCTCGTGAGCCTCTGTCACATCGGCCTGGTGGAAGGCGACCCCCGGCAGCTCGGGGTCGGTGAGATCCAGCCCGGCGACCTGGCAGCCGTCGGCTGCCAGGCGGGCTGCGACGGCGCGGCCGATACCGCCGGCCGCACCGGTGACCAGGGCTGTTCGCGTCATGGTGGAGGCACCTTTCGTGTGCGCGTCGGCGCGGGGTTGAAGAGCGACAAGAAAAGTATACGATCTACTAAATTTACTGGGAAGAAGCCTACGGAGGTTCTGTGCTTCCCGCTGATCTCATCACTGCCCTGCGAACGCGCAGGCTGCTGGCCATCGTCCGGGGGAGTGACCCCCGCATGGCGCTCTCCACGGTCATCACCCTTGTCGAGGAGGGCATCGACGTCGTCGAGGTCTCGCTCACCTGCGCCGACGCCCTGGGTGTCCTCGCAAGAGCTCGCCGGCATCTCGGGCCCGACACCGTACTCGGCGCGGGCACCGTGGTGACGCCACGTCAGGCACACCTGGCAGCCGAGGCGGGAGCGGCCTTCGTCGTGACTCCCGGGGTGACGGACGCCGTTGCGGAAGCGCGCGATCTGGGCCTGCCCGTCCTCGCGGGCGCGGTGACACCGACGGAGGTGGCGTCCGCGGTCGACGAGGGTGCCACCGCGGTCAAGCTGTTCCCCGCGAGTCTGGGAGGTGTTCCCCACCTGAGGGCGCTGCGCGACCCTTTCCCCGAAGTCTCCTTCGTTCCGGTCGGCGGTGTGGACGCCCGCACCGCCCGGGACTATCTGGCGGCCGGAGCCACCGCCGTCGGTGTGGGCGGCCCCTTGGTCGGTGACGCGGCATCGGGCGGCAGCCCGGCCGGACTCGGCCGACGGATCGCCGAGTTCCGAGCCGTCGCCCAGGAGGTGGCATCGTGACCGAGGTCCTCACGTTCGGCGAGGCCATGGCGGCCCTGCGTGCGGAACAGCCCCTGATGCTCGGTGGCTCGCTACGGCTGTCGGTGGCCGGAGCCGAGGCCAATGTGGCGATCGGCCTCGCCCGGCTCGGCCATGCGGTCCGCTGGGTGGGGCTCACCGGCGACGACGAATTCGGACGACTGGTACGGCGCACCCTGCGTGCCGAAGGTGTCGACGTCTCCCGTGCCGTCACCACCGAGGAAGGTCCCACCGGGTTGGTGGTGTTCGAACCCCGGGTTGCCGACCTGGTGCGAGTGGCCTACTTCCGCACCGGCTCGGCCGGATCGCGCCTCGCCCCCGTCCACCTCGACGCGGCACTCACCGAAGGGGCGCGCATCCTCCACCTCACCGGTGTCACCCCCGCGCTCGGCCCCGGGCCGGCCCGTGCCGTGCATTCGGCCGTCCGGGACGCCGGCCGGCAGGGAATGACCGTGTGTCTGGATGTCAACTACCGGGGAAAACTGTGGTCCCGGGAAGAGGCGGCGCGAGTACTGCGCCCCCTCGTCCCGCATGTGGATGTCCTGGTGGCCTCCGACGACGAGCTGAGCGTGGTCGCTCCCGCGGAGGCCGCGACGGAGGCCGCACGGATCGAAGCGCTGCTCTCTCGTGGGGTGGGCGAAGTCGTCGTCAAGCGAGGATCCGTCGGCGCCGACGTGTTCACCGCAGCCCGGACCATCACCCGGGACGCGGTCGCTGTCCCGGTCCGGGACACCGTGGGCGCGGGAGACGCCTTTGTCGCCGGCTACCTGTCCGGCGTGCTGGACGGCGGCCCGGTCGAACTGCGGCTCGACCGGGCCGTCACCGCCGGTGCGTTCGCCGTTGCCACGGTCGGGGACTGGGAGGGCCTGCCCGGCCACCACGAACTCGACCTGCTGCGGGCCGAGCCCGGCAGCACCCTCCGATGAGCGGGCCGTGCGGGAGGGGTGTGAGAGCCGGAGCGTGGCGTGTCCGGAGCCGGGACCGGTACCACCTCGCCGAAGGGGCGCGCTGGCACGAGGACGCCCTGATCTTCGTCGACCTCTTACGGGGCGTGCTGTACCAGGACGACGCCCCGCCGGGCGACCGGCCGCGTCGACTGCTGAGCCTCGGGGTGCCGTTGGGCGCGGTGGCGCCGGTCGCCGGACGCCCGGGGGAGTGGATCGCCGCTGCGGGTGCCGGTATCGCCCTGGTGGGCCCTGGTGAACCCCTGCGCTGGCTGTCCCGGCCCGAGGAGCGGGCGCCGGTACGCATGAGGATGAACGACGCCGCATGCGATCCCCAGGGACGATTCTGGGCCGGAAGCATGGAAGTGACCGGCGCCCGGGGTGCGGGGTCGCTGTACCGGGTGGACCACGACGGCGGTGTTCAGTGCGTGCTGAGCGGCCTGACCGTACCCAACGGGCCGGCGTTCACCCCGTGCGGCACGGTCATGTACCTCGCGGACAGCGCGCGGAGAGTCATCCACCGGTTCCCCGTCGAGCCGGCATCCGGTGAACTGGGCCCGGGGGAGGTCTTCGCGAGGTTCAGTGCGGACGAGGGGCGTCCCGACGGTATGACCGTCGATGACGAGGGGCATCTGTGGGTCGCGCTCTGGGGTGGGGCCCAGGTGCGTCGCTACGCCCCGCGTGGAAGCCCGGTGCTTCTGGAGAAACTGCCCACCCGCCAGCCGACCAGTGTCGCCCTCGGCGGCGGGTGCGTGTTCGTGACGACGGCCCGTCACCGGATGGACCCGCCCGACCCCCTCGCCGGTGCCGTACTCGTGCGGCCGTGTGCGATGACGGCACCGCCCGCATATGCCTTCGGCCCCGAGGGCGGCGGCAGGGGGATCTCCCTGCCCTGATGAATCATCAGAAAACTTCCCTGCAACGACCTCTAGCCTTCATTTCGTATATCGCATACTTTCTTCCTCACTCCCTCCTCTTCTCTCCAGTGAAGGCTGTGACCCACGGATGAGTTCTCCAGTAGTGACCGACACCGGTCCGAAGCAGTCGGCGGACAGCCGGCGGACGATGGTGGCGAGCACCATCGGCACCGTTATGGAGTGGTACGACTTCAACCTCTACGGGCTCGCCTCCGCGCTGGTGTTCGGGCCGCTGTTCTTCGGCTCCTCCTCCACGGGCGGGACCCTGGCCGCGTTCGCCACCTTTGCCGTCGGCTTCGCCGCGCGGCCCATCGGCGGCATACTCTTCGGCCACCTCGGCGACCGCGTCGGCCGCAAGTACGTCCTGCTGGCCACGATGATGGTGATGGGTGTGGCGACCACCCTTGTCGGCCTCCTGCCGACTCATGCGGAGGTCGGCATCTGGGCCCCGATACTGCTGATCACTCTGAGAATCTGTCAGGGAATCGCGGCGGGCGGCGAGTTCGCCGGCGCCACCCTGCTGACCGTGGAGAACGCGCCACCGGGCAAGCGCGGCCTGTACGGGGCGATCCCGGCCATGGGCACCGGAGCCGGATTCGTCCTGGCGAGCGCCGTGTTCGGCCTGGTGTCCATGATGCCCGACAGCGCCTTCATGGCATGGGGCTGGCGCATTCCGTTCCTGCTGAGCGCCGCCCTGGTGCTGTTCGGGCTGTGGGTCCGGCACGGCATCGACGAAACCCCGGTCTTCTCCGATCTCGACGGAAGCGGCCGGACCGTACGCTTCCCGATCCTGGTCACGATCAAGGAGCAGCCGGGGGCGGTCCTGCGCACACTCGGTATCACCGTGTCCGGCTTCGTCTGGGGCTACCTCATCCAGGCGTTCTCGCTGTCCTACGCCACACAGACCCTGTCCCTTCCGAAGTCGACCATGCTGTGGGCCATTGCGCTGGCCTCGGCGCTGGAGATCGTCGCCATCCCCTTCTGGGGCTGGCTGTCCGACCGGATCGGCCGCCGGGTCATGGTCTCCATCGGTCTGGGCTTCACCATCGTCTACGTCTTCCCGTTCTTCCGGCTGCTGGAGACCAAGAGCACACCCCTGGTCTTCCTGGCCATGGTGCTCGCCATCCCGTTCGCCAAGGACATGGTCTTCGGCCCGCAGGCGGCGCTGGTGGCCGAGCAGTTCGACACCCGCGTCCGCTACAGCGGTATCAGTGTCGGACGGGAGTTCGGCGGGGCGATCTTCGGCGGCACCGCACCCTTCATCGGGACCGCTCTCCTGGCGGGTTCCCACTCCACCAGCCCCATCGCCCTCTACGTCGTGGCGGCCTGTCTGATCACGGCCATCGCGGTCTTCACGGGCCGGGAGACCGCGCGCGACAGCATCCCGCACACACAACCGAGCTGACCCGCGCCCGCACGGCCCCCGTTCCGCGACCGACTGGAGAAAAGTGAGCAGCACGCCCTTGCGCATCGCCAAGATCGAGGCGGTGGCCCTCTCGGCCTGCTTCGACGACCTGTACGACTCCCCTGACGAGGTGCCCGACTGGCTGCGCTACCCCGCATCCAGCCACCTGGTCCTGCCCCGCCGCGGCCAGTACGCCACCCTGGTGAAGGTCCACGCCGAGGACGGCACCGTGGGCATCGGCGAATGCTACGGACTGCCATCGCCCCAGGTGACGGCCACCGTCGTCGCCTCCGTCCTCGAGCCCCTGCTGGTGGGCGAGGACGCCCTGGCCACCACCGCCGTGTGGGAACGTCTCTACCAGGGCCAGGCGGCGGGCGGACACAACCGCGGCTTCTACCTCGAGGCCATGGCCGGCATCGACCTCGCCCTGTGGGATCTGCGCGGAAAACACGCGGGCGTGCCCGTTCACCGGCTCCTCGGCGGCCCGGTCCGCGACCGCATCGATTGTTATGCGAGTCCCGTGGCTCTTCATGCGGACCCGGACGCCTCCGCACGCCAGGCACTCGGCTACGTCGAGCAAGGCTTCCGGGCTCTCAAGGTCAAGATCGGACGCGGTGTGCGCGTCGACCGGGCCCACCTGAGCGCCGTGCGCACCGCCGTCGGAGACGACATCGAGATCCTCACCGATGTCAACTGCGCCTACGACCTGGACGAGGCGACCCGGGTCGGTGCCGTCCTCGCGGACCTCGGGATCTCCTGGTTCGAGGAGCCGCTCCAGGTCGATGATCTGGCCAACCTGGCCGAGCTGCGGCGCCGCACCGGACTGACCATTGTCAACGGCGAAACCCACTTCACCCGCTTCGATCTGCGCGACTCCCTGCTCCACGGTGCGATCGACGTCTTCATGCCCAACGTCTCCCGCAGCGGGGGGATCACCGAGGCCACCCGCCTGGCGGCGCTCGCCTCCGCCTTCCATGTCGACATCGCCCCGCACGGTGTGGGCTCGGGAATCAGCCTCTGCGCAGCCCTCCACTTGTGCGCGGCCACTCCCAACCTGCGCACGTACGAGTACAACCGGCTCCCCAACCCGATCCGGGAACGGATCCTGCGCAACCCGCCCGAGTTCCGCGACGGAGCACTGACTGTCCCTCAGGGGCCCGGCCTCGGGTTCGTCCTGGACGAGGACGCCGTCGACCGGTACACCGTCGCCGTGTTCTGACACCCCTCACCCACTGGAGGTACACCATGCACTCTCCAGAGCCGCGCCGCGTCGGCAGAAGATCCCTTCTGGCCGGCGCGGCTGCCGCGGGCACGTTGGCAGCTCTGCCGTTACTCAGACCATCCACCGCCTCTGCCGCCACGTCCGGCGAGTACGTACTCCGGTTCGATGAGCGCAAGCAGACCATCCTGGGCCTCGGATTCGAGATCCAGTCGGACTCCATCGGCTCCGACAACCAGGGCCTGCCCGACAGGGTCAGCGGCGTTCCCTACGACCTCACCCCGAGCGAACGCGATCGCTTCTACCGGCAGATGCTCAAGGTGCGGTCCGACCGCGGCTTCCGCTACTGCAGACTCGCCCTCGGCCTCTACTACCGAGGGACGGACCCCACCGGCAAGCATCTGCGGGACCGTTACTCCGGACAGGGGGCCCTGCTGGCAGACATGATCAGGAGGGCCGGCATCGAGGGCGTCTCGGCGGAGTACTGGTCGCCCGCACCCGGCTGGAAGAGCAACCGTTCCTACATCGGCGGCAAGCTGGCCTCCTTCGCCCCGGCGGAGCTCGATGCCCTCGGCGACGCCATGGTGGGAGACCTGGATCTGCTGGCTGCGCACGGTGTGCCCATCTCGATGTGGGGCCTGCAGAACGAGCCCATCTACAGGACGGCGTACTCCTCGTGCGTCTACTCCGGTGAGGAGTACCTCAAGACCTTCAAGGCCGTGGCACCCAAGGTCCGTGCCAGGTATCCCCACGTCATGATCCACGCAGACAGCGTCGACGGCTGGAGCGGCGCCGCGGGCAGAGCGATCAGGAGGGATGCCGACGCCCTCTCGTACGTGGATGCCTGGACCTATCACCGGGTCGGCGCGAACAGCGACGACCAGATCGCCGGCGACTTCACCTCGGGCGCCGAGGGAAAGCTCGTCTTCAACAACGAGTTCGAGTATCTCAAGGGCGGGACCTCGGACTGGCGCACCATCAACACCGCGCAGTCGATCATGAACTGGATGACGTTCCAGAACGCACCGACCTGGTTCTGGCTGCACGCCCTCAAGCCCACCACCAACGCCGAGTCGCCCGGCTACTCGCTGGGTTTCTGGCGGCCGCCGCATGACACCGACTTCAGCCACTATCCCCACATCCGGCCCGGCCACTGGGACTTCAACGACCGTAACTGGAACGCCGTCGCCGGATTCGTGCGGTACATGCCCTGGAACTCGGTCCGCTACGGCGCCGACGAATCGGCGATCTTGAAGGACCAGCGGATCATGGCGTGGAAGACCCCGGAAGGCAAGCCTGTCTTCGCCATCACCAATCGCTCCACCTCATCCTTCACCTACGGCATCGACACCCGGACATCGGCCGCCTTCCAGGGGCACCGGTTCGGCCCGTCCACCCACAACAGGACGCTGGAAACTCGTAGGGGACCGAAACTCTCGCTCACGGTGCCCCCTCTGTCCGTCGAGTTCTGGGTCCGGACCCCCTGACGCGTCTGCGCGAACCGCAGCGGACGTCATCGCCCCCGGCAACGGCTTCACAGCCCGCCCACACCGCCGTCGGAGGCGGTGACGGTCGCGGCATCGCCACAAGAATGCTCAGGGGTCTCTGTGACAGATGACCGAGCGCCGTAGTTGGCCACCTCAGCCAACTACGGCGCTCGTCGCATCGCGCACCCCCGGATTCGAGAGCCGACGAACGAAGGGGCAGCGTCGACCACGGAGGGCACACAGGGTTCCGGAGACACTCCTGCGGTCAAGGGGGCGAGGCTCCCAGCCAGGAGGCGACGGATGCCGCGATGGGCAGACCTGCCTCCAGTTCGATGAACCCGAACTGCCCGCCCTGATTGCACTCCAGGAACCACCACGTCCCCTCGTCGTCCTCCGCGAAGTCGAAGGCCCCATAGGAGAGCTCGGCGACCTTCTTGTACGCCTCGACGAAGCGGAGGACTCTCGCAGGCACTTCGACGGGCTCCCAGCAATGCCCGGTTTCGCCGAAGCGGCCGTCCACCTGTTCCGGGCCCGCAATCTTACGGGCGGCCAAATGATCGTCACCGATGCTGGTCAGCCGGATATCCGCACGCTTGGCGATGTAACGTTGCAGCATGGTGGGGCCCGCGGCGACACTGTCGAAATCGGCATCCGGCGGGACGATGGTCGTGCGCAGTTCCATCGGCGGGTCGCCCGGTGGTTTGCCGGACACGGATTTCGCGACCACTTGCCGGTATTGTGAGGCGAATTGCTGGGCCACGTTGGGACGTGTGGTGATCACCGTGGCCGGCACCGGGAATCCGTTGCGGTGAGCTATGACGAGCTGCCAGGGCTTGTAGCGCGCCCGCGCTGCCATACTGGGATGGTTCATCCAGCGGGCCGCTGAACACTCCAGCATCCCGTACAGAGCATGCTCGGACTCGAGGGAAAGCCAGTCCGAGGGGTCGGGGGCGTGTGAGGCCGGTGTGCCGGGCCGACGCATCCAGACGGACCGTACGCAGTCCACGGCCACCAGGCGTGAATCAGTGGATATGTAGCCGCGAACCTTACCGCGTACATATTCCGCATTGAGTCCCACCTCACCGGGAATGTCGCCGGGGTCGAAGCGAAGGAGGGGAACGCTGCGCGCGTGCAGTTCGGCGACAACCATATCGGCCGTCACATCCTCTTTGCACGTCAGGATCAGTACCGTCATGGCGCACAGTCGCTCAGTCGTCGAAGTGAGTCGCGGAGCCGGCTGTCGACGTGGTTGTCCCCGCAGCTGCGAGCATCACCTTGTCGCTGATGGCGGGACGCCCGTCGGGCAGTACATTCAGCTGGAGGGAATGGTCGTACGAGTAGTCCATCGTGTCAGGTGACGACGACTGGGACCGCTGCGCAAAATTCCAGGTGAATGGCTTCATGCTGACTCTCCTTGCTTATGCGGAGCCGGGCGCTGACAGGCTGTTGGATCCACAAATTTCTCGGTCGGCCATCCGGGCTCTCCGCTGGCGGGGATCCCCGACTGGCACCCCGGACGGATCTCCAGGGTCGGATTCGCTACCCAAAGGTCTGAACGAATCGGATGACCATTTTCTACAGTGACGCCGCTTCTCCTCACAACCGCTTCTGAAAATTTCCTGCCATGTGACTGTGTGCAGCGGTTGAGTTACGAGAAGGCGTCCAGTCGTGTCGGGCGACGCAGGAATGAACAATCTGAGCAGGCGAATGCGGCCCGCGGTGATTTCCGCCGCGCGGCGACGTCATGTCAGCGTCGATGCGATGCGATGCCATGTGTGGGCGTGACGGCAACGGCTCAGGCCCTGCGGCCGGGTGCATGGCAATAGGAACGGCGCAAGCCGGCGGGGCCCGGCACGCACACCTCCGCCGCAACGCGTTCCGGCATTGAGGGCAGGGGCCCAGCGAGGCCTCCTTCCGGAAGCGCTTCGAGGAAGGGCGCAGGCCGACCGTGGGCCGGCAGTAGTCGGCTTCGCGGGCGGAGGTCTTCACTGCGCGAACGCTCGGGTCGCTCCGCCCTCGCTCCGTACGTCCCTGACGTACCGTATGCCCGACTCGCCATGGGCGTTTCCTCGTCGAGCGGACTGGTGCCGCACGTTCTCTGCTCATCCGATCCCCTCCCGCGCATCGTTCGTGACGTGCTTCCTGTCAGGTGGGTGATGATGAGTCGGATCGGCCCGCATCCCGCGCCTTTGCGGAGCCTTTACTCATGGATTGACGAGTCGGTCCCCGGCCCCTGCGCCTGCCGCTCCAGAGGCAGCAGCGCTGTGCCAGGGTGCAGTGCCCTCGACGGTTCTGCTGTGTTGGGCAGGCCGGCGATCTCGAACTCGCTCTGCTAAAGGCTCGGGGCGCTGGTGGCAGTCACCGAAGGTGACTCGGCGAAGAGTGCGGGCAGCAGCCGGTATGCCCCCGGTCCGTTTTGTGGTGGGGCGCTCAGCGCGGAATCGCACCCCGCGGCAGGGGCCCGGGCAGCGGGGGCTGGTCTCCCGCACCGAGGGCAGCGGGGGGACGGTCAGAGTGGGCTTACGGGGTGTCAGGTGGGGAGACGCGCTCCCGCCCCGGCCTGCGACACCCACCGTCATCTTGACGTTCATCATCTTTTTCCAACAGAACCAAACATTCGGACTCTCCCGCGTGCTAGACCTATGGGCGGGGCAACTCAGGGTGCGAAAGGCAGGTTTGTCGGCCCTGCAGCACGGCCTCCCGGTTTCATCCGCTGCCATGCGCTGAGTCCTGATCGATGGCTTCTTCCTTCAGAGGCCGAACTTCCGGGATGCGTGGCAGCGTTGTGCACTGTCCCGAGTCTCATCGCATCCACGAACGCCACCGCGGTCCCCGTCATGTACCCGATGTGCACTGTCATGTCTCCGATGTGAAGGAGTACCTTCGTGCTTGCCCAAGGATCTCGCAGGCCGGCCGCCCTCGTGGTGGGCGCCGTGCTGGTGGCACTCACCACGGCCGCGTCCGCGACAGCGCACGGCCACGGCTCCGATCCGCTGCCCGCCGTCGCGCCGCACGCGGAGACGCCCTCGCTGTATGACGACGAAGCAGGCGGCAACGCCAACGCGGACGACCCGGCGATCTGGCGCAATGCCGCTGACCCCGGTCGTAGCCTGGTCGTCGCCACCGCGAAGCAGGGAGGTCTGCGGGTCTACGACCTCGATGCCCGGCAGGTGCAGTCGGTCCCGGCGCCCCCCGCCGCGAACCCCGATGACGCTCCGGGCCGGTTCAACAACGTCGATCTCATCCATCACTTCGGACTGCAGTCGGGACGAGCCGACCTCGCCGTGGCCACCGACCGTGGCCACGACCGGCTGCGGATCTACCGCATCGACCGGGACCGCTCCGGCGGCCCGCTCACCGACATCACCGATCCCGCCGCCCCAGCGGTGTTCTCGGGCAGCCAGGACGAGATCAACGATCAGCGCACCGCCTACGGCCTGGCCACCTGGACGGATTCGGCCACCGGCCGCTCGTACGCGCTGGTCAGCCGCCGCGAGCGCACCAGCATCGCGCTGCTGGAACTGACCGCCGCCCCTGACGGGACAGTCGGGTACCGCAAGATTCGGACCCTGGACCTGCCGTCCTCGTTCCGGCTTCCGGACGACACGTCATGGACGCCATGCGCCGAGCCCGGTGAGCTGCCCCAGGTCGAGGGTATGGTCGTCGACCCGGCCAACGGCATGCTCTACGCCGGCCAGGAGGACGTCGGCATCTGGCGGCTGCGCGCCGACCTGACCGGTGACCGCGAACTCGTCGACAAGGTACGGGAGTACGGCGTCCCGGGAACGTATGACGAGGAGCAGGACGAGTGCGTCGCCGGCACCGATCCCGGCTACGGCGGATCCCGGATCGCGGCGGACGTCGAGGGACTGACACTGCTCACGCAGCCCGACGGCGACGGGTATGTGCTGAGCTCCAGTCAGGGGGACAACACCTTCGCTCTCTACGACCGTGAACTGGAGGACGACAACGAGTACGAGGGCGGCTTCCGCGTCGCCGGCGCCTCGTCGGCACTTGACGGCTCCGAGGAGTGCGATGGCGCGGACGTATTGAATGCGCATCTGGGCAAGAAGTACCCGCACGGGCTGCTCGTCGTCCAGGACGGCCACGACACCCCCGCCGACCACGGTCGCGAGGCCACCGGGTTCAAGTTCGTGGACCTCGGCGAGGTCATGGAGAGCGTGGACGACTGAGCCCGAGAGAGCGCCTCTTGGGTTGTAGCGCGACCCCGCGGACGCCATGCAACGACAGCGCATCAGCGAGGCACCCACGGGGACACAGTGCTGCCGCTGGGCTCCGACAGGGGGGCGACGAGCTCGTCGTCGCAAGGCCAAGGCCCGCCCTCAGAGGAGGCGAGCCTTGGCCTTGCCGCCCAGCAGGTCACCGTTGTTCTTTGCTGCTGTGGTCAGCGTCGGCAGCAGGATGTCCGGAGTGACCGGTCCAGGGCACCGTTGACGGCGGCTCTGGACAAGGAGCACGACCGGGCGGGGGCATCGGCTGGGGCGGAGGCTACGGCCAGTCGCCTTTTGACTGATGGCGCCGGCAGGAGCGTCGGCACCGCCAACGGATGATGCCGCGCCCCGGATCCGTTCCTGACCGGGGCGCGGTGCGTGGTGAGGTCGCCGCCGCCGCGCCGGAGTGGCCGCATGTCACTCTGCGACCTCGAGCCCGCGGTTCCGTCGCTCCTGGAATGTCTCCCATGCGAGGGCCCTTGCAGTGGGGTCGGAAAGCACGTCGTACGCCGTGCAGGCGAGGGCTTCTGCCGCGGCGAGCATGGCTGCTCGTCCGCGTTCGTCGCCGGCCGCGGCGGCGAAGGCGGGCGTGTGATCGCTGTGGTCCGGTGGGAGGATACGCAGGAAGGGGTGGATGGTGGGCACCCTGGTGCTCACATTCCCGATGTCGGAAGAGCCCAGGAACACGTCGGGGTCCGGCTCGGTTGCTTCGATGCCGAGGCGGGCGAGATGCCGGGTGAACGCTTCCGTCAGCGCCGGGTTGCTCTGAAAATGCGTGTAAGCGGCGCCCTCCTGAGCGATCGTCACTTCTGCGCCGGTGGCCTCGGCCGCTTTCCCGGCGCACTGGGTGACCTGGCGCACCAGCTCATCCAGTGCTTCGGTGGTCATCGCGCGCAGGCAGAAGCGGCCTTCAGCCAGGTCGGGCAGGATATTGGTGGCCTTGCCCCCTTCCGTAACGATGCCCTGCACGTGCGAGCCGTTCGGCGTGATCCTTTGTAGCTCGGTGAGAGCGTTGAACAGCTGGATCAGGCTGCGCAGGGCGTCGACTCCGTCGTCGGGGTTGCCCGTGGGGTGTGCGGCGCGGCCATGGAAGGTGATCCGCATTTCCACCATTGCGGTGAGCGGGGCCCAGGACCAGTTGTGCACCCCGGGATGGAACATCAGAGCTGCGTCCACTCCGTCGAACACGCCCGCCTCGACCTGGGCCACCTTTCCTCCGCCGTCCTCTTCCGCGGGAGAGCCCACGACCAGCAGGGTTCCTTCGGGGGTAGGCAGCAGGTCGCGCAGGGCGAGTGCTGCGCCGAGCCCGGCGGCGGCGATCAGGTTGTGTCCGCAGGCGTGGCCCAGGCCGGGCAGGGCGTCGTATTCCAGAATCAGTGCCACGCGGGGTGAGTCACCGCTTCCGGCCCGGGCCACGAAGGAGGTGGGCAGACCGGCGCCGCCTCTGTCGACGCCGAACCCTGCCGAGGCCAGCTCTTCGCTGAGGATCGTGGAGGCCCGGAGCTCGTGATAGGAGAGTTCGGGGTTGGCGTGCAGCTCGAGGCTGACCTCCCAGAGCCGACGGGACAGGGCTTTGATGCGAGTACCGATGTACTCGTGGGGAGTGATCTGCGCGAGGTTCACCCGTGGGTCTCCATTTTCGGGGCTCCGGCGTGCGGCCCGGGTCGGCAATCGGTAGGTGTGCGGGGGAGTCACAGCACTTTGGAGAGAAATGTCTGTGTGCGTTCGTGCCGGGGTGCGGTCAGGACCTGCCGGGGGTGTCCGGATTCGACGACGATCCCGTCGTCCATGAAGACGACAGCGTCCCCTGCTTCCCGTGCGAAGCCCATCTCGTGAGTGACGACGATCATCGTCATTCCGTCCTCGGCCAGGCCGCGCATGACATCGAGGACATCCCCGACCAGCTCCGGGTCGAGCGCGGATGTGGGCTCGTCGAAGAGCATCAGCTTGGGCTCCATGGCCAGCGCACGGGCGATGGCGACTCGCTGCTGCTGCCCTCCGGAGAGCTGGCTGGGGTAGTTGCGTGCCTTGTCGGCCAGCCCCACCCGGCCCAGCAGCTGCAGTGCACGATCCCGCGCGGCCGCTTTGGGCTCCTTCCTCACCCGCAGCGGGGCCTCCATGACGTTCTCCACCGCCGTCATGTGCGGGAAGAGGTTGAACCGCTGGAAGACCATGCCGATGTCGCGTCGCCTGCGCGCCACTTCGTGATCCTTCAGTTCGTGCAGCCTGCCGCTGCGCTCGCGATAGCCGACGAGGTCGCCGTCGACCGTGAGCCGTCCGGCGTTGACCTTCTCCAGGTGATTGATGCAGCGCAGGAAGGTGGATTTCCCCGAGCCCGAGGGGCCGATCAGGCAGAAGACCTCTCCGGTGGCGACTTCCAGGTCGATGCCTTTGAGGACCTCGACCGGGCCGTAGGACTTGTGCACCCCCTGGGCCCTGACCATCGGCTCCGGCGACGAAGAGAGGGAGTTGGCGGCATTCATGAGGTGCCTCCGGTGGCGAGGGGCGCGCGCTGCGTCCGGAGCGCGGTCCGTATGCGCTGAACGGGTGTGGGCGGGAGGGAGCGGCTGGAGCCCCGGCCGTAGTGCCGCTCGATGTAGTACTGGGCGACGGTCAGCAGAGAGGTGAAGATCAGGTACCAGATGCTGACCGCGATCAGCGAGGGGATGATCTCGAATGTGCGCGAGGCGATGTCCTGGCCCGCGCGGGTGATGTCGACGAGGGAGATCGCGCTCACCAGCGAGGTGGTCTTGAGCATCGAGATCGTCTCATTGCCGGTCGGCGGGATGATCACACGCATCGCCTGGGGCAGGACGATCCGGCGCATCACGTGTCCGCGGCGCATCCCCAGGGAAGCGGCTGCCTCGGGCTGGCCCTCGTCCACGGACAGGATGCCGGCTCTGACGATCTCCGCCATGTAGGCGGCTTCGTTCAGGCCGAGTCCCAGAACGGCAGCCGTGAACAGGGTGACCAGGTCGTTGTAGTCCCAGGAGTGGAAGGACGGGCCGAACGGTATTCCGATGGAGATCTTCGGCCACAGCGCGCCGAGAAAGTTCCATACGAACAGCTGGACGAGTATCGGTGTGCCGCGGAAGACCCAGATGAACAGCCAGGCCGCGCCCGAGAGTACGGGGTTGTGCGAGAGGCGCATCACCGCCAGAAGCACACCGCCGAGCAAGCCGATCCCCATGGCCAGTACCGTCAGTTCCAGGGTGGTCCGCAGACCGTGGAGCACGGAGGGATCGCCCATGATCCGTCCGACGGTGCCCCAGTCGAGACGAGGGTTGGTCAGCATGCCGTGGCCGAACATGGACGTGAGTACCAGGACTACGGCGACTCCGGCCCAGCGGCCGGGATGACGGACTGGCACGACCTGAATGTCCTCGGACGGGCCGCTGCGAGCGGTGTCCGGGGGAGCGAAAGACGTCACGGTTGTTCCTCGGATAGCGATGGCTCAGTGGGCAGCGGCATTGACGTCCGCGTGTGCGACAGCGCCGGACCGGACACCCCACCGGGTGAGGATCCGGGTGTAGGTGCCGTCGTCGATCAGGCTCTGCACGGCGCGCTGTACGGCTTCGGTGAGTCGCCCGTCCCCCTTGGGCACGACGATGCCCGAGGGGTCGACGGCATAGGCGGTTCCGAGCTGCTCGATCCGGCCGCGGGACTGTTTGACGGCGTAGGCGACGACGGAGGAGTCGGAAATCATGGCGTCGTCGCGACCGGCCACGAGTGCGGTGGTGACGTCCGTCTGCAACTCGAAGCGGTGGCCGTCGCCGGGGATGGCCGGCCGGTGGTGGGCTGCACACTCCGGGTTGCGCCGGTCCTTGATGTCGTCGGCCGAGACGCTCCCGGTCTGGACGGCGACCTTCACACCGCACAGGCGGTCGGGGTCGATTCCCTTGGGGTTCCCCTTGTTGACCGCGACCGCCAGGCCTGCGGAGAAGTAGGTGACCATGTCGACCGACTTCTCGCGCTCCTTGGTAGCCGTGAAGGAAGACATGCTCATGTCGTACTTCCCGGCCTGAATGCCCCCGATGATCCCGTCGAACTTGGCGTCCTGGAAACGTGCCCGCAGACCCAGCTTGCCGGCGATCGCCTTGCCCAGATCGACGTCCACGCCCACGATGCTCCCGTCGGGCTCCTTGTACTCCATGGGTGCGTAAGAGGCGTCGGTGGCGATGGTGAGGGTGCCTGACTTCTTCAGGTGCGCGGGGAGGACCGACGCCAGCTCGGCGTCGGCCTTTACCGTGACGGGTCTGCCGGGGGAGCTGGGGCCGGAGACCGGGCGGCACCCGGTGACCAGTACGGATCCAGCGATGATCAGAGCTGCCGTCCACGTGCTGCACGTTCCGGTGGTCGTCACGGGCATGGTGTGTACTCCCGTTGGGGGCCGGTTGGGTTCAGCCGAGCCAAGGCAGGCGGAGGCTGCTGCGTCATCCGTCGGAGAGGACGGCGCGGAACTGGGCGAGAGCATGGTTGATTTCGTCCTTCTCGATCACCAGAGGCGGCGCGATCCGGATCGTGCTGCCATGGGTGTCCTTGACCAGGACGCCGCGCCGCAGCAGGGCCTCGGCCACGTCGCGGCCGCTCCCGAACCGCGGGGCTATGTCGATTCCGGCCCACAGCCCCCGGCCACGCACCGCGGTGATCGCTCCGCTGCCACTCAATGAGGACAGTTCGCGGAGCAAGTGGTCCCCGAGTTCGGCGGCGCGCCGCTGGTACTCGCCCGTCCGCAGCATGGCGATGACCTCCAGGGCCACGGCGCAGGCAAGAGGGTTACCGCCGAAAGTCGATCCGTGGCTGCCCGGGGTGAACACCCCGAGGACCTCCCGCGAGGCGACCACGGCGGAGACCGGGACCACACCGCCGCCGAGAGCCTTGCCGAGGACGTACATGTCCGGTACGACGCCTTCGTGCTCACAGGCGAAAGTCGTGCCGGTGCGGCCGAGGCCGGACTGGATCTCATCAGCGATGAACAACGCCCCGCGTTCAGCGGTGATCCGGCGGACGGCCGCCAGGTACCCGGCCGGCGGCACCAGAACCCCGGCCTCACCCTGAATGGGCTCCAGCAGGACCGCGACCGTGCGTTCGTTCACGGCGTCGGCCAGCGCGGCCACGTCACCGAACGGGACCACGTCGAACCCTGGGGCATAGGGCCCGAAGCCCTCCCGGGCTGCCGGGTCGTCGGAGAAGCCGACGATGGTCGTGGTGCGACCGTGGAAGTTCCCGGCCGCGACGACGATCCTGGCCTGGTCGGCGGGTACGCCTTTGACCTGGTAGCCCCAGCGTCGCGCCGTTTTGATCGCTGTCTCCACCGCCTCGGCCCCGGTGTTCATCGGCAGCACCATGTCCTTGGCGCACAGCTCCGCCAGTTCGCTGCAGAAGTCGGCGAAACGGTGGTGGTGAAACGCTCGTGAAGTGAGCGTCACCTGGTCCAGCTGATCTTTCGCTGCGGCGATGAGACGCGGATGGCGGTGACCGAAGTTCAGGGCGGAGTACCCGGACAGCAAGTCGAGGTACCGGTGTCCGTCGACATCGGTCAGCCAGGCCCCCTCGCCGGAGGCTACGACGACCGGGAGCGGGCGGTACGTCGGGGCGCTGCTCACTTCCGCGGCGGCCATCAGCGCCGCACCGCCCGGGACGAACTGTTCGGACATGGGTTCTCCGTACCTGTGGTGGCTGGTTCTTTGACAGCAGAGTCAAAGATAGAGATGCGCCCCACGTCAAGGGTGTGACCTTGCCCTTCTATATTTCTCGTACCCGCCAGTTAAATAATCCGGTAGGCTGCGGTGCATGGCCCGCCCGAAGAACCAGACCGCTCGCCGCGAGCAGCTCATCCGAGCCGCCAGCCGCGCCATCAGCACCCAGGGGCTGGCCCGGCTCAAGGTTTCCGGAATCGCCGACAGCGCCGGCGTCACCCGCGGCTCCGTGCACTACTACTTCAGCGATCTCTCGGAGCTGCTCATCCAAGTCCACAAGCGCGCGCTGGAGCGGTTCTTCACTCAGCGGGCGGCGGTGACTCAGGATCTGCCGGACGCCCGGGACCAGCTCGTCGAGTCGATCCGTCGCGGCATCCCGGACGGTCCTGACGACGAGCTCGCCGTGGTGCTGTGCGAATTCAACACCGCCATCCGGGACGAGCCGCTCTACTCGACCCTGGCGCAGAGCCGGTACGACCGGCAGGTCGTGATGTACAGAGCGATCCTTGACATCGGCGTCGCCCAGGGCCACTTCCAGCTCTCCGAGCCCGCTGTCGACGTGGCTTCCAACATCGTTTCGCTGGAGGACTCGTATCTGCTGCACATCGTCTCGCGCAACGATTCACTGCCGCCGCGACGGGCCTTCGAACTCATCCTGAGCTACGCCCGGACGGCGACCGGTTGCCCTGAAGTCACCCCGGACCGCGTCTCGACCGGTCCGTCCTGGTCCGGTCCGGAGCCCTTGGCCTGACGCAATATCCGTTGTGTTCATTTTTGACCACGAACCTCTTTGGGGCGGCGCCCGCTCAGCGAGGGCCGAAGACTGTGCTGGCGCAGCTTCGTCATGGATGCGTTCGCGGCCTCGGTTCCACGTACGCGCACGAGATCAGAGCTCGGCCGTCCAGACCCCACCGGCGCTCTGCCGGAGCCGGCCACAGCCAGCTGGCTTCGTTGCTCTCTAGGAACAGCGTTTCTCGACGAGTTCTGGAGTCACTTATTGATCAGTGGGCCCGTGAATGTCGATGAGAAATGATGGCAATGACGTGGCGGCAAACGCGGGACGGCCAGTCGCCCGTCAGGGCGGCTGGCCGTCGGTGGCAGGTAGCGGCAGGTGTCAGAGCCTGTGCCTGCACCCCTGATCTGTCACTTGCTGTGACTGATAGGAAGGTTCCTCCACGAGCGGGTCTGCGCGGGGCGTGTTCGAGTGCTGGGGATGGTGCTGGTGGCACGCGAGCACTCGGAGTTCCTTGATGCGCGCCGACGTGGAGCTGAGCTTGGCACTCGCTGATTGTCAGCCGTAGCAACGAGCGTTCGGACCGGCCTGGCCGCCCTACGGGACGACCAGTATGCGGCCCAGCTGTGCACGGCTCTCCAGCAGCCGGTGCACCTCGGGGGTCTCGGTCAGCGGCAGCCGGGCGTGGACCGCTGTGCGTAGCAACCCCTGGGTCGCGTACTTGGTAAGTTCAGTCAGGTCCTTCACTGCGCGCTCGGCGTCGGCCGCATGCGCGGCTATGAGGGAGAACCCCATGACGGACCTCAGGGCGAACAGGTCGGTGACGGGGACGCTGCCGAGCTCGCCGCTCGCGGCTCCATACGTCACCAGCCGTCCGTACGGGGCCAGTACGTCCAGGCTGCGGCGCAGGATGTCGCCGCCGGCCGCGTCGAGGACGATGTCCACGCCGCCGGGTGCGGCCGTGCGGACCTGCTCCGGCCAGTCCTCATCGGTGTAGTTGACGCCGATGTCGGCGCCGTTGGCGCGGGCGAAGCCCAGCTTGGCGGCCGTACTGGCCGTGGCGATGACCGTACCCGCACCGAGTACCTTCGCGAGCTGCACGGCGAGGTGACCGATGGCGCCCGCGGCGGAGTGGACCAGTACGGTCTCGCCGGGCGCCAGCCGCCCGGTGTGCAGCACGCCCAGGGCCACCGGTGCAACCATCGGGAGCGCGCTGGCCGTGCCCGCGTCGAGCCCGTCGGGTACCGGGACGAGCCGCTGTGCGTCCGCGAGGATGAGGTCGCAGAACGCGTCCTCGGAGGCCGTGGCGACCTGCTGCCCGATCAGGGCCGGATCCGTGTCCGGACCGACCGCCTCGACCGTGCCCACCACGTCGCCGGTGAGAGACCTGGGTAAGGGCCGCGAGTAGAGCCCGGTCTGGGCCATGCCGCGCCGGAGCTGGGTGTCCACGAAGTTGGCGCCGATCGCTTCGGCCCGGATGAGCACCTGCCCCGCCTCCGGGACGGGGATAGGAGCTTCCTCCAGGGTGAGGACCTCGGGGCCTCCGTAGGAGTGGTAGCGGATTCGTCGCATGGCAGATCTCCTTCAACACGAGGGTGCTCTAAACTGGACTGGCGGTCCAATTCAACCGTACTGGACCGCCGGTCCAGTTGGCTACGGGTCATGGCCCTGGACAAGGAGAGAGCTGATGGCGGAAGTCCGTCGTGAACGCGCCGACGCGGCACGCAATCGGCAGGCGATCCTGAAGGCGACCGAGAGCCTCCTCTCCGAACACCCACCGGAGCAGGTCTCGATGGAGCGCATCGCTGCCGCGGCCGGGGTCGGGAAGGGCACGGTGTTCCACCGCTTCGGCAGCCGCGCGGGCCTGATGCGAGAGCTGATGCTGGAACGAGCCCACGCCCTGCGCGAATCGGTCACCGATGGCCCCCCGCCGCTGGGCCCGGGAGCCCCGCCCAGGCAGCGGCTGCTGGCCTTCCTCGACGCAGTCGTGGACGTGGTCGGCCGCAACAAGGGTCTGCTGGCCGCCCTCGGCCAGGCGGCGACAGTCCCCCGCGACGCCCAGGAGGACTCGCGTGAACAGCACTCGGTCTACGGGTTCTGGCACGGCCACATCAGCGAGCTGATCACCGAAGAACGCCCTGACCTGGACGCCGAGTTGCTGGCCCATATCCTGCTTGGCGCTCTGCAGAACGGACCGATCGTGCACCTGCTGGGGCAGGGAGAGGCTCGACGGCTTGCGGTGTCGCTGCGGCTGCTGGTTACCGGCATGCTGGAGGCGTGACGGCCCGCCGGGAGCCGCGCCGCCTACCCAGCCCGAAGACCGGTCATCTCCCACTCGGTTGTCACTAGTGCCTGTGTCAGCAGGCATCACCGGTTGGTGCTACTGTCCCGGGCTCTTCGAAGCCCTGGGTCAGGACACCTTGTTGAGCAGCGACCGATTAGGGCCGGGGACTGGAAGCGGAGCATCAGCCACCGCGCCAGTGCCCGACCCTACTCAGCCAGCCTTGGCGGATTCCTCGGCCCGGGCCCGCGTGGACGCGAGGCGATAGGAGTCGGTGCCGGTCTCGATGATGGCGCCGTTGAAGGTGAGGCGGTCGACAATGGCCGCGCAGAGCCGCGGGTCGGTGAAGGTCTTGGTCCAGCCTCCAAAGGACTCGTTGGAGGCGATGGCGACGCTGTTCTTCTCCTCGCGCTCGGCCAGAACCTGGAAGAGGAGTTCGGCGCCGCGGCGGTCGAGCTCCATGTAACCGAGCTCAGATGCACAAAAGATCAACACGCCCGTAGCGGGCGATGGTCTTGTTCAGCTGCTTCTCGTCGGCGGCTTCGACCAGCTCGTTCACCAGTTTCGTGGCGAGCGTGTAGCGGACGCGGTATCCCTTCATTGCCGCCTCGGTGCCCAGGGCGGTGAGCATGTGGGACTTGCCGGTGCCGGAGTCACCGATCAGGCAGAGCGGCTGCCCGTTCTTGATCCATTCACAGCTTGCGAGGGTGTGGACGGTGGCCGCGTCGATGTTGGGGTTCGCGTCGAAGTCGAACGCCCGCAGGGACTTCTCCCGCGGGAAGTTGGCGGCCTTGATCCGCCTCTCCGAACGACGGCGGGCCCGGTCGTCGCATTCGGCCATCAGCAGCTCGGCGAGGAAGCCCCGGTAGCTCATCTGCTCCTTCAGCGCCCGCTCGGCGATGTCGGAGAACTCCTTGCGGATCGACGGCAGCCGCAGCAGGCGGCAGGCGCTGTCGATGGCAGCGTCGGCGGCCTGCTCGGTCAAGCCTCGCTGGCGGGGCAGCGTCGTCACTGTGCTTCTCCCTCACGGTGGTCACCGCCGCTGTCGCGGCGGCGCCGAAGTGCGAACGGAAGGCGATCCACCGGTCGGCCTCCGCCCTCGCCCGGCTCTGCCCCAGCACCCTGGCGACGGCGGCCTTGAGGTTGTCGTAGCGGACCTTGCTCCGCGGGACCCCGCCCAGCGTCCGCAGCGCGTGGACATGGCCTTCGAAGAAGGCTTCCTGGCCGCAGGAGGCGAACACGCGGTGGCCGGCCTTGCCCGAATACGACAGACGGAAGGAGAACAGGTAGCAGGTCACCAGCTCGCCGGCCAGGCGCACGGTCACGTCACCGAAGTCGACCTCCGCCTCATGGCCGGGCAGGTGGGTCTGCGGGACGAACGCCTCCAGCGGCGCCTTGCCGGACTCGACCAGGATCTCCTGCTTCCGGCCGGCGACGTAGTAGCGGACCATCCCGTAGGAGACATCGGCTCCGTGCTCCTCGACCAGCCGGTGGAAGATCCGGGTGACCGTGTGCCGCTGCTTGCGCGGCGCGTCCAGATCCGCCCTCAGGATCTCGTCGATCACCGGCTTGTACGGATCCAGCCCGGTGGCCCGCGGCGGCAGCTTCTTGCGGGGCTCCGGCCAGGACGAGTCCAACGCCTTGCGTACCGTCCGCCAGGTCACGCAGTGCTTGCGCTCAAGCTCCCGCATCGACAGGCCGCCGCGATGGTCACGCCGGATCGCCGCGTACAGCTCGACCTTCGACATCTGCGGCATGACCAGCACCTTTCACCAGGAGCATCCCGATGCTGCCCTGGCAAGAGACCCGGTGCCTCCCAAACCCATCGACATCACCCGACCGTGGGCCGGGGCGCCTCCCAAACCCATCGACAAGTGACGTCACTACTGCTCGATAAAGCCACTAGCCTGATGCACGATAAGGAATCCGCCATGCGAGATGGAATCCAGCAAGCGTTGACGAGGGCTGTACGCGCTGCCATCCTGCTGTACGTGAGCCAATCCGAGAATTTCGCCGTGCGTCTGCACGTCGATCTGCGACGCCAAGCCAGCGCCATCTGTGCCGTTGGCCGCTGAGTCGGTCGCGCTCGACTCCCTCACTTTTCTTCCCGCTCGGCATCCGAAGGTTTCCGCTGCCCCTGTAGCGCGGTGAGATCTGCCTTCGCCGTCCGTTTCTTCCACTTTCCTCGAATCTCCCTCATGACGTGACGAGGAAAGGTCGCATGGTGATGCCATCTGCTCACCGGTGCGCGGATTTCTCGGACCATGTCGTGCGGTTATTCGGTCTGCCCTTCACGTCGCCTTCCGCAAGGGGTTCTTTCATGCCTGCAGTCCGTTCCAGACGACAATTCATGACGCTTCTCGGTGCCTCGGCCGCGGCGGTGAGCTGCGGCAGGTCCGCGGGCGGCTCATCCGGGAAGCAGGCCCGAAAACTCCGGTACCAGGGATGGGCGGGCCAGGTCATCGTGCCGGAGCTCGCCGAGGATCTGGGATATCTGGGTGAGGTGAAGCTGGACTGGGTCGGCAACACGATCAGCGGCCCCCAGGACATCCAGTCGGCTGCCACCGGGCAGATCGACTTCGGAGGAGCCTTCAACGGCGCGGTCGTCAAACTGGCCGCGAACGGCGCCCCCATCACGTCCGTCATCAGCTACTACGGATCCGACCGGCACGCGTACAACGGCTTCTACGTACTGGAGGACGGTCCGATCCGATCGGCTCGTGACCTGATCGGGAAGAAAGTCGGCATGAACACCCTCGGAGCCCATTCCGAGGCGATGCTCGACATCTATCTCAAGCGCCATGGACTGTCCCAGGGGGATATTCACAAGGTGCAGCCCCTGGTGGTGCCGCCGGTCAACACCGAACAGTCCCTGCGGCAACGCCAGATCCAGGTGGGCGTCCTCGGGGACATCCTCCGGGACAAGGCCCTGGCCACCGGCGGAATCCGTCCACTGTTCACCGACTACCAGCTGCTCGGGGCGTTCAGTGCCGGAACGTATGTGATGACCGTTCGCTTCCTGAGGCAGAACCCCGATACGGCCGCGGCCTTTGTCACCGGTGTGGCCCGGGCCATCGAGTGGGCCCGCCGGACGCCGCGCGAGGAGGTGATCGCGCGGATGGAGGAGATCGTGAGGAAGCGCGGCCGCAAGGAGGACGCCACTCCCCTGAAGTACTGGAAGTCCTTCGGCGTCGCCGAGACCGGCGGCCGGATCACCGACCGGCAGCTCCAGTTGTGGGTCGACTGGCTCGCGGAGCGCGGCGACATCAAGCGGGGGAAGGTCAAGGTGTCCGGCCTCTACACCAATGAATTCAACGAGTACCGCCCGTCGAGCACGTCGCCCGGTTCCTCGGCCCCCTCGGCCTCCTCGGCGACGAAGACCCGGAGCTGATCCCATGACCGTCGACATCGCTTTTGAGCAGGTCCGCAAGGCCTTCCCCGTGCAGAGGCCGGCGGGCAGCCGTCAGGCCGGCGAGCTGACCGCCCTGGACGGGATCGACCTGGAGATCTCCGCCGGTGAGTTCATGGTGGTCGTCGGGCCCAGCGGCTGCGGCAAGTCCACGCTGCTGGACCTGCTGGGCGGCCTCACCCGGCCCACCAGCGGGCGGATTCTCCTGAACGGAGAGCCGGTCACCGGCCCCGGTCTCGACCGCGGCACCGTCTTCCAGCAGTACGCCCTGCTTCCCTGGCGCACCGCCCGGGGCAACGTCGAATTCGGCCTGGAGGCCACCGGAGTGCCCCGGCGCGAGCGCGCCGAACGCGCCAGGGAGTACCTGGAGCTGGTGGGCCTGGCCGGATTCGAGGACCGGCACCCCCATGAGCTCTCCGGCGGGATGCGGCAGCGGGTGGCGATCGCCCGCAGCCTCGCCTACGACCCGGACGTACTCCTCATGGACGAGCCCTTCGCCGCCCTGGACGCCCAGACCCGGGAACTGTTGCAGAACGAACTCCTGCGGATCTGGGAACGGACCGGCAAGACGGTCGTCTTCATCACCCACGGCATCGAGGAAGCGGTCTACCTCGGGCAGCGAGTGGCCGTCATGACCTCCCGGCCGGGGGCTGTCAAAGAGGTCGTACCGATCGCGCTCGACGGCCGCACCACGGCGCACGACGTGCGGTCGAGCCCGGAGTTCGCGCGCCACCGGCATGAGATCTGGAGTCTCCTGCACGACGAAGTGGCCCGCGCCCAGCAACTGGAGAAGGAGCGTGTCCCGGCATGAGCAGCGCCACCGGTGCAACCACCGAGATCACGGCCCCCACCGCCCCCGACCCGGCTCCCCGGCCCGCCGACGGGGCACGCACCCCGGACCCCACGGACACCCCGGACCCCACGGACGCTCCCAACGCTCCGGACCTCACGGATACCCCGGACCCCACGGACGCTCCGGACTCCGCGGAAGCTCCGGCACCGGACGGACGCCCGCGAAGGGCGATCCCCCTCACACCCCGGGCCCGCGCTGCCGGTCGCCGACTGCCCGGCCTGCTGCTGCGCGGCCTCACCAAAGTCGCGGCGATCGCCGCACTCCTCGCCGTCTGGGAGGCCGCGCCCCGCGCCGGCCTGGTGGACCGTACGTTCCTGCCGCCCTTCAGCGAGGTGGCCGGCGCCTGGTGGGAGTTGCTGGCGGACGGGCAGCTGGCCGACAACGGCCGCACCAGTCTTGCGCGTTCGTTCACCGGGTTCGGTCTGGCCGTCGTCGTCGGCGTGCCGCTCGGTCTGCTGATCGGCAGATACCGGGTGGTGGCGGACCTGTTGGGGCCGCTGCTCGAGGTCTTCCGCAACACCGCCGCCCTGGCGCTGCTACCGGTGTTCGTCCTGCTGCTGGGGATCGGCGAGACGTCCAAGATCTCCATGGTGTTCTACGCCTGCACCTGGCCGATCCTCCTCAACACCATCAGCGCGGTGCGCCAGGTGGACCCCACACTGCTCAAGCTGGCGAGGTCCGTGGATCTGTCCGCCCCGCGGCTGTTCCAGAAGATCATCCTGCCCGCCTCCGTACCGACGATCTTCACAGGGATACGGCTGGCCGGAGCCTATTCCATCCTGGTGCTGGTGGCCGCGGAGATGGTCGGCGCCAAGGCGGGGCTCGGTTATCTGATCAATACCTCCCAGTACAACTTCGCGATCCCGCAGATGTACGCCGGGATCCTCACCATCTCCGTCATCGGCGTCGCCTTCAACCAACTGCTCGTGGCCGTGGAACGCCGTCTCAGCTCCTGGCGCGTCCCCGAACAGAGCTGATTCCCCGCCCAGTGCCCCCGCCGCCCCTGCCCAGGCGCCACGGTGACTTCCGTGCCTGCTCCCTGTGCGAGGTGAGCTTCCCGGCCGAAGCCCCGCTCGTACGCCTCACCCTCCGACGAACCCACCCTGCACGACGAGGGTCCCCAGCCCCGCACGGGGCAGGTCGGCGGCCGCCACCGCCCCATCGGCCGGGGGAGCGGCCGGAAGCCCGCGTCCCGCCGCTCCCCGCGCCGGGCGCGGAACCACCCTCACCACCCGACACCCCCCTGAGGACACCACCGAAAGGAACAGCCCCCATGACGACCAGCACCGGATTCGACATCCGCAGGATCGGCGGCCGGATCGGAGCCGAAATTCTCGGCGCCGATCTCTCCGAGACCCTCGACCCCGCGATCGTCTCCGATATCAACACCGCGCTCCTGGAGCACAAGGCGCTCGTCTTCCGCGATCAGCACCTGGACGACGCCGCCCAGCTCCGCTTCGCCTCCCTCTTCGGAGAGCTGACCACCGCGCACCCCACGGTGCCGTCCGTCGAGGAACAGCCCAGCATCCTGCCGGTCGACGCCGAGGAGGGCATCCGCGCCAACCACTGGCACACGGACGTCACCTTCGTCCGAACGCCACCGAAGGTGTCCACCCTGCGCGGCATCGTGGTTCCGCCCTACGGCGGCAACACGCTCATCGCCAACTCGGCCGCCGCCTACCGGGACCTGCCCGAGCCGCTGCGCGAGCTGGCCGACAAGCTGTGGGCCGTCCACACCAACGACTACGACTACGCCGCCCCCAAGAACGCCAAGGCGGCCGAGCACCGCAAGCGTTTCGTCTCCCGCAAGTACCGCACCGCCCACCCCGTCGTCCGCGTCCACCCCGAGACCGGCGAACGCGGCCTGTTCATCGGCGGGTTCGCCCAGAGCCTCATCGGCCTCGGCCCGTCCGAGTCCCGCGATCTGCTGCGGATCCTCCAGTCCTCTGTCATCCGCCCGGAGAACATCCTGCGGGTCGCCTGGTCCCCGGGCGACGTGGTGCTCTTCGACAACCGCATCACCCAGCACTACGCCCCCGACGACTACGGCGACCTGCCGCGTCTGCTGCACCGGGTGACGGTCGCGGGCGATGTCCCGGTCGGTGTGGACGGCGAGCGCAGTTACGTCCTCGAGGGGGACGAGGCCGGCCACTACACCCCGGCCGTCGCCTGACGACCTGTCATCCCCCGCCGCCATGAGGGTGCCCGCCCGGTGTGCACGCGCCGCACACCGGGCGGGCCGCCCACATGTGCCGCCTCGGGAGTCCCGTGCCCGCCGGCCGGTCGTCACGGCAGGGCGAGGACCTCGTCGATCGCGGACCGGATCGTTTCGTCCTGCAGGACCGCCCGGTAGTCCCGGTACGTCGACAGCCAGCGGTCGGACGCCCGCACGCGGCGCAGGACGGTCCGCGCCGACGGGGAGACCGTGCCGATCCGGGCGAGGGCCAGCAGCGCGTCGAGGAAGTGGCCGAAGGTGTCGCCACCTTCGGCGATGGGAGGAAAGTACGCCTCCAGGACGGACACACTCGGTTCCGGCTGGCCCGTGACCGACCACAGCGTGACCGCAGCCCGCAGCCGCACCCAGGCACCACCATGGTCCATGACATGCCGCACGCGGTCCGCGCAGTACGCCGCCGCCGGGCCGAAGTCGCCGAGGAGGTGGACGGGACCGTACAGCGGTCCGTCCTCGGTCAGCACCGCTGCGCCGATGGCCCGCAGCGCCGCATCCCGGTCGCCGCCGAGGCGCCAGGCGGCCCACGCCACGTGGTGGTGGTTGCCGGGGTGGTCGAGGACCGTGCAGCCGCGTACGGCGGGTTCGGCGGACGCCGCGGCCGGTCCCATCGCCACCAGTGCGTCGACTGCGTACAGCGAGTACCGGGCGTCATCCAGCAGCGCCACCACCTCTGGCAGCGCGGGGGCCGCGGCCTGTCCCCACGCTGTGAGGATGCGAAGGAAGGGGCAGGTCAGCACCCCGCCCCTGCCCTCGTCACGGAGCAGCTGCCGCACCGCGGGCAGGAGGACCTCCGCATGCGCCCGCAGCGGGGTCAGGACGTCCTCGACCTCCGGCAGGTGCGGGTCGGCCACGGCGTACCCCCGGGAGTACTGGCCCCGGTACGGCGCGTACAGCCGCTCGACCAGCTCCGGCAGGGCACGTTGGTCACCCATGCGAGTCAGCGCCCAGCGGGCGTGGTCGCCGACGGTGCCCTCGAGGAACTCGTCCTCGCCCGGGTCGTCGAGGAGCGCGGCCAACTCATCCGCGTACGGTGCCGCCCGCGAACCCAGCACCGCGAGCAGATGGGCCGCCCGCAGCCGTACGCCGTCGTCCGGGTCCGCCAGCAGAGCGCTCGCGAGCGGCAGCAGCGAGGACACCGCGGACGGCTGGACGACCAGCAGCCGCCACCCCTGATCCAGCGCGGCCCGGCACAACAGGGCGTCCCCGTTCCGGCGAGCCACGCCGAGGAGCCGGACGACGAAGGAGAGCGCCGTCTGCGGCGCGTCCTCGAACAGAAAGGCGGTCCAGGAGATGACGTCCTCACGGGTGAGGGCACCGTCGACATCCGGCGCGTACCAGATCTCCTCGACGTGCTGACGTACCGTCGGATCCGACAGAACCTCCACCAGCAGGTCCAGCTCACGGACCGGAGCCTCGGGATCGAACGCGGCCCAGGCGTGAACCGCCGCGACCCGCATGACAGGACCGTCGCTTCGCAGCACCTCGGCCACCAGCGCCCGCACCCGGTCCACCGCCGCCGCGTCGGTGGAGCATGCCGCGGCGGTCCCCAGCGCGAGCAGCACGGGCAGCCGTACTGCCGGATCCGTCTCGGCACGCCACCGCTCCAGCAGCACGCCGACGTCCTCCACGAGGTCCAGGGCTTCCCTCCGCACGTCGGGCCGGGGGTCCGCAAGCAGCGCCAGGATCCTGGGGCGTCGGCGCCGCCGCGCTTCGTGCCACCCCGCGTCCACGAGGTCCGGTTCGGCTGCGGCCTCCGTCCGGGACAGGCTCACCAGCAGCTGGACGAGCGTGGCCCGGGCGCCCATGGCCGGATCGCAGGCGAGGGTGACGACCAGGGGCAGCGCGGCGGTGGCGACGGAGAGTCCGGGGCCGGTGGCCGGTGCGAGGAGGTCGAACAAGGGGGAACAGTCCTTCTCGGTCGCCGCCTCACCCTTGACTACGAGGCCCCGCAGGGCCCGCCGCAACTCCTTGGCCGGGTGCTGCCCGAGCGCCGACGTCAGCTGCTCCCACGGCATATCGTCCAGCGCCTCGAGCGCAGAATCTGCCACCCATGCCCCCATGTCCTCGGCCGATCGGCTCCCCGTCGGCCATCCTGCCATCGCCCAGCAGCCGTCTTCGCCGCCGCCCGCTGCCGCACCGGAGAGTCCGGAGGTAGCCCGCGACATGCCCCCAAGAGATCATTTGTTGCCTTCGTCGAACGAATGATCTCTATGCTGACGCCATGTTCGACATACCTCTTTCGGCACTGGAAGTCGCGATGGTCCAGACGGGCACCCGCGCCCTGGACACCCTGCGCGACACCGCGCCCTTCGCTCAGGAGCTGGAACGGCTCGGCTATCACCGGATCTGGTACGCCGAGCACCACCACTCGCCCGCGATCGGTGCGTTTCCTCCCGTGGTGCTGGCCGCGCATGCTGCCGCCACGACCTCGGTGATCCGCGTCGGCTCAGGCGGCGTGCTGGCCCCCAATCACGCCCCCATCACACTGGCCGAGCAGTTCGGAACGCTGGCGGCCCTGCACCAGGACCGTATCGACCTGGGGATCGGCCGCGGCCCCGGCACCTTCGACGAGGCCACCGCACGGGCACTTCGCCGCGGAGCGGGACCGGCGACGGACGCGGAGTACCGGGACGACGTGACCGCGATCCTGTCGTTCCTGGTCGACGAGGTCGCGCTCGGCCCGCTCCCCGAGCCGTGGCTGCTGGCTTCCAGCACCGCGGGCGCCGCTCTCGCCGCGGAGTTCGGCCTCCCGGTCGCCGTCGCACATCACATCCGGCCGGAGAACACCCGTGCGGTCCTGGACCGTTACCGGTCGGCGTTCACCCCGTCCCGCTGGTGCGCGCAACCGCGGGTGCTGGTGTGCGTGGAAGTGGTGTGTGCCGAGACGGAGGAAGAGGCCGCGTGGCGCGTCGGACCCATGGACGTCGTCAAAGCCGGGCTCCTCAAAGGACTGAGCGAGACCCCCTTCCCCACGCCCGAGGCCGCGGCCGCCCACCCGTTCACGGAGGGGGAGCGACAGGCGCTGGCAGGCTTTCGTGCGCAGCAGGCCGTCGGGACACCCGAGACCGTCGTCCACCGGCTCTCCCGGCTGGCCGCCGAGACCGGGGCGGACGAGCTGATGCTCACCACCCCCGTCCACGACCTCCGCGACCGCATCCGCTCCTACGAACTCATCAAGGAGTACACCGGGACGACGACAGCACCGTAGGAACAATGGCGAAAGACCACGGTGCGCCCAGGGCCCGGCCGTGGCACTGTCCTTCCATGGTGACCTCGACATGCGGGCGGCGCGGACGGACCGCCGCTGTAGCCGTTGTTCTGAGCACTGCCTCCTTGTTCCTGACAGCCTGTGGCGAACAGAGCGGCACAGAGGCCGTGGCCGGGGCCCCGAGTCCGTCCGCGAGTGCCGGCACCCCGGGCGCTTCCCCCTATGTGGAGCCCGGAGTCGTCGACGGTGCCCCGCACAACGGCGACAACAACGCCTACCGCCGCCCGGGGGCCCTGTCCCCCGCCGGCGCGAAGGCCGCACAGAAGGAAGCCGACCGCATCGAACCCGTACTCGAGCGGCTCTGGAAACGGAGGACATGGGACCCCGGCAGCGTGCGAGCCGCGCTGCTCGGGCTCGGATACGAGGAGGAACGGACGGGTTCGAAGGGGGAGCGGCGCGACGGGACACTCACCGTGCAGGAGATGTACACCCGCTCCGAGGACGGCCACACCGTCACACCCGAAGGCGCCCTGGTCGGCCTGCGCGTCCACGGCGACGCCTGCGTGACGGCGTTCGTGCAGAAGACCAACTATCAGGTCGAGGTCAACGGCCCGTTCATGGAAACCGGCTGCCTCGAACCGCCCTCCGGCCACTGACGCACCCGGCCACGTCCGCCGCATGGGCAGCGGCCGTCGCGAGCCGGCCGGAGTCAGGTGTCGGTGCCGCGGACCGGATTGGCGTCACTGCCCTCGGTGCTCAACAGCACCACCGTGGAGGCCGGGCCGAGGCCCAGAGCGCCGCGTCGCGCATCGGCGCCCTCGCCGCTGAGCGCGGCACGGACGCCGGCCAGCGGAGCGGCGCCGCACGGGCCGGGGGAGAGGCCGAGAGCGGTCAGGTCAGCGGCGGCGCGGTCGCTGTCGGCGTCGGTGACGGCGACCGCGGCATCCAGCCCGTCGCGCAGGTGGGGCCAGGCGAGGCTGGAGGGAGTGCCGCAGTTCAGCCCGGCCATGGTGGTCTCGCCGGTGGTGACACTGACCGGTTCGCCGCGCACCAGGCTGTCGAGGACGCACGAGGCGGCCTTCGGCTCGACCGACATCAGCGCCGGGGCAGGCCCAGCGGGGCGGCTGCGGTAGTGAGTGACGACGGCCTGGGCCAGGGATCCGACCCCCACCGGCACGGCGACCAGACCGGGCAGGCCTGCACCGGCTGCCGCGAGCTGCTCGTCGATCTCGGCGCAGAGCGTGGAGTAGCCCTCGACGATCCAGCCCGGGATCCGCTCGTAGCCCGGCCAGGCAGTGTCCTGCACCAGCACCGCCCCCGGCGCGGCGGCAGCTTCGGCCGCCCGACGCACGGCCATGTCGTAGGACCCGGCGACCAGCGTGACCTCGGCCTGCTCGGCGGCGATCGCCGCCGAGGCCTGAGGATGCACCCCCTCCGCGACGAAGACGTGAGCGCGCAGACCGAGCCGGCGTGCCGTCCGGGCCACGGCCCGCCCGTGGTTGCCGTCGGTCGCGGTCACCAGCGTCACTGGGCCGGGCGCGGCGCCGTCGCCGGCCTTCGACCGCTCGGCGAGAACGCGGTGCACCGCCCACGACGCCCCCAGCGCCTTGAACGCGGGCAGCCCCAGCCGGGAGGACTCGTCCTTGACGAAGGCCCGTTCGACCTGCAACTCGTCAGCGAGTGCGGGCAGTTCGATGAGTGGGGTGGGAGTGTAGTCGGGCAACGAAGCGTGGAAGTCCCGCACCGCGGCAGGGGCGGGCAGACAACTCCAGGTCCGGGCGGCGGGGCGTGCGAACCACGGCACGGTGCGGATGTCGGAAGTCTCTGACGTCATACGGACAGCGTGCGCCCCACCCGTCCCTTCGGGCGAGCACATGTGCCCAAGGACATTGCACATGTGTCGCTCAGCACTTCCCGTCGTGTCGAGCGGGGAGGGGAGGGCAAATCACCGGAAGGCCCGTACGAGCAGGCGGATCAGCGAATCACCGAGCCCTGCTCGTTGTCGCGGAACAGCCGTGAGTCTCCAGATCTCCGGCGAATCCGAGCCGACAGGCCGACCGGGGGAGATCCACTTCCGGTACAGCGTCAGAAACCCCATGAGCGACCATGGACGCCCCGTCGGACAGTCGGAGAAGAGGCGAATGCATGGCAGACGTGACGGAACATATGGGCGATGGCATCGTTCCGGGTGACCCGTGGGCGGGGGTGGATCCGGGGCGGCTCGCGGAAGCAGCGATGCAGCAGGGCGAGCGCCCGGTGCCGGGCGTGCAGGACATGGCCACCTACCTGGCCGCCCAGGTCTCCGACACCGCTCACCGGGAGGTGATGGGCCCCCTCCTGGACGGCGGGGGAGCCTCCGGGCTCATCGTGCGCCGTGGCACGGTGCTGGCCTCCTGGGGAGATCCGGAACGTGCGGAGATGGCCTACAGCGCCACCAAGAGCGTCCTGTCGCTGGTGGCAGGTCTGGCTTTCGACGACGGGCTGCTGCGCATCGACGAGCCGGTCTGCCGGGCGGTGTCCCTGCCCCAGTTCGCCGACGCGCACGGGCAGAAGATCACCTGGCGCCACTTGCTGGACCAGACCAGCCAGTGGGAGGGAGAACTGTGGTCCAAGCCCATTTGGGTCGACGCCCAGAGCACCCGCGAGGGCACGGAGTCGGCCGGCGGCCCGCCCGGAGAGGGATGGGCCTACAACGACGTGCGGGTGAACCTGACCGCCCTTGCTCTCACCGTGCTGCTGCGCCGGCCGCTGCCCGAGGTGCTCGGTGAGCGGATCATGGAACCGATCGGGGCCTCGTCCACCTGGTCCTGGCACGGCTATGCCGACTCCGTCGTCGAACTGGACGGCCGGAAGGTCCCCGTCGTCTCCGGCGGCGCACATTGGGGCGGCGGCCTGTGGATCAGCGCCGGCGACCTGGCCCGGATCGGACAGCTCTGTCTCCAGGGCGGGCAGTGGGGGAAGCACCGGCTGCTCTCCGCCCGCTGGACCGATGCGATGTGGCAGCCCTGCCCGGTCAAGCCCAACTACGGCCTGTCGTGGTGGCTCAACGACCACCGCACCGTCTGGCCCCAGGCCCCCGCGACCGGCCGCTGCGCCCGCGGGAACGGCGGCAACCACCTCTTGTGGGTCGACCCCGCCCGGGACTTGGTCGTGAGCTCACGCTGGGGAGCGGACGTCGAATCACTCCTCACCGAGGTCTCCCACGCCATCGAGCCGACACCGGCGGCCTGAGACCGCCCTGCTCCGGCCTCTGCGGGGGTACCGAGCGGCGCGGGCCGTCGGCCAGGGGCCGGACTCGGCGTCCTCACCGCCGAGCAGGTGGGGCGCTGGACTCCCTCTGCGCGACCGGCCGCAGTGGTCGTCGGGTTCGGGACGTGGTTGGTCGCCTGTTCGCTATGCGTCGTCGGCGGCGATGCCTGGAACGGAGTCGAGGGGCTGGAGCGACCCGAGGGTGATGGTCATCCACGGTGCTGCTTCCTCGCGGAAGGAGTGCCCGACAGGAGCGGTGCCGCTTCGGTCGTCGAGGCTGAAGCCGGTCACCATGATCATGTTCGAGCCATCCGCCATGGAGACCAGATGAGTTCCGCAGCGGGGACAGAAGCCGCGGCGGAGGGTCGGGCCTGTTAACCGAACTAACTGAGCTGTCTTCGCAGGTCAGACCGGGTATCTGCTAGCTTCCCGATGTGCTTGATGAGCAGCGGTCCGGAAGGGACCTGAGGAACTTTGTCCTGCCTGAGTTAGGCCAGTTGCTGAAGACGGGAGATCCCTGGGAGCCGTACAGGGTGCTGGATGGTCTCGGGAGGCCGGTCGAGCCCGCTGCGCTCTACCTCAAGGAGCTGATGGCGAGGGACAGCTCGCCGTTGACGCCACGTTCGTACGGCATGGATCTGCTGCGCTGGTTCCGATTCCTCTGGGCGCTCGGGATCGAGTGGGACCGTGCGACCCGGGAAGACGCCCGGGACTTCATGTTGTGGATGAAGGTGGCGGACAAGCCGAAGCGCATCCATTGGCGCCATCGCGGCAAGGCTCTCTCCGAGGTCTCGCCGCCTCGCAGTGGCAGGCCGGCCCCGGGGACACCGAATCCGGTGACTGGTAAGCCCACGGTCGGGACCAAGTACTCGCCGGCAACCCGGGCTCATTGCGAGACGGTGCTGCGGGAGTTCTACAACTTCCATCTGGATGAAAGCACCGGTTCGTTACTGGTGAACCCCTTCCCGTTGGTCCGTGGGCGGCGCTTGTCCCAGCTCGGGCCACAGCGTGATGGTGGGAAGAAGCACCGCAACCGACGCACGGGCCTCTACCGGCCGACCGTTCCGCAGCGGGTCCCGCGGCGGATTCCCGACGAGATGTACACCAAGGTCTTCGCCGGGCTCCGGTCTCATCGTGACCGCGCCTTGCTGGCCTTCTGGGTCGCCACTGGCGCCCGAGCCGAGGAGCTGCTCACGGTCAAGCAGGACGGTGCGGTTGTCGGCGAGCAGACCATCAGTGTGATCCGCAAGGGCACCCGCGACTACCAGGCCCTGGCCGCCACCCCGGATGCGTTCGTCTGGCTGCGGCTCTACCAAGAGTCCGCCTGGAAGAAAGGCGTCCCCCGGGGCCGCCACCATGCGCTGTGGTGGACGCTACGGCGCCCATGGCGGCCACTGGAATACGACGCGGCGCGCATGATGTTCAACCGCGCCAACGATCTCCTGGGCGCCAACTGGACCCTTCACGATCTGCGGCACACGGCGACGTTCCTCATGCTCGATGACCCGAACATGCCGCCGGTCTACGTGCAAAAGATCCTCGGCCACAAGTACCTGTCGACCCTGGACATCTACAACCGTCCGACCAGGGACGACGTCATCAGAGCCGGCCTTGCCCACCACGCCCGTCAGGAGAAGCGACGCGAGGAGACTCTCGCGCCTGTTGACGAGCCGTCCTACAACCCCGACTCCCTGTCCATCCTCTTCGGCCGGGACGCCTCATGACGAGCACTGCGACGTACGTCGGCTCGAGCTTCGTTCCGCGGGTCACCAGCATGGTGGGCGCCGAAGAGCTCAAGCTGATGAACCGATTCCCGCATCGGGAAAGACCAAGCACGTGGGAAGCGACCGCGGTCACCCGTGAAGAGGTCCTTGAGCGGCTGGCTCGCCCACCGCTACGAGCTGTGGAGCCCAGCGCCCAGGCGAATCGGATGTTCGGGGCGCGTCTCCTGCTCGACTGGCTGATGACCTTTCCGGGAGAAACCTGGCAGCAGCGCTGGCAGAGAAGTCCTGCCCACGGGCAGCACATTGCGTCGCAGGGGTGGCGGGATGCCTTCGCAGCCTGGGCCCGCCCGGAAGGGCGAGTATCTCGCCGTGAAACGCTCCTCGTCGGGGTGCTGGCGCTGCTCTGCGCGGATGCCGTCAGACCCGACCCGGAGTTCCTCATCGGGTCAAGATCGCGGCATCTTCGGCCAGCTCTGGAGACCACACGCGACCCCGAGGGGTTCGCCCGCTTGAGGGCTTCACTGCCGACCAACATCTCGGCTGCGAATATCTCGTCCGGGCTGAAGACCATTGCGGAGATCATGGCCTGTCGAGGCGGCGTCATCGAGGACATCGTCGTCGGCGACCTGCTGCTCTGGCAAAGCAAGAATCCGCGCAACAGCAATGGACGGATCCAGCTCGCCTACACCTGGCTACGCGACTTGGGTCTCTTTCCAGCAGACGCACCGCACACGCTGTTCCGGATCTCGAATCGCACGGGGCAACTCACCCCGGCGGACCTTGTCGACCGCTACGAACTGCAGTGCCGTCCGATCCGCGATCTCTTGGTCGCCTACCTCTCTCATCGGTCCGTAGGACTCGACTTCACGACGCTGCAGGCGCTCACGATCTCGCTGGCGCTTCGGTTCTGGGGCGACCTGGAGCGGCATCATCCGGGCATCGACTCTCTTCGGCTGCCTGCCGAGGTGATGACTGCCTGGAAGGTTCGCCTGGCCACGAAGACCGTCCGTAAGCGTCTGCCCGACGGTTCCTTTCGTGAGTTCACAGAGCCACGCCGAGGTGCAATCGGGATCAAAACCCAGGTCAGAGCCTTCTACCTGGACCTGGCGGAGTGGGCAGTGGAGGACCCCGGCCAGTGGGCCGCCTGGGTGGCACCCTGCCCGATCAGCGAAGCCGAGTGCTCGGGAAGAAAGGCTGAGAAGCAGCTCAAAGCGCGCATGGACCAACGTACTCGCGAGCGCCTGCCGGCGCTGCCCACGCTGGTGAAGACGGCGCACCGCCTGCTGAAAGAGGCCACAATGCGCCTCGATGCACTCAACGCTGCCCCGCTCGGTTCGGACTTCAGCGTGCTTGGTGAGACCTTCAGGGTCCCGCGCTTCAGTAAATGCGCTGACGGGCGTCCGATCCATGCCTGGGATGCGAAGGGCACCCGACGCTCATTCGCGGGTGAGGAGCGCAGCGCATTCTGGGGGTGGGCTGCCATCGAGATCTTGCGGCACACCGGCATCCGCATCGAGGAACTCCTCGAGCTGGGGCATCACAGCATCGTCAGCTACAAGCTCCCCACCACCGGGCAGACCGTTCCGCTCTTGCAGATCGCCCCGTCGAAGACGGACCAAGAGCGACTTGTCCTGGTCACGCCGGAGCTGGCGGACGTGTTGAGCACGGTCGTCTCTCGAGTCCGAGGCTCGGACGGGCGAGTCCCCGTTCTCCGTAGCTATGACCACTACGAACGGGTCTGGAACCCGCCGATGCCGCTCCTGTTCCAGGATCGCTCTGGTGGCTACCTGCGTCCACTGTCACGAGCGACGATCCGTCGAGGACTCGACGTCACCTTGTTGGCCTCAGGTCTGACGGACAGCGCGGGTGACCCCCTCATCTTTCAGCCCCACGACTTCCGCCGGATCTTCATCACGGACTCCATCCTCAACGGCCTGCCCCCTCACATCGCCCAGGTCATCGCTGGCCACGACCACATCGGAACGACGATGGGATATGCCGCGATCTACCCCACTGACGCCATCGAGGCACATCGAGCGTTCATCGCCCGGCGCCGGGCTCTGCGGCCTGCCGATGAATACCGCACCGTCACTCCTGAGGAATGGGGAGAGTTTCTCGGGCACTTTGAGCGCCGCAAGCTCGCCCTGGGCGACTGCGGCCGCGCATACGGGACTGACTGTGCTCACGAACACGCTTGTGTCCGATGCCCCGTCCTGATCGTCCACGCGACAGAGCGTCCCCGGCTTGTCGAAATCCGCGACAACCTCCTCACGCGCATCTTGGAAGCCGAAAGGGAGGGCTGGCTCGGCGAGATCGAGGGGCTGCAGAGCAGCCTGACCCACGCCGAGGAGAAGCTTGCCCAACTCGACGCCCAGATCTCCCGGAAGCAGGAGTCTGTCGACCTGGGAATTCCTACCTTCCGGGAGATCGTTGCTCGCACCACCGCGGCGGCCACCCCGCCGGGGCCTGCGTGACTGAACGGCTGTCACTCCGGCGTGCTCAGCGGACACCGCCACAGAACGCGGCGCTTGGACGAGCTTCATCCACGCGGATGATCTACACCACCCCGGCCACGCGCCACGTTCTACGGGCGGCGGGCCAGCAGGTGAGTGTCGAGGAAGCCCCGCTCGGACGCTGGATCATGGAGCAACCGAGCCACCGGGACGAGTCCGGCCCCGGCCAGCAACTCGGCAAACTGGTCCGCCGGCCAGCTGTAAGCAGGCGCAACCTTGTGGTCGAAGCGGACAGGCTCCGAGCCCTCGGTTCCGAAGAAGGACACCAGGAGCAGGCCCCCCGGCGCCAGGACACGCACCTGCTCCGCGATCAGCGCGGGCAATTCCTCTGGTGGGGTATGGATCATCGAGTAGTGGGCCAGCACTCCGCCGAGCGCGCCGTCCTCGACCGGCAGGGCCTCCATGCGCGCTTCGTCGAACCGCAGCGCCTGATGAGCCCGCCGGGCGTGGGCGACCATAGCCGGGGAGAGGTCGAGCCCGAAGGCGTCCAACCCCAAGTCGTGCAGCATGGCCGTCAAATGACCAGGCCCGCACCCGACGTCGGCTGCCCGTAGGTTCCCCGTGCCACGCACGAGCTCGGCGAAGGTGCCGATCATGTTCCGCGCGAACGGCTGCGTCTCCAACCGATTAGCGAACATCGATGCATACAGTTCGACGACCCCGTCATAGGCCGCCCTGGTCTCGTCCTGGTGTTTCAACACGGGAAGGAAGCTAACACCCGTGCCGTTCACAGCAGTTCTCCGGACCCATACCGGCCCCTTCCTCGCAGGACTGATCGTCCTCTCACCTGGCCACGGGACGCCCCGCTAGTTCGGAGAAGCCAGGTCGCGTACCAGGTGGGTTCGCCCCCGGGTCCGGTCCAGGCAAGCGTGCTCTTCGGGAAGCCGACCCACAGCACCGCGGGTGCCCCGGAGATGCGCGTCTCGTGGCGGCACGAGCACAGTTCCCTGTCAAGTCCACGTGTTCAGCTCTTGCGCTCCTCTGTGTGGTGGCGTGCGGTGGTAGCCGTCGAAGGTGTGGGACGGTCACCCAAGGTTCGGGCGAGCAGCTCGTGTCAGGTCGGCTGCGCCTCGTTCACCGGCCCTATGTAGGCCACTTTGATGCAATTGATGAGCCTGTGTGAGTTCTCGTCGCCGAGCATGTTCCGATGCAGATGAGCTTTGGGCGGCGGCTCATTCTTCGCTGCCGATCCGGCAAGAATTTAACAATGACGGGTGCGTAACCCTTCACGCCTCAAAGCGTTCTACCAAGCAAACGTCATTGATGTGGTGTCGTGAAGGCTGGCCAGCGACTGTCACCCCAACCTCAGGAACTTCGACGAGCACCGCTTGGTGGGGGTGACGGAGGGGCCTGAAGATAGGGGGAGGGCGGCGTGCGCGTCATCGGCACTAAGCTGGTCACCAACCGTCGGCTCCAAGATCAGGGACAGTGCGCACGGCCGCCCCGTCTTTCAGGCGCCCTCTCGGTCGTCGGCGCTCTCCTGTTGCTCTCCTGTTCGGGGCAGAGCCCGGATGCAGGCTCGGGCCCTCCGCCGACGTCATCTTTGAAGAAGGTCGGCGCGGCGGTCGAGCAGGCCAAGGTCCTGCACTGGTCAGGGTCGTGGCAATACGATGACTGGTTCCCGGAAGGGTCAGCTGCCCTCACGTCAACGCACGTCACTGCCGACCTGCGTGCTATGGGCAATGGTGATGTGTTCGGCACCGTGACCGCCGATGATCACAAGGCGCAGGTTGTGTCGGTCGCGGGCGCGGCAATGTTCGTCAAGGCCGATCGCGTGATGCTGCAGATGATGGGCGTCGAGGAGCCCAAAGCGCACGTCGGCCGTTGGACCGAGATCCGCCGCTCGGCTGGTACTCGCCAGGTGCTCGGGCTGAATTTGGACTGGTTGGCCCCTTCTCCGCTCGCCTCGTCCCTGGCGTCCGCAGCTAAGGCCACCGGTGGAGCCAAGGGGGGCACCTCGTCGGTCCCCTCCTCCGCTGCGGAGCGATTCCCGCGGCCGGACAGGGTGCCCGCCAGCGCGGCCCCTGTCGCCGTAGTCGGCAATGAGAGCACCAAGTCAGGCATGTACTGGGTCACGGCGTCTGAACCACACCAGCTGCTTGGCTACTCGGGGCTCGACGCCCTGCACGACAGCGACGGTCAACCTGACGAATCCGGATTCGACCCTGTGGCGAAGCTGTCAGTACGCACGGAGAACGCAGCCACCGCCCGCGGCACGTATGAGGCGATGCATACGGCCATCCGCTCCCTGCCGTCCGTCGTGCCGATCAGCGCCGAACCCGCCCCGAAAGAGGTCTCGGAGACGGTCGACGAAGAGTGCGGGGTGCTGTGCCAGACCGTCACCGTGACCGTCAGCCTGACGAACCGTATGCCGTACGAGTCCGTCGCCGCCCGGTACGCACTCGCACTCGAGGCCCTCCTGCACAAGGACGAGGACGGTTACCGCTTGGGCAATCCCCGCTCAGTGGACATCGGTTCCTGCACCGTGCGGCTGCCCACCGCCAAGCCCGGCACCACCGTACGGGCCGCCTGCACGATGGGCGGTCCCGCACTGCGGAAGGCGGTCCAGGTAGCCAGTGACCAGCACGGATTCGTGCAGATGACCCTACAGACCGACGCGACCCGTGAGGTCACCGGCATCACCGGGCCCAGCAACTCAACCGACCTGTTGCAGAAGCTCGACTCTCACGCTGACCACGTCCTGGGCACGAGCTGATCCGGCTGACTCGACTGCACGAAGCCGTACGCCTCAAGCCGAGAGCTGCGTACCGGCTCCAGCTCCTGATGCGGCCGGGGAAACCGCCCGCATGCCGCGCCATCCGAGGGAGGAACCGTGGCATCCGCTGCGCACGAAGATGACCCGGCCGGACCGGGCGACAAGGGCCGGACAACGGCGAAGGTTCACGTGAACCTGTTAGAGGACGAGAGCAAGCACAAGGAAGGGGACGTGGTGGAGTCGCGTGTCGGTGAGCCGCGTCCGCAGACATGGTTCCTGGTGGTTGGCGCGGTGATCGGTGTGATCGCCCTGGGGACGTCCCTGGCCGTGCAGTTCTCGGGGTCCATCGACCCTGAGATGCCGAAGATCCCGGGGCTTCCCTCCCTCTCCCCGGGGCCCGAGGGCATTCCGACGGGGCTTCCCACCACGCCGGGCGATCCGACCTCGCTGCCCACCGAGTTGCCCTCCTTCTCCTGGCCCGCCGATCCGCCCACGGGCGGAGTGCCCACGGATTTCGAGTTGCCCACGGACCTTGAGCTGCCCACGGATCTCCCCGGCCTGCCGGGTGATGTCTCGTGACGGAGCGACCCACCATCGGCACCCCCACACCCCCCTCCGACCTCCCCCCTCCCTCCCCTCCAGCGCCCACGTCCACGCCCGCGTTCACCGTCGCGGCCGGCCGACGATTCCTGCGGGACGACGAGGTCACTCGGGGACGCGCCCTGCTCGTGGTCCGGCTGGTCATCGGGGTGTACCTGCTAGAGCTGTTGCTCAATCTGACCCGGCCGCATGTGCTGCCCGACGAGCCCTCCCTCACCATCTTCTGGCGGTTTCCGGGGATGCCGGAGGAGGGTGCGCTGGACTCGTTCGGCTCCCTCTTCGCGATCCCCCGGACCGCCTTCTGGGGTGTGCTCGCGGGCATCGTGGTGGGTATCGCGCTCCAGGCGGTCATCGTCCGGATGCCGTCCAAGGACCGCCGGGCCACCGTCCTGACCTGGGCGGCGCTAGCGGTTCTCCTGGGCTCCTTCGCGCTGTTCTCCCTGTTCGTCCTCGCGAAGTCCCCCCTGCTCGTCCTCGCCTGCGTCCCCACCAGCGCGTTCGCCCTATGGCTCATCCACCGGGCGCAGCGGTTCGGCTGGCTGCCACTGCCGATGCTGCTCACGGCGTTCGGCTGGGGCGCGCTGATCCAGTGGGGTGTAGGCCGCGCATTCACCAACCTGGCGTACGGCACCATCAACGGCTACATGTACGAGGGCACGGACCTCACCGGGTCCACGACCGATGGACCCGGCAACCAGGTCGACTTCACCTTCACCTTCGACCTCGGCTACCGGACGATCGACGTCACGCTGCTTCACCTGAGCACGGTCAACCAACTGGCCGCAGCCGCCGGCGTCGTCCTGCTGATCCTGATGTTCCGGCACCGTGTCACCGATGTCGTGACGGGCCTCGTGCTCGGCGCGGCCGCCGGGCTCGGATACAACTTCACGGAAAGCGTCATCGTCATCGAGCTGTGGTCGATCCTGAGCAGCCTCAACGGCGCGACCGGCGGCTTCGAGTACTGGATCCGCCAGTCGGTGTCCCTGTTCGGCAGCCAGGTCGTCTTCGGCGCACTCGTCGGTGCCGGGATCGGGCTCGCGGCCCAGACGCGGCGACGCGCACAGCGTGTCGGCCTGGTCACCGCGGGGCTGGTGGCGGCGATCGGCGGGGCCGTGGCCAACGAGGTCCTGTCGGCGTGGCTGTCCGGGCTGGTCCGCGACCATGTCGGCATCGGCGGGACGCTCGACACCCTGGTGATCTCCCCGGCCATCTGGCTGGCGCCGCAGGTGCCGTTCCTCACGGTGTGCCTCCTGCTGCTGCGCTCCGGGAGCCGGGCCCGCGTCGCCGCCGCGCGTGTGGCGGCGACGGCCGAGGCCGCCGAGGCGGGCGTCGGTGGCGCCATCACCGGACGCGAGGTGCCGTTCCTCATGGACCCAGCCCTGCGGTTCTGGGCCCTGGTGAGCACGTGGCGACGGCACGGACCGGCCGCGGCACGGGCGTTGCGACGCTTCCAGCGCGCCCAGTTGGAGGTGGCCGGCTGGCGCTGGCAACAGGAACGCGCCGCGGAGGCGAAGGCCCTCGGTGCACGGGAACAGCCGCAGGCACAGGAAGAACGAGAAACGCAGGACGCTCAAGAAACACAAGAAACTCAGGAAGTACAGCAAGCTCAGGAAGCGCCGGAAGCGCCGGAAGCGCCGGAAGCGCGGGAAGCCCGGGAAGAGGGAGAGGCGTTGCAGGCAAGGGCGATGCGGTTGCGTACGGACGTCGGTCGGCTGGTGGGGTCATGACGTCACGCACCGCTGTCACGGCGACCCGACGCACGGCCAGTGCGCTGTGCCTGCTGCTCGCGGCGCTGCTTGCGCCTCTTTCGGCCGCGCCCACCGCGTCCGCCTGTGACGTCAGCTACCGGTATGCGCCCTCGATCAAGTTCGACGGGTCCGGTTTCGGCGTCACACCGTGCTCCAACGCCACCTCCCTGGCGGGCACTTCACTCCTCGCCCTCGTCACGGCAGCGGCCCTGATCGCCATCGGTGCCGCCCTCTTCCGCAAGGGCGAGGCCACCGCGAGGACCCTCGGAGACGAAACCGGACCGGCGCGGGTCCTGGAGGACTACCTGCGTGCCCCCCACGCCACCGGGGACGCGCCCACGGCCGGGAGAGGCCACGCTCCCCAGGCCCAGGAAGGCCGCGTTCCGCACCCCCAGGATGGCCACGACCCGCGGGCCGAGGGAGACCGTGATGCGGATCCCCTCGCCTAGGCGGGCGGCGCACCGACGCCTGTGGCCGCGCCTCGTCACCCTGGTCGTCGCATCGGTCGCGAGTGTGTCGCTGGTGGCACCGGGCGCCCTGGCAAAGCCCTCGGCGCCCGGCTCCGATTCCGACGACGTCGGTCTGATCGTCCCTCAGGGCAAGAGCCTGAACTCCCACCAGGAGAAGCAGGAAGCCGCCGAGAGGCTGCTCGCGACCCCGATGGGACGCGACTTGGCGCGGGCGCGGAAGAAGTTCGGAAAGAGATCCATCCCCGGGAACGTGTCGGTGGAGTACTTCGACCTGGCCTGGTTGAAGGATGATCCCCAGTTCTCCTGGCTCAACGTCGAGCAGTTCTACAACCGTCTGACGAGAGGACTCAATTCCCACTGGTCCCACTTCCGCATCGAGGGAAAGTACGAGATCGACGCGTTTGCGGTCCCGTATCGGGAGGAGAACGAGGACCTTTACGAGGAACTCGGGCTCGGCAGCCAGAGTCGCCTGATCAGAGCCAGGTCCTACAACGTGTACCAAGGGGCCCACTCCGAAGAGATCCCCATCCTGCGCTTCCAGTCCATTGCCGAGGCGGCGATCCGTCTGGAGCGCAAGAACCTCAGCGCCCAGCACGCGAAGGATCTGGCCCTCAAGATGGTGCACGGTTCCGGGGCGGGACTCATCAGCGAGAACAGTCCCTGCATGAAGAGCTGCGACAAGAAGACCGATTTCTTCCCGGTCAGGAAGGCGATCTCCTACTACGGTTACGGGAAACCCACGTCGGATCTGTCCGTGGCCACCGCACGGGAGGTCATGAGCAAGGCCACGCCCGCGATCCAGAAGAGGGACGAGGCCCGCGGGAAGCAGGCGGAGCCGCAGATGCAGCAGACGATGAACCTCTCGCAGGGTGACTGCTCCACCGTCAGCGCCCCCCTCACGCCCGGCCGGGCCGACGGCGAGGGGCACCGGGACGGCCTCGTCCTGGCTGCGGCACAACTGGCCGCGCCCTGTGATCCGGAGGCGTCGTCCAGTGGTCTCGGCAAGGCGCTCACGTCCGCCGACTACGGCGGTGTCGACTTCTCCACGATGGAACTGCGCTACCTCTCCGACCGCCCCGACACCGAAGGAGTGCGGTACGCGTTCTCGGCACAGTCGAATTCCGCAGGACAGCAAAGCCACCGGGCCCCCGAATCCGGTTACAGCGCACTGACCACCACGGCGGAGGATCTGCGGACCTGGCTGGTCCTCGATCCGCAGGATTTCTGGGTCAACCTCAATCCCACGGAACCGGACCGCATCATCGATCCGACCCTGGGGCGCACCAACGCGGGCCGCGCCATGCTGGAGGCCGATCTGCAGATGAAGCGCACGGAGGCGCAGATCCTGCACCCCGACTCGAAAACGGGGGCACGATTCTGGCGGGAGTTCCGGTCCGCGGCGGACGGCTCGTCCTGCTTCTCCGGCCGTATGTGGATCGTCCCCGGAAAGGTCGAGGTCCGAGAGGACGGCGACGAGTTGTACGTCCTCGACGCACAACTCGACGTGAAGAGCGAGTCGGAGAACATCGACGACCCCCACACACCGCCCTGCACAGCCGACGCGGCGACGGACGCCCACAACGAGGACCTGGAGCGGACACTCGTCCTGCCCGAAATCGTCAAGGCGGTCAACACCGCACCTGAATACGCGCCCCTGCGCCGGGCCTTCCTGGCGCGCGTCGTCGCGCAGTGGGTGCGCGAGAGGCACCAGCAGGGGCACCGCACCTCGTTCGACGATCTCATCGACTCGAAAGACCTCGGCCCGGCCGCGAAGAGCGGCGCCTGGCGGCCCCGACAGGTCTTCGACGACTACGTCGACTCCTACCGGAACAAGGAGTTCGACCTCACCCGCGAGACCCGCGACGGCGACACCACCCGCATCAACCGCTACGTCTACGGCGGCGCCGACTTCACGAACCTGGACCTGACGACCGTGGGGAAGGCGGAGGCGGAGCGACGCTTTCCGCAGCTGGCCCGGTCGGCGCGGACCTCGGTCGGCAGCCCGGTCACCGCGGTCGACGGTTCGCTGTGGCTGGGCGGCGCGGCAGACCTGCCGGACAAGGGCTTCTGGAAAGGCCTCTCGGACAAGGTCACCGGGCTGACCGGGGGGAACGGCATGACACTGGTGCTGATCCTCCTCGCCGGCGGCGCCGTCACCTTCGGCTTCCGCACCCGCGGCCGGCAGCGGCCCGCCGCATGAAAACCCTGCACCCAAGGACATGGCAGGGAGCCACGTGCGTCTTTGCGACAAGCTCACCGTGATCACAGGCGCCGCGCTGGCGTCGGCCAAGGCTCAGGGAGGCGATCAACACCGCTCCCGAGTACGCCGCCCTGCGCCGCGTCTACCTCGCCCGGGTGGCCGCCGAGTGGTACCGCGAACTGAGCATGAGGAAGGGCACCACGTACGGCGAGCTCATGAACTCGGGCGACATCACCTGAATGGCGCCTGACGGACGGCTGGAAGCCGCGGGACACCTTCGACGCGTTCGGCGACTCGTACAGGAAGGGAGAGTACAAGGTCACCGACCGGACAACTAGCGGCGGCACAACCTACGTAAGGAGGTACGTGTACGGCGGAGTGGACTTCACCAGAGTGCCCGTCCGCAAGCCCTCGGAGGAAGGGTTCGGGACGGAGTTCCCCACGCTCCCCGCGAGCGTGGACCGGTCCCTCCGCGTTCCGTCCGTCACCGGCCGCGACGACAGGTGATGGTTCCAGGCCTGCCCGGAACACCCGCACGGAGGCGTGGCACCCACCGGCGTGGCGTGGTCACATCGTCCGGTCCGGTCAACCGCGGCTGGACGTAGGCTGCTTCGGGATGCTCCGCAGCCGCGGTGACCAGGCGGGCCAGGACATCGGGGCGCGGCAGGCAGGCGTCGTTGTCGAGGAAGAGAACGTACTGTGCTGGGTTGCCCGCCTCGCGCAGCGCCTCGACACCTGCGTTGCGCCCGCCGGGGATGCCGATGTTCTCCGGCAGGGCGACAGCGATCGCCCCGGGCGGCACGACCTGCGGGGTGCAGCCGTTACCGACCACACACACCCGCACCTCGACCCCGGTCTGGGCCAGCAGCGTCTTCTGCGCGAGAGCTTCCTCCTCGGGACGCTCATTCATGGTCAAAACGATCGCATCGACGCGTGTCGTCACGTTGCCTCCTTGACGGGTGAGACGCCGGCCTGCGCGGGGCGGATGACCTGGGGAAGCGTCAGCAGCAGTGGCGGCGGACACGGCGTAGTGGCGCCGGCCGAGGCTCTCGGCCGCGGCCTTGTCTGTCCTGTCTGTGCGACAACTCCCAGTGACCAGGTCATCGGCGTCAGACACGTTGCTCGACCGCCGAGTGGAGGCCCTGAGCTGTGGAGGGGGTACGGCCCGGCCACTGGAAGACGAGCCGGGCGGAGGGCTTGTCGAGCACGTCGCCGGGCGGCAACTGGTCATCGGGGGTACCGGCCGGGTGGACGGTCATGGGCGGATAACCGGTCTCACGCACGTGCCGGTCCCAGCTGCGCACGCACTCGCTGAACTGTTCGGCCAGGTCAGCGGCGGCCGGGCCGTAGGCGTGAACGGAGAACTCGTAGCAGCGGTCGGCGGGCGCCGGTCCGTCCTTGATCTGGATGCGGGTCAGATAGGCGAGGGAGCCGTCTGCCACCATCGCGGTCGCGTCCTGCTGAGCCACGAGCTTGGATCCTTCCGGTGCGGCCAGGCGGCAGAACCCGGGCAGCGCGGTCGCGGCGTAGACCTGCAGCGTCTCGAAATTGAACCTGCCGGGGACGACGAGCCCGGTGGCCAGCTCCTGCCGGGGCCCGCGCAATGCCTCCTCCAGCCCGGAGGTGTCACCGGGGACCCCGTCGTCCCACCGCACCGTGACCCCCTCGTCGGCCAGGCGGACAGACGGGGCGGCGCGGGCGGCAGCGCCGCGGTCCCGCACGAAACCGCAGTACGTCCAGTGCTCCGCGTGCAGGAGGTTTCCGCGCCGGACCAGGGTGAGGGAGCGGGTGTAGCCGCCCATTTCCAGCGGTACGACCAGCCGGGCCCCCTCGGCGAGCTGCTGCCGCCAGGCCGGGGCGATGTCCGTCGCGTTATGGGTGATGATCACACCGCCGAACCCCCCAGCCGGCACATGGTCGGGTGCGCCGTGGGCGCCGTCGCCGAGGACTGCCGTGACCCGGCCGCTCCCGGCTTCCGCGCACAGCCGCTTCGTGCGGTGCACCACGCAGGGGTCGAGATCCACGGTGACCACGCGGCCGCGCGACCCCAGGACGTGCGCGAGTAACTCCGCGTTGTACCCGCCCGACCCGACCTCCAGGACCGTCATCCCGGGCTCCAGCCGGAGTTGCTCAGCCATGTCGGCCTGCAACCAGGCCGCCGAGACGGAGCTGAGCGCGGTCTCGGGAGATTCCCGGACCGTCACCACGGCCAGGTCATCGTGGTAGGCCGTCTCCAGCGGGACCTCGGGGACGAACCGGTGCCGGGGAACCTCGCGCAGCGCGGCCTGCACCCGCGAGGAGGGAGCCCAGCCCTTCCCGATCACGATGTCCGCCATCCCCACCCGCAGCCCCGTGGCCTCGGCCGGCTCGCCGGGCACCGGCGGGACACCGACGGCGCTCGGGTAGGAGTGGACGGGTGGAAGCCCGGGAAGCACCCCAGGCCACACCGCGTTCAACGCCTGGGCGGATGGCGCGAAGACTCTCCCCAGCGTGGCCAAGGAGTGCAGGTCGTGCCATTCCCAGCGGGAGAAACGGTGCGGCTCGGGCAGGCCGAGTTCACCGTCCCAACCGGTAACGCGGACGACGGCGGTGACGCGCCGCACATCCAGCCGGTCGTCGTGCAGGATCGTGAGGACGTGGGCGTCCTCCTCGAGCGCCCTCAGCCCGGTCTCCTCCGCCAGCTCCCGCACCGCTGCGGCCGCTGCACACTCTCCTGTCTCGATCCGGCCGCCGGGCAGCTCCCACATGCCGCGGGTGGAGCGGCCCAGCAGGACCCGCCCGGAGGAATCGGTGACGACCACCGCGGCCCCGAACACGGCCTGCGGCTCGGGCCGCCGCTTCTCCTCGGCACTGAACGCCCCGGCCGGGCCGCGCAGGACCAGCAGCGCCAGGCCCTCCGCCTCGAACCGCTCGCTCTTGTTGAACCCGTCGGTGAGCGTCGTGAGTTCGTCCTCGTCCAGAGCGATGTGGCGGCGCTCCTCGGGCGTGTGCTCCGCGACGGGGGTGATGATGACGAGCACCCCGCCCTCGCGCAGCCGCGCGGCCAGACGGCGCAGGACCCGGGCCCGGTCGTGCATGAAGGCGACGGACAGCCGGATGGTCACCAGGTCATAGCCGTCATCGGCGAGGTCGGCCATGTCGTCATGCTCAACGTCCAGGCACAGCCAACGCACCCCCTCCACCTCGGCGTGCTCCGCACGGGCCCGGGTCAGGGCGCCCTCCGCGAAATCGACAGCATCGACGGTGTACCCGGAGGAGGCCAGGAAGGCGGCCAGCTCGCCGGTGCCGCAGCCCACATCGAGGGCCCGGCCGCCCGCGCACGCCGGGGCATGCTCGATGAGCAAACCCCTTTCCCCGTTGCCGAGCCGTCGGAAGCCACGGCCTCCGCCGTAGTGCTCGGACCAGTCGGCCCGGGTGTATCCCATGAGTCGCTCCTTGCTACGTCAACGGAGGGTGGTGCTGCGCTGCTGGGGAAGTTAGACGGGCCCGTACAGGGCGGCACGCTGCTGGGTCTGCATGGCCCAGTACCGGTCGCCGAAGCTCCAGTGCCAGAACTCGCTCGGGTCATTGATCAGCCCAGCCGCGGATAGCGCGTTGCCGAGGGTGGCCCGGTTCGTCCGGGACTGGGCGCTGAGACCGGGGGCGTCGGTGTAGCAGGCGCCCGCGGATTCCTCCGGGTCATCGACGTTCAGGCCGTGCGCGCGGACGTCGGCGAGGTCCTCGCCGCATTCCTGGAGGGGGATTGCGGCCACCCGCCGGTCGGACATCAACACGATGCTGCTGCTCACTTGGTCCCCCAGTCCCAGGCGCACCGCGGCGTCCGGCAAAACGGGCCCGTAGCGGGCGTAGGACGCGGCCGCGAACAGGGCCTCCTGCTCCGGCGGCAGGCCCGGGAACAGCACGTCGGCACTGGTCACAAGGCCGCTCCCTCATCGAACAGGCGGGCGGCGGGGAGCTGCCAGGACAAGCGGCCGCACTCGGAGGCGGCCCGCTGCTCGCCGTCCAGGTCGAAGAAGAGGCGGTAGCGGTCGGGGGACCCTGCCGCCCGCCACCGGTCGGCGAGATCCTGGAGCTCCTTCCAGATGTCGCGCGGCCCGTTGGTCGTGACGCTCCAACGCCGGTGGCCCACCGGCTCCACGCGCATCCACGACCCGCAGCCGGGCGCGCCGATCACCAGGTGCTCGGCGCCGAAGTCTCGTACCAGCCCGCCGCCGAGGAGATGATCGGCCGACAGCCAGAAGCCACGGTCCTCATCCGCGGGCGGGGCCATCTTGCTCCGCTGTGTCCACGTGCCTGGCTCGGTGGCCATGCGCTGCCTGAATTCCTCGCCGAGCCAGATCCGCTGCATGCCGTGCCCGGCGCGGTGGGCGAGCTCCACCGCCCGAAGCTCCGCCTCGACGCATCCGTCGGCGGTGCGGTCGACGACGGCGAGGGCCGGCCACGACGGAGAGGCGGTGGTGATATGCGCAAGAAGCCGGCCTCCGGGGGCGAGCTGCTCGACGAGGGCAGCCGGCACGCGCTCCACCGTGTACGACACGAAGATCCGGTCGAACGGCGCCTGCTCCGGGCAGCCCTCACCCCCCGGCCCGAAGACCACCTCCGGCCGAAAGCCGAGGTCGGCCAGCCGCACCGCGGCCGCCTCGGTGAGGTGCCGGTCCCGGTCGAGGGTGGCCACCCCCTGATCGCCGCAGATCTGGCAGGCCACCGCGGCGGTCACCCCCGCCCCGGTGCCGACGTCCAGCACCCGCTGGCCCGGGCGGAGATCCAGCTCCTCCAGCAGCGAGGCGGTCAGGCTCATCAGCGTGGACGCCGACGTGATCGACGCCGCCGACCGCGACCCGCGCGCCCGGGCGAGGAGCGGCTCCCCGTCGTGCTGGACGAGCACACTGCCCCCTCCGTACAGCACCCCGAGCAGCTCAGGTCGGTCCTGCGCCGCCGTCCAGTCCAACAGGTCCCACCGCAGCGGTCCTTCCTCCTGGGAGTTGCGCCGTACGTAGGCCTGTGGCATCAGCACCTCGCGGGGCAGCATCAGCAAGGCGTCGCGGACAGGGCCCGGGCCCAGCGCCCCTTCCTCTTCCAGCCGGGCGACCATTGCCGCCCGCGCGGCAACCGGTGCCGTCGGCCCCGGCGGCACGGCGCAGTCACCCGGCCTGGCCGCCTGCCCCGTCGCCCGATCGGCCTGGGCAGCGCTTGTGTCCAGGGTGCTCACTGCTCGCACCAGCCCCGCTGCGAGTACAGGTGCCCGGCAAGGATCCCGTCGATCGCCTGGCGGGTGTAGGGCACGACCTTGGATGGCAAATCCTTCGGGTTCCACCACCGCCACTCCACGCAGCGGTCGGGCTCCAGGACGACCGGGGTGCCGGACCACGTGCGGGCCCGGAAGACGAGGCCGATGCGCGGGCGAGCGACTGGTGAGTCCACGAGGTGGACGAGGTGCGCGAGCTCGACGTCGCCGGGCCCGATGATCAGCCCGGCTTCCTCCTTGGCCTCTCTGATCATGCAGCTGATCGCCTCCTCCCTCTCACAGTGCCCGGCGAGGAAGTGCCACGTGTCGCCCGCGTACGCCGAGTCGGGGTGGCGCAGGCCGAGCAGGATCCGGCCGTGCTCGTCCTGGAGGTAGAGGTGGACACCGACGATGTGGAGCTCGGTGCCCTCCGGTGCCTCGTCGCGCAGCAGAGGGCTGTTGTCCGGCGGCGGGCTGTCGGCCGGGGGATGCTCGGCCGCATGCCGACGGATCAGGTCACCGAGACCGGGGCTCAGGCACAGCCGGTCGAGCATGTCGATGGTGAACCACCGCAGTAGGACGCCCTCTTGCAGGTCCACCGTGTCGGGATCTCCCTGCCAGCGGCCCGAGTACACCTTGATAGGCACCGCCAGGCCCTCGACACTCGTCGCCTCCTCCACGGCGTACGGCTCCAGGCCTGCGGGCTCCAGACCGGGGGCCTCTTCAGCGAGTTCCCTGCGCAGGGTCGCCTCCAGGCAGGGATCGTCCATCGTGCGGCCGCCGCCGAGGAGGGCGAACACCCCCGCCGCCCAGATGCCCTCACGCTGATCCCGCAGGTGAAGCAGATAGCGTCCGTGACCGTCGTGGACCAGGACGCTGGCGTTGACGGGCTCCGGCCGCCCGTCGAGGCCCTTCGCCTCGGCGGCCAGGAGCTTGGCCCGCAGCGTCGGGGACCTGACGTCGGCGAACGGGAGCCATTGGGCACCGGAGACCTCTTCGTCCTGGAGCGCGAGGGGCGGCGGCTGTTCGGCCGTGAGGTAGAACGCGAAGCGGAAGTCGAAGTGCTGGTGCGCGGGTTCGCCCTTGGCCGGGTTGGCGTCGATGTCATGGACGTCGATGTCGATCGGCGCACCGAGGAACTGCGGGGTCAGGCACAGGTCCCCGGGGCGGATCCCGGCTTCCTCGCACACTTCCCGCAGGGCCGCCCCCAGGAGGGTCCGATCGTCCTCGACGTGGCCGCCCGGAGCGAGCAGCAGTTTCGTGACGTTGTGGCCGATGTGCAGCACGCGTCGATCACGGTCGATGACGACCGCACTGCAGGTGACGTGGCCGGGCAGCGTCACACGGCTTGTCGGCTCATCAACGCCGTCCAGGACGGACAGCAGCCCGGCCAGGGTCTCCCCCTCCTCCGGGTGCCGGCCCAGGTACGCCTCGCTGGTTGCACGGATGTGGGAGTGGGTGGGTGGCACGTCATCACCTCGGGAGAGCGTGGAGTGGGCAAAGAAGTCCAGGGCAGCGGGCGCACCCACGTCGGCTGGAGCATCCGAGGCGGCGCTGGGGCGGCTCATGTGTGGGTCCCGTGCTTCTCGCCATCCGGCTCGGAGGTGACCTGGTAGGACAGCAACTGCTGGAATAGTCCTGGCTGTTGGGCAAGCTGTGGGTAGGTCCCTTCCTGGACGATCTCGCCTTCGTCGAGGACAACGATCCGGTCGGCCACGGCGACGTTGGTGATCCGGTGGGTCACCAGCAGCACCACCCGGTCCCGGGCCAGGCCCCGCAGGCGCTGGAAAATCCGGTACTCGGCGCGGGGATCGAGGTTCGCGGTCGGCTCGTCAAGGACCAGCAGCCCAGCCTCACGGAAGAACGCTCTGGCGAGGGCGACCCGCTGCCACTGGCCGCCACTGAGCTCCTCCCCGTTGAGCCACTCACGGGCCAGCAGCGTGTCCAGTCCGGCCCCCAGCTTGTCGACCACCTCGTCGGCGCCGGCGGCCTCGCACGCCTTCCGCACAGCCGCGTCGCCGCGCGCCGTGGGCTGCCCCAGGGTCACGTTCTCGCGCACCGTCAGCGGCCAGTGCGCGTAGTCCTGCGGCACCAGGGCGACCTGTTGCCACAGCGCCTGCGGGTCGGCGTCACCGATATCGGTGCCGTCCCACAGCACCTGCCCGTCCGTGGGCAGGTAGAGGCCGCTGACCAGCTTCGACAGGGTCGACTTCCCCGAGCCGTTGAAGCCGACCAGGGCCGTGACCTCACCCCGGCGCAAGGTCAGCGACACGTCGGTCAGCGCGTTCCGGTCCTTGCCCGCGTAGCGGTGGGTGACCGACTTGATCTCGATCGTCTTCGGCGGCTCGGGACGACGCGCCCCCCGACGCATGCGGAACCCGCCCGCCCTGTCCAGGAATCCGCTCCAGTCGTCCATGTAGAGCCCCGTGCGCACGGCCCGCGCTCCGACCGCAACCAGCCCCCGGACCGACTGCCCCACCGTCTGCAGAGCGAAGACAGCCGTCCCCGCGTGACCGACGCTGATGCGACCGCCCGCCAGCAGCCACACGACCGCCGCCCACACCACCGCTGAACCCAGACCTCCGGACAGAGCGCCGACGAAGGACATGCGGGCGCCCTTGTCGGCGGCGGCCCGGTCCTCACGGTTGATCCGGGCGACCGTCTGCCGGTACCGGTCGGAGAGGAAGGCGGCCATGGTGCCGGCACGGATCTGGTCGGCAGCCTCCTTCGTATAAATGTGCCAGCGCAGCACGGACAACATCCGCTGGTCGCCGTTGCTGCGCAGGTTCGCCAGGTAACGCACCCGGGCCGCGCTGACCTGGGCCAGAGCCTGCGGCAGGCTGGCGGCCACCAAGAGAGGCAGGAGCACCCAGTGCACGCCGGCCAGCACGACCGCCCCGGCGAGGAAGCTGGCGCTCGAGGCGATCAGATCCTGACCTTCGTCGATCAGGTCCCCGGTGACCTGGGCACCGCGGTCGGCGGCCTCGCGGTCCCGGTTGAAGTCGGGTTCGTCGTAGGCGCACAGCTCCACCTCAGCGCAGCCGGTGAGCAGCATCTGCTCGGCCTCGCGCGACATCAGCGGGCCCAGCCGGGAGGACAGCCAGCTGACCGTGATGCCCAGGAGCGCGCGCACACCGGCGGCCCCGGCGAGCAGGGCCACGGACGGCCATGCCTCAAGGAGCCGGTCGTAGACGTCCCCACCGGTCAGCAGAGCGGTCAGGGTCCCGCTGATGGCGACCAGGCCCAGGGCCTGCATCACGCCGGCGGCGGCCTGGCACAGCAGGAGGCCGATGGTCGCCCGCCGGTCGACCCGCCAGGCGAGAGTCAGGGACCGGCGCACCAACTGAGGGAGGCGCCGGGCCATGTCGCGCATCCGGATCGAGCGGCCGGCCGCCTCACGGCTGCCGGTCAGGTCCACATACTGCATCTGTGACTCGGTGGCGGGCCTCTCCGAGGCGGCGCCCGGCTCGGCTTCAAGCGGGGCGGTCTCCGGCACATTCCGGGGCGCGGCAGGCGGCGTCACGGATGGGGGCGCCAGGGGGGTGGTGCGCGGCCCCGGGACATTGTCGGGGGATGCATCGGTGGGCTCGCTCATGCTGCCCACCCCGTATCCGGCAGCGCTGAGCGGCGAGCCACAGCGTCAACCTTCTGCGTGTCAAGGGCGGGAAGGGCCGCAGCGGGCCGCAGCTGTTCGAATCCAAGAGGCCGATGCGCGCGAGGGCGTACGGGATTCATGGCGTCCTCCAACTAGGCACGTGAGGGGTACTGGTGCTCTAATAACGCCTCCCGCAAGCGGTCCGTAACGGGCTCTCGAGGGCAGATCGTGGATGGATGTTCCCTTCGCTGATGGGGCCCGCCCCACCTGCGGCCTCATACGGGAGGTCGGCACTCGAACGCGTCATGTCACCCGTTCGTGGTCTTGTCTCGCGCCGTGGCCTGCATGGCTCTGTCGGGTCACGGTGCGGCGCCCACGCCAGGGCTTCGTTCCAGGCGTCGATCCCCTCCAGGGCGAGGAGCCGGGCTACGGCGCTATTGAGGTACTCGTGCTCGATGAGGTACGGGCCAGCGGTACCCGCGTGGCTGGGGAAGAGCTCGTTCAGGCGGCGGGCGACGGCTTCTGTCTGGGGCATGGAACCGCTCCTGGACGGCCCCTCACCCGTGGCCCGTGGATCGGTTGTGAGAGATTCGACGGTAGCGGCAAGGTGAGGATGGCATCGGTGATTCGGCCGGCCGCGCTCGAAGGGGCGTCGCTGGTGTCCACCGCGAGCACCCGGATGCCCATAGCGGTCAGATGATCGGTGGCTTCTCTGCCGCCACCTGCCTGGATTCGTTTGTCCGCTGTGAGTGGTTCGTCGGTGGCGAGGCCGAAGTGCATCTGCTGCGGTGCCCCGACGGGCCACCGCGGCGGCACATGCCCGGAAGCCTGCTGCACGGCAAGGACCGGCGGGCCGTCGACGACCCGGACCGGTGCCGTCGGCTCTACCCTGAGCCCGCCGGCCGCTGACCCCGCACGCGACGCCGGTGACGCCCCCGCTGCGGAGGGGGCTGTCCGGCCCGGCGGGCCGCACGGGCACCGAAGTCCCCGTGCCACCGCGCGGGACGGACGGGCCCACCCGACGGCCACTCGATGACCGGGGGCATCCATGCCCACTTCACCGGCCCCGGCGTCGCGCCGGAGGTCACGCTCGGAAGACGGCACGAACTCCCGATACACGCGGCGCACACCACCGGCCTCACCCGGCTCTTCCGGAACGGCCCTGGCACTATCGGCGCCAGCATGCGACGGGACCGGGCTTGCCCGCCCGCTGTGGGAGCCGGCGGCCGGGCAAGCCTGAGCGGCTGGGGCTCGCGAGGGAGGCACCCGGTGGAGACCTTCGAGGGGGGGGAGAGAGACAGTGGTGCGGCGCGACGTGCACCGCTCCGGGCAGGTGTGGAGCGAGCAGGCGTTACGTGTGATCACCGATACCGGCGATGCGTTGGTGACCGCCTGCCCGCCCGGCTCTCAGGCGCTGTGGCCGGCCCTGTACGCCAAGGCCCGCGTCGACGGCGACCGGTCGGTGCGCACCGAGGCGTTCGACGCGATGGCGACGGGGCAGTGGGAGCTCGCCCCCGGCGTGTGGCCCGTTCGACTCGACGTGCGACGTGGAACCTTAAAGAACAAGCCGAGCTCGTCATTTCACGCCGTCCTCGGCTGAGGCCCGTCTTCTTCTAGAGTGCTGCCCATGGACATGGGAGCGGCACTGATCGCGATAGTTGGGGTTGCAGGAACCCTTGGGGGCGCGTTGCTCACACAGCGCGGTGCCGACCGGACCAAGCAGCGCGAGCTGGAACTGAGCCGCGCTATCCAGGAGGCGCGCGAGGATCGCGAGCTGCGCCGCAGAAGCTATACCGACCTGCACCGAGATGCTCGGCAGTTCGCTTCAGCCCTCAGTCGGCACCTCTACGTCATGCGGGATCGTGCGGTCGCAGTCGACGACGTGCGGACGCTGGAGGAAGCCAAGGACGCTCAGCGAAATGGCTGGTCCGAGGCCATCATGATTGCCCCTGGCACAGTGCTCGCGGCGGCCCAGGAGGTAAATGGGGCATTGACCCGTGTCTATGGGCAGGTGAAGCGTCAGGAGCAGGGGAACCCGCGGCTGGGCGAGACTCTGCAGACGGCCGCGGAAGCTCAGCAGGCACTCTGGCCGCTGATCCACACCATGGGAGACGCCATGCGTCACGACCTCGGGGTGCCCGGCGAGATCAGAGCTACGTTGCGAGTCTCAGAGACACGTCAAGGGGTGTTGCAAGACGACATGCCCAGTGCCGTCGAGACAGGCATCGGCCGAAGGCCTCAGGCGTAGCTGTTCGGGATCGCCCAAGACCGAACACTTGGCCGTGATGCCGCTCGCCTCGGTCTCGCTGGGGATCATCCCGTTCACCGCGCAGCGCACCGTGTGGCCCCTGGAAGCGTTCTACCTCCACGACGACACCCAGGCCGTGGTAGAGACGCTGACAGCGGAGATCAAAGCGACCCAGCCGCGCGAACTGGCTGACTATGCCCGCGCGTTCAACGGTCTGGCATCCATGGCCGTCCACGGCGATGCCGCCCGCGCCCTCATCCATGCCGCGCTCGACGCCCTGGAGTGAAGACCCCGCAATTTTGTTGAAGCCCGAGCCGCTGCCTTCGTAGCGTCAGGGAACCGACGCCGCTTCGATCCAGATACCCGAGCGCGAGAGGACACCCCTCATGGATATCGAAACCGCCCGCACCCGCATAGCCGACATCCGGGCCACAGGTGGCGAGGCCTCCGCCCGTGAGTTGGATCAGCTCTGGGCCGCGCTGGAGACAGTGCGTCCCGAAGAGATCCTCGGCCCGTGGAAGGGCAGCAGCTTCGTCACGGGGCATCCGGTGGAAGGGATGCTGTCGCAGGCGGACTGGTACGGCAAGACCTTCCACTCGCCGGCCCATGCCGAGCCTCTGATCTGCCGCGACGCCGACGGAGCGCTGTTCTCCAACGTCGAACGGGGGAAGGGCGAGGCCAGCCTGTGGATGGTCGAATTCCGCGGGGAGCTGACCGCCACCATGATCTACGACGGCCAGCCCATCCTGGACCACTTCAAGCGCATCGACACCTCCACGCTCCTGGGCGTCATGAACGGCAAGAACGTACTCGACCAGGACGGGCACCACTTCTACTTCCTCCTTGAACGGCCCTGACCGACACCCCAGTTGACCACCGGAGGGGCCAGCCCTGGCCCCTCACCAACCGCCGCGAGCCGCGGCCAAGGAAGCACATGCGCATACAGGCATCAATGGTCGAGCACCCTGGCGGCCCCTTCACCATCCACGAACTCGACCTCGATACACCCCGCCGGGACGAGATTCTGGTGAAGGTCACCGCCGCGGGCGTGTGCCACACCGACCTGAGCATGAGGCAGGTCTGGCCAGAGCCGCGCCTGCCCATGGTCTTCGGGCACGAGGCGGCTGGAGTCGTCGAAGCAGTGGGCGAGTCGGTGACCACGGTGACCCCCGGCGACACGGTCTGCCTCACCTTCCGCAGCTGCGGACACTGCAGCCATTGCACACAGGGCGTCCCGGCCTACTGCGAGGACAGCAGCGTTCTCAACGGCGCGGGCACCCGGCCCGATGGCAGCACACCGCTCCGAAACCGCAGTGGGAAGCCGGTCTACGGCAGCTTCTTCGGACAGTCCTCCTTCGCATCCCACTGCATCGCCTATGAGAGCAACACCGTCAAGATCCCCGCCGACCTGCCGCCTGCCGTAGCCGCCCCCCTCGGGTGCAGCGTGCAGACCGGCGTCGGCACCGTCGTTAACGTCCTACGGCCCGCGAAGGGCGAAACCCTGGTCGTCTTCGGGGCCGGCAGCGTGGGCCTGAGCGCCGTGATGGGCGCCGTCGCCACAGGCTGCACCGTGGTCGCCGTCGACCCCATCGCCTCACGGCGGGCTTTGGCCCTGGAGTTGGGTGCAGCAACCGCCATCGACCCTGCCCGAGGCGACGTGGCGGCGGCCGCGCGCGATGCCACCGGCAGCGCCCCGGGGTACGCCATCGACACCACCGGCCAGTCGTCCGTGATCTCCCAGGCCATCAGCACCCTGCGCCGACGGGGCGAACTGATCCTGGTAGGCATCGGCACCGCCGAGTTCCCCACCACGTCAGTGATGGTCCAGGGGCTCCGCATACGCGGTGTGATCGAGGGGGACGCCGCTCCCCACCAGACCATCCCGTATCTGATCGATCTCTACCGTCAGGGCCGACTCCCGCTGGAGAAGCTGATCACCGAATATGCCTTCACCGAAATCGAGTCCGCCACCCAGGACGCCGCATCGGGACGAGCCATTAAGCCCGTTCTCATCGTCGGATAGGGGCAACGGCGCCGCTGATGGTGCGGCGCAGTCGTTGGTGTGCAGATTGGTACACGAACGACTGTGCCCTGGCCGGACGGCCGGGGCACAGCGCTACGGTGACCGTCATGCCTCAGGTGCGGCGCGGCTATCGGACGCCACGACTCTCACCTCCGAGAGCGGGGGCTGCGTCGCCGGGGCTGAACTGTACGTATGCCTCCACGGGACGGGGCTTTGGCGCCAACTGACCCTTCTTTAAGCCGAAAGAACTCGGCCCGAGCCGAACAGCGGGCCGGGTTCGGCCTTCTGGGTCTCAGCGCGGCCGGGACACGGGCGGCCTGGGCGGGCTGCGGGCGAAGCCGGGGCGCAGTGTTGCGCCCAGGCTGGGGGAGGGGCACCGTGCGGTGGGCAGTTCCCGCGGAGCCGGTGCTGACCGGTTCTGGGCCCTGTCGAACAACAAAATCGATGCCTATTGGCTGCCTAATCTGCCGCCAATATACGCCTAGCGTGGCGTAGGTTGGGGGTATGGGTGATGAGCAAATCGACTCGATAGATGAGGGCCTCCGTACGTCGGCCCGGCCCGTCGGGTCGACGCGCCCGCAGTTTCTGGCCGGTGGCAGTCTTGCCCGCTCTTCCCGACGAGCGAAAAGATCGACGCGATTCGTCGACGTGGTCAGCGAGGTCACCGAGGAACTCGGCGACAAGACCACTTCTGGGCCCGTGGAAGCCGTACGCAAGGAGTTGCCGCCCGTGCTCTCCGAGGTGCCAGAGCAGGCTAGCGACGATTGCGCGTGCCATCCGCCGCACGCTCGGCCATGGCGGAAGCGATGACGGCCACGCAACGTTCGAAGAAGATTCGAACGCTTGCGTGCGAATTCGCACGCCGCGGCGGCCGGTCAGGGTCCGGTGAGGATGTCGTGGGTGCCGATGGCGCGCCAGATGACGTGTGGGGTGCCGGGACAGCGTTCGGGTCCGTTGGCGTTATGGGACAGCCCGTAGCCCGCCCGTTGCTCGGCCTCCCGACGACGGCAGGTCGGGTACCGCCCCGAGAGGCGCGAATTTCAAATCCGGCTAGCCTGGAAGCGAGGCCCAACAGCAGTACGTCCTTCAACTTTTGGACAAGGTCGTTCCCCTTGCGAAGCTGAGCGGAGCGAGCCCGACTGTTGGCGAATGCACAACTGCCCTGGCGGGACCGGTCTTGGGTAGACCGTGAGTCAGGGGGAACCTCCGGGGCGAATCCGTACGTGCATCATGGGCCAGATCGTCAGGAGGGCCGAAACAATGGCAACAGTAATGACAACAATTGACCCGCACGCGTTCGTCGACTGGACGTCCCGTGAAAGCGACAGAATGGCCATCGGGACGCTGCTCGGCCGAACGGTGAAGGTCACGGGGAAGTCCGCAAACAGCGTTGGTGAAGTGAACATCAATGGGGAGCACACCGACTTCCGCTGGCCGGTCTTTACTCCCTCGTTGTCCACATCAGACTCGGTAGGGCTCATTAGCAAGACCGCCGATACCGAGTTCACGATCGAACTCGGTGCCGAGGTGCGGGAAGTCGTCCTTCATCTGGGATCCTTCGCCTCAATCCTGACGTTTTTTGAGCCGGGTACGACTGTCACCGAGGTCAGCGGCGACGAGCACTTCGAGGTTCTCTCGCCCAACGTGGTTCAGGGTCGGGAGAACACCGCGGGCCGGCCCACTGACTCCAACGGCACCGTACGCGTCACCAAGTCCGATTCCTTCAGCGCGCTAAAGTTCAAACTGAGGAAGAACTACGCCGCCGACGGGCCGGACGACGGCATATACCTCCAGATCGGCAGGATAGTAAAGTTCGCCGACTGGACGTCCCGTGAAAGCAACAAAAAGGCCATCGGGACGCTGCTCGGCCGAACGGTGAAGGTCACGGGGAAGTCCGCAAACAGCGTTGGTGAAGTGAACATCAATGGGGAGCACACCGACTTCCGCTGGCCGGTCTTTACTCCCTCGTTGTCCACATCAGACTCGGTAGGGCTCATTAGCAAGACCGCCGATACCGAGTTCACGATCGAACTCGGTGCCGAGGTACGGGAGGTCTTCCTTCATTTGGGATCCTTCGCCTCAATCCTGACGTTTTTTGAGCCGGGTACGACTGTCACTGAGGTCAGCGGCGACGAGCACTTTGAGGTCCGCCAGCTCAACGTGGTTCAGGGTCGGGAGAACACCGAGGGTCGGCCCACTGACTCCAACGGCACCGTACGCGTCACCAAGTCCGATTCCTTCAGCGCGCTAAAGTTCAAACTGAGGAAGAACTACGCCGCCGAGCTTCCGGACGACGGCGTATACCTCCAGATCGGCCGTTAGTACTCCAGCGCACCCCCACCCGGGCCAACCTCGCGCGCCTGGACGCCGCCTACTGGGACCTGCGCCGCAACGTCGTCGCCGATCTCAAGCGCCGGCTGAACAACCGCGGCCGCGGGACCCGCATCGAGATCGACCCGGTCGACCAGTCCCAGGTCGACCGCCGCCACCAACGCGACCTTCAGACCCGCAACATCAACGTCCGCGGCGTGTGGGATCGCGCCGTCGACGCCTGGATCGCCGGCGACCGCGAGGAGCTGGACGCGATCTGGGACGAGATCATCCAGGCCCTCGGCACCGACTGGGACGGCTACACCCACGTCTCCTCCATCGGCTGGGCCGCCTGACACCCCACCCGCACAGGCGCAGGGTCCGGAGCCACTCCAATCGACTCCGGACCCCTCGCCATCACCGGAACGGCCGCGGACCTGTGCTCCGCCGCTGGGAGCCACAGCACCGCACCGTCCCCGGCGACGACGCCGCCCTGGCGCCCACCGGCTGAACCCGAGGGGCCAGCCCTCTCGTCGGCGTCGGCATCCCGCGCAGCGGGCGAGGCTGCCGACCCGGTCCGGGGTGCTGTGGGTCGCTCAGCTCTGCTCGTCCACCGCCCGGGACAGCGGTTCGGGGTCCTCGGGAAGGGCCAGTTCGTGGCGGCAGGCGAAGCGCACGGTCCGGTCCAGCGGGCGCAGGACCGCCTCACCGGAACTGCCGCACCTGGGGCAGGCCATGGTGTTGCCGTGCAGGTAGGCATGGTGGAAGTCGCTCCACTCGGCCTGGGTCAGCGTGTTGCCGTGGCCATCTCTTCCTCCTCTTACGCCGGTACTTCGGCGTGCAGGATGTTGGCGAATTTCACCATGCCGACTGATTTGGAGGCTTTCACCAGGACGCGAGCCGAACCACCGACCCCGGTACCCCGCAGACCTGGCCTACCTCATCGGCCGGAGCCACACCAAGAAAGCCGAGCAATCAATCATCGGCTTCCTGCCGGGGCGCCCTCTACCCACTTGCGCTCGATTCTGACAAGCTTGGGAGTCATGGGGAACAGCGACGGAGAATCAACAACTCGGCGCCATAATCTAGATGATCTATGTGCGCGAATCACGATCATCCCTGGCACGCGTGACACCCGGACTGGCGACGTTGAGACGATTATACCGCCCTGCCATTAACCCCACCCTGATTGATGCATCACGCCGAATCTTCTCTCCGAAATGCCGCGAGGGAAATCATGCCTCCAAAATTCACACGGAGTTTCATTCGGGAGGTCTTAGGTGCATGTCGATCACCAAAAAATAAATCACCCGAACCTAACGAGGAGAATTCTTCCTCATTAACTCCTTCTCGCAGGCGCGTGATCAATGCGCTGGAGTCACGGGAACGGGCTCGGAGCTGGCGGCAGGAACGGTAGCGATCCTGGACCCAAGGGGCCCTGCGGCAGCATCGGCGCTCGTTCGCCAGCGTGCCTGATGTCGCGCAGCTTAGGTGAGGATGTGACTACCCGTATAGCCCTCCTGGCCTACGGCGGTTCACACGGAGCCCACAAGAGACGGCCCCTCTCCCTGGCTGGCGCTACCCGACACGGACTCGTGTGACCCACCGAGAGTAACCGGAGGCCTGAGTGAGCCTGACCTTCCACTGGTTCCTGCCTACCTACGGTGACAGTCGCCATATCGTCGGCGGCGGTCATGACCTGCCCGCCGGGGCCACGGCTGAGGAGCAGCGGCCTGCGACCATCGGCTACCTCACCCAAGTTGCCAGTGCAGCTGAGCAGTTGGGCTTCGAGGGGGCGCTTACTCCGACCGGCGCCTGGTGTGAGGACGCGTGGCTGACCACTGCCATGCTCGCGCGTGAAACGGAACGTCTCAAGTTTCTGGTCGCATTCCGGCCGGGATTCATCTCCCCGACGCTTGCCGCGCAGATGGCCGCTACTTTTCAGCGTCATTCCGGGGGGCGGCTGCTCCTCAATGTGGTCACCGGTGGTGAGAGTCACGAGCAGCGCTCTTATGGCGATTTCCTTGACAAGGACGCCCGCTATGTCAGGAACAGTGAGTTCCTGGGGATCGTCAGGCGGCTCTGGAAGGGCGAGACCGTCGACTTCACGGGGTCGCACCTGCGAGTCGAGGGTGCCAGGCTCGGGCGGCTGCCCGAGCCGGCTCCGACCGTCTACTTCGGAGGGTCCTCGCCGGCGGCTATCCAGGTTGCCGCGCGTCACAGCGACGTCTACCTGACCTTTGGGGAACCTCCTGCCCAAGTGGCCGAGAAGCTGTCCCGCGTCCGTGCCCTAGCCCGAGGGAATCGTAACCCTGTGCGTTTTGGCATCCGACTCCACGTGATTACCCGGGACACCACCGAGCAGGCGTGGGCCGAGGCCCGGCGACTGCTCGACGGTTTCACCCCAGAGGGGATCCGCTCGGTTCAGGAGGGTCTGGCCCTCAGTGAATCGGAAGGCCAGCGCCGCATGCTCGCGCTGCATGGCGGCCGCGCGGATGCCCTGGAGGTCGCGCCCAATCTGTGGGCCGGTGTCGGCCTGGTCCGAGGCGGCGCGGGCACCGCCCTGGTAGGGGACCATCAGGAGGTGGCCGCCCGGATCGTGGAGTACCACCGCCTTGGCATCGACGAGTTCGTGCTCTCGGGCCACCCTCATCTCGAGGAGGCGTACTGGTTCGGCGAAGGCGTCCTCCCGCTGCTCGCCAACATGGGTCTGTGGATCCACCCGTCTCGTGTCACGCCTGAGCACACGACCAGCATTGCACTCGACTCCGGCTACTGACGCTTGCGCCGCGGCACCACCGCCCTGGCCGAGGCCTGTGTTCAGCTGCTGGCGGAGCGCTGGTGGGGCCTTCTCAGGAATCACTCCCCCTGAGAAGGCCTCAACGGTGTACCTGAGATCGCTCCACCGATTGTGGGGACGCCCTCGTCCGGCCGACGGTGGGGCTGTTCGCAAGCACGGTGGTGCTCGAAACTCTGGGACCTACTCGTGCGCCCCGATGCGTCGGTTCGGTCCGGAATCATGGGCCGCGAGGAGATCCAGGACGCTGTTGGCACCGGCGCAATGCCGCACAAGCCGTTCGAGGCCGAGGCCGAACCCGGCTGTCTGGATTCCGGAACGCTCCTTCCAGGCGGCGTACACCGGGTTGGGGTCGCCACCCAGCAGCCGGGACTGTTCGGTGATCTCCTTCTCGTCCCGCGGCCGCAGTCCCCCAGTGGCGAGTTCGCCGTATCCTGCGGGCAGCATGAGGTCGTAGGTCTCCTGGAGCCCGTCCTCGCCTCTCTGGTAGAGCGAGTCACGCACACCGAGCGGGTAGCGGTGGATCCAGAACGGTGAGGTGAAGTGGTCGGTGAGAATCCGCTCTTCGTCGCGGGTCAGATCCGTGTTCTGCGGCTCGTCCGGTTTGCGGCCAGCAAGGGTGAGCGCGTCCGCGAAGGAAACCCGGGGATAGGGCCCGCTTCGCAGTCCCTTCAGCCGAGTGGAGGCCGTGCCCGCCTCGTCCGGGAGAATCGGCTCCAGATGGCGGGCGAAGCTGCCGAGGATGCTCTCGGTGACGGTGAGGACCTCGTCCGCGTCTGCGGCCCGCCACTCGACGACCAGCTGGAAGAAAGTGTAGAGGTGCTTTCCCGACGTCTCCTCGCCGTCCATGAGGAGTCGCAGGCACGGGGTCAGGCAGTAGACCCGGTCGGCGTGCTCGAGAGCCATCTGCTTTTCCACTGAGTGGCTCACGGGTAAGTGGTACGCCCATTTCCCGTCCACCGAGACCCGGCCGTCCTCCACCGTCACTTTCGGCCTTGCCCTGTCCCCCAGGACCGCCACTGAGTGTCGCGCACCTGGCTCATCCTCGGAGGAAAGTATGGCCGGAAGTATTTCAAGAAAGTCATGTTCAAGAAGGCTGCGGCGCAACGACTGGAGTACCCGACCGGTCCACTGATATGACTGCGCGGATGACAGACTCACTACGCTCCTATGGGGTGAGGAAATCGCTGCACCGAAGCCTGTCTTCACGTCAGCAGGCGAAGATGTTGCTTCGAATCTGACCTGCCTGCGATTTTCTCCGAAGAACTCCATTCGCAGTCGATTCTCATTCGTCAGCAGCTTCGGGCATGCGATTGCAGCATGAAATACTTCGTGATCCTAGCCCATTTTCACCATCAATAAACGCCGTCCGATGCGCTAGTGCGAGTGGACCGGAAAGTGGCTCAAATCGTCCCCTTGAACAGTCGTCAAGGATCGACGGTAAACTGATCCAGCCAAGCCTGCTCCGGCTTCGTGGAGTTCTTGCCATCATGAGACGGGCAAATGCCCGGTACGCAACTCTTGCCCACCTTCAAGGCGTACCTGATTCAGCCAGATGCCGAAATTCTGTCTCACTCCAGCCCTGTGGGTCGCCAGCCTGGCCCATGGGCCGTCATCACATTGATACGGTGACCTATTCAGCTGAGGACCCACGTGGCTAAGGCAAGGGTGTGCTCATGGCCGAAATACGAACGGACGGGTTGGGATTCTTCGATCTCGCCGGCAAGGTGGCCGTGGTCACCGGTGGAAGCAGCGGCATCGGGGCCGCCTGCGCGCGGCGCCTCGCCGAAGCCGGGGCCAGAGTAGTCGTCGGCTACAACGCGGGCAGCAGCCGAGCACAAGAACTCATCTCCACCCTGCCCGGTACAGGACACAGCTCAGCACACATTCCCCTCGATGACTCCGCAGCCATCCGCAGCGCCGCCGAGGAAACCGCCCGCCGCCATCGTTCGGTGGACGTGCTCGTCAACTCGGCCGGCGTCACCGAGAAGGTCGCACACTCCGACCTCGAAGCGCTCACGGACGAGGCCTTCGACCGGATACTGACGCTGAACGTGCGCGGCACCTTCTCAGTGATCCGCGCGTTCACGCCGCTGCTTCGCGCGTCCGGCGACGCTGCCATCGCCAACATCTCCTCGATATCGGCCTTCACCGGGCTGGGTAGCAGCATCGCGTACTGCGCCGCCAAGGCCGGCCTGGAGGTCATGACCGCATCCCTGGCCCGCGTGCTCGGCCCGCACATACGCATCTTCAGCCTCTCCCCGGCGGCCGTCGACACGAACTTCGTCCCCGGCCGAGATCCAGCCACCGTCCGGGCACAGGCCCAGTCCGCGCCGCTCCCGGTGGTCGCCAGCCCAGACGACGTTGCCTGCTCATTGATCGGTGCCGTCACATCCCTGCGGCTCATCACCGGCAGCACCATCATCGTTGACGGCGGTCAACACCTGTGATACCGCATTGCTACGATCCGAGTGGATCGTCTGTCAACGACCTCGTAGTGGTGCTCCACGTCAGGGGCATGCAGCCAGGCTGCAGGCGTCGAGGAAGCTCTTCGCGTCAGCCGGAAATGCAGCACGCGGTCCAGAGACGTTCTGCGCGCCGGGGCCGGCGCCACGCCTTCCTCCGTGCAACGGCGCCTTCGCATTCAGCGCATGGTGCGCGGGAGCTCCCATGATCACTGGTCCGTTCAGCTGGCCAACCTGCTCGCCGGTGCTGCGGGAAGCGTGGCCAAGAGCGGCACCGGCAACCCCATGAGCGCCGTCAGAATGGCGACGGTGAGCAGGCTCCTGGTCTTTGTCGGGCAGTCGGTCATCGCATGACAACAGGTTCATGGACCTTCGTGATCACGACTGTCGTAAACAGGAGAGCAGCGAAACGGGTATGCCGGACTATTTGCCTGCAAGGGTGAGCCCGTACACCGAGGCGATCCCTTGGCGCGACACCGCACGCGTGCTGCGCCCGCGCCGACGAGAAGAGAACTGGTCCGACCCTGGAAAATGCGACTGTCCGACGGCGGCGGAGCCGGTGTCGGGCAGTACGGCCTCCGTGACGAGGCCGCCTCTCAGGAGCGGGGGCGCCAGTGCGCACGGGCGTCCCGAACAGGTCGGTCAGCCGGCGCGGCCTGACAGAACTTCGTCCACATCGCTTCCGACCCATCGAAGGATCCAGAGGACACTCGTGAGCATCCGTACGACGCATCGCGCTCTGCTGAGCCGTCTGCTGCCCGACGACAAACTGGACGACCTGGCCGTACGTCAGGGGCAATTCCACATCGTGGTCATTGGCTCAGACCGCGTCGTGTGCCTGCCTCGCACCCGGGCAGCGGCCGCCCGGTTGCCCCAGCGTGCGGCCGCACTACACGCACTCGCTGGCCTCGACCTCGGCTTCCGCACACCTGAGCCGCTGCTCCAGGGCGGCGCCCACGGCACCGACGAGGCGCCGTTCCTGGTACTCAGCCGTATTCCCGGGGAACCGCTGGAGACCGACGCCCTCAACAATGCCCAAGTGGTCGACACCGTGGCGGCGCAGTACGCCACGCTGCTGTCCGGTCTGGCCCATGCCGGCACCGAAGAGACGGTACGAGCAGTTCTACCTCAGGCCCCAGAAGGCCAGTGGGGACGGTTCGCGGAGAACGTGCGCGCAGAGCTGTTCCAGCTCATGTCCGACAGCGGACGCCTACGGGCCGAGCGGGAACTCACAGCACTCGACAGCCTTCCCCACCTCACCCGAGCAGTGGTGCATGGTGACCTCGGTGCCGAAAACGTCCTATGGGAGTGGACGCATGGCCTGCCACACCTCTCCGGAGTACTCGACTGGGACGACGTCACACTCAGCGACCCGGCCGAGGACCTCGCAGCCATCGGAGCCAGCTACTGCCCTGAGTTCCTGGAGCGAGTGCTCGCCCTGGGCAGCTGGTCAAACCACGGACTCCTTACCCGCCTCGCCACGATCCGCGGCACATTCGCACTGCAACAAGCCCTCTACGCAATCCGAGACGGCGACGAAGACGAACTCGCAGACGGCCTGGCCGACTACCGCTGAGGCACACCGGCACATCCGCTGCATCGAGCTTCACAGCAACAGCAACCCGGCGAACCTATGCGGTCACAGCACTAGACATGCCCGACCTGCCCTCGCCCGAAGAGGTCGAAGCCGCCCGCACGCCCGCCGGCGGCGCCCGCGTTCGCCGAGCTGCAGTCCGCGCGGGATGCCGAGGGCAGGGCTGTTCGGGGTGAGCCGGGGCCGTGTGTCCGCTGCGGCGGTGTGCCCCGTTCAAGGCCACCGACGGCCGTTCCCTGCACGTCGGTGCGATGTGCGAGCCCCCCGGCCCCGCTGCTGAGGCCCCGGCGCCCGGCACCGGCGCACTCCCTGCGGCGGCCGCCCCGGCCCTTGCTGGCCCGGCCTCGGTCACCCAGACCTCGGCTCCCACCCCGGCCTCGCCTACCCCGGCTCTGGTGCCGTCGCGTCCGCAGCGTCGTGCGAAGTCGGCGACTCGTGCCCAGGCGGAGACCACTGCCCCCTGCGGGGCCCGGGGCGCCCAGGCCCCGTCAAGTACGCCCGACTGAGAGGAGAACGGGGCGACCACCCGCCACAGCAGAACCCCAGCCCACCTCGCCGGAGGTGCTGCGCTGCGCCGGGCTGGCACCACCAGCCGGCGCGACGGTACGGCGACCGGCGTGGGCTGATGCAGGGGCCGGGAGAGCCACCCAACTGCTGGGCGAGGGGCGTGGCGCCGGGCTCCGGCTTCCCACAGGCTCATCGGCTGGTAGGGGGAGGACGGACGAGCCGCCGGTGGGTGGACGAGGCTCTTCAAGGCAGCGCCCCTCCGGCGCAGCGAGGCGAGGACGAGCCCGGCTCCAAGTAGGCCTGGTGCGCCTGCCCGTACGGGACGGGGGGCTGCCTGTGGGCGGCTGGTCGCGTCGCTGCCAGCGCCACCGGCGGGGGATGTTTCGCGGGTCGGGCGCCGCTCGGTGCAGCCGCAAGCGCCGCACCGAGCGGCCTGACCTCCTGGGACTGAATGAGATTGCGATCAGCGTCAATAGCGACTCAGGGGCCCGCGGTGGACTCCATCTCACTCTCACTTCGCCCTTGGGCGACGTGAGTTCCGCTGCCATCGGCACGCAGGGCGGTGAGCATCCCCAGAGCGGAGAGGAGAGCGAAACCGAGGAGAAGCCAGCGCGCGGACGAGACCGATGACGGTCCGCCCACGTTGACCAGGAGACCGGCAAGCGCTGCACCGAACGCGGTAGACGTCGTCAATACCGTCGCGATCGCCGCAGCGGCCTTCTCCCCTTCCTGCTTGTCTGTCGTGCTGGCCATCGCAGCGACAGACAGATGGGGCATGGCCAGGCCGATTCCTGCCCCCGCGATCAGGAGTACGGGCAGCCAGACGATGACCACGAGCAGCGATGCGCCGCGGTACTGCAACAAGGCGAGGACGGCGAGCCCGGCGGCGAGCAGCCCGGGGCCGGCTACCTGCTGCCATCGGACGGTTTGTTCCCGGCGTGCTGAGGAGCTGACGACCTGGGTTACCGACCAGCCCAGTGACAAGGCGGCGCCGAAGAACCCGGCGGCGACCGGCGGAAGGCCCCCCAGCCTCTGGCTGAACAGCGGGAGGAAGGTTTCCACGGCAACGCCGGAGGCGAGAAGGGCGATGGTCAGGTAGACCCACCGCAAAGCAGAGCCGGCTCGGTAGGTCAGGCTGGGTAAGACGCGCACACTCATGCGCTTCTCCACCCTTACGAAGGCCCAGATCAGTACCAGCGCCAGCGCCAGGAGAATCGCCATTGCCAGCGTGTTCGAGAGGATCCCGGCGATGCTCACCACGCCTACAGCCCCGATGACAAGCAGCAGCGAGCGCATCGCCACCGGAGCCGTTTCCCTCTCGGTGCGGCTGCGGCTGCGGCTGCGGCTCGGGAGAGCCTTTGGTGCCAGCGCCGCCAGCATTACCGAGGCAAGGGCCAACACCACGAACGCCAGCCGCCAGGATCCGAACTGCGCGAAGATTCCGCCCAGAGCCGGGCCGACGAAGTTTCCCAGACCGAACATGGCGGAGATCAACGCACTGCCGCGTACCCACAGATGGCGCGGCAGTGCCGAATGAATCAGAGCGAATCCCAGACCGGTCAGCAAGCCTGCCCCCAGTCCCTGGACGCCGCGGCCGACCAGTAGCACTGGCATCGCTGGACTCGCCGCGCAGAGCACCGACCCCGCAGCGAAGACGCCGAAGCCCAGCAGGTAAGAGCCAATGCTGCCGATCCGGGCGAGGGTCCGGCTCACGAGCATGGTCGCGACCACCTGGGCGATCAAGAACACGGTCATGTTCCATGCGTAGAGGCGTCCACCGCCGATATCCGCGACCGCTGTCGGCAGCAGGCTCGCGGCCAGATAGACGTTGACGGCGCCTACGAGTACGCCACCAGCCAGCACCACAGCGGTACCGAAATGGCTGCCGAGTTCCCGCCACGACCCGACGCTCTGACTGCTGTCCACTTGCCATCCTCACTCCCGGAGTTGCTTACGCGCATCATGGCGGGGCACGAGGACCCGGTAATCCGACAAAACAGACGTGGGCTGCATCACACTCCCCGCAGGGCCGCCGGCCCTGAGGGGATGCTGGATGCTTTCGGCTCAAGGCCGGGGCCTCGTCTCGTGGTGAAGACGCCGCCTGACACGGCATGGCGGCGTCCGTCATCCAGCAGTCCGGCCGACGGCGGCCGGGTGGGCCATGGCTGCCTCGGGCAGGGGCCGACGCCAGACTGAGGGCATGAGTGACCCGAGCGAACCGGAGCCGATCCAAGACTCGATCGTGCGTCCTGACTGGTGCGCCCGTGCATCCGGGACCGGATGACAACGCCGAGGACGGCATCATGCACCTCTCGGACCCCGTCCTGTGGAACATGCCCGCCACCCAGCCTTTTCCCCAGCTTCAGTTCGACCTGTGGCCCTCGATACCCCGCAGGGCCGTAGGGGGCCGATGCTGGAGTTCAGCGCGCTGGAGGAGGACCGTATGGCCACTGCGGAGGCTGCGAAGGCGGGGTACTGGTCATCAGGCAACCCTCCGAGACGAGCGTGGCAGAGCCGTCTGCCACGTCGGTCCATAGGGTCACGCTACGCCTACGGCCCAACGTGCGAGAGATCTACGCGAGCGGGACGCAGTACGGCCAGGGCCGACATCCTCCGCCACGATCACCGCCGGCAGCAGGCCGCCCGACTCGTCCTGGTCCACCATCCACCGCTCGTCAGGGGACTGATCGGCCTCGTCGGCACGGCGTCACAGCAGCGCCGCCGCCTCCCGCAAGATCCCGGGCCCGAAGCCGGAGGGTCAGAAGTCGAGGTCGGGGAAGTCCGGTTCCGTCTCCGCATCGGGAACCGGCCGGCAGGGACCGGTGCTGGCGCGCAGAGTGATCAGCGGCTTCAGCAGGACGTGCCGGGGTGGCGAGGCGGGCGAGGTGAGCCGCTCCACCATCAGCTCGACGGCGATCCGGCTCATCTCCCTGGCCGGTATCCCGGCCGCGGTGAGCGGCGGGCTCACCTGCTCCGCCCAGCGGCTGGCCCCCAGGCCGACGACCGAGAAGTCGCGCGGCACGCTGCGGCCGTGACGGGTCAGCCCGCGGTAGATGCCCTCCAGGGCCGCTTCGTTCATGACGACCAGGGACGTGGTGGCCGGGTCGTCCTGCAGGATCCGTTGCACGACGTCCTCCCCAGCGGCGACATCGTCGCCGCTGGGGTACGCCCGCGGGGTCAGTTCCAGCTCCGTCATCGCCTCGGTGTAGCCCTCGCTCCCGAGCCGCGCGTACCCGTACTCGCTGGTGAAGATCTGCTTCGACTTGTTGACGAAGGCGATCCTGCGGTGCCCCAGTTCGGTCAGGTGCCGAACGCATCCGCCGGCCAGGCCGGCGAAGTCGAGATCGACCCAGCTCACCTCGTTGGTTGCGCTGTTCCGGCCGATGGCGACGAAGGGGAAGACCGTTTCGGCGAGATGCTGGATGCGGTCGTCCTCCCGGCGGACCTCCATCACGATCACGCCGTCCACGCGCCGTTCGCTGACCATCCGCCGGAACGAGGGGTCCTTCCCGGACTTGCAGGGCGTGAGCAACAGGTCGTAGCCGTGCGTGGTGGCGGTTTCGGCGACTCCTCCGATGAAGGCGAGCTGCACCGCCGGGTAGTCCCGGTCGGCGCCGGACGGCGGGAAGAGCAGGGCGATCGTATGCGTCAGTTCGCGGGCCGCAGCACCACTGGGGGCCTGGGCGCCGCGTCCTGTTGCCGGATTCACTGGGCGCTCCGTCATGGTCCGTCATGGTCAGTCGGCTGGGAGACGTTGTTCGGTCGCCGACGACCAGGGCGACGTGGGTGTCCGGCGCAGCACCACGGCGGCGTCGGCCGGATCGGGCGAGGGTTCCTTCCCCCAGGGCACGGAGTCGAGCAGGTCCACACTGACGGAGTCGGCGAACCGCGGGACGGCCAGGGAGGCGAGTCCCTGAACCGTGCGCGTCACATTCAGGGAGGTTCCTATCCGGGCACCCGACTGGTTGAGCAGGGCCAGGATGACCATGGGGATATCGATCGACCACCCGGAGTGACGAGTTTCCGTGGGAGAAGTGGCCATTCTTGCTCAATTCCTTCGAGCAACGTTACGCACAGTCCCATGATGTATGCAGGAAGGGAATCGAACAAGTTGCACCAGCACTCAAACAAGCCGGGGGACGCCGGGATATGGGGCACGCCGCCGCGGCCGCCGGCGACACCGCCGAGCTGGACGCGGTCTGGGACGAGATCATCCAGGCCCTCGGCACCGACTGGGACGGCTACACCTACGTCTCCTCCGTCGGCTGGGCCGTCTGACCCACCCCCCCCCCCGCTCAGCCGAGGGGTCCGGAGTCACTCCGATTGACTCCGGACCCTTCGCCATCACCGTAACCACCGCTACCGCGGACCTCGTGCCCGGCCACCGGAGCCACAGCACCACACCGGCCTCCGACGAAGCGCCCCGGCCCCCTACGGGGCCCGGGGCGTCCAACACCCGCCGGATACGCCCGGCCCCGCATCCCGGGCAAAGCTACGTCGAGCTGGTCGGCGGCCCGCTGGACGCGCTGCTCCGGACAAGCTACGAGCGCGTGATGGCGGAGTACGTGCGCGGCAGCCGCGCGGCAGCGCTGAGCGCGGCGAAGACCCTGATCCCCATGTCCCACCTCGGCGTGTGGGGACTAGCCCACGGCGCCTGCCTGATCTCCGCCCTGCCCGCAGGCCCCAGCCGCGCCCTCGTTCGCCTCACTACCAAGAGCGTACGCCTCTACAGCTCCGTGACCGTCGACGACTACCTGCAGTCGACCACTGCATTAGGAGGTCCGGGTGGTCTCGCAGGCGAGCCCGGAGGCGGCCTCTGACCGGGGCTGCTCTGCGGGAGTGACAGGTGAGCGATCGACCGGTGAAGCTGTCGGAGATGCGCCATGCCGAAGCAGACCACCCTCGCCCAGGCCGCCGGCGAGGATGCACGCGCGGGCATGAAGTGCACCGAGGCACTACGAGCCCGGAAGACCGGCTTGACCGTCACAGCCGCACCCGCGGCCCCGTGTCCGTCGTCGAGGACGCAGACCCGAATGAGCACGGCCGCGTCGCCATCGCGTACCGTCCGCCGGCTGCGGACCTCGTGCTCGGCCACCGGAGCCACAGCACAGCACCGCCCCGCCCCCGCGCCGCCGGCCGCGCCCTGAGGCCCGGGGCGCGGCGCAACCGGCAGGGGCTGCTCCTGCCGCGGAATACGGCTGATCCTCAGCCGGCCCTTGGTTCACCTACTGTGTGCGGCACGGGCCCCGACCGACGTTGCGGGATCGGGGCCGTCCGTTTGTGGAAGGAGCCGGCGCATTGCCTGCGGGTGACCTCAGGCTCAGTCGTCAGCCAGCGCACAGGCTTTGCCGGCGTGCGCTCTCTTCACACCTATGCCGACGAGACGTGCGAAGCAGAGGGTTTCATTCAGGCCGCCGTACGAGCCCGTCTTGCAATGGGCCTTGACCTTCGGGCCGACGACATAGCCCTTCTGCTTGAGGTACCTCTGGCATTGTGAGGTGCTGGCCTCGGCGGGGGAGGCCATGACCAGAGAACCGGCGGCCAGGGAGAGCCCCGCAACGGCAACAGCGATCTTGCGCTTCACGAAATGATCACCTTCCTCGGCAGTGCATCCGCCCCCGGGCAACGAGGCTTCGGGTGTGTCCCTCGCCTGTATGTCCGAGGATCCGTCACCGACCAGCCTGCCGGGGCCCTTGACGAAGGTCGTTAGCAGCGGATCCACACCTCTGCGCAATCCGTCCACACTCCGCCGGATACACGGCGGTGAGCCAGCCACCCGAGAGACGCCTCGGGATGGTTCGGCCTGCTCAGTTTCGAGTCCGAGGGCGGCGAGTGCGGTCAGGCCCGGCCCCGGGCGACTTCACACAGGAGACGCTCGACTTCGGCTGACCCGACGACAGCGGCGCCAGACAGGATCACCCTGCCCGGCCCCGCTGACTGTTCCCGGCTGCTCACCGGCTGAGGCGGATGCGCGGTCCCCATACGAACTCGAGGTCGCCGTGTCCTCGATGACCGCGCAGGCGGTGTCGATGTCGTCGGCCTGCAACGCCCTGATGTAGGCGAAGGCGCTGGCGACGTCTTCCGGCGCCATCGGAGCGAGCGGCGCGGTGACGGTGTTCTCGGGCATGACAGCTCCTCACGTACGGGCCGCCCCGCTGATCGTGGCGGCCTCGGAACTGATGCTCGGTGCGCGGGCCTGTGGATAGTGTCCGCGCACCGACGGTGAGCGCACCCGCCGGGCCGGCGTTCGCGTTGCCCCTCGTCCAGGTCCGCCACCTGCGACATTCCGCCCATTAGGCATGGAGATGTCTCCGTCCCGGCACGCTGCGCGACGCCCCGGGGGAAAGCCGCTGCCGCCCGGGGCATGCCGCTGAGACTGCGGGGATGACCACACAGCGGCTGCCGTTCCCGGGCCCGGGCGAACGCGCCCACAACTTCGTCTGGTGGCCGAGGTGCTGCGAAGCTACGCCGACATGCACGACCTCGTTGAGGACCTGGTCGTGCCCGCCGGGCTCCCGAGGCCGCTGCGACCGTCCTGCGCACAGCCCGCGAGCTGCTGCGCCAGTCGTACTACTGCTACGAGTTTTCCACCGTGGCGGTCATGCACTCCCTGATCGCGGTGGAGATCGTTTTGCGTGACCAGATCCCGGACGCGGGCACCAAGCCGCTGTTCCAGCTCATCAAGCAGGGCGCCGACGCGTGCATCCTGACGGCCCGGCAGGCGGAGTACCTCGACTACGGCCGGAAGATCCGCAACGGCATGGTGCACGGCCAGACCATGCACGCGGCGATGCCGCCGGCCATGGCGGTGCCGATGGTGACGACCTCGTTCGCGATCGTCTCCGAGCTCTGTGCTGACCTGTCGCAGCGAAGGTTGAGCATTCTCACCGAAGGGTGAGCGCCCGGGATGCTGGCTGTGTCAGTGTCTGCGGGAGACGTTTCGCGATATCCGTTGTGATCACCGGACGGCTCGGCCGGCACAGCAGCAGGGGACGTTCGTGGACGACATGTTTGATGACGTGGGTGGAGCTCAGACGCTGGGCACCGGCAGGGTGGCCGGCCGCTCGCGGGGTCCTTCGACCACGTGGCGGCCATAGCGGCGCGTTGACGCGTATGACCGACCGAGACGGGCGGGGCTTCATGGCCCGGGTCGGCCAGGGCGCGGGCGGCGTAGGGTGATGGAACTGCCGCGCGGTTGATCACTGTGCGCGGGCGCGGCGGCCGCGTGGACGCCGTCCCTCTGCCGTAGATGGTGCGGATCCCGGTCACCGCGGCTTGGATTATGCGTTGGAGGCGAATGTGCTGATCACTGTCGCGGACGTGGAAGCCGAGGCCGAGCGGATCGCCGGGCATGTCATACGGACCCCGACGGTGCCGAGCCCCGGGCTGTCCGCACTCCTGGGCGCGCATGTCACCGCGAAACTGGAACTACTGCAGCGCACCGGCTCCTTCAAGGCACGCGGCGCGACGGCGAAGCTGCTCACGCTCAGCGAGGCTGAACGGGCCGCCGGGGTCGTAGCGGTGAGCGGCGGCAACCACGGCATCGGGATCGCGGTCATGGCCGGCGCGCTGGACATCAAAGCGACCGTCGTCATGCCACGGTCCGCCCCCGGCCGCGCCGTGGACATCGCCGAGGCCTCCGGGGCGAGCGTCATCCTCGCTGACACCATGGACGGCGCGTTCGCCCTCGTGGGTGAACTCCGGAGCAAGGGGCTCACCCTGGTCCATCCCTTCGACGACCCTGTCGTCATCGCTGCCCAGGGCACGGTCGGCCTGGAGTTCGCGGAGGATGCCGGGGAGCTCACCGACGTACTCGTCAGCATCGGCGGCGGGGCGCTGATCTCCGGGGTCGCCACCGCGCTGCACGCACGCCGTCCCGGTGTACGGATCTGGGGCGTGGAGACCGAAGGCGCGCGAGCCATGTCGGAGGCCCTGGCCTCCGGAGGGCCGGTGCCGGTCGAACTGTCCTCGATCGTCTCGACATTGAGCGCCCCCAGCGCCTCACAGCTCACCTACGAGCATGCCTCGGCGCTGGTCACCGATGTCCTCACGGTGACCGACGCCGAGGCCGTGCAGGGCACCCTCGACCTGGCCGACCACGCGAAGGTCTGGGCCGAACCCGCCGCCGGATGCCTGCTGCCCGCAGCACGCCGGGTGCTGGAGCACGTCGGTGAGGGTGCCAAGCTCGGCCTGGTGGTCTGCGGCGGCAATGCGACGACCGCCGATGTGACCGCCTGGGCCGAGCGCTTCGGGCTGCGATGACCGCGCAAGCTGCAGCAGCCACTCAACCTTCGGTGAGAAGACCTGGCGGTCACCAACATTCGGTGACAGTGCTCAACCTTCGCTGCGACAGGTCATGTGCGGCGCCCGCTCGATGATCACGGCTCGGTAACGGCGCTCGGGGGGACCGGCGGGGAGCGTCATTCCAAGTACGCGATATTCGGAGTCCGTGGGACGCGGTTCTCCGATCAGGCGTTCTCGCCCTGGGCCGAGGATGGGAGGTCAAATCCGAACAGGGAAGCCGCGTTGGCCCATGAGAATTGTTCACGTTCCGCATCTGTGGAGAAGTGGTTCAGGAAGAGATCGATCTCCTCCTTGGCCGGCCGCTGGAAGGGGTAGTCGGTCGAGAAGATCAGCCGGTCGGCGGAGGTGACGGACAGGGCATGCTGCAGCAGGGCCGGGTTGAGCATGCCGGATGCGGTGATGTGGAAGTTCGACCGGACGTAGTCCGACACCGGTCGCTGCAATCCGGCGATACGGGAGAGACTGTCGGCTCGGTCCAGCCAGAACAGCAGCATCTCTCCCCAGTGGCCGAGCACGATCTGAAGGTCCGGGTGACGGTCGAATGTGCCTCGCAGGATGAGGCGCAGGGCCGCCGTCGCGGCGTCCAGGTGCCAGCCCCACCCGAAGGTGGCGAGCGCGAGATCCGTCATGGCGTCGAAGCCTCGATACGAGGAGTCACGGACAGCGTTCGACGGCAGCTGAGGGTGGATGAACACCGGCTGGCCGAGTTCCGACGCGGCCGAGAAGAAGCCGTCGTAGGCGGGATCGTCGAGGAACAGGTCTCCTGCCCGGCCATAGACCATGGTGCCTACGTGCCCAATGCCGGCCGCCCTTTCAAGCTCGCCGGCGACGTCCTTCGGCGAGGACATGGGCAGGGTGGACAGTGACCGAAAACGGGTCGGGTTGCGGGAGACGGCTTCGGCGGCCACATCGTTCGCGGCGCGGCTCAGCCTCAGGGCCTTCTCGGGCGACAGCGGATGGGTTCCCGGTGGGGTGAGGGCGAGGACGGACAGGTCGACGCCTTGAGCGTCCATGGCCGCGGTGCGGCCGGCCGCCAGGTCTTCCAGGCGTTGCTGGTTGTCGCCCATCTCGTTGAAGGCGAGACTTTCGTCGCTGAGCGGCGCAGCGCGCAGCGCGGACGTCACGTCCGGCATGATCCAGTGTTCTTCGATCGCGATGAGCGGCATGGCCTCTTCGTTTCTGTGTTCTGCGGGGGCGGCCACATCAGGTGGCATCGGGTGACGCCTGGACGGACCCGGCGTGCAGCGCCGACTGAGGCGTTCTCGTCAGACCGCCCGGCGTGGTGATCGGTTGGTTCACCAGGGCACGGTCTGACCTGATCGGTCCAGATATGCCAGACCGGGTATGCCCAGCTTGGACAGCAGGACATCCACGAGCAGGGGGGCGCTTTCCTCGACGGTGAACGGTGCGTCCGGCCCACCCAGGGCGGTGCGAATCCAGCCTGGTGCCAGGAGGGCGAAGGTGCGCTGTGTCTCGGACTGCCGGGTCGCGAAGCTGCGCATGAACATGTTCAGGGCCGCTTTGCTTCCGCGGTAGACCTCGCGGCCGGCGGTCGTGTTGTTCGTGATGCTGCCCTGCCCGGACGACATCGCGCCGATCAGTCCGGTGGGGGATACGAGGTCTTCGAGCGCTTCGATCACGCGCATGGGACTGAGGGCGTTGGTGATCATCACCTGGACGAAGTCCGATGTCGGAACCGCCCCGATCGGGGTCTGCTCGTTGTTCGTGGTGCCGGCGTTGACAAAGAGCAGGTCGAGTTGGCGGTGGGCGAGGCGTTCATGCAGGGGCGCCAGGTGGTCGGGCTCGTTGATGTCGAGGTGCTCGATACTCACGCGCCCGCCAGACCGGTCCGCGAGATCATGCAGAGGCGTTCGGGTGGTGGTGTCGCGGACCGTACCGATGACACTCCATCCCCGGTCGAGGAGTTCGGCCGCCATCGCGTGACCGAGGCCACGCGAGGCCCCGACGATGAGTGCTGTCGGCGTGTGTCGATCTGCGCCAGTCGATGGCATACAGGGGCATCTCCGTTCTTACGCGGCGAGCTCACTTCGTGCACCGGGATGCCGTCTCAGCGGGTTGTTGCGGCTGTCCGGCAGCGCTTCGCAAGTCTGCTCGCCGCGCTGTTATCGGAGCGAATCAAGGGGCCTTTTTCATAGGATTCTCTTCATGGAAGGTATACGAATGTGTGAATCCGGCGTTGTGCAGCCCGATGATGTGCGAATCATTCGTGCTCTTCAGGTCGCTCCGCGGGCTTCGTTCGCCTCGATCGCGAACGCGCTCGGCCTCACGGAAGGCTCCGTCAAGCGCCGCTACCGGCGCCTGTGCGCCGACGGCGTCATCCGCGTCGCAGGAATGGTGAATCCAGGCACGCTGGGGCAGAGCAGGTGGCTGGTGCGACTGCGCTGCCGCCCCGGCAGCGTCTCGGCGATCGCCGACGCACTCGCCAAGCGTGACGATGTCAACTGGGTCGCCTTGAGCGCGGCCGGCTGCGAAATCACCTGCGCGACTCAGTCACGGACCCGTGAGCAGCGCGAAGACCTGCTCGGAAAGCGGCTTCCGCGTACCGCGGCCGTACTCGACGTCAACGCCTTCGCGATGCTCCGTCAGTTCATGGGAGGCCGCGGCCACTACTGGGCCGCGCTGCACGGCGTCCTGTCTCCGGAGCAGGAAGCCATGCTGGGCAGTGACGGTCCGCCTTTCACTGAAGCCCCGGTCGTCGCCCGCGATCCCGTGCGCCTCACCGCAGAGGACGAGAAAATCCTCGGCTCTCTCGCCGCAGACGGTCGCGCCAGTCTCGTCGACCTCGCCGCGGCGGCGGACTCCACTCCAGGTCGGGTATCACGTCGCCTTCACGCTCTGCTGGAGCGTCGCGTCGTGCACCTCGACGTCGAGATCGCCTCAGCCGCACTGGGCTATCACACGCGGGCGAACCTGTGGCTGCGCGTACATCCGTCGGCCGTTAAGAGCGTCGGACGCACACTTGCGCAGGAACCTGAGATCGCCTTTGCTGCGGCCGTGTCCGGCACCTACAACATCCACGCCGTCGCGCACTGCCGCGACCTTGACGAACTGTTCGAGTTCACCACGGACCGCATCGGGTCCCTGACCGGCCTGCAGAGCATGGAAGTCTCACCTGTGCTGCGACACGTCAAGCAGGCAGGCACGCTCCTGTATGGCGATCGCCTCGTCGAGGCACAACGTCGAGCCTGAACAACTGGCGGGGAGCGTCATTCGGCGCGTGCGCTCTTCGCCTGGCGCCGGGCGGCCAGATAGGCGCCCCAGTCGGGTGCCGCCCGTCGGTGCCATTGCTCCGCCGTAATCACGTGCATGCCGGTGACAGAGGCCAGGACGGCCGGCGGCAGGTCCTGGGCGAGGTTCAGGCAGGCGGTGACTCGGGATGGTTTGGCTCTGGTGCCATGGGAGTTGAGCCGTCTCTGGAGAGTGCTCACGGGCATGGGCCGGCCCGGGTAGCTGCCTCGGAAAAGCCATGTCGGTGTCGGCCTGGGGTCGGTCTTCTTGTCGTGCTCGGTGGCGAGCTGCTCGACATGGATGTCGAGCGGTGGGGGCAGAGGAACGGGCTGGCGGTCGAGGATGAGTCGGTTGCCTTCGGGATGCTGCCCGAACTCCTCCAGGCAGGCCGCCGACCAGCCGTAGCGGCTGTCCGTGATGAAGGCGCAGAACAGCTCCAGGTCGTTCTGCTGACCGCGGACCGTCGAGTGGGCGGCGGCGGGTCCTTGGTGAACTGAGCGGCGAAGTACGCCTCCACGTCCTCCGGCGTCCACTGCCACGGGTACGTGTTGGTTTCTGGCAGCGCCACCGCTACACCCGCTCGAAGACCTTCCCGCGGCTGCACGTCGTCCTGGCCGGCAAGGAGGAGCACCTGCTCGACAACCGCCGCCAGGCGCTCACCGCCCATGTCCGGGGCATCACTGTCGCGGTGTGTGTGAACACCCTGCCCCGGCTGAAGCGCGGCGAGCCCTGGTACGAGATCGGCGTCGACGACCCGGACCGGCGCCGCCGGCGCTACCCCGAGCCCGCCGGCCGCTGACGCCGCAGCGCGACGCCGGGCACGCCCCCGCTGCGGAGGGGGCTTCTTCACCGCGGCCGGGCTGAGGAACTGGTACGTCAACTTCGAGCGCCCACCAGCCGCACCGAGACCGGGTTCGACACCCTCGACCTGGCTTTGTTCACGAGTTTCGGTTCTGGCTCACATTCCGTGGAGCGGATACGGAGAGTCAGATCTTCGGAGCCATGCGATGGCGGTTCGGAATGGGCACGAAGTCGAGGCGAGGTGAGTTCCAGGGCCCGGTTGTCGCGCCCGGCGCTCATGCGGTTGAGCCAGCGTTCGTACCAGTCGAGGAAGTCGGTGGCGGAGGAGACGTTGGGGCCCCAGTACCCGTCGCTGTTACCAACGAGGACGCGGCCGGTGAGTGGACCGGTCACCCCGAGGACGCATACATCGGTGCAGCCCATTTCGATGATGTGGAGGAAGAGGTCGCGTTCATGTGGCCCGGGGCCCACGCAGCCGAAGCCTCGGGGTGCCCCTGGTTCTCCGGGCGGACCCATAACCAGCAGGGAACACCGCTCCAGCGGCATGAGGCCGTAGAACGGTGCCGCGCCTGAGCCGCCGATGTGCGTGAGGAACTGCCGATAGGCGTGAGGAAGAACGATGTCGTGCTCGGCCTCAAACGCAGCGACGCGTGCTTCCGCCAGCTTCGGACCGGGGAAGAACTTGTGTTGTTCTTCCCCGAAGGAGTGGCTGCGCAGTGGCTGGAACGGGATCGCGGCCAGCTTGCGACGCAGGCGGGGTATGCGGGGATCCATGGTGCATCTTCTCTCGTCCCCGTCACGCTATGGGTGGCTGTAGTCAGCTGGCCAGAAGCACCCTCTTCCGCAGTAGAGCGGAGCCGGCCCGGCCGAACATCTGGCGCTTGAGCATCTTGATCCGGTTGACGTGGCCTTCGACGACGCCGGAGCTCCAGGGCAGTGTGAGGCCGGCAATGACCGCGTCGCGGTCACGGTCGATGCCGACCGCACCGCCTATGGCCCCCTGCTGGAGGGGCTGGGGATCTCCCGCCCCCGGTGGAACGCCCGCACCGCCTCTCGCACGCCCGCTGTCACCGGGCGTGGAACACCCAACCTCTCCCATGCCGCCGCCGCCCCAGTGGTGTCCTCGTGGATACCCGTCGCGGCATTCCGCGCTGTTCTCCCGCTACAGCAGCGCCGACCTGGAGACCGAGGCGGGCGCCAGGGCCGCGCTCGCCGCGTTCGAGTTCGGGGGCTTCCGCTTCGACACCACCGGGTGGGAGTTCACCGAGTACGACTACTGGTTCATCTACACCTGCCAGATCATCGCCTGGACCGTGGCCCAGTACGACGCGCGCGTCCCGGTCGCCGCCTGATCGCGCCCGGCCCGCGAGGCGGACGGGAGAAGCCCCCGGCGGCGCTTGGTGCAGCCGCCGGGGGCTTCGTGCGTCGCCCGGGCCCACGGGGGAGGGCGCCGGGAGACGGCTCAGGGGGCCGCGGCCGTCGACTCGTCGGCGGGCACGGCAGCTTCAAGGCGGTCCAGCCGCTCATACAGCGCGCGGAGCAGCCGGGCCCGGTTGTGCACCCGGTGCAGGCTCGTGCACGGCAGTGACAGGCGGCCCTCGGCCTCTTGCAGGATCAGTTCGGCGAACAGTCGGCGGCCGTCGTCCGGGGGGGTGCCTCTATGTCTTTCGTCAAGCGAGCCGTGGGGTTCTGGGTTGGTAGAAGGTGCCGTCGCGGAGCATGGCGAAGAGGACGCTGATGCG
>NZ_JBIASV010000013.1:0-270627 GCF_042891165.1 Streptomyces sp. NPDC001922 | reverse complement strand
CGCATCAGCGTCCTCTTCGCCATGCTCCGCGACGGCACCTTCTACCAACCCAGAACCCCACGGCTCGCTTGACGAAAGACATAGAGGCACCCCCCGCTGCCTCACCACATGACCTGCCCATGATGTCACCAAGCGTCATGAACTGTCAGTGACTGTAAAAGATCACGGATGACTGTCAGAAGCCGTCAAGTGAGGCTGACGAGTGCTGACGCTGGTTCCAAGGCGTCTACTTGGAGAGGTACATGGACCAGATCAGCACACGCACTCTTCTGCTCATGTTCGTTGGTGTCCTCACGGCCTACCTGGTCTTGCAAGACCCGGCTATAGGGGCAGCGCTCGGCACGGCAGCAGCGGTGGTGACTCTCCTACGGGAGCTTCTACGGAAGTAGCACCCCCACCAGGGCGGCTCGTCCTCAAGCGCTGATGAGCTTCGCTCAACGAGGATGCGGGCCACCGCAGGACGTGAAGGCGCCCGCTCTGCCTGGCGTAGGCAGAGCGGGCGCTGTCTGAGCTTCGAGGGTGGCCTACTTTTCGTCGGCAGCTTCAAGCGCCCGAGCGATCTGTTCGTTCGCATGCTGCTGACCACGGTGAATGGCTTTCGCATAGAAACGAAACAGCACCGCGATGCTGTGGCCAGCCCGCCGCGCGACCTCGGCCGGAGAGACGCCGGACTCAAGCCAGAGCGAGACGCCCGCGTGACGCAGGGAGTAGGGCACGTCAGCCAGGGGGCAAGCCGCTTCAGATTCCGTCAGCACCGCGAGCCGAGCTGCCTTCCAAACCTCCCCGTACTCCTTGGACAGCAGGCCGCCACCCTGGGCCGCACGGAACAGCCGGCCGTCTTCAGCAGTGCCGAACTCCTTGATGTGCTCGCGGACCAGGCGCACGAGGGCGGGGGGAATCGGTACAGGTCGGGTCGCCTTGCGGGCTCGCTTCTTCAGTCCGCGCGTATCGAACGACTCGCCCGTGTCGGTCCACCCGGAGCCGACGCGGGGAGTGCTCGTCGACAGCAGCACTTCCCCCCAGCCTTCTTCGGGCAAGGTTGAAGTCGGCTTCCCGAAGGTTGGCTGACTCCCCAGGACGGTTGGCCGCGTAGTAGAGGCATCCGAAGAACGCCATCAGGTGCCGTCCGCGTGTCCCCAGCTCGCCCGGCGATCGTATGAGCAGATGGCGGCCGGCCACTGGAATTTCCTGGCCGAAATCCTCAATCAGCAGGGCGTGGATGTGGAAGCGCGGGAGCTGGAGTGGCTTTCGCATGATGTTGTGCTCACCGAACGTCTGCAAGCACGGATTCAAGACGCTTGAGTATTGGCGCTGCACTTCCTCGTCGGAGAGGAATCAGGTCCGCTTCCTGGCTCGTTGCACGGGTCGGCCGGGCCGGCGGTCCAGGACGGGCCGCCGACGCCGGGCGCGGTTCAGGCCGTGACGTCCTCGGGGTACCAGCGGAGTTCCACGGTGTTGCCGTCCGGGTCCCGGACGTAGACCGAGCGGGCGGTGCCCCGGGCGCCGGAGCGGTCGACGGGGCCTTCGAGGACGGGGACGGTGGTCGACGCGATGAACGCGTCCCAGTCCAGCGGTTCCACGGTGAGGCAGATGTGGTCGACGTTGGATGTTCCCCGAGGGCTGTCGGCCAGGTCGATGATGGTCTCCGGGGTGATCCTCACCGAAGGGAACGGGGTCTCGCCGGCCCGCCATTCGGCCACGCCCACCGGTTCCAGGCCGAGGGGGCCGGTGTAGAAGTGTCCAGGGACCGTTCGATGTCTTCGACGTTGAGGACCAGGTGGTCGAACGCCTTGACGCGCAGGGAGGGCGCTGTTCCTCCGGGGCGAGGGCCGGTGGTGGTGTCCGGGGCGGTCATGAGCTCTCCTCCAGGGGGTTCCGGGGTGTATGTCCTTCACGATGCGCCGGGGAGGGATCGCGATCAAGGCCGGTTCGGCATACGATCGTTGAGCACAATTCAACGATCGAGGGTTCATGCTGGAACGGGGCGAGGCCGAGGCGTTCCTGACGCTTGCCGAGGAGCTGCACTTCGGGCGGACCGCCGAACGCCTGCGCGTCACGACCGGGCGGGTCAGTCAGGTGATCAAGAGGCTGGAACGGCGGGTCGGCGCCCCGCTCTTCGAGCGGACCAGCAGAACGGTCCGGCTCACGGCGATCGGCCGGCAACTGGCCGACGACCTCGCGCCGCTGGTCGCCGGGATGGACGCGGCGCTCCGGCGGGCCGCCGACGCCGGCCGCGGTGTCACGGGGGAGCTGCGGGTCGCCTTCCTCGGCGAGGGGACGGCACCGGTGCTCCTGAAGGCTGCCGCGCTGTTCGGCGAGCGGCACCCCGACTGCCGGGTCGACATCCGGGAGGCGCAGATGGCCACCTCCCGCGCGAGTCTGCTCGACGGCTCGGTGGACGTCCTCATCGCCGGGTACCCGTTCGACGGCATGGCCTGCGGGCCGGTCCTGCTGACCGAGAAGCGGGTGCTCGCCGTCGCGGTCGGGCACCCGCTCGCCGCTGAGGAGTCGGTCTCCCTCGACGTGCTCGCGGACCACCCGGTGGTGCAGTACCCGGAGGCGACCTCGGCGGCGTTCCGGCGGGATCGCACACCGGACCGCACTCCGTCGGGCAGGCCGGTTCCGAAGGGGCCGGCCGGCGGGTCGTTCTCCGAGATGCTCACGCTGGTCGCGATGGGCAGGGGCGTCCTTCCGGTCGGGGAGCCGGCCCGGCGCTACTATCCGCGGCCGGACGTCGCCTACGTTCCTCTGCACGACGCACCGCCGATCGAACGGGGGCCGGTGTGGCTCGCGGGGAACACCACGGAGCGCATCCGCGCGTTCGTCCGGGCCGCGTCGGACGCCGCCGGGGCGCCATCGGTCGCAGGGGTGTGCTGAACGGGTGCCTCCCGGGTGGGGGAGGCACCGTTCCGTGCTGTTCCACCGTCCCTGTCGGCGGGCCGTCGGCCCGCCGGTTCAGGGGGTGGCCATCGGTTCAGGTGGTGGCCGTCAGCTCCTCGATGTGCCGGGCGAAGTCGGGCTCGGGGAGGGGCAGGTCGACCTCGTCGACGAACTCGACCGCTCCGGGGACGTAGTCGATGACCGCGCTGGTCGCGGCGCTCATGTGGACCCGGTCGGCGGCGAGGAGCCCCAGCAGGCGCAGGCTCAGCGCCAGGTCCGGGGTGTCGCGGAGCCCGCTGTCGTCCCGCGCCGCATCCTCCGGGGAGGCCTGGGTGAACCACCAGTCCGCCTCCCAGGTCTCCCCGAGGGACATGTGGTGGAGGTAGAGGCAGTAGGTGGCGGCGGTGTCCCCGGCACCCGCGGCGAACTGCCACCAGAAGCGGGCGCTGTCCTCCCGGGTGGCGAGCTGCAGGACACAGCCCAGCACCCGTGCGCCGTCCGGTTCGAGGATGCGCAGTGAGAGGAACGTCGACATCTGGTGCAGCGCGCCTTCCTGTTCCACGACCGCGCGGCACAGGTTCTTGAGGTCGCGGGCGGCTTCGGCGCGGAGCTGCTGTTCCCAGCGGGGCAGCGGGCGGGAGGGGGCCGGCGGGCGGTGCGGGCCGGTCTCGTCCCGGGCGTGCCGCATCTCGTCGTCGAAGGAGAGGGCTCCGTTCAGCATCCGGTCGACGGCCCGCACCGCGATCCGGATCTCGGCGGCTTCCAGTTCCGCTTCCGTATAGGGGCGTGGCTGCAGGCGGGCTTTGGCCAGGGCGCGTTCAACGGGTGAGATCATTGGCGCTTCCCTTCCGGTTCAGGCCGAGCGTCTCCATGAGCCGACGTTTGGCGTAGCGGGCGGTGGAGCGCACACCGGGCTCGGTGATGCCGAGGATGTCCGCGGTCTCGGCGGTGGTGTGGTCCAGGCAGTAGCGAAGGACGATGACGTCGTGCTGTCGTTCGGGAAGTTGCCGGATGGCCTGGTATATCGACAGGCTCTCCTCGAGTTCGCCTATCGGGTCGACGGCTCTGCACAGGGCCGTGGTCTCGAAGGCGGCGGTGTCCATGACGGTCGCTCGGCGGTTGCGGGCGCGGGCGAGGTCCAGGGTGCGGTTCTTCAGGACGACCCAGGCGTAGCCGGCCGGGTTCTCCTGGGCCAGGACGTCCGGCCAGGAGAGCAGCAGTTGCTCGAAGGCGTGGTCGGCGGCCTCTTCGGCGTCGTGCCGGTTGTTGTCGAGGTGCAGTTCCGCCCACCGGACGTAGGCGGGGCGCATGAGCTGATGGAAGGCGCGGAAGTCGGCGGGCAGCCCGCCGGGCAGGAGAGTCACGTCGTTCGGGCGGGAGGTCCGGTTCATCGGTCTCCCCTCCGCCGGTCGCGCCCGTGGGACTGGGCCAACTCGGAGACACCCAGGCGTACCCCGGCTGCGGCGGCGCGGCGCAGCAGGCGGTGTACGTCGGCACCGAATACGCGGGCCGCCAGCGCAACCATGACGAGGTCACCAGCGAGTTGAAGGTTCACGACGTTCGGGTCCTATCGGTGGTCGGTCGGAGTGACGGCCCCCGCCCCGGCACTCCAGAGGGCACCACTTGTGCTCTCCACCTCTATAGCGATCGGCAATGCCCGAACGTGCATGACCAGAGTCGAAAAACTTACGGAATGCACTCGTCCGGTTACGCGCAGGTAGCTTATGTTCGCGGAAACGCACGAGGCTGCACGAGGCTGCGCGGACTGCACGAGGCCGTGCGTGCTTCCGGAGGCTTTTCCCCTCCCGCCGGGAGTCGGCCGCCCGGCGAAAGGTCCACGGGTGCGGCCCGGCGGGGGCCGTGTCAGGTACGGGCCGTAGCGCACCCGGTGCCGAACGTCATGGCCCTCCTCGCAAGCCGGACGCGGATCCGGAGGCTCCGCTTCCAAGGGCTATCGTGGCCGCGCCGCGTTTTCCGGCGGCCGTGCGAGAAGGGGGGTCCGAGGTGTCCGATCCGGGGACGCTCCTCGTCGGCCGGTACCAGTTGACCGAGTGCGTCGGCCGGGGCGGCATGGGCACGGTGTGGCGGGCCGAGGACGTGCTGCTCGGCCGGGACGTCGCCGTCAAGAAGCTCATCGTTCCCGAGCACTTCGACGACCACGAGATCCGGGTGCTGCAGGAGCGCATGCGCCGCGAGGCCCGCAGCGCGGCGCAGATCACGCACCCCAACGTGGTCGTGGTCCACGATGTCGTCGACGACGACGGCCAGCCGTGCATCGTCATGGAGTACGTCCCCTCGGTCACCCTGGGCGGGGCCGTCAAGGAACGCGGCCGGCTGCCCGTCGGTGAGGCCGCCCGGATCGGTTCCTCCGTGGCCGCCGCGCTGCGGGCGGCCCACGACGCGGGCGTGCTGCACCGGGACGTGAAGCCCGCCAACGTGCTGCTCGGGTACGACGGGCGGACCGTCCTCACCGACTTCGGGATCGCGGTGTCCTCCGGGACCCCCGCCCTGACGACGACCGGCGAGTTCGTCGGGTCGATGGACTACGTGGCGCCCGAGCGCCTCAGGAGCAAGCCGGCGAGTCCGGCCTCCGACCTGTGGGCGCTGGGCGCGACGCTCTACCACGCGGTGGAGGGCCGCCCTCCGTTCCGGCGTGAGTCGGCCTTCGCCACCGCTCACGCCATCGCGTTCGAGGAGCTCGAACCGCTGCGCGAGGCCGGCGAACTGTCCGCGGTGATCGAGGGGCTGCTCGCCAAGGACGCCGGGGAGCGCCCGGACGCCCGGCGGGTCGAAGAGCTTCTGTCGCAGATGGCGTCCGGGAGCGCGGCTCCCCGGACCATCGCTCCCCGGACCACGGCCGGCGCCCAGGAACCGCCGGCCTCCGCGGCCCCGGCCGGGACGCGCCCGGTGCCGGCGGCGGAGACCGTGGCCCACGCGGCTGCGGATGCCGGGACGCCGGTCCCGGATCAGCCGACTCCCCCGGCGCCGACGGCGCCGATCTCCGCGGCATCCGACGCCACGGCCCCGTCCCGCGGGGCCCCGCGGCGGCGTGGCCGGCGGGCGGCGCTGCTGTCCCTGGCCGTCGTCGCCCTCGCGGCGGCGGGCGCCGGCGGTGCTCTGCTGGTGAACAACTCCGGGGACACAAAGGCGCCGCCGGTCACCGTCAGCAGCTCCAGCGGCTCCCCGCACGCCGCCCCTTCGCCCGTGCCCGACGGCTTCCGGCTCCGGGAGCTGGGCAACGGCGCGTCCGTGCCGGTGCCGGAGGACTGGAAGCGGACCGCCACCAGCAACGGCGAGATCGCCCATGTCGACCCCTCCGGCCTGGTGGGGCTCCGTATCGAGGCGAACCGGTTCGCCGGGACCGATCCGTTGAAGCACTGGCGGGACGTCGAGGAGGAGCAGACGCGCCGCGACAACCCGAACTACCAGCGGGTGCAGATGAACGCGACGACCTTCCGGGGGCAGCAGGCCGGCTACTGGGAGTTCACCTTCACCGGCAGGGTCCGGAAGTACCGGGCCGTGGAGCTGGCCTTCAACGGCTCCGACGGCACCCGGTACGTGATCTTCCTCAGTGCCCCCGCGGAGGACTGGACCAAGTACCGCTCGGTCTTCGACCGGACCGTGGACGGCTTCCGCTTCCCGAAGTAGTGCCCTGAGGCCACCGGTTCGGGTGGTGCGGGAGAGGTTTGCCGGGAACTCCTCACGCCTGCGGGCGAATCGGAGTGGCTGGGCGATTCGGCGGTGGCCGGATGGGCACCTTTGCCTCCGCGACGTCGTACCCGAGGCAGCGGTCAACCGCCTCACAGCACCCTGTACTTCCCTTCTGGAGGACCTCCATGCCGAGCATCCGTACCGCACGCACTCTCGCCGCGGTCGCCTCGCTGCCCCTCGCCGCCGTGCTGTTCACCGGCGGGGCGCAGGCCGACAACGGCCCGGGTGCGGGCAACGGATCGAATGCCGGCACCGCCGGCATGGCCGAAAGCGGTGTGGCGGGCACCAACAGCGGCAACTCCACCACGACCCAGCAGGTCTCCACCGGCGCCGGGGCGTCGAACCAGAACAACTCCGCGGGCGTGGTCGGTCCCGGCCCCGCCACGGTCACCCAGTCCCAGACCGGCGCGACGGTCAACTTCTCCCAGCTGAAGTGACCGGCTTCTCCCGGATGAAGCGACCGGCGCGATGAACCGGCCCGCGACCCGGCCGAGGTGATCGGCTGCCTCCCAGCAGCCGTGCGGGAGCGGGCGAGAGGCTGCACGACGACACCCCGAAGTCGTCGTGCAGCCTCTTTTCCGGATCCGCTCGGTGCCCAGGCCCCGCGCCGGCAGTTGGCGTACGCGGAGGAACGCAAGCCTCCGGCGCCGTCACCCGCCGGAGCCGCTCACCCCCGCCCTTGACACCCCCAGGTATCTGACGGACAGTCAGAAAATGCGTTCTCGGGTACGGAGGCCGGGAAGGGGTGCGCGGTGACCGAGCGGAGTGCCGGTGACGGCAAGGGCGTCGAGGGTGCCGAGGCCCCCGGCGGCACGGAGGGGCACGCGGGGCGTGCCGCGCCGCCCGACGAGCTCCATCAGCGGCTCGTGGCCTACGTGGGGCGTCCGGCGACGGTCGGCGGGGAGGGCCGGGACCCCGTCAACGAGCCGATGATCCGGCACTGGTGCGAGGCGATGGGCGACACCGGCGCCGCCTATCCGGCCGTCGCGCCCCCGGCCATGCTCCAGGCGTGGACCATGGCGGGGCTCTCCGGGCACCAGGGCCGTTCCACCGTGTTCGACGAGCTGTTCGCGCTGCTGGACGACGCCGGGTTCACCTCGATCGTCGCCACCGACTGCGAGCAGGAGTATCTGCGTCCGCTCCGGCCCGGGGACCGGATCGGCTACGACTCCGTCATCGAAGCGGTGTCGCCGCGGAAGACCACCAAGCTGGGCACCGGGCACTTCATCACCACCCGGATGGAGATCCGCGCCGGGGGCGAGCTCGCGGGCACCCACCGGTTCCGGGTCCTCAAGTACGCGCCCGCCCGGAAGCCGCCCGTCCGGAAGCCGCCACCGGCCCGCCGCCCCCGCCCGGTGATCAACGCGGACAACCAGGGGTTCTGGGACGGGGTCGCCCGGCGCGAACTGCTCGTCCAGCGCTGCACCGGCTGCGGGGCACTGCGCTTCCCCTGGCTGCCCGGCTGCAACGGCTGCGGCTCGCTGAAGTGGGACACCGTGGCGGCGGCGGGCGCCGGGAGCGTCTATTCGTACGTCGTGATGCACCATCCGCCGTTCCCCGCCTTCTCCGCGCAGCCCGCAGGGGCCACCGGAACGGCGGACGGCGGGGCGACCGGCGGGGCGGGGCCCTACGCGGTGGCCCTGGTGGAGCTGGCGGAGGGCGTGCGCATGATCAGCAACATCACCGGGGTGCCGTACGACGAGGTGCGTGTCGGGATGCCCGTCGAACTGGAGTTCCTGGAGGCGGACGAGGAGTTGACCCTGCCCGTGTTCCGGGCGGTGGGGCACGGCCGCGGAGCGCGGTGACCGCGCGGACCGGGACGCGGGCCGTGCGACGACGCCGCTCGGGAAAGAGGGACACCGCTCCGGAACCGGCACCACCACCCGGCCTCCCGGCACCACCACCCGGCACCACCACCCGGAGTCAGGACCCGGAATCAGGCCCCGGACAGGACCCGGCCCCGTCATCCCGCCGTTCCCCGGCCCCGTAGCCGCCCCGCCGACGAAGGAGTCCGTGTGACCGTCCGTGCCACCGCCCGCCCGTGCGCCGGTGACGAACTGCTGCCGCTGACCGTGCCGGTCACCCGGACGCTGATCGTCGCCGGGGCGATCGCCTCCCGCGACTTCCAGGACGTCCACCACGACGCCGAGGCGGCCCGGGCGAAGGGCTCGCCCGACATCTTCATGAACATCCTCACCACCAACGGCCTGGTCGGCCGGTACATCACCGACCACTTCGGGCCCCGGGCGCGGCTGCGGAGGATCGCCATCCGGCTCGGGGCGCCCAACTACCCCGGGGACACGATGGTGCTCAGCGGCACCGTCACCGCCGTGGCCGACGGGACCGCCGAGGTCCGGGTCGTCGGGGCCAACGGCCTCGGCCACCATGTCACCGGCACCGTGACCGTCGAGCTGCCGGACGGGGCCCCGGTGGAGGGGGCGCGGTCCGCGCCCGAGGGCGCCCCGGTGGACCAGCCACAGCCGCCGGACCAGCAGCAACCGCCGGACCAGCCACAACCGCCGGATCTGCCGGACCGGCCCGAACCGCTCGCCCCGTCGGAGCGTGCCCGGTGAGCCTCCGCAGCCGTGACGCCCTCGGCGGCCGGGCCGCCATCGCCGGTATCGGCGCGACCGAGTTCTCCAAGGACTCGGGGCGCAGCGAGCTGACCCTGGCGGTCGAGGCGGTGCGGGCGGCCCTGGACGACGCCGGGCTCGCCCCGGGCGATGTCGACGGGCTGGTCACGTTCACCATGGACACCAGCCCGGAGGTCACCGTCGCCCAGGCGGCCGGTATCGGTGAGCTGTCCTTCTTCTCCCGGGTCCACTACGGCGGCGGGGCGGCCTGTGCCACCGTGCAGCAGGCCGCGCTGGCGGTGGCGTCCGGGGTGGCGGAGGTCGTCGTCTGCTACCGCGCGTTCAACGAGCGGTCGGGGCGCCGCTTCGGCTCCGGCGTGCAGCACCGGGCCCCCACGGCGGAGGGCGCCGCGCTCGGCTGGGTGCTGCCGTTCGGGCTGCTGACCCCCGCGTCCTGGGTCGCCATGGCCGCGCAGCGGTACCTCCACACGTTCGGGCTCACGCCCGAGGTCTTCGGGGAGGTCGCCGTGGCCGGGCGCCGGTACGCGGCGACGAATCCGGCCGCCCACTTCCACGGCCGGCCGATCACGCACGCCGAGCACGCCGCGTCCCGCTGGATCGTCGAGCCGCTGCGGCTGCTCGACTGCTGCCAGGAGACCGACGGCGGTCAGGCGCTCGTGGTGACCTCCGTGGAGCGGGCCCGGGACCTTCCGCACCCGCCCGTGGTGATCACCGCCGCCGCCCAGGGAGCCGGCCGCGCCCAGGAGCAGATGACCAGCTTCTACCGGGACGACCTGACCGGGCTGCCCGAGGCCGGGGCGGTCGCCCGCCAGCTGTGGCGGACCGGCGGCCTGGGGCCCGGGGACGTCGATGTGGCGATCCTCTACGACCACTTCACGCCGTTCGTGCTGATGCAGCTGGAGGAGTACGGGTTCTGCGGCCCGGGGGAAGGGGCGGACTTCATCGCCTCCGGGGCGCTGCCGGTCAACACGCACGGCGGCCAGCTCGGCGAGGCGTATCTGCACGGGATGAACGGCACGGCCGAGGCGGTCCGGCAACTCCGGGGAACCGCCGTGAACCAGGTCCCGGGCGCCGCGCGGGCCCTGGTGACCGCGGGAACGGGGGTTCCGACCTCGGGGCTGGTGCTTGGTACGGACGGCTGACATCGGGCTCCGGCGTCGCGTGTCTGACGGTGCTTCAGGTCCCGAGGATCGTTCACTCCCCGTATGGGACGACGAACGAAGATCATTCAATATGCCGCCGCGCTGCTGATGGCGCTGGCCGCGATCCTCGGCGGGCTCTTCGGCGGGCCGGCCGCGGCGGCCAAGGACGGCGCCGACGAGGGGGACCCGCTGGCGCCGGACGTGGAGGTCTTCACCGGCCGGGGGTTCGACACCTGCGAGGCCCCGTCGCTGGGCGCGATGAGCGCCTGGCGGAAGTCCCAGTACCGGGCCGTCGGCGTCTACATCGGCGGCCGTGGCCGGGCCTGCAAACAGCAGGTCAACCTGGGGCCGCGCTGGGTGCGGAGCGTGCATGACGAGGGCTGGAGCATCCTGCCGCTGTACGTCGGGTCGCAGTCCCCCTGTGTGCACAGCGGCAGCAAGCAGAACGTCATCATCGACGCCGAACCCTGGTACCAGGGCGCCGAGGAGGGGCGGGACGCGGTGCTGAGCGCCGTCGCCCTCGGCATGCGGGAGAACAGCCCCATCTACCTCGACATGGAGGCGTACGACCGACACGACCCCGAGTGCGCGGACACCACGCTCTCCTTCGTCCAGGGCTGGAGCAACGAGGTCCGCCGCCAGGGCTTCCTGCCGGGCTTCTACAGCAGCTCCACCTCCGGCGTGCGGCACATGGACAGCATGCGGGCGTCCGGCGTGCAGGACCTTCCCGAGATCATGTGGTTCGCCCGCTGGGACATCCCGGGATCGGTGGAGGACGAGCCGTCGCTGGCCGACGACGCCTGGACCCCGCACCGCCGGATCCACCAGTACGCGGGCAACGTCACCGAGGAGTACGGCGGCGTGACGATGAAGATCGACCGCAATATGGTGGACGCGCCCGTCGCGGTCATCGATTGACCCCGGGCCGCGGACCCTCCGCCAGGCCGGAGTCCACCCGGCGCGCTGCCCCCTGACTCCGGCCGCCCGGACCTCCACCTGAGGGAGGTCGGAGCCACCGCGACCGTACAACCTGAGGCTGATCCCCCTTCGGCACCTCCGGCCGATCCCCGCACACCTCCCTCGCTCCTAGCGTTGTGCGCATGACCACGCCTGTCTGCACCAGCGCATCCGCTGCCGTGTATCCGTCCTTCTCGTCGTACGTGCGAGCCCGCGGACCGGTGCTGCTGCGCACCGCCCGCTCGCTGACCGCCAACCCGTGCGACGCGGAGGACCTGCTGCAGACCGCGCTGACCAAGACGTACCTCGCGTGGGAGCGGATCGAGGACCACCGGGCGCTCGACGGGTACGTCCGCCGGGCCCTGGTGAACACCCGGACCTCGCAGTGGCGCAAGCGCAAGGTCGACGAGTTCGCCTGCGACGACCTGCCCGAGCGGGAGACCGTCCCGGCCCCGGACCCGGCCGAGCACCAGGTGCTGCGGGACGCGATGTGGCGGGCGATCCTCCGGCTGCCCGACCGCCAGCGGGCCATGGTCGTCCTCCGCTACTACGAGGATCTGAGCGAGGCGCAGACCGCCGAGCTGCTGGGGGTCTCGGTCGGCACGGTCAAGAGCGCCGTCTCGCGGGCCCTGTCGAAACTGCGCGACGACCCGGAGATCGGCCAGGCGGCCTGACCGCCGCCTTTCCGTGGCGCGCTCCCGTATGCGGTGACGCCTCCCGATGCGGTGCCGCTTCCCCCGACGGCGTGCCCGGTGACGTCCCGCGCGGGCGTTGCCCGGTGACCGCGCCCGGTGACCGCGCCCGAGGCGACCGTCGGCACCGCCCGCCGGATACCGGGCGGCCCGCCCCGGCAAGCACCCCTCTGAGCTGGGACGCCCGGGGCGAGTGACCCGGGACACGGGTTTCCCGGAGGTAGTGACATACCCACTGGTACGGCCGCAGAATCTCGGCAGGATTACCCCCGCGTAACCGCGCCCTCGGGAGGCCCCGTGCTGAGCACGATGCAGGACGTACCGCTGACAGTGAGCCGCATCCTGCGGCACGGCTCGACCGTCCACGCCCGGTCCCGGGTCACGACCTGGACCTCAGAGGGCTCCCCGGAACGCCAGAGCTTTGCCGAGACCGGTGCCCGGTCCGCGCAGCTGGCCCACGCCCTCCGCGACGAGCTCGGCGTGACCGGCGACGAACGGGTCGCCACCCTCATGTGGAACAACGGCGTCCATCTCGAGGCGTACCTCGCCATTCCCTCGATGGGCGCGGTGCTGCACACCCTCAATCTGCGGCTGCCCGCCGAGCAACTGGTCTGGATCGTGCGGCACGCCGCGGACCGCGTGATCATCGTCAACGGTTCGCTGCTCCCGCTGCTGGCCCCGCTCCTCCCCCGGCTGGAGCCGGTCGAGCACGTGGTCGTCGCCGGGCCCGGGGACCGGTCGGTGCTGGACGGCAGCGCGGTCCGCGTCCACGACTACGAGGAACTGATCGCCGGGCGGCCGACCGCGTTCGACTGGCCCGACGTCGACGAGCGGCAGGCCGCGGCGCTCTGCTACACCTCGGGCACCACCGGCGACCCCAAGGGCGTCAGCTACAGCCACCGTTCGGTGTATCTGCACTCGATGCAGCTGAACTCCGCCGACTCGTTCGCGCTGAAGGCGTCGGACACCGCCCTGCCGGTCGTCCCCATGTTCCACGTGAACGCGTGGGGGCTGCCGCACGCCGCGTTCATGTCCGGCACCTCGCTGCTGATGCCCGACCGCTTCCTGCAGCCCGCCCCGCTCGCCGAGATGATCGAGACCGAACGGCCCACCGTCGGCGCCGCCGTCCCCACCATCTGGAGCGGGCTCCTCACCGAACTCGACGCCCGCGGACGGGACGTGAGCTGTCTGCGGAACGTCCTCATCGGCGGCTCGGCCTGCCCGCCCTCGCTGATGAAGGGCTTCGAGGAGCGGCACGGCATCCGCGTCGTCCACGCCTGGGGCATGACCGAGACCTCACCGCTGGGCACGATCGCCCACCCGCCGGCCGGCGTCACCGACGAGGAGGCGTGGGGCTACCGGCTGACCCAGGGCCGCTTCCCCGCCTCCGTCGAGGCGCGGCTGACCGGGCCGGACGGCGCGTTCCTGCCCTGGGACGGCGAGTCCGCCGGAGAGCTGGAGGTCCGCGGGCCGTGGATCGCCGGGGCCTACTACGGCGGCGCATCCGGTGAACCGCTGCGCCCCGAGGACAAGTTCAGCGAGGACGGCTGGCTGCGCACCGGCGACGTCGGCACCATCACCCCCGACGGCTACCTCACCCTCACCGACCGGGCCAAGGACGTCATCAAGTCCGGCGGCGAGTGGATCTCCTCGGTCGAGCTCGAGAACCACCTGATGTCCCACCCGGACGTCGCCGAGGCGGCCGTGGTCGCCGTGCCCGACGACAAGTGGGGCGAACGGCCGCTCGCCACGGTGGTGCTGAAGGAGGGCGCGAGCGCCGGCTACCAGGAGCTCCGGGCGTTCCTCGGGGAGCGCGTCGCCCGCTGGCAGCTGCCGGAGCGCTGGGCCGTCCTCGGGGCGGTGCCGAAGACGAGTGTCGGGAAGTTCGACAAGAAGGTGCTGCGCCGTCAGTACGCCGACGGCGACCTGGACGTCACCGAACTCTGACGACAGCAGGGACGACAGCAGGGACGTCGGCACGGACGGCGGCGGGCCGATGGGGGCCGGGCGGTGTGCGCCCGGCCCCCGTCGCACGCCGGTGAGCGTGCCCCGGGCGCGAGGCCCGGGGCGTCGGTCGGTGCGGACCGGGTGCCGACCGGTGCGGGACGGCGGGAGGGCCGGTGCGGACCGGGGTCAGTTGGTGCCGATCTTCGCCAGCAGGTCCACGATCCGGCCCTGCACCTCGGCGCTGGTCGAGCGCTCCGCGAGGAAGAGCACCGTCTCGCCCGAGGCGAGCCGCGGCAGCTCCTCCGGGTCCATGTCCGCCGCGGTGTAGACGACCAGCGGGGTGCGGTTGAGCAGGCCGTTCGCCCGCAGCCAGTCGACGACCCCGGCGCGGCGGCGGCGCACCTGCATGAGGTCCATCACCACCAGGTTGGGCCGCATCTGCGTCGCGAGCGTCACCGCGTCGGCATCGGACGCGGCGTGCGCGACCTGCATGCCGCGCCGCTCCAGCGTCGCCGTGAGGGCGCGCGCGATGGCCTCCTGCGACTCGATCAGCAGCACCCGCGGCGGGTGCTGTTCGCTGTCGCGCGGGGCGAGCGCCTTCAGCAGCACCGCCGGGTCGGCGCCGTACGCGGCCTCCCGGGTCGCCTGGCCGAGGCCCGCGGTCACCAGGACCGGCACCTCGGCCGCCACCGCCGCCGTGCGCAGCGACTGCAGCGCGGTCCGGGTGATCGGCCCGGTCAGCGGGTCGACGAACAGGGCCGCGGGGTACGCGGCGATCTGCGCGTCCACCTCCTCGCGGGAGTTGACCACCACCGGACGGTAGCCGCGGTTGCTCAGCGCCTGCTGGGTCGGGCCGTCGGGCGCGGGCCAGACCAGCAGCCGGCGCGGATTGTCCAGCGGCTCCGGCGGCAGTTCGTCGTCCATCGGCGGCGCGGCCTGGGAGTCGGTGACGTCCACGGCGCCGTTCGGCCCGTCCAGCGGCTCCGGGCCCTCGGCGCCCTCGTCGGGTGCGCCGATGGCGTAGGCCCGGCCTCCGTTGGTGTCCAGCAGCCGAGGCTGCTGCTGCCCGTCCCGGGGGCGGGCGGCGGCCTGTTCGGCGGGCGCGGTGCGCCCGCCCTCCGGCGGCGCGGCCAGCTTGCGCCGCCGTCCCGAGCCGCCCGACGTCTGGCCGGGGGCCGGGGCGGGCGCCTGCGGCCGCTGCTGTTCGGCGATCTGCTGGGCGAACGGCACGCCCTGGCCGAGGGTGCGCACACTGATCGCCCGCGACTGCGGGACCGCCTCGCCGGACTGGGACTCCGCGGGCAGCGGCAGGGACGCCTGGATCCGGCGCGGCGCGGGCGGACCGGACCGGAGTGCGTACGGCTGCTGCTCCGGAGCGGCCTCCGGGGCCGGCTGCTGCGGCAGGCCCGGGGCGGCTCCGGGCGCCGGGGCGCCGGTCCCGTCCCAGGCCGGGGCGTTCTCGGCCGGTGGCGCCGACTGCGGTTCCGCGGAGGCGGGTTGCCCGGGGCCGGCCGGACCCGGCGTGCCCGGGATGGGGGCGCCCTGTGCGGGTGCTCCCTCCAGCGGGCCGGCGGCGGCCGGGGCCTGCTGTTCCTCGGCCGGGCTGGGCCGTCCGCGGCGGCGCCCGGTGGGCAGCGGGTGCGGCTGCGGGGGCGTGGGCTCCGGGTCCACCGACGCGGCGTCGGGCCGCCCGTGTTCGGCCGCGGACCACGCGCCGGGCTGTGCTGCTCCTGCCGGGGCCGCTCCTGCCGGGGCCGCTCCTGCCGGGGTGGCGGACTGTGCCGCTCCGGGCTGTGCTGCTCCGGGCTGTGCCGCTCCGGCCTGCGCGGGTGCGGGCTGGGCGGCGCCGGGCTGCGCCATGGCGGGCCGCGCGGGGGCCGGCGGTGCGACCTCGGGCTGTGCCGGGGCGGACTGTGCGGGGGCGGCCTGCGCAGGCGCGCCCGGCGCCGGCCGGTCGGCCGCGGCCGGGGGCAGGGCGAGGCCCGGGCCGGTGCCGGACCCGCCGGTGCCGGAGCCGTCGGTGTCGGGCAGCGGCCGGTCGGAGGCGTCGGCCAGGGCCCGCCGCGCCCGGCGGCCGGCCGGCTGGCCCGGGGGCGGTGCCTGGTGGGGCACGGTGGCGCCGTAGGTCTGCTGCGGTCCGGCCGGAGCACCGTCGTACGGGCCGCCGTCGGCGGGCACCGCACCGGGAGCGTCCACGGCGGGAGCGGTTCCGGGGGCGGCGCTTCCGGGGGCGGCGGGAGCCCCGCCGCCCGCCGAGGGCAGCGCGGGCCGACCGGCGGGCGCAGCGGGTGCGCCGCCCGCCGGCGGTCCGGTCACCCGGCCGCCGGTGCCCTGCGGGGGAACCGGGGCGCCGGTGCCCTGCGGGGGAACCGGGCCGCCGGTGCCGAACGGGGCGTTCCGCGGCACGGGGGCACCGCCCGCCGGTGCGCCGGGAGCGGCGGCCGGACCGGGGGCGCCGGGGGGCAGCTGGGCCTGTGCGGGGCCGAGTTGCGGCCGGCCGGTGGGGGCAACCCAGCTGTCGCCGCGGTCCTGTCCGGTGGGTGCCGCGGGCAGGGCGGGCAGCGCGCGGCCGTTCTGCGCGGTGTCGGCGGGTGCCGCGCCGGGGGCCTCCAGCGCGGGGCGTGCGCGGCGGCCGGTGCCCTGCGGTGGGACCGTCGCGCCGTTCGGCCCGCCCGGGAACGGCCCGTTCGGCCCGGCGAACCGCTCGTCCGCGCCGTCCGGGCCCGGCTGCCCCTCCGCGGCCGTGGCCAGCGCACCGTACGATCCGTCGCCGCCGCGCCGCGCCCGGCGGCCCGACTGCGGGGCGCCCGGGCCGGCGGTGCCCTCCGGGCCGGACTGCGGGGCGTCGCCCGGCGCGGCCTCGGCCGGGCTGGGCCGTCCGCGGCGGCGCCCGGTGGGGCGGACACCGTTGTCCGGCGTCGCCTGACCGGGAATCTGCGCGCCCCGACCGGGGACCGGAGCGCCCTCCGGCTGCGCGTCGGCCCCCCATGTGCCGGGCGCGGGTGCGCCGTCGGGCGCGGCGGACTGCGCTTGCGGGACGGCGCCGGACGGCAGTGCCGGACGGGCGACCCGGCCCGCAGTGCGCTCCGGGGCCGGTGCCGCGGCGGGGGCGTTCGCGGCCTCCGGGCCGATGATGTCGGGCGGACCGATCAGACCGCCGGGTTCGCCGCTGCCGTCGGTGTCCGCGCCGACGGGGCTGCCCGCGGCCGGGGTCTGCGCCCCGGCGGGGCCACCCGGGATCTCCGCCGCGGGGCGGGCCCGGCGGCGTCCGCCCGGTGCCGCGGCGTTCGCCCCGGCGGGGGCGGCGGGCGTCCCGAGACGCCGGCCGTCGGCCACCGCGCCCGAGGACAATCCGTTGTCGAGGAACGACGCCGTCCGGCCGCCCGGCGCGGCCGGGGCACCCGTACCGGCGTCCTGGGCCCCGTCGGTGCCCCGCGCCCGCTCCGTCGGCACCGGCATCACGGTGGTCGCGTTCTCGCGGTCCCGGTCCGTGGCGCGCTCCGCCGCCGGGGCGCCGCCGGCGGCGATCGGCACCTCCAGCACATAGGCGCTGCCGCCCGCGCCCGGCACCTCGTGGGTCTGCAGCACACCGCCGTGCCGCCGCACGATGCCGCGGACGATCGGCTCGTGCACCGGGTCGCCCCCGGCGTACGGGCCGCGCACCTCGATACGGACGACCTCGCCGCGCTGCGCGGCGGCGACCACGATCGTCGAGTCGCCGGAGCCGCCCGCGGGGGCGTTGCCGGTGGCGTCGACCCCGGCCACGTCCGCGACGAGATGGGCGAGCGCCTGCGCCAGCCGCTCCGGGTCGACCTCGGCCTCGATCGGCGGGGCGTGCACCGCGAACTGGGCGCGCCCCGGGCCGATCAGCTCGATCGCGCCCTCCACACCGGCCGCCACCACGGCGTCCAGCTCCACGGTCTTGAGCTCCAGCCGCTCGCTGCCCTCGTCGAGCCGCTGGTAGCGGAGGACGTTGTCGACCAGCGTCGTCATCCGCGCGTAGCCGGCGGTGAGGTAGTGCAGGATCTGGTTGGCCTCGGGCCACAGCTGGCCGGCCGGGTCGGCGGCCAGGGTGCCCAGCTCGCCCCGCAGCTGCTCCAGCGGGCCGCGCAGCGACTCGCCGAGCACGGCGAGCAGCTGGGCGTGCCGGGCCGCCAGCGCGTCCTGCTGCCGCCGGTCGGTGAAGGTCATCACCGCGCCGACGAGCTGGTCCCCGTCCCGGACCGGCGCGGTCGTCAGGTCGACGGGCACCGCCCGGCCGTCCTTGGCCCACAGCACCTGCCCGCGCACCCGGTGCTTGCGGCCGGAGCGCAGGGAGTCGGCGAGCGGCGACTCCTCGTACGGCAGCGGCGAGCCGTCGGGCCGGGAGTGGTGGAGCAGCGGGTGCAGCTTCCGGCCGCCGAGGTCGCCGGCGCGGTAGCCGAGGATCTGCGCCGCCGACGGGTTGACCAGGACGATCTTGCCCTCGGTGTCCACCCCCACGACGCCCTCGGCCGCCGCGCGCAGGATCATCTCGGTCTGCCGCTGCTGGCGGGCGAGCTCGGCCTCGGTGTCCACGGTGCCGGTCAGGTCCCGGACGACGAGCATCAGCAGCTCGTCACCGGTGTAGTGGTGCTCGTACGGGTCGGCGTACGGGGTCCGGCCGTCCTCCAGGTTGGCGCTGGTCACCTCGACCGGGAACTCCGTCCCGTCGGTGCGCCGCGCCACCATCCTGGTCGGCTTGGTCCTGCCGCCCTCCTCGCCCTCCTCGGGCCGCCGCATGGAGCCGGGGATCCGCTTGGAGTCGAAGGAGGGCAGCAGGTCGAGCAGACCGCGGCCGACGAGTGCGGTGCCGGGGGACTCGAAGGTCTCCAGGGCGATGGTGTTGGCGTTGACGACCGTGCCGTTGCAGTTCACCAGCAACAGGGCGTCGGGCAGGGCGTCGAGTATGGCGGCGAGGCGAGCAGCGCCTCGGGACGGCCTGCTGCTCACGACGACCATTCCTCCCTGATCACTGCATCTTGCCGACAGCCCCGGTCATCTTGCCGCGCGTCCGGAGGTCTGTCACTAGAGGGAGTCTACGGGCAGCCGTTGCGGGCGCGGCGGCGGATGAGGGGAGGGCGGGAGACGAGTTCGTGCGACTCCCCGCAGGCCCGACATAAGGCGTGCGAGCCCGTCAAGCGGCGGCAATCACCCGTCCGGGGACGGACCTCCGGGCGCGTCCGCCGTCAGGAGGTGCCGTCCGGGAGCAGCGGCACCAGCCGGTTCCAGCGGGCGATCTCGCAGCCGTTCGTCCGGTTGAAGGTGGCGTCCACCGGGCGGCCCGCCCAGGTGCCGGTGACCCGTGCGGTGGCCGTACCGCCGTGGATCATCGTGCAGTTGGCGCGCGGGGAGACCGGGGCGAACGGGTCGGCGCCCCACCGGGTGACCTCGTCGAGCCGGTCGCAGGCCAACTGGGGATCCCGGTGCGTGCCGCCCGCGGGGTGGCAGTCGAGGCTGTACATCCCGTCGAGGGCGCGCTCCCCGCTGCCGTCGACGGTGACGGTGAGTCTGTCCTCGCCGGCCGGGGCCACGGCCATCGGGGGCACGGGGTCGGTGTCCACCCCCGGCATGGGAACGGGGAACGCGGTCGCGGGGGCGGCCGCGGCGAGGACGGCTGCGGCGGAGAGCACGGTCAGGGTGAGGCGGCGGAGCGGCATCGGGGACTCCAGGAGTGGGGGGGGCGATGGGTGATGGGGCACGGTGCGGCAGGGCCGCTGACGCGTGCCTGCCATCACTAACGCTCCGGCCGCCGGGGCGTTGCGCAACCGGTGCGGACCCTCCGGGTGACGGGGTGGTGCTCCCGGGTGCTCCGGCGTGCTCCGGGGGTGTGACGGTTTCGCGGCGCGGCGGTGACGGGCGGGCGGCATCGTGACGGGCCGGCGGCGGGGGGCTGTGGTGACGGGCCCGGCACGGCCGGGTAAGGCTTTGCCCCGCTGCCCGGGCGCCGGGTACCGTAGGGGGCGATTGGTGACGGCCCGCAGGGCTGTGCCATCATCTGCACACACCACATCGCGTTCGCGCGATGGTGTTGGAGGCTTCGCCTAGTCTGGTCTATGGCGCCGCACTGCTAATGCGGTTTGGGGTAACCCCCCATCCCGGGTTCAAATCCCGGAGCCTCCGCTCGATCTTCTCGATCACTGAAGCCCCGGTCCGACGGCCGGGGCTTCTGTCGTTCCCGATGCCGTTCCCGACGCCGTTCCGGATGTCGTTCCCGGTGCTGTTGCGGGTGTCGTTCCCGGCGGCTCCACTTGGCCCCTCCTGGAGCCGTTTTCCCAGCTCAGGTGGGCTGGGAGGAACGGATTTCGCCTCAGGCGGCAGGTCATGTAATGTTGTTCCCGCAACGCCGACCGGCAAGAAAACGCCGGAACGCAAGCGCTCGTAGCTTAACGGATAGAGCACTTGACTACGGATCAAGAGGTTGCAGGTTCGAATCCTGCCGAGCGCGCAGTGCTGAAAAGCCCCCTCCGGTGACGGAGGGGGCTTTTTGCTGTCTCCGGCCCGGTGCTCTGACGGGTATGCCCTCACGGGGCTGCGGAGTCGGATCTGCGGAGTCGGATCTGCGGGGTGTGGGTGTCGCGGCGGCGGGCCCGGCGGGTGCGGTGGTGCCGCGGCGGGTTCGGCGGCCGGTCGCCTGGCGTGTTCCGGTCATGAGCGGGCGCGCCCCGTGTCCGCGTCACGGGGCCGGACGCGCCCCGGTCCCGCGTGCGGTGCGGACGGACGGCCGGTGTGGAGGGGCGGCCGGGTGTCCGGGTGAGGTGCGGCCGGTCACGTGACGGGTGCCTCGCCGCCCCCGCCCGGGCCGCCGTCCGCTCGCCGGTGGCGGGCCGGGGATGTCCGGGGGTGGGCCAATGGGGTGGCGTTATGCGGTGGGGAAGCGGTGCTGTGCGTTTTGACGCCCTATCAGTCCTTTTTGTGGCGGTAGAACTCGATGCGTTCTTCCACCCCGGAGACGCTGAGAATGGAGAGAGACATGCGCACATCCCTCAAGATGTCCGTGATGGCGGTCGCCGCGATCGCCGCGATCGGCGCCTCGGCGACGTCCGCCGTCGCCTACGACAAGAAGAAGGACGACGACAAGCAGATCAACGTCTGCGGCAACTCCGACGCGACGGCCTTCGCGGCCCACGACGCCTACCTGTACGACATCGAGCAGGAGGCGGAGGGTCCGGTGTTCTGCCAGAACGGCAAGAACAACACCGCGGTCAACTACGCCCCGAAGAGCTACCTCCTGTACATCGGCGGGCTCCTGTAGCCGCTGGCCACGTCGGCCTCTGACGGAGCGGTTCCGGACGGAACACCCCGCAGCACCGGACGTCCCGGGGAAGAGCGAGCTTCCCCGGGACGTCCCGTCGTTCCCGCCCGTGCTTCCGGCCGGTGCGGGACGCGTGTCAGTGCAGGATCTTCTCCTTCGCACGCTGGTACTCGGCCTCGGAGATGTCGCCCCGCGCCTTGAGGTCCGAGAGCTTGGCCAGCCGGTCCACGTTCGCCGAGCCGTCGTCCGCGCCGGCGGTCTCCCGGAGATAGTCGTTGAACGCCGCCTGCTGCTCCCGCACGTGCCGGATCTCGCGCTTGCCCATGCCGTCGCCGCGCACGATCACATAGGCGAGCACGCCCAGGAAGGGCACGACGATCACGAAGAGGATCCAGGCCGCCTTCGCCGGGCCGCTCATGTCGTGGTCACGGAATACATCGGTGATCACCCGGAACAGCAGAACCAGCCAGAAGACCCAGAGGAAGATCCACATCACCGTCCAGAAGGCGCCCAGGACGGGATAGTCGTACGCCAGGAACAGCTGATCGCTCATCGCTCTCCTCCTGCCACTGCCGCCGCGGCGATCATGCCGTCGGCACCCCGGCTCCGCCCGTCACCTGCCTCGCCCTCCACCGGACGGTTCCTCCATTCAGGTTGCGCCGGGACCCGCGAGGCCGCATCCCGTGGCGCCGCCGCACGCCGTTCACCTGCGCTGTCGCACCCCCGCACCCGTGATTGCATGGGGCGCGGACCGGCTGCGGGGAGGTGGTGGTGTCCGGCGGAGCGCAGTGGCGGTGCACCGGCTCGCTCTGGCGACCGGAGGGGCCCGTCCTGGGGTGGTACCGGCCGGGACGGCACGGCGCCGCGGCCGGGGAGCGGACGAGCCCGCTGACGGCGGGGCGGACGCTCGCGTTCGTCGCGGACGGCGGCCGGGGCTGCACCGGGGTGTGGCGCGGAGGCCGGCGCACGCCGTGCCCGGCGGATGCCGCGGTTCCGGTGCGCGGCACCCGGGCGCAGTGCGCGGACTGCGCGCGGCTCGACCGCTCCCGGTCGGTGGCGGCCGACACCCGGGCCGACGACCCGCAGCCGTACCGCGTCTACCTGGCCTGGTTCGGTCCGGGGCTGCTCAAGGTGGGGATCACCGCGGAGGCGCGGGGCAGCGCCCGGCTGCTGGAGCAGGGCGCCGTGGCGTTCACCTGGCTGGGGCGCGGGCCCCTCATGGCGGCGCGGCGGGCGGAGGAACTGCTGGGCTCCGCGCTGACGGTGCGGGACCGCGTCCCCTACGCGCGGAAGCGGGCCGTGCGGACGGCGCTGCCCCCGGTCGCCGACCGCTGCGCGGAACTGGCCGCGTTGCACGCGCGGGTGGCCGGGCTGCCCGGGTGGCCCGAGTCCCTGGAGCGCTGCCCCTGCGAACCGGTGGACCACACCGCTGCGTTCGGCCTCGAACGGCTCGAGGAACGGGCCGCCGCGGGACCGCCGGCCGAGGTCACCGAGCTGGGCGACGGCGCGGTGGTGGCGGGTGAGCTGCTGGGGGTGGCGGGGCCGGACCTCCAGCTCGGCACCGACGGCGGCCTGCTGGTGATCGACACCCGGCTGATGGCGGGATGGCCGCTGCGGGCCGCGGAGCCCGCAGCCGTGACCAGCGCGCCCGTCCGCCGGCTCGCCGCGGACGGGGGCGAGGGCGGCGGAGTGCAGGACGGGCTGTTCTGACCTCGGCGCCGGCCCGGGGCGTGGACGGGCCCGCGGTTTTCTCAGCTGATTCACAGGTGTCCCACAGCGCCCTCTCAGACCGCCCGCCGAGCGTTGAGGACATGACCGCGACCGCGCCCACCGGGCGTTCCGAACTGCTGCGGCCCGACGGCGGGCCGGTACGGATCCTCGTCGTGGACGACGAGAACGCCCTCGCCGACCTGCTGTCCATGGCCCTGCGCTACGAGGGCTGGGAGGTGCGCAGCGCGGGCGACGGGGCCGGAGCGCTGCGGACGGCCCGGGAGTTCCGTCCGGACGCCGTGGTGCTCGACATCATGCTGCCGGACCTGGACGGTCTCACCGTGCTGGCGCGGCTGCGCCGGGACCGCCCCGAGGTGCCGGTGCTGTTCCTGACCGCCAAGGACGCGGTGGAGGACCGGATCGCCGGACTCACGGCGGGCGGGGACGACTACGTGACGAAGCCGTTCAGCCTGGAGGAGGTCGTGGCCCGGCTGCGCGGGCTGCTGCGGCGCTCCGGCGCGGCGGCGGCGCGCACGCCGGACGCGCTGCTGGTCGTCGGGGACCTGGTGCTCGACGAGGACAGCCACGAGGCGCAGCGGGCGGGCCGGCCGATCCACCTCACCGCCACCGAGTTCGAGCTGCTGCGCTATCTGATGCGCAATCCGCGCCGGGTGCTCTCCAAGGCGCAGATCCTCGACCGGGTGTGGTCCTACGACTTCGGCGGGCAGGCCAATGTGGTCGAGCTCTACATCTCGTATCTGCGCCGGAAGATCGACGCCGGGCGGTCGCCGATGATCCACACCCGGCGGGGGGCCGGCTATCTGATCAAGCCGGGGGAGTGAGCGGTGCGCGTTCCCGGGCGGGGCGCCGGCGGCGGACCGCGGTCCCTGTGCGGTCGCCCGGTCTCCCCGCGCGGCCGCGGGCGTTCCCCGCGTGCCGGTACGCGCTCCCCGCGGGTCCGGCTGCGTCTCCCACGCCGGTCCGGCCGGGGGCAGCGCCGGGCGCGGTCGCTGCGCACCCGGCTCGTCCTCACCTCCGTCGCCCTGATCGCCGTGGTCTGCGCGGTCATCGGCGGTGTCACCACGATCACGCTGGACGCCTACCTCCAGGGGCAGCGGGACGCCCAGCTCCGGGGCATCGCCGACCGCGTCGTGCGGTTCCGGCCGCCGGTGCCCGACGGGAACCTCGGTTTCGTCACCGGGCCCGGACAGCCGCCCGGCACCGTCGGCGCCGAACTGGCCGGGAAGCACGTCGTCTCGGCGGTGCGCAGCACCGAGCGCGGGGAGGCCGAGCCGCTCACCGCCGCCCAGGCCGCGGCCCTCGGCCGGCCGGCCGTCGGCGGTGACCCGCAGACCGTCGAGGTCCCGGGGCTCGGCAGCTACCGGGTGCGCGCGGTGCCGGACCTCGACCGGGACGGCGGCAGCCTCGTGCTCGGACTGCCGCTGCGGGACGTGCAGGACACGGTGAACACACTGATCGTCGCCGAGGTGTGCGTGGCGGGGTCGGCGCTCGCCGCCGCCGGACTGGCCGGCACGGTGATGATCCGGGTCGCGCTCCGTCCGCTGCGCCGGGTGGCCGCGACCGCGGCGCGGGTGTCCGAACTCCGCCTCGACCGCGGCGAGGTCGCTCTGCACGAGCGGGTCCCGGAGGACGACACCGATCCGCGGACGGAGGTCGGCCAGGTCGGGGCGGCGCTCAACCGGCTGCTCGGGCACGTCGGGTCGGCGCTCGCCGCCCGGCACGCGAGCGAGACCCAGGTGCGGCAGTTCGTCGCGGACGCCAGCCATGAGCTGCGCACCCCGCTGGCCTCGATCCGCGGGTACGCCGAGCTGACCCGGCGCGGCCGGGAGGAGACGGGACCCGACACCCGGTACGCGCTCGGCCGCATCGAGTCGGAGGCGGCCCGGATGACCACGCTCGTCGAGGATCTGCTGCTGCTCGCCCGGCTCGACGCCGGCCGGCCGCTCGCCCGCGCCGAGACGGACCTGTCGCCGCTGGTGGTGGACGCGGTGAGCGACGCCCGGGCGGCCGGGCCGGACCACCGCTGGCGGCTGGAACTCCCCGACGCACCGGCGCTGGTGCGCGGCGATCCGGAGCGGCTGCACCAGGTGCTGGTCAACCTGCTGGGGAACGCCCGCAGCCACACCCCGGGCGGTACGACGGTGACGGCGCGGGTGCTGCGGCCGGCGGCAGGGGAGCTGCTGCTGGAGATCGACGACGACGGGCCCGGGATCCCGGAGGACCTGCTGCCGCACGTCTTCGAGCGGTTCGCCCGCGGTGACGCCTCGCGCGGCCGCACCGCGGGCAGCACCGGGCTCGGACTGGCCATCGTGCAGGCGGTGGTGGGCGCCCACGGCGGGCGGGTGGCGGTGCGGAGCACGCCCGGCCGCACGGTGTTCGCGGTGGTGCTGCCGGCGTCCGGAACCTCACGCGCCGGGGGTACGGAGGGGGCGGCGCCGGACTCACAGGCGGCCCACAGGCGGATCACACGGCCGTGACAGCCCGCCCGGCGAACGTCGTCGGCATGCGAACCGAGACTCTCCCGGGCACCCTGCCCACGCGCGGGCATCTGCCGGCCCTCCGGCCGCGGACCGCCGACGGCGAACCGGTCCTGGACGTCGTCATCCCCGTCCACAACGAGCAGACCGACCTGGAGCCCTGCGTCCGCAGGCTGCACGGTCACCTCACCCGCACCTTCCCCTACGGCTTCCGCATCACCATCGCCGACAACGCGAGCAGCGACCGCACACCCGAGGTGGCGGCCCGGCTCGACGAGCTGATCGAGGAGGTCACCGCGGTCCGGCTGGAGGAGAAGGGCCGCGGGCGGGCGCTGCGCGCCGTCTGGTCGATGTCCCCGGCCCCCGTGCTGGCCTACATGGACGTGGACCTCTCCACCGACCTCAACGCGCTGCTGCCGCTCGTCGCCCCGCTGATCTCCGGCCACTCCGACCTCGCGATCGGCTCGCGGCTGGCGCACAGCTCACGGGTGGTGCGCGGCCCCAAGCGGGAGCTGATCTCGCGCGGCTACAACCTGCTGCTGCGCGGCGGCCTGGCCGCCCGGTTCAGCGACGCGCAGTGCGGCTTCAAGGCGATCCGGAAGGACGTCGCGGAGCTGCTGCTGCCGATGGTGGAGGACACCGGGTGGTTCTTCGACACCGAGATGCTGGTCCTCGCCGAACGGGCCGGGCTGCGGATCCACGAGGTGCCGGTGGACTGGGTGGACGACCCGGACAGCCGGGTGGACATCGTCCGCACGGCCGTCGAGGACCTCAAGGGGGTCTGGCGGGTGGGGCGGGCGCTGCGTACCGGCGCGCTGCCGCTCGCCCGGCTGAGCCGGCCGTTCGGTGACGACCCGCGGGACCGCGAACTCGCCGGGGTGCCCCGCGGACTGGCCCGCCAGCTGCTGGGCTTCTGCGTCGTGGGGGCGCTGAGCACCCTGGTGCACCTCGCGCTGTACGCCCTGTTCCGGCTGGAGGCGGGGCCGCAGACGGCCAACGCGGTGGCGCTGCTGCTCGCGGCGGTGGGCAACACCGCGGCCAACCGGAGGTTCACCTTCGGGGTGCGGGGCCGGGAGCGTGCCGTACGGCACCAGGCCCAGGGGCTGGTGATCTTCGGCATCGGTCTGGCGCTGACCAGCGGCTCCCTGGCCGCCCTCCAGGGGGCCGGCAGCCCGTCCCGGACGACGGAGGCGGCGGTGCTGATCGTCGCGAACCTGGCGGCGACGGTGCTGCGGTTCCTGCTGCTGCGGGCCTGGGTCTTCCCCGGGCGGCGGGATCCGGCGCGGGGAGGGGAGCCCGCGGGCGGCTCCGGACGTGCCTGCCCCGACGGCGCCTCCTTCGACGGGGCTTCCCGCGACGGCGCCGCCTCCGACGGGGCTTTCCGCGACGGGGCTTCCCCCTCCCCATCTCGCACCCCCTCGTACCCGTACAACCACGACCCCCGGAGCACCCGATGACCGAGCGCCACGACGAGACGACCTCCCGGACGGGGGCGGGCGCCGTCCTGACGCCCCCGGCCCCCGCTTCCGCCGGACCACCGGCGGGACCGCCCCGCGGGCGGCTCGCCTCGGCCTGGCGCGGCCGGGCCGAGGACCCCCGCTGGGTGCGGCCCGCGTTCCTCGCGCTGCTGCTCGGCACGCTGCTGCTGTACCTGTGGAACCTCCAGGCCTCCGGTTGGGCCAACTCGTACTACTCGGCGGCGGTGCAGGCGGGCAGCGAGAGCTGGAAGGCGTTCTTCTTCGGCTCCCTGGACGCCGGCAACGCCATCACCGTCGACAAGCCGCCGGCCGCACTGTGGCCGATGGCCCTGTCCGTACGGCTCTTCGGGCTGCACTCCTGGGCGGTTCTGGTGCCCGAGGTGCTGATGGGCGTGGCCGCGGTCGCGGTGCTCCACGGGTCGGTACGGCGGTCCCACGGCCCGGTGGCCGGGCTGCTCGCGGGCGGGGTGCTGGCGCTCACCCCGGTGGCGGCGCTGATGTTCCGGTTCAACAACCCGGACGCCCTGCTCGCGCTGCTGATGACCGTCACCGTCGCCTGCGTGCTCCGGGCCATGGAGGGGGCGCGCACCGGGTGGCTGCTCGGTGCGGGTGCCGCCGTCGGGCTGGCCTTCCTCACCAAGACGCTGCAGGCGTTCCTGGTCCTGCCGCCGCTCGCCCTGCTCTACGCGGTGTGCGCCCCCACGACCCTGCGCCGGCGGCTCGGCCAACTGCTGCTCGCCGGAGCCGCGCTGGTGGTCGCGGCCGGATGGTGGGTCGCGGCCGTCGAACTGTGGCCCGCCGGCTCCCGTCCGTACGTGGGCGGTTCCCAGAGCAACAGCTTCATGGAGCTGACGCTGGGCTACAACGGCCTCGGCCGGATCAACGGCGAGGAGACCGGGAGCGTCGGCGGAGGCGGCGGTCCGGGCGGTGGCGCGTGGGGACGGACGGGCATCGGGCGGATGTTCGGCGACACGGTCGGCGGCCAGATCTCCTGGCTGCTGCCGGCCGCACTGATCCTGCTGGTCGCGGGCCTGCTGCTGACCCGGCGGGCGGGACGGACGGATCCCGCGCGGGCCGCCTTCCTGGCCTGGGGCGGGTCCCTGGTGATGACGCTCGCCGTCTTCAGCTTCATGGCGGGGATCTTCCACGAGTACTACACGGTGGCCCTCGCGCCGTACCTCGCGGCCGTGGTGGGCATGGGCGTCGTGGCGCTCCGGGAGCGGCGGCGCGGCGCCGTGGCGCCGGCGGTGCTCGGCGGCACGGTCGCGGTGACGGCTCTCTGGGCGTTCGTCCTGCTGGGGCGGAACGGGGACTGGCTGCCGTGGCTGCGGTGGACGGTGCTCGCCGCCGGGCTCGCCGCGGCGGCCGGGCTGGCGTTCGCCCGGCGGCTGCCGGCGCGGGCGGTGCCGGTGGTCCTGGCGCTGGGGCTGGCGGCGTCGCTGGCCGGGCCGCTGGCGTACACGCTCAGCACGGTCGGTACGGGGCACACCGGGTCCATCGTGACGGCCGGACCGGCCGTCGCCGGACGCAAGGGGCCGGGCGGCGGTATGCCACCCGGCATGGCGGGGAACGGCCGGGCCAACGCCCCCGGCGCGGACGGCGGGAACGGGGCCGGCGCCCCGGGCCGGGCTCCGGGAGGGAACGGCGCCGCCGCGGGCGGTGCGCCGCAGGGGATGCCTCCCGGGGGCAGCGGCCCCGGGCGCGGCGGCGCCGAAGGCGGCGTCATGGGCGGGCTGCTGGGCGGACGGACGGCCAGCGACGAGGTGGCGGACGCCCTCCGGCGGGATTCCGGCGACTACACCTGGGCCGCCGCGACCGTCGGGGCCCAGAACGCCGCCGGCCACCAACTGGCGACCGGGAGCCCGGTCATGGCCATCGGCGGCTTCAACGGCAGCGACCCGTCCCCGACGCTCGCCCAGTTCAAGAAGTACGTGCGGCAGGGCAGGATCCACTACTTCGTCCCGAGCACGGGCGGCGGCCCCGGCGGGATGCCCGGGCCCGGTGCACAGGCCGCGGGCGGTGGGAAGGCCGCAGGCGGTGGGACGGCCGCGGGCGGCCGGATGGGCGCGGGCGGCGGTGCCGGCGCCGAGGCCCGTGGGAACGGCGCCGGCGGGAAGGGCTCCGGAGGCGTCGCGTCGAGCATCACCCAGTGGGTCAAGAGCCACTACACCAAGGTCACGGTCGACGGCACCACGCTCTACGACCTGACCCGGCCCACCGGCTGACGGATCGGCCGCCGCTCCCGGACCCGGTGGGCCCCCAGCCGTCCCGGCCGTCCCGGCTTCCCCCGTCGCCGCAGCTCAGCGGCGCCGACGGGGCGCCGGGGCGGCCGGGACGGTCCGGGCACGTCACGGCGGTTCCCGGCGCACCACCAGGTCCGCCACGACGGGACGGTGGTCGGAGGCGATGGTTCCGGCCACCGCCGCGCCCCGTACGCCGATGCCGTCCGAGACCGTCACGTAGTCGATCCGCCGGACCGGGGCCCCCGCCGGATAGGTGGGCCGGGCCCCGGCCGGTACGGCGTCGGTCAGCCGCCTCCACAGCGGTGCCAGTTCCGGCGCCGCCGCCTCCGCGTTGAAGTCACCGACGAGGACCTGCCGCGGACACCGGCCCCCTCCGTCGCAGTCCTCGGCCATGATCCGGAGCATGTCGCCGGTCTGCGCCCGCCGGACGGCCGGGTCGGCCCGGTAGTCCAGGTGCGTCACATAGACGTGCACCGGCACGCCCCGCACGCGGACCACCGCCTCGCCGAAGCCGGGAGCGGGCGCGGGCACCGGGTGCGGATCCTGGGTCGAGAGCCGGGTGATGGCGTGGTTCCCGGTGCTCAGCACCGGGAGGCGGGACAGCACCGCCACCCCGAACTCCCGCCGGGGCCCGCCCGCCTGCGCCGGACCGAGGCTGTACAGCGGGGCGAAGAAGACCCGCATGCCCAGGGCGTCCGCCAGTTCCGCCGCCAGATCCCGCCCCTGGCTGCGGGCTCCCCAGTGGACGTCGACCTCCTGAAGGCCGATCACATCCGCCCGCAGGGCGCGCAGCGCGCGGGCCGTCCGCCCGGGGTCGAAGACGTGGTCGGCGCCCGCCCCGGCCGCGATGTTGTACGTGGCGACCCGCAGCGGCGCCTCCGCACCCGCCCGCTGCCCCACCGCCGCGAGCCGGGGTCCGGACCGCCCGCCCGGCGCCTCCGCACCCGCCCGCGGCCCCGCGCCGCCTCGGGCCACCGCTCCGGCCTGCGCGTACGGCAACGCCGCCGCCCCCGCCAGGCCCGCGGCGCACAGCAGTCGGGTCCATCGACGGCGCAGTGGCATCCGGACTCCCTCATCGGCTTCGCGCCGCTGCACCGTAACGGAGCCGTCCGCCCGATCCCCGCTTTACGGTGTACGAGACACGTTCTACGGTGTAAAGGTCAGAGTGCTCTACACCGTACAAGGGGGTCCGTGTGTCCACGACGTCCACCGAGCCGTCCACCCACCGTTCCGTCCCGCAGGGGCATCCGCGGCGCTGGCTGATCCTGGGGGTCATCTGCCTCGCCCAGCTCACGGTGCTGCTCGACAACACCGTCCTCGGCGTCGCCGTCCCCACGCTCACCGAGGAGCTCCGCGCCTCCACCGCCGATGTGCAGTGGATGATCAGCGCCTACGCCCTCGCGCAGGCCGGTCTGCTGCTCACCGCGGGCAGCGCCGCGGACCGCTACGGCCGCAAACGGCTGCTCGTCGCCGGTCTGGTCCTCTTCGGAGCAGGATCCCTCGCCGCGGGCCTGGCGCAGACGGCCGGTCAGCTGATCGCGGCCCGCGCCGGGATGGGCGTCGGCGGTGCGCTGCTCATGACGACGACGCTCGCCGTCGTCGTCCAGGTCTTCGACGAGGCCGAGCGGACGCGGGCCATCGGGGTCTGGGGTGCGGTCGGCGCGGTCGGGTTCGCCGCGGGCCCGCTGGTCGGCGGCGTGGTGCTCGACCACTTCCGGTGGGGCGCGATCTTCCTCGTCAACCTGCCCGTGGCGCTGCTCGGCCTCGTCGCGGTGGTGCTGCTCGTCCCCGAGTCGCGGGGCGCGTCCGCCGCGGACGGACCGGCGGCCGCCCGGCGGCCCGATCCCGGCGGTGCCCTGCTCAGCACGGTCGGGATGACCGGCGTCGTCTTCGCGATCATCTCCGGCCCCCGGGACGGCTGGACGGCCCCCGGGGTGCTGCTCGCGGCCCTCGTCGGGACCGCCGGGCTCCTCGCCTTCGTGCGGTGGGAGCTGCGCGTCCCGAACCCCATGCTGGACCTGTCCTTCTTCCGGGACCGCCGGTTCGCCGGCGCGGTGGCCGGCGCCGTTCTGGTGGCCTTCGGCATGGCCGGTTCGCTCTTCCTGCTCACCCAGCATCTGCAGTTCGTCCTCGGCTACGACCCGTCCGCCGCGGGCCTGCGCACCGCACCGCTCGCCCTGACCGTCGTCCTGCTCAACCTCTCGGGCGTGGGCGCCCGGCTGCTGTCGCGGCTGGGCACCCCGGCCGCCATCGTGACCGGCATGGCGCTGCTGGCCGCCGGGCTCGCCGTGATCGCCGTCCTGGGCGGCGACGGCTACGGCGGCACCCTCGCCGGGCTGCTGGCGATGGGGGCGGGGATCGCCGTCGCCATGCCCGCGATGACGAACGCGGTCATGAGCGCCATCCCGCCGGAGAAGGCCGGCGCGGGGGCGGGGCTGAACGGCACGCTCGGCGAGTTCGGCAACGGACTCGGCGTCGCCGTCCTCGGCGCCGTGCTGAACGCCCGCTTCGCGGCGCTCGTTCCACTCTCCGTGGACACCGGATCGCTGCCCGCCGCGCTCGCCGGCGCACGGACGGACGGCGACCGGGCGCGGATCGCGGATGCGTTCGCCGCCGGTCTGGGTACCGGTCAGCTCGTCGGCGCGGCGGCGGTGCTGCTGGGCGGTGTGGTCGCCGCGGTGCTGCTGCGCAGGGCCGGGTGTCCGGACCGACCTGCGGAAACGGCATAGCATCGAGTCCGGGGCGGGCCGGAGTACGGCGGCCGCTCCACCGGGCCGTCCGCCCGGCTCCCGGTGCCGGGAGCCGCCGTCGGCACCGGCGGAGAGTACGACGTGGAGGAGGGCGCCATGGCAGCTGCGGGCCGCGGATCGGGCCACGCGCGGACCAGTGTGTGGCTGGAGGGCCGCCCGGCACCCAGCCGGAGGAGCGAGCAGCCCGCGGGGCTGGACCGCGACAAGATCGTCGCGGCGACCGTACGGCTGCTCGACGCCGAGGGGCTGGCGAAGTTCTCCATGCGCCGGCTCGCCGCGGAGCTGGGGGTCACCGCGATGTCGGTGTACTGGTACGTCGACACCAAGGACGACCTGCTGGAGCTGGCGCTCGATGCCGTCACCGGCGAGATGCGGCTGCCGGAGGAGGGCGACGGCGACTGGCGCGACCGGCTGCGCCGACTGGCCGCGGAGTACCGCCGGTTGCTCGTCACCCACGTCTGGGTGTCCCCGCTGATGGGGGCGTACCTCAACGTCGGCCCGAACGCGATGGCCTTCTCCACCGCCGCGCAGGAGGTGCTGCGCACCAGCGGTCTGGCGCCCGAACAGCTGCCCGGCGCGCTGTCGCTGGTCTACCAGTTCGTCTACGGGTTCGGCACGATCGAGGGCCGGTTCGCTGCCCGCTGCCGGGAGGCGGGGATCAGCCAGGACGACTTCTTCCGCCAGGTGATGGGCACGATCGAGGACCGCCCGGAGTTCGGCCGGTCCGTGGACATCATGGAGGCCCGGGGCGGGGACAGCGTCGCCGAGATGCGCGCCCGGGACTTCGACTTCGCGCTCGACTGCGCGATCGCCGGTATCGAGGCGATGCGGCGGCGCGCGCCGGGGGAGGGAGCCGGCGAGACGTCCGGCGAGGAGCGTCCCGGTTCGGCCGGGGGGAGCGGCGGGACGGCGGACTGACCGTCCGTCCCGCCCCCAGCGGCACCGGTCACCGGCTCACCCGGTTTCCGCCGCCCGCCGTCCGCCGCCCGCCGTCCGGCTCCCGGAGTCCGCGTGGATCGCGCAGTCCGCGGCCCCTTCCCCGAAGGCCCGCCGCGTCAGCTCTCCGGCGCCAGGCGGGCGGGAAAGCCGCCCGTGGCGACCGGTCCCCAGCGCTCGGGGGTGATCCGGATGAGGGACTTGCCCTGCTTGCGCATCGCCGCCCGGTACTCGTCCCAGTCCGGGTGCTCCCCCGCGATGCAGCGGTAGTACTCGACCAGCGGCTCCACCGACTCCGGCGGGTCGACGACCTCCGCCGTCCCGTCGATCTGCACCCAGGGGCCGTTCCACTCGTCGGAGAGGACGATCAGGCTGACCCGGGCGTCGCGGCGCGCGTTCCGCGTCTTGGCGCGCTCCGGATAGGTCGACATCACCAGCCGGCCGGAGCCGTCGACCCCGCAGGTGAGCGGGGAGCCCTGGGGGCGGCCGTCGGAGCGGGTGGTCAGCAGGATCGCCCGGTGGCGGGGGCGGACGAACTCCAGCAGCCCCTCGAGGTCCACGGTCGTGTTGGTCGCGATGTTCCCAGCCATGACCGCAGACTACGGCGGAGTCAGACCGCCGGCAGCGACTCGCCCTGCACGGCCTGCACGTCCAGCTCCACCCGCAGGGTCGTGCCGATCGCCGCGATGCCCGCCGCGACCACCTGGTTGTAGTTCATCGCGAAGTCCTCGCGCCGCAGCTCGGCGGTGGCGCGGAAGGCCGCCCGCACGCCGCCCCACGGGTCGGGGCCGGTGCCCAGGTAGACCAGGTCCAGGGCGACGTCGCGGGCCACCCCGTGCAGCGACAGTTCGCCCTGCACCGTCCAGCGGTCCGGGCCGGCCGGGGTCAGCCCCGTGCTCCGGTAGCGGATCTCCGGGAACCGCTCGACGTCCAGGAAGTCCGGGGACTTCAGATGCCCGTCGCGCAGCGCGTTGCCGGTGTCCACGCTCTCCGCGCGGATCACCGCCTCGACCCGGGAGTCCGCGAGGTCGCCGGCGATGACGATCCGGCCCGCGAAGTCCGTGAACCGGCCGTGCACGCTGGAGATGCCGAGGTGCTGGGCGACCGCGCCGACCGAGGAGTGCGCCGGGTCGAGCGTCCACACGCCGGGCGGCGGCAGTTCCACGCCGCCCTGCCGGGCCAGCACGACCGTGCCGACGTCCGCCCGGCCCGATGCGGTGACCATGGCCGTCGAGGCGGCCGGCGCGTAGCCGACGGCCGTGACGATCACGGTGTACGCCCCGGGAGCCAGCGGCTCCTCGCTCCGGACGCCGCCGTCCTCGTCGGCGGCCGCCCGCAGCACCTGGCTGCCCGTCATGTCCGTGACGGTCAGCACCGCGTGCTGCACCGCCCAGCCGTCCCGGGTGCGGACCTGTGCCCGCAGCCCCGTACCGGCACCGAGTCCTGGTGTGGTCATCACCGCTCCTGCTTGATCGTCCTGTGCGGGCCCCGGGCGGCGGTGCGCCGGGCCGTCCCCTGCCCCGCGCACCGCCGGCCGGGCCTGTCCCCTGACGGCCGGTGGGGTCCCACCCGCCGGGGCGGGGCCGCGTCTCCGCTGTACGCGCCCCCGCCCGGGGGTCTGCTACTCGCCCGGGTGGGCGAGTTCGATGTCGTGGCCGTCGACGCCCTGTCCGGTGACCGGCAGGGGCTGCGCGACCGGCGGGTAGCCGCTCGCGATGACCGTGTAGTCGCCCGCGTCCAGGTCGGCGAAGGCGTACGCGCCGTCGTCGCCGGTGGTGGAGGTGGCCACCACGTTCCCGGCCGCGTCGACCAGCGTCACCCGCGCGTCCGGCAGCGGACGGCGGTCCGCTCCGGCCCGTACGGTGCCCTGGACCAGCACACCGGCCCGGAGCTCCACCGCGATCCGGGTGACGCCCTGGCCGCCGACCTCGACCGGCAGTGCCAGCGGCCGGAAGCCGGGCGCGTTGACCGCGACCGTGAAGGTGCCGGGCACCAGGTCCTCGAAGCCGAACTCGCCCTCGCCGGAGGTCCGGCCGGTGGCCAGCACCTCGCCGCGGACATCGGTGACGACGACCATCGCCCCGTCGACCGGCAGGCTGTCGGCGGCGTTGCGCACCAGGCCGGCCAGCCCGCTGGTGCCGGAGAGCAGCAGGTCGTAGCCGAGCGGCTCGTCGCCGACGAGCACGGTCGACGCCTGCGGCTGGTGCCCGTCGGCGGAGGCGATCAGGACGTACGAGCCGGAGCCCGGGGCGTCCAGGGTGTAGCCGCCGTCGGCGTGCGCCACGGACCGGCCCAGCTGACGTCCGCCGAGGGAGATCAGGGTGACCGCGGCCTGCGGCACGGGGTGGCCGTCGGCGTTCCGGACGAAGCCGTGGATCGCGGTGCCGTTGCCCAAGGGGGCTCCGGCACCGTCACCGGCCGCGGCGAACGCCATGGTCGCGGCCTCGGCGGCCGGGGCGGTCGCCTCCGCGGCGGTCGCCTCCGGGGCGGCCGGGGCGGCCACGCTCACCAGCGCCGGCTCCGGCCCGGTGGCCGCGGCCGCCGGAGCGGACTCCGGGACCGGGGCGGTCTCCGTCGCGGACTGCTGGAGCCCGCTCCGGGTGCGCAGCGGCACCTCCTTGATGAAGAGCACCACCAGCAGGGCGACCAGCGCGACCGGCGCCGCGTACAGGAAGACATCGCCCACACCGTGGCCGTACGCGCTCTCGACGACCGTACGGATCGGGGCCGGCATCGCGTCCAGGTCGGGCAGCGTCTTGGTGTCGCCGCCGCCCTGCGCCGCCCGCGCGACCTTGGGGCCGAGCTCCTCCAGCCCCTCCTTCACGTGGTGCGTGATGCGGTTGCTGAGCGCCGCGCCGAGCGCCGAGACGCCGACCGCGCCGCCGAGCGTGCGGAAGAAGGTGACGACGGAGCTCGCCGCGCCGAGGTCCTTGGGGTCGACCTGGTTCTGGGTGGCCAGGACCAGGTTCTGCATCATCATGCCGAGGCCCAGGCCGAGCGCGACCATGAAGATCGCCATGTGCCAGTACTCGGTGTCGTACCGGAGGGTGCCCAGCAGGCCGAGGCCCGCCGTCACCAGCACGCCGCCGGAGACCAGCCAGACCTTCCAGCGGCCGGTCCGGGTGATCACCAGGCCGGAGACCGTGGAGGAGACGAACAGACCGGCGATCATCGGGATGGTCATGACGCCGGACATCGTCGGCGACTTGTCCCGGGCCAGCTGGAAGTACTGGCTGAGGAAGACGGTGGCGCCGAACATCGCGACACCCACGAAGAGGCTGGCGACGGAGGCCAGGCTGATCGTCTTGTTCCGGAACAGGTGCAGCGGCATGATCGGCTCGCTCGCCCGGGACTCGATCAGGACGAAGATCGCGCCGAGCACGATCGAGCCGCCGACCATGGCGTAGGTCTGCCAGGAGATCCAGTCGTACTTGTCACCGGCCAGGGTGACCCAGACCAGCAGCAGGGAGACCGCCGCGGTGATGAAGAACGCACCGCTCCAGTCGACCTTCACGTCCCGCTTCACCACGGGCAGCTTCAGCGTCTTCTGCAGCACGATCAGCGCGATGACCGCGAACGGCACACCGACGTAGAAGCACCAGCGCCAGCCCAGCCAGTCGGTGTCGGTGATGACACCGCCGATGAGCGGGCCGCCGACGGTGGCGACGGCGAAGGTCGCGCCCAGGTAGCCGCTGTACCTGCCGCGCTCCCGCGGGGAGATCATCGCGGCCATGATGATCTGCGCGAGCGCCGTGAGGCCGCCCGCGCCGATGCCCTGGACCACCCGGCAGGCGATCAGCATCGAGGTGTTCTGCGACAGGCCCGCGACGACCGAGCCGAGGACGTAGATCACCAGCGATATCTGGACCAGGGTCTTCTTGCTGGTGAGGTCGGCGAGCTTGCCCCACAGGGGGGTGGACGCGGTGGTCGCGAGCAGGGCCGCGGTGACGACCCAGGTGTAGGCGCTCTGGCCGCCGTCGAGATCCTTGATGATCTCCGGCAGCGCGTTGGAGACGATCGTCGACGACAGGATCGCGACGAACATGCCGAGCATCAGCCCGGACAGCGCCTCCAGGATCTGCCGGTGGGTCATGGGTGCGGCGTGCCCGGCGTGCGCGCCGGTGCCCGCGTCCTCCCGCACACCGGCCGGTGTGGTGGTGGTCATGCTGTTCCTTGTCCTCATGCGGGTGTACGGGTGGTGGTGTCGGTGGTGGGGTGGCTCCGGGACCGGCAGTCGCCGAAGCTGCCGCGCAACTTGGCCAGCAGCTCGTTGAGCTGTCCGACCTCCTGGTCGGACCAGTCCCGCAGGGCCCGGGCGAGCATCTCCGCATAGCGGTCGGAGACCGTCCGGAGAAACGCCTCGCCGTCGGCGGTGAGCCGCAGCAGCCGGGACCGCCGGTCCAGCGGGTCCGACTGCCGCTCGACCCAGCCGTAGCCGACGACGTGCGCCACATGCCTGCTGGTGACGGACATGTCGATGGCGAGCAGCTCGGCGAGCCTGCTCATCCGCATCTCGCCGTGCCGGTGCAGCAGGGTCAGCACGCCGGCCGACCCGGGCGGGCACTCGTGCGGCAGGATCCGCGCGAGCTCCCGCTTCACCGCGCCGATGGCGCTGAGCTGCCGGGCCAGCTCCTCGTACTGGCTCTGCGCTGCCATGCACTCTCTCCCCGAGCTATCAGTTGCTTAGGGCAACCATAGAAGCAGTTGGTTGCCGAAGGCAAATGAGTTCGGGGTGGATCCGGCAAAGGAATCGGAAAGGCTCCGTCCGGTGGCGGTCAATGCCGCGCACCGGCTTCGAACACCGAGGTGGCGGCCGACTCCGGCGCGCCCCAGGGGTTGGGGCGGCCCCGCCGGTTCGCTAGGGTCCTGGCCCATGACGAACAACCCCCACGCTCCCCAGGGTCAGCAGGACCCGGCGGGCAGCACGCAGATGTTCCGCGCCTTCGTCGACGAGGGCGAACCGCAGGGCCGGCCCGCGGCCACCGCGTCGTCCGGGCCGCGCACCGGTCTCGTCCTCGGTGTGATCGCCGTCGTCGCGATCGTCGTCGGGGTGGCCTGGCTCGCCCTGAGCTGACGCCGTCCGGGTCCGGCCGCCGCCGGTCCCGCCGGACCGGCACGTGCCGGTCCGCTTCCGTGGTCCCGACGGGAGTGGCCTCGCGGTCACTCCCAGTCGACGTCCACGTCCCGGGTCTCGATGTGCATGCCCAGCGGCACCCGCCAGGCGTCCACGCACACGGTCCAGGTCCTCTTCAGCCGTGCCCCGCCCGCGATGGGGACGGGCAGCGCCTGCTCCGACCCGAGCGTCGCCCAGTCGACGCCGAGTCCGCCGATGACGTGCGTGGAGAAGCCGACCCGGCCCGATCGCACCGGCCGGTCACCGGTGTTGCGCAGCACGAGCGACACCTTCTCGCACCAGCGCCGGTCGGTGGCGGTGCGCTCGGGAGCGCCCACCGACAGCGCCGCGGGCCGCTGCGGAGCCGGGGTCGAGGGTGTGGGATCCGCCCCACCGCCCGAACCGCCGGAGCCTCCCGACCCGCCCGGACCGCCGGTCCCGCCCGAGCCGCCCGAACTCCCCGTACCGCCGGAGCCTCCCGAACCGCCGCCGTCCGTGCCTCCGGGGCCCGCGGTGCCTCCGGATCCGCCCCGGCCGCCGTGCGCGCCGCCGCCCGAGCCGTCGCTCCCGCCGCCGTGCGTACCGGACCGGGAGTCCGCAGCCGCATCCGAACCGCCCTCGGAACGGCCCTTCTCGCTGCCGCCGGCACCCTCCCGGCCCGGTGTCGATCCCTCCGGCCGTCCGGAACGCCCGCCGTCCGCGCCGTCGCCCTGCCCCGCGGCTCCGGTGTCCCGCTCCCCCGGCCTCCGGCCCGGGCCGTCGGTGCCCCCGTCCAGCGGGACCAACGTCACCCCGCCGTCGGGCGGTACGGCCTTGCCGGGTGCCGTCGGCCCCGGTCCGGCGGCGCCGGCCGCCACATAGCCGTCGTCGCCGCCGCTGCCGCAGCCGGCGACCGGCACCGCCAGACACAGCACGGCCGCCGAGGAGACGAGCACCGTCCCCCGGCGGCCGTGCGGCAGCAGGCCTCGCGTCGTCCGTCGCATCGTCGGGCACCTCCCAGCGTCGGCTGGGCGACAGTGTTGCTGACGATGCGTCAGTTGTGAAGCGGGCGGCACCGCCTCAGTCCGCGATGAGTCCTTCCCGGAGCTGGGCGAGCGTCCGGGTGAGCAGGCGGGAGACGTGCATCTGGGAGATGCCGACCTCCTCGCCGATCTGGGACTGCGTCATGTTCGCGAAGAACCGGAGCATGATGATCTGCCGCTCCCGGGGCGGGAGTTTGGCGAGCAGCGGCTTCAGCGACTCGCGGTACTCCACCCCCTCCAGCGCCGAGTCCTCGTACCCCAGCCGGTCCGCGAGCGAGCCCTCGCCGCCGTCGTCCTCCGGGGACGGGGAGTCCAGCGAGCTCGCCGTGTAGGCGTTGCCCACGGCCAGCCCGTCGACCACGTCCTCCTCCGACACCCCGAGGCAGGCGGCGAGTTCGGTGACGGTCGGCGACCGGTCGAGCTGCTGCGCGAGCTCGTCGCTGGCCTTGGTCAGCGCCAGGCGCAGCTCCTGGAGCCGGCGCGGCACCCGCACCGACCAACTCGTGTCGCGGAAGAAGCGCTTGATCTCGCCGACGACGGTCGGCATCGCGAACGTCGGGAACTCCACGCCCCGTTCGCAGTCGAACCGGTCGATCGCCTTGATCAGGCCGATCGTTCCGACCTGGACGATGTCCTCCATCGGCTCGTTCCGGCTGCGGAACCGGGCCGCGGCGTAGCGCACCAGGGGGAGGTTCAGCTCGATCAGGGTGTCGCGGACATAGGTGCGCTCGGGGCTGTCCCGGTCGAGGGCGGCGAGCCGCAGGAACAGGGATCGGGAGAGGGTGCGGGTGTCGATGGCGTCGCAGTCGTCGAGCACGTGCGGTGCGTCAGTGGTGAGCACCTTCGAGCTGCCCAGTTCTACGGACATGCCACCCCCTTGAGGTCGCGGACGGATCCCGGCGGCGCTCTCGCTGTCGAGTGACGCCTCCACCTGAATACCGGAGGCGAAGCTGCGGCAAACGCAGTTTCTGCAGAATGTCACATGTCGGCAACACGCTGTAGCGCCAAGTCGACATATCTGCGCTGGAATCGGTCCCTCGTTCCGGCTACGTCTCGATCCGATTTGCGGACCTCAGCCGGGCGAAGCTCCGGGACAGCAGGCGGGACACGTGCATCTGAGAGACCCCCAGCTCCGCGCTGATCTGGGACTGCGTCAGATTGCTGTAGTAGCGGAGCAGCAGAATCCGCTGCTCCCGCTCGGGCAGCTGTACGAGCAGGTGCCGGACGAGGTCCCGGTGCTCCACCCCGGCCAGCGCGGGGTCCTCGTAGCCCAGCCGGTCGAGGAGGCCGGGCAGTCCGTCGCCCTCCTGGGCCGCCTCCAGCGAGGTCGCGTGGTACGACCGGCCGGCCTCGATGCAGGCCAGCACGTCCTCCTCAGCGATCTTCAGCCGCTCCGCGATCTCCGCCGTGGTCGGCGACCGGCCGTGCTGCACCGTCAGGTCCTCGGTGGCGCCGTTCACCTGGACCCAGAGCTCGTGCAGCCGGCGCGGCACGTGGACGGTCCGTACGTTGTCCCGGAAGTAGCGCTTGATCTCGCCCACGACCGTCGGCATCGCGAAGGTCGGGAACTGCACCCCGCGCTCCGGGTCGAACCGGTCGATGGCGTTGATGAGCCCGATCGTGCCGACCTGGACGACGTCCTCCATCGGCTCGTTACGGCTCCGGAAGCGGGCCGCGGCGTAGCGCACCAGGGGTAGATTCGCCTCGATGAGCGCCGCGCGCACGCGCGTGTGCTCCGGTGTGCCGGGTTCGAGGGCGGAGAGCTCCTTGAAGAGCACCTGGGTCAGCGCCCTGGTGTCCGCGCCGCGGCTCTCCCGGCTCTTCCCGGCGCCCTCGCCCTGGGGTGGCGTCGCTTCGGACGCGGTACGGGCCGACGCGGTCATGCCACCCCTTTTCGGGTCTCGGGTCAACCTCTGGCAAAAGCGGTCATAGCATCACAAGACATGTGCACTGTGTGCAAGCACCGTATAAAGCCGTGTTGACGGCAAGTTGGGGCGTTTTACGGGCATACAACAAGGCCCCTCGCCTGTGCGGCGAGGGGCCTTGCGTCAGTTACGGATCAGAACTCGTAGTCGGCGATCACCCAGGTGGCGAAGGCGCGCCACTGCGCCACGCCCGCCTGGTGCGCCGGGTGCTCCAGATAGCGCTGCAGGGCGTCCCGGTCGGCGACCGCGGAGTTGATCGCGAAGTCGTAGGCGATCGGCCGGTCCGAGATGTTCCAGGCGCACTCCCAGAACTCCAGCTCGGGGATGAGGTCGCCGAGTTCCTGGAAGGCCCGGACGCCCGCGGCGACGCGCTCCTCGTCGCGCTGCACGCCGTCATTGAGCTTGAAGAGGACCAGGTGGCGGATCATCGGGGACTCCTGGGGGGAACGGCACCCGGCGGTCAGTTGACCAGCTGGGTCATGAACTCGCCGACGCCCTGCGCGGCGCTGGAGATGCCCTCGAAGCCTATCTGGACCAGGTCGGCCGCCCGCTCGGGGGACGTGATGATCGTGTACAGCACGAAGACGATGACCACGTACTGCGCGATCTTCTTCGTCTGCGCCATGCCGTGCCGCCTCCTCCGCCGCTGTGTGCCACCGCCCGTCCCCTGCGCGGTCGCGTGAGTCTATCCACAGATACCGCCGAACAGGGGACCCGGTGGGGACCGTTCAACGGGTCTCCGCGGGCACGGCTCCGGCCCGTCACGGGATGTGCGCGGGCCGGGGACGGGAAACGCGAAGGCCCCCGCCGGTTTCCCGGCGGGGGCCTTCGTCGAAGCGGTAGCGGTGGGATTTGAACCCACGGAGGAGTTGCCCCCTCACACGCTTTCGAGGCGTGCTCCTTAGGCCGCTCGGACACGCTACCGAGAGAGAGCCTAGCGGACGGGGGGCCGGGATCCGAAATCGGTATCGGATCCGCGGAAGAATCGGGTGAGGAGACCGGCGCACTCCTCGGCCAGCACGCCCTCGATGACCTCCGGCCGGTGGTTGAGCCGGCGGTCCCGGACGACGTCCCACAGCGAGCCCACGGCGCCCGCCTTCTCGTCGGCCGCCCCGTAGACCACCCGGTCGACCCGGGACAGCACGGTCGCGCCCGCGCACATCGTGCAGGGCTCCAGCGTCACCACGAGCGTGCAGCCCGCCAGCCGCCACTCGCCGAGGACCTGCGCGGCCTCCCGGAGCGCGAGGACCTCCGCATGGGCCGTGGGGTCACCGGTGGCCTCCCGCTCGTTGTGGCCGCGCCCCAGCACCGTGCCGTCCGGGCCCAGCACGACCGCGCCGACCGGCACGTCCCCCCGGCCCGGGGCCCGTACGGCCTCCTGGAGCGCCAGGCGCATCGGCGCGTGCCACGGGTCGCGCAGGGGGTCGGGGTGCGGGGAGGCGGAGGTGTCCATGGGGACAGTGTCCCCTCAGCCGGCCCGCTGCTGAGGGGGCCTCGCACTGCGCCCGCCCGGGGCGCGCGGTCCGGCACCGCCGCACCGCTCCGGCGCCCCGCGACGCACGGCACGCGACCTCCATCGGGCGCGCATGTGCGAGGACTCCTCAGCGGACGGCCTCCAGGACGTCCATGCAGCCCAGCGCCTCGGCGATGACGCCCAGGGCGTCGCCGTCCAGGGTCCGCAGCTGCCGTTCGGTCATGCCCAGGTCGTCGAGGATCCGGGAGTCGCCGATCGGGCCGGGCGGAACGACCTCGTCCGGGTCCTCCCCGTCCTCGCTGCCCTCCGGCTCCCCGTCCTCCGTGCCGTCGAGGTCGACCAGCCGGTCCAGGTCCTCCTCGGGGTCACGGCCGAGCAGTTCGTCGGTGAGCAGGATCTCCCCGTAGGAGCTGCGGGCGGCGGCGGCCGCGTCCGAGATGTAGATGCGCGGATCCTCCTCGCCGTCCACCCGGACGACGCCGAACCACGCGTCCTCCTGCTCGATGAAGGCCAGTACCGTGTCGTCGTCGACCGATGCCTCACGGGCCAGATCCGCGAGATCGGCCAGGGTTTCCACATCGTCGAGCTCTGTGTCGCTCGCTTCCCACCCGTCTTCGGTGCGCGCGAGCAGTGCGGCGAAGTACACCGTGACTCTCCCACTGGTCATAGGCGTGTACCGGGTCCGACGGGAACAGTGCTTCTCCTCTGGGCCCGCCCACTCGGAATCGTGGCAGAAAGAACGCCTCCGCGAGAGGTCTTCCGCTGTGCGTCGTGCACCAGTCCTGCAATCGGACCGCATTTCGGGCCCGTCGCGGACCTACCAGCGGAAGGTGCGCATCCGCATCTGCTGGCGCATCCGGGCCGCCCGGGCGCGGCGCGGCTGGACCCGCTCGCGCAGTTCCTTGGCCTCGTTCAGTTCGCGCAGGAACTGGGCGCGTCGCCGCCGCCGGTCCGTGTCGTTCTCCGGCGCGGGCGTGCCCCTCGGCTGGCTCCGGTCCGGCATGTGCACACCTCCCCGGGCTGGGCACCGTCCGGTATGACGGTGCCGGGGTTCGCCCCTGTGCCGGTGGCCGGGGCTCATCTGCCCACCTTCCCCCCGAATGCCGGTTTGACGCCATCGGAAGCGCCCGGACGGCCCTGCACCCCCGGCCCCGGCGCGGTCCGCGCCGGGGCTCGGTTAGTGTCGTTGCCATGCGGACCCACGTCGTCGACCACCCGCTGGTGGCGCACAAACTCACCACGCTGCGCGACCGGCGCACCGATTCCCCCACCTTCCGGCGGCTCGCCGACGAGCTGGTCACCCTGCTCGCCTACGAGGCGACCCGCGATGTGCGCACCGACCGGGTGGACATCGAGACCCCCGTCACCGCCACGACCGGGGTGCGGCTGTCGCACCCGCGCCCGCTGGTGGTGCCGATCCTCCGCGCGGGGCTCGGCATGCTCGACGGCATGGTGCGGCTGCTGCCGACCGCCGAGGTGGGCTTCCTGGGCATGATCCGGGACGAAGAGACGCTCCAGGCCTCCACCTACGCCACCCGGATGCCCGAGGACCTCTCCGGCCGCCAGGTCTACGTCCTCGACCCGATGCTGGCCACCGGCGGCACCCTGGTCGCCGCGATCCAGGAGCTGATCTCCCGCGGCGCGGACGACGTCACGGCGATCTGCCTGCTGGCCGCGCCGGAGGGCGTGGAGCTGATGGAGCGCGAGCTCGCCGGGACGCCGGTCACCGTGGTCACGGCCGCGGTCGACGAGCGGCTCAACGAGCACGGCTACATCGTCCCGGGCCTCGGTGACGCGGGCGACCGGATGTACGGCACGGCCGGTTAGGTTCCGTCCGGGGCGGGCCGCGCGGCCCGCCCGGTCAGCACTTCTCGCCGCGGGAGGCGGAGGGCGCAGGCGAGGGGCTGGTCAGATCGACCAGCGCCCGGTCGGCGTCCTTCTTCTTCTCCAGGGCGGTGAATTCGTCGCCGAGGATCAGGTCGACGTCCTCGCCCGTGCGGTCGTCCGACCGGGACGAGGCGCCGCCGAGCTGCGTGCCCAGCACCTTCAGCCGGGACTCGGCGCCGTTCGGCGCGCCCAGCAGTATCCCCGCGCCCTTGACCTTCTTGTCGTAGGCGGCGGGGGCGTTGCCCACCTTGCCGACCTTGAAGCCGCGCTTCTTCAGCTCGTCCGCGGTCTTCTTGGCCAGCCCACTGCGCTTGGTGGCGTTGTAGACGTTCACGGTGATCTCGCCGGGTTCCGGCACGGGCTCGGCCGACGGGGTCGGCACGGCGGCCGGCCGGCAGGCCGTACTGCCCGCCGCGCGGGTGGTGGTGCCGCCGGTGAACACGTCGATGAGCTGCAACGTCCCCCAGCCGACCAGCCCGACGGAGGCCGCCGCGCCGACCACGGCGAGCACGATGCGGCGGCGGTTGCGGGGCCGGCGCATCCGCGGGTACCGGTCCCCCGTGATGCGGTACTTTCCGCCCATGCCGGGGGGAGTCAGCATGCTCATGGGCGCAGCGTAGCCCCGACTGTCGGCTGTGCCTACTAAATGATCAATGCGTGGCGCCCAGGCCAACCCAAAAGGGTCAATGTGCCTGGCCGCGCCGGGTGTCGGGGGTGCCGGTCAGCCGAGTTCGAGGACGCGGGCGTGCAGCACCTGGCGCTGCTGGAGCGCCGCCCGCACCGCGCGGTGCAGCCCGTCCTCCAGGTAGAGGTCGCCCTGCCACTTCACGACATGGGCGAAGAGGTCGCCGTAGAACGTCGAGTCCTCGGCGAGGAGCGTCTCGAGGTCGAGCTGGCCCTTGGTGGTGACGAGCTGGTCGAGGCGTACCGGGCGTGGGGCGACATCCGCCCACTGGCGGGTGCTGTCCCGGCCGTGGTCGGGGTACGGCCGCCCGTTTCCGATGCGCTTGAAGATCACACGGAAAGCCTACCGGTCCCGACGCTCCGGGCGCAGCCATGGCGCAGAGTGCAAAGGTGGCGAACGGTTGCAAGACGGCACCGACAGCAGAGCGGAATGAGGCATTCCGCCTTGTTGGACCCCTGGGAGGGCCCTGTCGGGGGTGGTTCCGGCGGCGGCTCTCTCCGGGGGTGTCGCGACCGGATTTCCGGGCGTTGCGAGGGGGCGTGGTGTTCGTTGCCGAGTGGATTGAGCGGGTCACGGGCCGTCCGGGGGCAGCAGCCGGGCGGCCCGCATCTGGAGGTAGCGGCGCTCCGGGACGCTGAGCGTGCGCCGCGCCGCCAGGGCGAAGGCGTCGCGCGCCCCCTCGCGGTCGCCCGCCTTCTCCAGCAGATGGCCGCGCACCGCTTCGAGCCGGTGGTGGCCCGCCAGCCGGTCCTCCAGGCGTCCGACCTCGGTGAGTCCCGCCCGGGGGCCGTGCACCATGGCGACCGCGACGGCTCTGCCCAGCTCGGCCATGGGCTCGGGGGCCAGCCGCACCAGCACGTCGTACAGGGCGAGGATCTGCGGCCAGTCGGTGTCCTCGGCGCGCTCCGCCTCGTCGTGCAGGGCCGCGATGGCCGCCTGCACCTGGTACGCGCCCGCCGGTCCCTGCGACAGGGCCTCCTCCACCAGCGCGGTGCCCTCGGTGATCGCCCGCCGGTCCCAGCGGGTTCGGTCCTGTTCGTCGAGCGGGATCAGTTCGCCGTGCGGGCCGGAGCGCGCGGCGCTGCGGGCCTCGGTGAGCAGTATCAGCGCCAGCAGCCCGGTCACCGAGCCCTCCCGGGGCAGCAGCCGGCGCATGGCCCGGGCCAGCCGGATCGCCTCACCGGCGAGTTCGGCGCGGTGCAGCCGGCTCCCCGATGTCGCGGTGTAGCCCTCGTTGTAGATCAGGTAGAGCACCTGGAGCACCGCGGCGAGCCGCCGGTCCCGGTCCTCGGCGCCCGGCTGCCGGAACGGCACCCCCCGGATCCGCTGCTTGGCCCGGCTGATGCGCTGCGCCATCGTCGCCTCGGGCACCAGGTGCGCGCGGGCGATCTCCGCCGTGGTCAGGCCGCCCACCGCCCGCAGGGTGAGCGCGATCTGGGCGGCGGGGGTGAGATCGGGGTGGCAGCAGAGGAAGAACAGGGTGAGGGTGTCGTCCTCGGACGGGGCGCGGCCGACGCCCGGCGGTGGCGCCGTGAAGGCGTCCCGCGGAGTGAGCGCCGCAGCCGTCTCCTCACGTCGGCGCCGGGCCTCGTCGCTGCGCAGCTGATCCACGAGGCGCCGGGAGGCCACCCTGATCAGCCAGCCGCGCGGGTTCTCCGGCACGCCCTTCTCCGGCCACTGCTGCGCGGCGGCGAGCAGCGCCTCCTGCACCGAGTCCTCGGCCTGGTCGAAGTGGCCGTACCGGCGGACCAGCGCGCCGAGGACCTGCGGCGCGTGGCGGCGCAGCAGGTCCTCGACCTCGCTGTTGCGTCTCATGGACCGCCTCGGCAAGCGTCCTGGAAGGGCAGCCGTCCCGGCTCAGCAGCCTTCCTGGATGGGCCGGATGACCACGGGGTAGTCGGGAGCACCCTCCGGGACTGGGCACTGTGCGACGCGTGCCGCGATCTCGGTGACCCGCTCCAGGCTCTCGCAGTCCAGGACCCAGTACCCGGCGAGCAGTTCCTTGGTCTCGCCGTACGGGCCGTCCGTGACGACCGGGCGGCCGTCCGCACCCGCGCTCACCAGACGGGTGCCGGCGGGCTCCGTCAGGCCCTGCGCGTCGACCATCTCGCCGGTCTCCGCGAGGTCGTTGTTGATCGCCTCCATGTGGGCGAACATCGCCTGGATCTCCTGCTCGCTCCAGGCCGGGCTGTGCTCGGAGGCCTTGCCGGCCATCGCCTCGTAGTCGGCCTGGGTGCCCTGCACCATCACCAGATACTTCATGGCTCCTGCTCCCTCGGATGCGGCGTCGCCCCAGCGGGCAACTCTCACAGGGGACGTCGGGGCCGGGGACCGGTTCTCGACACCGCGCGGAGAAAATCCCGGAACCACTCTCCGGGGCTACTCCGGACAGGGGCCGCCGGGGCCGGACCGGGGGCCTTCAGCGGCCGGGGCCTCACTCCCCGCCGAGCCAGGAGTCCGGCCCGAAGATCTCGTAGTGGATCGCGTGTGCCGGTACGCCGCGGCGCAGCAACTGGCCGCGGAGCGCGCGCAGGAACGGCGGCGGGCCGCACAGGCAGGCGGTGAGCCCGTCCGGGAGGTCGAGCGTGCCGAGGTCGGCGAGGCCCGTCGCGGCCCCGGCGGCCGGGTCGCCGGGCTCCTCGTGCCGGTCGCCGTTCTCCTCGTACCAGAGGTGCAGCCGGGCGTCCGGGTGGGACGCGACCAACCGCCGCTGTTCCTCCCGGTGCGCGTGGCCGGCCGGGGAGCGGTCGGCGTGCACCACCGTCAGCGGGCGGCGGGAACCGGTGGCGACGAGATGCCCGAGCATGGCCAGCATCGGCGTGCTGCCGATGCCCGCGGACGCCAGCAGCAGCGGACCGTCCCCCTCCGGCAGCGTCAGATCCCCGAACGGTTCCGACACCGTGAGCACGTCCCCCACCCGCGCGTGCGTGTGCAGCCAGGAGGAGACCTCGCCCTCCGGTCCCGTTCCGCCCCGGACGCGTTTGACGCTGATGCGCCACCGGTCGCCGCCGGGTGCCGCGGAGAGGCTGTACTGCCGGATCTGCCGTGCGCCGTCGGGGAGTTGGGACCGGACGCTGACGTACTGGCCGGGGCGGAAGGGGCCGGCGGGACGGCCGTCGGCGCGCCGCAGCACGAGCGAGATCACGTCGGGGGTCTCCCGGTGCCGCTCCGCGATCTCCATCCGGTGCCAGACCTCGCCGTCCGCGACGCCCGCCTGCCGGTAGAGGCGGGACTCGGCGGCGATCAGCGTGTCGGCCATCAGCCAGTAGACCTCGTCCCACGCGGCGGCCACCTCGGGGGTGACGGCGTCGCCGAGCGTCTCGGCTATCGCCGCGAAGAGGTGCTCGTGGACGATCTTGTACTGGTCGGGGGTGACGCCGAGGGCCGCGTGCCGGTGCGCGATTCTGCCGATCATCGCGTCCGGTCCGGATCCGGGGCTGTTCAGCAGCATCCCGGCGAACGCGGCGATGGAGCCCGCCAGCGCCTTCCGCTGCTCGCCGTTGGCCTGGTTGCCCCGGTTGAACAGGTCGCGCAGCAGCTCGGGGTGGGCGGTGAACAGCTTCCGGTAGAACAGCTCGGTGATCTCGCCGAGGGCGGCGCCGACGGCGGGCAGAGTGGCGCGGACGACCGGGACGGACTGCTCGGAGAGCACGGCGACTCCTAATTGGTAAATGATCTTCATATTTTGATGGATGGGTGTCGGCCCCTGGAGGGGGTCATGGGCTGGGGCTCGAGGGCTGAGGGCTCGGGGCCCGGGGTGGTGGTCCTGCGGCCGGGGGCGCTCAGGCTCCCGGGCCGGTCACTGCGGCGGGCGGCCGGAGAGTCCGACCAGTACGGGGCCGGTGGGCGAGGCCACCAGGTCGGTCACCGTCAGGGGATCGAGCGTGGCGTAGAACGCCTCCTGGGCGTCGCGCAGTGCCCGGCGGAGCCGGCACGCCCCGCGCAGCGGGCACGGCGGATCGCCCTCGCAGGCGACGACCTCGCCCTCCCCTTCCAGCTCGCGCACCAGCCAGCCGATGGAGGCCCGGCGGCCGGTGCCGGTCAGTTCGAGGCCGCCCCCGCGGCCCCGTCGCGCCTCCAGAACGTCGAGGTGCTGCAGTCGCGTGATCGCCTTCGCCATGTGGGCGTAGGGGACGTCCATGGCCTCCGCCACCTCCCGCGTGGTCAGAGATCCGCCCTGCTCGGAGACCGCCAGGCGCATCACGGCACGGAGCGCCAGGTCGGTGAACTTCGTCAGCCGCACACCCTGACGGTATCAAAGTTGCATCCAAGATGCCTATTTGATGCCGCCGGTGCCGCGCACCCTGCGCCCGACGGCGGCAAATGCTTCCGCGCCGCGCCGAAGTGGAAGGTAAGTTCGCTACTGGACAGGCAAGTTGACTGACAGCCGGCCCCCACTGTTCGAAGGAGACAACATGACTCAGCCCGACATCGCACAGCCCCCCTTCGCCGCCCTGTGCACCTCGCTCGCGGCGCTCGGCACCGCGCTGGTGGCCCTCGCGAGCCAGCTGCGCACCGCCGGCTACGAGCAGTACGTGGAGTCCGTGGGCCACGCCGGCGGCATGATGTGGGTCACCGCGGGCCTCACCGCGTACACCTGGTACCGGCACCGTCAGCAGCACTCCGGCTGACGGCCGGCTGCGACGGCGGGCGGTCCGGGGCCGCGGCTCCCGGGCGCCCGCCGGTCACCCGTGCCCTCCGGGGGCGAGGGTTTCGCTTCTCCGGGTCACACCGGAGGCGAGCACCGTGCGGGCAGCGTGACCCTGCCGGGCCGGTGTTCGAAGGTGTCCATCACGAGCCACTCGTCCAGCTCGGGGTCGTACGGATTCTGGATGCCGAACTGCAGCACCTGCCAGAACGTGCCGCGATCGCGCTGATCGACGTAGATGTCGCCGAGTGTCGGCGGGAACCGCAGGAACTTCCCCGGAGGCAGCTGCGGTACGACGACCCCGACCCGCCAGTGGTTCACGTACCGGTTCGGATTCCCCTGGAGGATCTCCCGCCCGACGAACCGCGCGGTGCCGAGCTTCCGGTTCAGGGTCTCCAGATCGAAGCCCGGGATCCGGGAGCACGGATGCTCGGTCAGGCCGGGCCACTTGTAGGTCAGCGTGTAGAGCGCGCCGCGGTGGATCAGGTTGGTGAACCAGATCGGGTACTGCGGGCCTCCCGCGACCATCCGGCTGTCGCCGTCCCGCCCCTCCCAGGTGAACGGGACCGTGATGCCCAGATCCCGGACGATCCACTTCCCCCTCCCGCGGAAGTCACGCGGCAGGCGGGGCGGCCGCGGAGCCTGTGCGGCGGCGTCTGCCCCGGTGGTGTTGGCGGTTGCGGTCGTGGTTGCGGTGACGCGGCGGGCGCCGTAGCCGCGATGGCGGGCGGCGGCGTGGCCCCGGCCCGCGTACCGGCGCCGGCCGGCGACAACGTCGCCGAGGCGACGGCGATGACCCCGGCGAGAACCGCCGACGCCGCCGCCCGGCGTGTGAGTGTCCAGCCCATGGCCTCCCTCGGCTGTCACGTCGAGCGCCGTCGCGGCGCGGGGTGGAACGCCGAGATGCTGCCCGGTCGCCATGCGTGGGGGTGAGAGGTGTTCAGGAGGTGCTCAAGGCGCTGAAGGGCATCAAGGTCAAGAGGCGTCAAGTGGGACACTTCGTACCAGACGGTGGGCGGGGTTCCCGGAAAGGCGAGCCGCCGCCCCCACCACGCTGCGTGGTCTTTCCCCTGTACGGCGGGGTGGGCGGGTCCGGAGGGCCCCACGGGCCGCGGCCTCACTGCCGTTGCTTCAGTTCTTCCGCGCTTCGATGAGGAAGCGTTGCGAGTGGGCCACGAACGGGCCGTGGCGCTCCATGAAGTCGTGGAGCTCCGCCAGACGCTCGCGGTAGGCGTCGACCGTGAAGCCGGGGACGATCCAGATCACCTTGCGGAGGAAGTGGACCACCGCGGCGATGTCGTGGAACTCCATCCGCAGGGCCTCCTGGCGCAGGTCGGCGACCTCCAGTCCCGCCGCTTCCGCCGTGCTCGCCGCCGCGATCGGGGTGGCGCCGGCGGTGGTCGCGAGCGGTCCCGGCGAGGAGTGGGCCGAAGCCGGCTGCGGCCCCATCATGAACTCGGTCAGTTCGCGCACCGACCCGGGGCCCACCTGCTGGGACAGGTACGTGCCGTCCGGCCGCAGGACCCGGCGGACCTCGTCCCAGCGGGTCACCACCGGATGCCGGCTGACGACCAGGTCGAAGTGGTCCGACGGGAACGGCAGGCCGGCCCTGTCGTCCACCTCGGCGACCGTCGCGCCGAACCCGGCCAGATTGCGCCGGGCGATGTCCACGTTCGGTGGCCACGACTCCGTCGCCGCCACCACCGGTGGGGCGACCGGGACCGAGGCCAGGACCTCGCCGCCGCCGGTCTGGATGTCCAGCACCGCCTCGGCCTTCGCCGCCCGGTCCGCGAGCAGCCGCGCATAGCCCCACGACGGGCGCTGCTCGGTCGCGCGACCGGTGAACCAGGAGAAGTCCCAGCCCTCCGTGGGGACGGCCGCGCCTTCGGCGATGAGGTCTTCGAACCGGGACATTCGGCGGGATTCGAACCGGGGCATCCAGCGAGACTGGCAGACGGTCGCGGCCGTCCGCACCGGAATTTCGACGACGGATGCCCCCGGGCGTCCGTGGCCCGGGGAGTGCGCCGGGGGTGACCGGCCGGGCGGCCTCCCCGTCCTCTCGTCGCAGGTCGGACCGCATGATCGCCACACGCGGATGCGAACCGCGCGGCATGCGGTGACCCTGGAGAGGAGGGGGCCGGTGGGGTGGGGCACAGCGGCGAGGAGGACGAACATGTCCATGATGGACAAGCTCAAGAACATGCTGAAGGGGCACGAGGACCAGGCGAGCAAGGGCGTCGACAAATCGGGCGACATGGTCGACGACCGGACCCAGGGCAAGCACCGTCGCCAGGTCGACACCGCTCAGGACAAGGCCAAGGACCAGCTCGGCGGCGACCAGGGACAGGACCGGCCGCCCCAGCCCTGACAGCCGGCCCTGACAGCACCCTTCCCGTGAACCCACCCGTCTCCGAGGGCTGTTGACCGCATCGCGCCTTCGCCGGGACGTCCGGCCCGGCAGCCGGCTGCGGCACCGCACCTCGGCGGTCGGCGGCCTGCCCGACGGGCCCGCGGGGCACAGGCGGAGCGGAACCGATGACGCCTGCGCTGAACCGGTGACGGAAGCCGGATGCGGCAGCGCACCGCGGCGCCACAGGGACGGAACGCAGAGGGTCGGGGCCCGGACCGTACGCGCGGTCCGGGCCTCCGGCTGCGTTGTCGCAGGCCGTCGTGCTCGTGTGTCTCCGCACCCCTCCGGCGAGCTGGCCGGTCTGTCGGCAGGTGGGCGGGTCGCCGGTGTTCCGAGGTCCGGTGCCGCGCGGCCGAGCCCTGTCGGCGGGGACAGCCGGTCCGGCTCGTAAGGAGTGCCGACGGCGGCATCATGCCCCGAGTTCGCGCCGCAGCTCATGGGTGAGTCGGCGCAGGAGCTCGATCGTCTCGGCGTGCTCCTCGGCGCTCATGGTGGGCCGGGTGTGGAATACCCGGCGGGCGAGGCGGTCGGTGAGCTCGACGGTGCCGGCCGCGCACAGGAGGTGGAGAGCGGACCGACCGTCCTGGAGACGCAGTGCCAACTCGTTGATGCCGGGCCCGTCGTCCCCCTCGCGTCGACCACGCAACTGCTCGAAAAGTTGGCTTCCCGCGGTGGTGAAGTCGACGGCGGCCCTGAGTTTTTGCTCCCGCACCCACAGACGGTCCTGTCGGCGCCCCGTGAACCACGAGCCCAGGCCGACTCCCAGCAGGCTCGCCCCGGCCCCGATAACGACGGCGAGTATCTCTGCCACGGCGCTTCCCCCTGCTCCATCGCCCAGGCATCGGAACATACCCAGCGCTGATGCAGACGATGGGCGGAGACCGCCCATCCGCGCTGCGGCCTCAGCCGACCCGGGGGCGGCCGCCGTGGCGGACCCAGACATTGGGTTCGGTGTAGACCGCGTGGTCCTGCGCGGTGTCGCAGTGCACCGGGGCCAGGGCGCCCGGCACCTCGACGGCGCCGTCGCGATCGAAGGGCAGGTCCGTCCACGCCCGCCACTGGGCCAGGGAGCCGCTGACCGTCATCGACGCCGGAGCGACCTTCTCGATGGTGCCGCCGGCCCGGACGTGAACCCGCAGCCAAGGGTCGCTCGGCAGGCCGTCGTTGCGCCGGTGGCGGATGTACTCCGCCATGGGGACGTGCGGTTGCAGGTGCTTGGCCGTCGGACGGACCGGTGCCAGCAGCACGTCATGGCCCTGCCGGCCGACCGCGGCGCGCATCGCCGACAGCATGCGGGAGGACAGCCCGCAGCCGAGATACCCGGTGTCCACCGTGATTTCGAGCGCGCTCGCCGTCGTCGGGGAGTTCCCGCGGCTCCGGTCGGCGAACGCCCACCCCAGGACGCGGTCCCACCCCTGGTCCGGCATCTCCTCGCGCCCCGCGAGCGCGGTGCTGAACGGCACGCTGAGGCCCCGCGCCACCACGCGGTCGCCGTCCGTCGCCACGACGCAGTACTGCGGGAAGTCCTCGGGAACCCGCCACAGCAGGGCACCGGCGATCTGGTCCTGCGGTATGAACGCCGGCCAGCTCTCGGTGATCTCGTAGACCCGGCCGATCAGCGACGGGCGCTCGTCGAGCGCGGTGATCTTGATGTCTGCCACGGCGGGAATATCCCACGAGGGATGCGCCGCGAGTACGGAATATGTGACCGGGGCCGTGGGAGGGCGTCGGGTCCGGACGCTCTGGGGGCTGCCCCTGTGGTCGCGCGTAGGGCGCGATGCTCACAGCGACGTTCCCAGTCGCTCGCGCTGTACTGCGTGGCCCTCCTGTCCGCGGAGGCCGGCCCGGGTGCCGAACAGGATGACGAGGTTCTGTGACGCTCGCCACAACAGGTCTGCGTATCCCGGACATTGCGGTGGGCGCGATCGTGCACGGATCCCGGGGGGTGCTTCCGGTCCGCGCATCTCCCCGGCCGATGGCCCTCGGGGGTCGCAACAGGGCGGGCGACGCGCCCCGGGCGGTGTCGCAGCCCCACGGCGGGCGGATCAACGACGAAGGCCCCGACCGTGACCGGTCGGGGCCTTCCATCAGGCGGAGGATACGAGATTCGAACTCGTGAGGGGTTGCCCCCAACACGCTTTCCAAGCGTGCGCCCTAGGCCTCTAGGCGAATCCTCCGCGGCAAACAATACAAGACGCGGAGGAGTGCTCGCGAACTCGTTCCCACCCGGTCCGATCCGCTAGGGTGGGGCGCAGCCCCCCACGCGGCGCTATCTCACCGAACTCCCCCAGGGCCGGAAGGCAGCAAGGGTAAGTGAGCTCTGACGGGTGCGTGGGGGGCCCTTTGCTGCCCGGGCTCCGTCCCGTGGCGCTTTGTGTCCCGGGCCGCTCCTGCCGTGGTCCCGGGCACACCCAGGCCGTCGTTCCGCGAGGCCCCCGGCTGTCGTTCCGCCGGGACACCACCGTCGTTCCGCGATGCCCCTCGCCGATGTTCTGCGAGCGCCCGGACTGCCGTTCGGGCGGGACCCGACCCGTCTTTCCGCGAGCGCCCCGGCTGTCGTTCCGGCGGGCGCGGCTCTGTTCCGAGGCGGTCCGCTTCGCCGGCTCCGTTCCGGGCGCGTCCGCTTCGCCGCCCCTTCGGACCCTGCCTCCGGCGGAGTCCGGGAGCGTCGGACCGGGCGTGGTGTGCCGGGGCCGGCTGCTCGTGGTCGGCGGGGGCGGCTCGTTGTCGGTGCGGGCCGATATCGTCGTATGCGTGTCGTCCCTCGCGCTCTACCGCCGTTACCGCCCCGAGTCCTTCGCCGAGGTCATCGGGCAGGAGCATGTCACCGATCCGCTGCAGCAGGCGCTGCGGAACAACCGGGTCAACCACGCGTATCTCTTCAGTGGTCCGCGCGGCTGCGGCAAGACGACCAGCGCCCGCATCCTCGCCCGCTGTCTGAACTGCGTGCAGGGGCCCACCCCCACGCCCTGCGGCGAGTGCCAGTCCTGCCAGGACCTGGCGCGGAACGGGCCGGGGTCGATCGACGTCATCGAGATCGACGCCGCGTCCCACGGTGGTGTGGACGACGCCCGGGAGCTGCGCGAGAAGGCCTTCTTCGGACCGGCGTCGAGCCGGTACAAGATCTACATCATCGATGAGGCGCACATGGTCACCTCGGCGGGGTTCAACGCCCTGCTGAAGGTGGTCGAGGAGCCGCCGGAGCACCTGAAGTTCATCTTCGCGACGACCGAGCCGGAGAAGGTCATCGGCACGATCCGTTCGCGGACCCACCACTACCCGTTCCGGCTCGTGCCGCCCGGCACACTGCGCGACTACCTCGGCGAGGTGTGCGGGCGGGAGCGGATCCCGGTGGACGACGGCGTGCTCCCGCTGGTCGTGCGCGCGGGCGCGGGCTCCGTCCGGGACTCGATGTCCGTGATGGACCAGCTCCTCGCCGGTGCGGGTGAGGAGGGTGTGACGTATGCCATGGCCACCGCCCTCCTCGGCTACACCGACGGTTCGCTGCTGGACAGCGTGGTGGACGCGTTCGCCGCGGGCGACGGCGCTGCGGCGTTCGAGGTCGTGGACCGGGTCATCGAGGGCGGCAACGACCCCCGGCGGTTCGTCGCCGACCTGCTGGAGCGCCTGCGCGACCTGGTGATTCTCGCGGCGGTGCCGGACGCCGGGGAGAAGGGCCTGATCGACGCCCCGGCCGATGTCGTGGAGCGGATGCAGGCCCAGGCCTCCGTCTTCGGTCCGGCCGAGCTCAGCCGGGCGGCCGACCTGGTCAACGAGGGCCTCACCGAGATGCGCGGCGCCACCTCGCCGCGGCTGCAGCTCGAGCTGATCTGCGCACGGCTGCTGCTGCCCGCGGCCTTCGACGACGAGCGTTCGGTGCAGGCCCGGCTGGAGCGGCTGGAGCGCGGCGCCGTCGCGGGCGGGGCGGTGGCCGGAGCGGGCGCCGGTCCCGCGATGGGATACGTACCGGGGCCCCAGGCCCATGGCGCCCCGGCCGGTGCCCCGGCGGGCGAGCCGGCACCCGCGGGTCCCGCGGGCCCGGCGGCAGCCCGTGCGGCGCTGCCCGGCAAGGGCCCGGCGGCGGGCGGCGGCGGGCCCGCGGCCCAGGAGGGTTCCGAGGGCGAGGGCACGGGCGGGCAGCGCCCGGGGGCATGGCCCGGCGCCGGGGGCGCGGGAGCGGCGCCCGGCGCGGACGCCGGAGCCCCGCCGGAGGCGGCCCCGGCTCAGAGTGACACCGCAGGTCAGCGCCCCGGGGCCTGGCCCACGGGCGGACCGTCCGGCGCGGGCGCCGGTGCTCCGCAGGGCGCCGCGGAGCGGCCCGGCGAGGGTGCGGCGGCGCAGCAGCGTCCGGGCGCCTGGCCGACGGCCGCCTCGTCAGCCTCGTCAGCCCCGTCCGACGCGACCGGTGGGGCGGGGCGCAGGCCCGGCGGCTGGCCCACCGCGGGTACCCCCGGGCAGGGCGGGGGCCCGGCCCAGGCTCCGGCGGCTCCGGCGTCGAGCGGCCCCGCGCCGTCGAGCGCTCCCGCGCCGTCGGGTGGCTCCGTGGCGCCGTCGGCGGCCCAGGGCGCCGTCCAGGTCCGTCAGATGTGGCCGGACATTCTCGAGGCGGTGAAGAACCGGCGCCGCTTCACCTGGATCCTGCTGAGCCAGAACGCCCAGGTCGCGGGCTTCGACGGCACCACGCTCCAGCTCGCCTTCTCCAACGCGGGCGCCCGGGACAGCTTCGTCGGCGGTGGCAGTGAGGACGTGCTGCGGCAGGCGCTGAGCGAGTCGCTGGGCGTGCAGTGGCGGGTCGAGGCGATCGTCGATCCGTCCGGCGGCGGTGGTTCCCAGGGTGGTTCCGCGGGCCCGGGGCAGGGGCCCGGTCCCGGCTTCGGCGGTGGCGGCGGGGCACCGCGCCCGGCCGCCCCGGCCCCCCAGCAGCCGGCCCGCCCGGCGGCGCCCGCGCCGGAGGCCGCCCCGCCCCCGGCGGCACCGGCACCGGAGGCGCGGCCGCGCCCCGAGGCGGGCGCCTACGGGGCCCCGGAGCGTCCGCCGGTCTCCCTGGAGGACGACCTCCCGGAGGAGGACGACCCGGACCTCGACGAGTCGGCGCTGAGCGGCCACGACCTGATCGTCCGCGAGCTGGGCGCGACCGTGGTCGAGGAATTCAGCCACGAGTAGCGCCACGAGTCACGCGTACCGCCACGAGTCACGAGTAGCGCCACGAGTCATCGCCACGCGGGGCCCGGCACGCGCCCGCCCCGCCCCCGACGGGGACCGGCTCGGCCGCCTGCCGGCGGACCGGCTCCGGCACCCCGTGCCGGCGGACCGGCTCCCGTGCCGGGCGCCGTACCAGGCGTCTTCGTACGGCGTAGGGCGCGGGGCCCGGTGAGCACGTAGGCTCGGGCTACTGGAACAAACGTCGTCGAGTGCCAGGAGCAAGCCGTGATTCCCGGTGGTCAGCAGCCCGATATGCAGCAGCTGCTTCAGCAGGCCCAGAAGATGCAGCAGGACCTCGCCGCGGCCCAGCAGGAGCTGGCCGAGACCCCTGTCGAGGGTTCCGCGGGCGGCGGGCTCGTCAAGGCCACGGTCACCGGAGCCGGTGAGCTCCAGGGCCTGGTCATCGACCCGAAGGCCGTGGATCCTGATGACACGGAGACCCTCGCGGATCTGGTTCTCGCGGCCGTCCGCGATGCCAACAACGCCGCGCAGGAGCTCCAGCAGCAGAAGCTGGGACCGCTCGCGCAGGGCCTCGGCGGCATGCCGGGGATGCCTTTCTGATCCGGCTCCGGCCGGAGGGGCGCGGTTCGTGGCCGTGCCCGGTCCGTTCGCCCGGCACCGGAATCGGAACCGGCCGGTGAGCCGGTTCTGATCCGGACCTTAGAACGGATCAACTAGCGTACGAACCAGGAAAGAAGAAGGAGACGGCGTTCCGTGTACGAAGGCGTGGTCCAGGACCTCATCGACGAGTTGGGCAGGCTGCCCGGCGTCGGTCCCAAGAGCGCGCAGCGGATCGCCTTCCACGTCCTCCAGGCCGAGCCGGCCGACGTCCGTCGGCTCGCCCACGCACTGACCGAGGTCAAGGCCAAGGTCCGGTTCTGTTCCGTCTGCGGGAACGTCGCGCAGGAGGAGCAGTGCCGGGTCTGCCAGGACCCGCGCCGGGACCGGGCGGTCATCTGCGTCGTGGAGGAGCCGAAGGACGTCGTCGCGATTGAGCGGACCCGTGAGTTCCGCGGCCGTTATCACGTGCTCGGCGGGGCGATCAGCCCCATCGAGGGCGTGGGCCCGGACGACCTGCGGATCCGGGAACTGCTGGCCAGGCTCGCCGACGGTGTCGTCACCGAGCTGATCCTGGCCACCGACCCGAATCTCGAGGGGGAGGCGACCGCCACCTACCTCGCCCGCATGGTCAAGCCCATGGGCCTGAAGGTCACGCGACTGGCCAGCGGGCTCCCCGTGGGGGGAGACCTGGAGTACGCCGACGAGGTCACGCTGGGGCGTGCCTTCGAAGGGAGACGACTTCTCGATGTCTGACGCCACGCTCCACGACAGCAAGCAGGACCCGGACGACTTCGCCGTCCAGATCGCCGACCAGGTCGAGAGCTTCATCGTCGCGGTCACGGAAGTGGCCAAGGGCGACGAGCCGGGCAGCGCGATCCCGTATCTCCTGCTGGAGGTCTCCCAGCTGCTCCTGGCGGGCGGCCGGCTGGGGGCGCACGAGGACATCGTCCCGGACGAGCGGTACGAGACGGACGCCGGCCCGGAGCCGGACGACGTCGACGAGCTGCGGGAACGCTTCGCCCGGCTGCTGGACCCGGCAGACGTCTACTCCGAGGTCTTCGACCCGTACGTGCCCCGCAGCGAGCCGGTGGCCTGCCGGATCTCCGACGACCTCGCCGACATCATCACCGACCTGCGGCACGGCATGGCCCACTACCGGGCGGGCCGGGTGACCGAGGCGCTGTGGTGGTGGCAGTTCTCGTACTTCTCCAACTGGGGGCCGACGGCCTCCGCGGCGCTCCGCGCCCTGCAGTCGCTGCTCGCCCACATCCGCACCGAGAGCCCGCTCGACGAGCTGGACGGACTGGACACGGACACCGTCGCGGTGGCCGATGTGTCGCTGGAGGAGGAGGCGGGCCGGGTGATGGCCCAGGAGATCGCCGCCCCGCTGGGCGTGCGTCCGGTCCGCAGCTGAGCCCCGTACCGGGCCTTCCGCTGCGGGAGCCGGTCCGAGGCCGCCGGGTACCCCGTATGCGCGCGCTCACGGCACACCGCCGTGTGAACTGGGTTACGTTTCCGTGTGCTCTGCCCTCCAGCGGGCAGGGGCCTTGCCGGAGCGGGCTCGGAAAGGCAGCGCGCCTGTGATCACGTGGTGAACCCTGGGTCTCACCATGCGATACCAGGGTGGCTCTTTTTCCCTGCTCGTTAGACTGAGCCGACCGAAGGATCCTGATTCGGGGTCCCCGGAAGACAAGAGTTGCGAGGAGCGCACGTGGGCCTTGTCGTGCAGAAGTACGGCGGCTCCTCCGTTGCGGATGCCGAAGGCATCAAGCGCGTCGCCAAGCGGATCGTCGAAGCCAAGAGGAGCGGCCACCAGGTGGTCGTCGTGGTTTCGGCGATGGGTGACACGACGGACGAGCTGATCGATCTCGCTGCGCAGGTATCCCCGATCCCTGCCGGACGAGAGTTCGACATGCTGCTGACCGCCGGAGAGCGAATCTCCATGGCGCTGCTGGCGATGGCGATCAAAAACCTGGGTCACGAGGCCCAGTCGTTCACCGGCAGCCAGGCCGGCGTCATCACCGACTCGGTCCACAACAAAGCGCGGATCATCGACGTCACGCCGGGCCGTATTCAGCAGTCCGTCGACGAGGGCAACATCGCCATCGTCGCCGGTTTCCAGGGTGTGTCCCAGGACAAGAAGGACATCACCACGCTGGGGCGGGGCGGCTCGGACACCACCGCGGTGGCACTGGCCGCCGCGCTGAACGCCGAGGTCTGTGAGATCTACACCGATGTCGACGGTGTGTTCACCGCCGACCCGCGGGTGGTCAAGAAGGCCCGCAAGATCGATTGGATCTCGTTCGAGGACATGCTGGAGCTGGCCAGCTCCGGGTCCAAGGTGCTGCTGCACCGGTGCGTCGAGTACGCACGCCGTTACAACATTCCGATCCACGTCCGGTCGTCGTTCTCCGGCCTCCGGGGCACGTGGGTCAGCAACGAACCGCGAGGGGACGACCAGCCGATGGAGCAGGCGATCATTTCGGGGGTTGCCCACGACACGTCCGAGGCCAAGGTCACGGTCGTCGGGGTGCCGGACAAGCCGGGCGAGGCCGCGACGATCTTCCGGGCGATCGCGGACGCCGAGATCAACATCGACATGGTGGTGCAGAACGTCTCGGCCGCGTCGACCGGTCTGACCGACATCTCCTTCACCCTGCCGAAGACCGAGGGCCGCAAGGCCATCACGGCTCTGGAGCGGACGAAGAACGCCATAGGGTTCGAGTCCCTGCGCTACGACGACCAGATCGCCAAGATCTCGCTGGTCGGCGCGGGCATGAAGACCAACCCGGGCGTCACCGCCGGCTTCTTCGAGGCCCTGTCCAACGCCGGGGTCAACATCGAGCTGATCTCCACCTCGGAGATCCGTATCTCCGTCGTCACCCGTGCCGACGACGTCAACGAGGCCGTGCGCGCGGTGCACACCGCCTTCGGCCTCGACAGTGAGAGCGACGAGGCCGTCGTCTACGGAGGTACCGGGCGATGACTTCCGCCCCCGGGCGCAAGCCCACCCTGGCTGTCGTCGGCGCCACCGGCGCCGTCGGCACCGTGATGCTCGGCATCCTCTCGGAGCGTGCCGACATCTGGGGCGAGATCCGCCTCATCGCCTCACCGCGCTCGGCGGGCAAGAAGCTCGTCGTCCGCGGTGAGGAGGTCGAGGTCGTCGCGCTGAGCGAGGAGGCGTTCGAGGGCGTCGACGTCGCGATGTTCGACGTGCCGGACGAGGTCTCGGCCGAGTGGGCGCCGGTCGCCGCCGCCAAGGGCGCGGTCGCCGTCGACAACTCCGGCGCCTTCCGGATGGACCCGGACGTCCCGCTGGTGGTTCCCGAGGTGAACGCCCGCGCCGCGCGGGTCCGCCCGAAGGGCATCATCGCGAACCCCAACTGCACCACCCTGTCGATGATCGTCGCGATGGGCGCGCTGCACTCCGAGTGGGGCCTGTCCGAGCTGATCGTCTCCTCCTACCAGGCCGTTTCCGGCTCGGGCAAGGAAGGCGTCGACACCCTCCGGGACCAGCTCGCCAAGGTGACGGGCACGGACCTGGGCACCCAGCCCGGCGATGTGCGCCGCGCGGTGGGCGAGTTCGGCCCGTACCCGGCGCCGATCGCGCTCAACGTCGTGCCGTTCGCCGGTTCGCTGAAGGACGACGGCTGGACCTCCGAGGAGCTCAAGGTCCGCAACGAGTCGCGGAAGATCCTGGGCCTGCCCGACCTGCGGGTCACGGCGACCTGCGTCCGCGTCCCGGTGGTCACCACGCACTCGCTGACCGTGCACGCGCGGTTCGAGACCGAGGTCTCGGTCGCCAAGGCGCACGAGATCCTGAGCGGCGCGCCCGGTGTGGTGCTGTGCGACAACCCGGCGCAGGGCGAGTTCCCGACCCCGGCGGACGTCGTGGGCACCGACCCGACCTGGGTGGGCCGGGTGCGGCGCTCCCTGGACGACCCGCAGGCGCTCGAACTCTTCGTGTGCGGTGACAACCTCCGCAAGGGGGCCGCCCTGAACACCGCTCAGATCGCCGAGGTCGTCGCCGCGGAGCTCACCTCCGCGTAGTCCCGCGACGGGTGACTCCCCGACCGTCTGTGAAGGTTATGTGATCAAGTCGTTGGTCCGTACCCTTGAACTGGGCTGACGATCTGTTCGACTATTCGCTCCCCACTCACTGCAACCGGCAGTGGGTGGGGAGCGTCTTTGTTGCCGTCGCTCGGAGTCGCTGAATTAAATGGGGCATTTGGAAAGAACGGTGCGCATGAGGGCATGTAGTGCTTTGTCGAAAGCGGTGGCTCACGCGTACAACCCTCAGGGGGGGAAGCGTGTCCAACAAGCGTGGCAGAAGTACTCGGCATGGCAGCGCCCCATGGGGGCGGCACGGCGGTTCTGCGACCGCTCCGTCCTCGCGCGACCGGTGGAATGCCGGTGATCGCGCCCATGCCCGCTGCGCAGACCACCCACGTACCGTCGCAGCGCGAGGGCGCTGACGAGGCGATGACCGCGGGTACCACAGTCGATCACCTCACCGAGACCTACCGTGCCCACTACCGGTCCCTGCTCGGTCTCGCCGCCCTCCTCCTCGACGACACGGCCTCGTGCGAGGACGTTGTGCAGGAGGCGTTCATACGCGTGCATTCCGCGCGTAGTAGGGTCCGCGACCCGGAGAAGACTCTCGCCTATCTCAGGCAGACGGTCGTCAACCTGTCCCGCTCCGCGCTGCGCCGCCGCATCCTCGGACTGAAGCTGCTGTCCAAGCCGATGCCCGACATGGCGAGCGCCGAGGAGGGGGCGTACGAACAGCTGGAGCGCGACCAATTGATCAAGGCGATGCGCGGACTGCAGCGCCGGCAGCGCGAGGTCCTCGTGCTGCGCTACTTCGCCGACATGACCGAGGCCCAGGTGGCCGAGACGCTCGGGATTTCGCTCGGCTCGGTCAAGGCGTACGGCTCGCGGGGCATCGCGGCGCTCCGCGTCGCCATGGAGGCCCCGGCATGAGCGAGCAGAAGCACGGGCCGGAGAGAGAACCCGAGGCCGCCGTTCGGGGGGATGGGCGGTCCTCCGGTCCGGAGCGTGAGCCGTCCGGCGTGGAGCGTGAGTCGTCCGTTCCGGGGGGCGAGGCGTCCGATGCTGGGCGCTCGGCGCCCGATGCGGATCGTGAGGTGGCCGTGCCGGGTGGTGAGTCCGAGGTGGATTCCGGGGCGACGGACGGGTCCGAGGGCGAGGTGGTGGCGGAGTCCTTCGAGGCCGGCTCCGCGGCGGACGGCTCCGAGGCGGATTCCGGAGCGACGGATGCCTCCGAGGCCGATGCCGCGACGGACGGTTCCGAGAGCGATTCCGCGTACGCCTCCGAGGCCGGGGTGACGGCTCTGCTCGCGGCGGTGCGTGGCCCCGCCGGTTCCGAGGGGCCGTCGAATGCGGATTCCGAGGTGCCGCGGGATGCGGACGGCCCCGGCCTGGACGAGCAGGCCCTCCGGGCGCTGCTGCACACCGCCGTCGACGACATCGAGCCTGCGCCGCACGCGCTCGACCATCTCCGGTACGCGGTCCCGGCGCGCCGTGCCCGCAAGCGGCAGGCGCTGGTCGGCGCGGCGGCCGCCGTGCTGCTGGTCGGCAGTGCCGTGCCCGCGCTGGTGCACGTCGCCCGCGACGCGGGGGTGACGGAGGCGCACCCGGCCAACGCCGGGCACAGCGAACGGACTCACGGCGGCTCCGGTGGCGCCGCCGCCGAAGCCGAGGACGGCGGGAAGGCGAAGGAGCCGTCCGACAAGGAGACCGAGAGCGGCAAGCGCGACCGGGACAGTGAGAAGGGCGACGCGTCGGAGCAGCCGGCCGGCGGCACGGTGGGTGGCGGGGCGGACCCGTCCGAGACCATGGCCGCCACCTCGCCGACCTGCACCCGGGACCAGCTCAGCGGTGGTGTCGCCACGCCCGCCACGCTCGACGGTTCGAGCACGGTGTACGGCTCGTTCCAGGTCACCAACACCTCCGACGCGGCCTGCACCGTCGACGGAGGCGGACAGGTCTTCGCAACCGCGCAGGGCGGCGCCGACGGAACCCGGATCTCCGTGGTGGACCACACCGCGGGCGACCCGGCCACCGGCCTGCCCGACCCGGCCACCCAGCCCCAGACGGTGATCCTCCAGCCGGGAGTCGCCTATCAGGTGAAGTTCGCCTGGGTGCCGGCCGAGGGGGGTGCGGGCGGCTGCCCCAACCCCGGTCCGACGCCGGACCCGGGCAGCTCGGGCACCGCGGGTGAGCCGGACGGCGCGACGGTGGCCGAGACGACCGAGGGCGACCAGGGCACTCCGCCCGCGGGCAGCGTGGCACTCAGTCACACCCCGCAGGCCGGTGCGCCCAGCGCCGCCGACGCCACCATCACCAACGCCTGCGCCGGGACGATCTACCGCACGGGGGCACTGGCGACCGCCTGAGCTGCTGCTGGAGCGGCTGCTCGGATGGCTGCGGAAACGGCTCTCGGGTCATCGATCGGGTGACCGCTCGCGTTGCTGCCGGGGCTTCCTCCGTCCGGGCTGTCCGGCCCGGAGCCCGGCTGCCCGGATGCCTGCCCCGGGTCCGGGCTTGTCCGGACTCCGGTGGGCGGGGGAGGCGGTGACCCCGGGGGCGGGGGCCCCGGCTGTGGCCCGTACCGTGGTGGTGTGTACCGGTTCCTGCTGACGCCCCGCTGGTGGGGAATCAACCTCTTCGTCGCGCTCGGCGTGCCGTTCTGCCTCTTCATGGGCAGCTGGCAGCTGGGCCGCTTCGAGACGCGCGTGGAGTCCCATCAGGAGCAGCAGCGGGACGCGGACGCCCATGCCGAGGAGGCGGCGGCGCCGCTGGCCGATCTGCTGCCGGTGACCAAGGAGACGTCGGGCCGGCGCGCCACCGCGACCGGCCACTACGACACCCAACTGCTCGTCCCCGACCGCCGCTTGGGCGACCGGAACGGCTTCTACGTCCTCACGCTGCTGCGTACCGAGGGCGGCGACGCGCTGCCCGTCGTCCGCGGCTGGCTGCCCGGGGACGCCGACCGGGCCGATGTCCCCGAGCCGCCGCGCGGCAAGGTCACCGTGACCGGGGCGCTGCAGGCGTCGGAGACGCAGAGCAGCGACGGGGCCCGGTCCGGAGGGCTTCCCCAGGGGCAACTCGGCATGATCAGCGCGGCGTCGCTGGTGAACGTGGTGCCGTACGGGGTGTACGACGCCTGGATCACGCTCCCCGGGGCCGGGGCCGGGGCCGGGGCGCACGGCGCGCTGCGGCCGGTGCCCCCGACCGCCCCGCAGGGGAGCGGCCTGGACCTCAAGGCGTTCCAGAACCTCGGCTACACGGGTGAGTGGTTCGTCTTTGCCGGGTTCGTGGTCTTCATGTGGTTCCGGCTGCTGCGCCGTGAGGCGGAGGCGCACCGCGATCTGGCCCTGGGCCTGCTGCCGGAGCAGACCGAGCACACGGGAGCCGACCGGACGGGACGATCCGAAGAGCCGGTAGAGGGGTCGGAAGAGGGGGCGGCAGAGGGCGGACGGTCGGAGCAGTCCGGACCCGCCGAGCGGACGAACCCCGCCGAGCCGACGGAACGTGCTGCTGGCCGGGCTCCGGTGAGCGGACCGAGTGACACCGGTTCCGGGCGTGCGGTGCCGGAGTCGGACCCGGCCGGCCGGTCCTGAAGCCCGTCCGACCGGAGCCTGGGGCCGGGGGCTCGTCGGGTACCGCCCCCAGCCGTCAGGTCCGCCCGTGATCCGGGTTGCACCCGGTCCTCAGCCGCCGTTCCCGGTCTTCAGGTGCCGCTCGGCGAAGTCGATCTCCAGGCGCAGTTGCTTGATGCGCTCCTCCACGACCAGGGAGCCGTGTCCCGCGTCGTAGCGGTACACCTCGTGCGGTGCTCCCCGGTCGGCCAGCCGCTGGACGTAGTTCTCCACCTGCCGGATCGGGCAGCGCGGGTCGTTCACGCCGGCCGAGATGTAGACCGGTGCGCGCACCCGGTCCACGTAGGTCAGCGGGGAGGAGGCCGCGAACCGCTCCGGTACCTCCTCCGGGCTCCCGCCCAGCAGGGTGCGGTCCATGGCCTTCAGCGCCTCCATCTCGTCGTGGTAGGCGGTGACGTAGTCCGCGACCGGGACGGCCGCCAGGCCCAGGGCCCAGGCCTCCGGCTGGGTGCCCAGACCGAGCAGCGTGAGATAGCCGCCCCAGGAACCGCCCGCCAGAACCAGGCGGTCCGGATCGGCGAGCCCGGACTCCACGGCCCAGTCGCGGACCGCGGCGATGTCCTCCAGCTCGATCAGCCCCACCCGGTGCTTGAGGGCGTCCGTCCACGCGCGGCCGTACCCGGTGGAACCGCGGTAGTTGACCCGTACGACGGCGAAGCCGTGGTCCACCCAGGCCGCCGGGCCGGCCGCGAAGGCGTCGCTGTCGTGCCAGGTCGGCCCCCCGTGGATGTCGAACACCGTCGGGAACGGGCCCTCACCCTCCGGCTGTTGCACGAGCGCGTGCACCCGGCCGCCGGGTCCCTCGACCCAGGCGTCCGTGACCGGCACGGAATTCGGTGCCTTCATCCCGGGGGGATCCAGCACGGTCCGCCCCGTCGTGGAGCGGACCACCGGCGGCAGCGCTGCCGAGGACCAGAGGTACTCCACCGAGCCGTCCGGCCGGGCCGTCGCCCCGGACACCGTGCCGGGCGGGGTCTCCAGCGGCAGCAGTTCATGGGTGGCGGGCTCGTAGCGCCACAGCCGGCTGCGCGCCTGGTGGCTCTGCTCGATCAGCAGGGCGGAGCCGTCCCCGCCGTCCGCCGGCGCACCCGCCGGCCGGGAGGCGCCGGCCCCGGGAGGCCGGGGGAACCACTCGGCCTCGATGTCCCCGGGCAGCTCGATGGCGAGGGCGGTCTCCTCGCCGGTCAGCGGGTCCCAGATCATCGGCTCCCAGCGGCCGCTGCGCTGGTGCCCGACGAGCATCCGGGAGTCGCCGTCCAGCGGGGAGAATCCCAGGCAGCTCAGGCCGAGTTCCGTCGTGCCGCCCTTGGTGTCGTCGAGTTCGGCCACCACCGAGCCGTCGAGCCGGAGCACCCGGAGCGCGGAGTGCATGGCGTCGCCGTGCTCGGTGTGCTCCATGGCGATCAGCGTGCCGTCGCGGGAGAGGTCGGCGACCCCCGCCGACTCCCGGTGCCGGTAGATCTCCACCGGTTCGGCGCCCGGGCGCAGCACATGGATCGTCGAGCCGTCCTCGTCCGTGGAGCGGCCGACCACGGCCGTGCCGTCCCGGCCCAGTGCCAGACCGGCCGGGTAGGAGGGCTCGAGGCCCGGGGTCGCGGGCTCGTCCGCCCCGCCGCCGAACGGCTGCCGCAGCCAGACGCCGAACTCGTCGCCGTCGGTGTCGTTGAACCACCAGATCCACTCGCCGTCCGGCGAGAGCAGTCCGTCCGTCGTGCCGTTCGGCCGGTCCGTCGCCTGTCGCTGCCCGCCCGTTGTGCGGTCCCAGGCGTAGAGCTCGTAGGTGCCGGTCGCGTTCGAGACGAACAGCGACCGGTCCGGCGCGTCCTCCGCCCAGTCGGGCAGCCCGACTCGCGGTGCCCTGAAGCGCTTCTCCCAGTCCGGCACGGAGCCGGAGGACCCAGTGGTGTCGTCAGTCATGGGCCCATTCTGCGCAGACGTGCCGACATCGTGGTGGGGCGGCCCCCAGCCTGTGGATAACTCTCCGCGGGGCGTCCTCCGTGCCACTCTGCACGGGGGCGTGGAGGGCCGCCCTCAGGGCTGCACCGGGGCCGGACCGGGGGCCGGATGGGGGACGGGATCCGGGTGGCCGGAGCAGGCGTCGGTGCCGCCGGCGGCCCGGCGCTCGCGATGATCTTGAAAGGGATGGATTTCTCCCCTGCGGACCCCGCCGAGCGCACCGTTTTCCCAGGTCAAAGCCGTGCCTCTGCGTCGTGGGGCGATGATCCGCACCAGGTGAGAAGCTGGGACCAGGGGAGTCGTCCACCGGGGAGCGTGCCCGATGGGAACCAGCATGCATGTGGTCTGGAGCAAGAAGGAACCGGGCCAGGTCGTCTACGAGACCTACGCCATCGTGACGACGGAGAAGGACGACGGCACCCAGGCCGCGGTCCGCAGCAGGAAGCACGAGGTCGTCATCCGCAGCCGCTCGCACGCGGCGCAGATCGCGGCCGAGCACGGGTACGAGCTCTTCGGGGAGGGCGAAGCCTGGGAGAGCCTGCCCGAAGAATAGGCCGGGGCCCGCGCCGGTCCCGGACAAGGCCGGACGTCCGGGCCCGAGCACGTACGGAAGCGGTCGCCGCGGCTGCGCCGGACCCGGCCGCCGAACCGCTCCGGTGTGGGGGCACCGCCATCCCCACCGCAGTCACGCCCGTCGACCGTAAGGGGCTCTCACCCCTATTTGCCGTGATCAGGTGTGTTTCATTGATCAAGGCAGGGAGAGATCCATAAATATGGAAACCACACTCAGTGAGCAGATCATGCTCCTGTCGCTCGACGACGCCACCGGCACCCCTCGGCTCCAGGTGCAGTGCGAGTTCGCGATCTCCAGCGCCTCCGTGCTGGAACTGGCGCTCGCGGGACGGGTCCGGTCGGAGGGCGACCACCTGGTCGTCACCGACTCCGCGCCGTTGGGGATTCCGGCCCTGGACGGGACGCTGCAGCGGATCGCCGCGCAGAGCGAACGGGAGGACGCGCAGGCGTGGATCTTCCGGCTCAGGAAGCCGGCCGTCGACGACGCCCGGCGGGCGCTGCTGGAGAAGGGTGTCATCCGTGAGGAGCGGACGAGGCGTTGGGGCATCTTCCCCGCCCATCGCTACCCGGAGGCCGACGGCACGGTCGAGAGTAGGCTGCGCCGGACACTTGCGGCGGTGGTGCTCGAGGGTCAGGAGCCCGACGCGCGCACGGCCGCACTGGTGGTGCTGCTGCACAGTGGTGGGCTGCACGAGCTGGTCTTCGGCGAGGCCGACCGGGCGGCCGCCCGGAAGCGCATGAGCGAGCTGACCGAGGGGCACTGGGCCGAGCCGGTCATGCATCAGCTGGTGAACTCGGTGCACTTGGCGCTGACGACCACCGCGGCGGCGACGACGGCCGCGGTGGTGAACACCGTCGTGTAACGCGGGTCCGGGCATGCCGGGGGAGTGACCGGGATAGTGATGAGCCGTCAGGTGCTTCTCGATTCCCCGGCTGCTCCTCTGTGCCTGCCGTGCAGGAACTGCGCGTGGTGCAGCGCCTGTTGCTGTGCCGCTGTGCGACACCGCGCACGTGGCCCGGGGTGGGCGCGTCCGGACCGGCTTGTTCGGCAAGGAGTGGCGGCTGCGTCGACTTGCCCGTCCCGATGATCTCGGGCAGGGATGTCTGAGAGAGCGTTGGCGGACACCGGCCTGGAAGCAGGATCCAAGACCCTCTCCCGGGCTTTGCTCATCCCCCGCGGAAATGCGGCAGGGGCCTGATCCGATTTCTCGGATCAGGCCCCTGACCTGGTGTTCCTTCAGTCGGGGTGGCGGGATTTGAACCCACGACCTCTTCGTCCCGAACGAAGCGCGCTGCCAAGCTGCGCTACACCCCGAAGCAACGAGCTCTACTTTAGCGGACCTGTCGCTCCATGCGAAATCCGGTTACCTGCTCGCAGCGGGTGGCCCCTCGCCCGGCTCCGTGCCGGTGGTGGAAGCCCGAGCGGCGGAAGAGCGGGCGGGGTTGACGGAGTTGTCGTCGTTCCCGGCCGGTGGGGCGGAAGGGGGCGGGGGCGTGCTTCGCCCGCGTGTCGCTGGATGTGACCGCCGTCACAGGTCCTGCTCGTGGTTCCCCGGTCGCGGCCGGATGTGGGGGCGCCGTGCCGGGAAAGCGACTGCCCGGGCCGGTGGCCGCGTGGGAGCGGCCGCCCGGTCCGGGCAGGGGGGATGCGGTGGGGTCAGGCGTCGCGCGCGGTCAGGGTCAGCAGCGTCGCCTCGGGCGGGCAGGCGAAGCGCACCGGGGTGTACCGGTTGGCGCCGCAGCCCGCCGAGACGTGCAGGTAGGAGGTCCTGCCCTCGGCGCTGTGCGTCGACAGGCCCTTGACCCGCCGGGTGTCCAGGTCGCAGTTGGTGACCAGGGCCCCGTAGAACGGGACGCAGAGCTGGCCGCCGTGGGTGTGCCCGGCCAGGATCAGCGGGTAGCGGTCCGCGGTGAAGGCGTCGAGGGTCCGCAGGTACGGGGCGTGGACGACGGCCAGCGAGAGGTCCGCGTCCTCGGGGCCGCCCGCCACCTCGGCGTACCGGTCCCGCTTGATGTGCGGGTCGTCCAGACCGGTGAGCGCGATCTCCAGGCCGTCGAGTCCGCCGAGCTTCAGCCGGCCGCGGGTGTTCGAGAGTCCCACCCAGCCCGCCTCGTCGAAGGCGTCCCGCATGCCCTCCCACGGGTTGCGCTCGACGCCGACCGCCGGGTCGTTCTTGCCGTTGAGGCCGTGCTGACCGCGGGCCCTCTCCAGGAGGTAGCGGGCGGGGTTGCGCAGCCGGGGTGCGTAGTAGTCGTTCGAGCCGAAGACGTACGCCCCGGGGAACTCCATCAGCGGTCCGAGGGCGTCCAGCACCTCGGGGACGGCCGTCTTGTCGGAGAGGTTGTCACCGGTGTTGATGACGAAGTCGGGCCGCAGGCCGGCGAGCGACTGCAGCCACCGCCGTTTCTTGCCCTGTCCGGAGACCATGTGGATGTCCGAGACCTGGAGCATGCGCAGCTGCCGCATCCCGGGCGGCAGCACCGGCACCGTGATCCGGCGGAGCCGGAACGAGCGGGGTTCGATGCCGGTTGCGTAGGCGAGGCCGGCCGCGCCGACTGCCGTGATTCCCAGGGGTACTGCGTATCGCGCGCGCATGGCCCCATGGTCGCAGACGGTGCGGGAACCGGGCAGTCCGGGCGGTCCGTGCGGGCTCCCGCTACGCCCTCGCCGGTGGGACCGCGGAGGCCTGCGTCCGCCGTCGGACGCCGGGGCAGGACGTGGGCCGCCGCCCGCGACGGTCGTGCTCCGTCGGCCGGGTGCCCGGGGCGGACGGCGGCACGGTCTCCGGGCCGGGGCGGCAGGAATGCGGTGGGCGGGGCCCAGTGCCGCCGGGCATACTCATCGGCATGACCACGCTCAAGGCCACACTTCAGGACGACCTCACCGCGGCGATCAAGGCCCGCGACGAGCTGCGCTCCTCCACGCTCCGGCTCACCCTCTCCGCGATCACCAACGAGGAGGTCGCGGGCAAGTCCGCGCGCGAGCTCTCCGACGACGAGGTGCGGAAGGTGATCGCCCGCGAGGCGAAGAAGCGCCGGGAGGCGGCCGAGGCGTTCGCCCAGGGCGGCCGGACCGAGCAGGCCGCACGGGAGAAGGCCGAGGGCGAGGTGCTGGCCGCGTACCTGCCGCAGCAGCTCTCCGACGAGGAGCTGAGCGCGCTGGTCGCGGAGGCAGTGAAGGAGGCCGTGGCCGGTGGCGCCGAGGGGCCGCGGGCCATGGGTGCGGTCATGAAGATCGTGAACCCCAAGGTCGCCGGGCGGGCCGAGGGCGGCCGGGTCGCCGCCGAGGTCAAGCGCCACCTCGCGGGCTGACCTGCCGCCGGGGCGGGACCCGCCGGCCGGGCGGGCGGCTTCCCGGGGGCCGTGCGCTCCTGCCCGGTGCGCCGGTATCCGGGTGTCGGGGCCGCCCCGCGAGCCGTGCCGGTCCCGACGTCATGTCCCGCTCATGCGGACCCGAGCCCGCGCCCCGCTCGCCACGTGCGGCTCGACGGGGCTCGCCAAGGTCACCTCACCGTCGGCGGACCCTGAGGGCGCGTCCCCTTCGGGCGGACCCCGAGAGCGCGTCCCCCTCGGGAGGACGCCCAGGCCACCTCTCCCTCGTGCGGGTCCCGAGGGCGTACCCCTTGCGCGCGTTCCCCTGCCCTCCGCACCGGTCGGCACAGACAACAGAGGCGGGGGGGGGGCCCCCCGGGGGGGGGGGGGGGGGGGGGCCGCCGCGGGCGGGGGGGGGGGCCCCCCCCGGGGGGGGGGCCGGGGGGCCGGGGCGGGGGGGGGGCGGCCGGGGCGCCCCCGGGGGGGCGCGCCCCCCCCCCCCCCCCCCCCCCCCCCCACACCCCCCCGGGGCCCCCCCCCCCCCCGGGCCCCCCCCCCCGCCTCTGTCAGCTCCGCTTCGACCTCTGCCGCACTTCAGCCGGCTCCGCGCCGCGTGCTCAGTGCTTCCGGCCGCGCCCCTTGCCGCCGCCCGTGAGGCCGTCGGCGCCGCCGATGAGGTTCGGCGGGAGCGAGATCTCGGGCCACTCGAAGTCGCCACCGCCTCCGCCGTGGCCGCCGCCGCCGTGGCCGGGGCGGTCGGGCTTGGCCGCGGGCGGTTCCGCGACGTGCACCGTCGGCAGCCGGGGCGCCGGCTTCCCCTCCAGCGCGCCGCTCATCGCGTCGCGCCAGATCGGTCCGGGGACCCCGCCGCCGAAGACCTTCGGGTAGTACTGCCCGCCGATGGTGATGTTCTCCATCGGCACCTTGGTGGTCGGGCTGCCGACCCAGACCGCGCCGGCCAGGTTCGGCGTGTAGCCGACGAACCACGCGGCCACGCGGCCGTCGGTGGTGCCGGTCTTGCCCGCGCTGTCCCGGCCCGAGAGGCCCGCCTGCTTTCCGGTGCCGTCCTCGACCACGCCGCGCAGCAGGGTGTTGATGCTGTCCGCGGTCTTCTGCGACATGACCTTCTTGCAGCTGCTCTTGGGCACGCGCAGCTTCCGGCCGGCCGCGTCGGTGACGGAGTCGATGGCGACCGGAGTGCAGTAGGTGCCCCGGTTGGCGAAGGTGGCGTAGGCGTTGGCCATGGCCAGCGGGGAGATGGTGGCGCTGCCCAGGGTGACCGCGGGGCCCTGCGGCAGCTTGTCGCCGTTGCCCATCCGGATCCCCAGGTCGGACGCCAGGTCGGTGACGGGGCAGACGCCGATGTCGCTGATCAGCTGCACGAAGTAGGTGTTGACCGACTTGGCGGTCGCCTCCTTCATCCCGTACGGCCCGACCTCGGACTCCAGCTCGTTGCTGACCGTGGCGCCGTCGGTGTTGACCCAGTTGCCCTTGCAGGTCTTGACCGGGCTCGGGTACGCCATCTTGTACGGCGCCGAGTAGCTCTTGCTCATCGGCAGGCCCTGCTCCAGCGCCGCCGCGGCGGTGACCGGCTTGAACGTCGAACCGACCTGGAAGCCGTAGTTCGAGCCGCCCATCTGCCGGTCCACGGACAGGTTGATCTGCGTCTCGTGGTCGCCGAAGCCGTACGGCCTGCTCTGGCCCATGCCCATGATCCGGCCGGTGCCCGGCTCGATCAGCGACACCGCGGTGGCGACCTTGTCGCCCTTCGAGACGTGATCGTCGATCGAGGCCTGGACCGACTTCTGCGCCTTCGGGTCGAGCGTGGTGCGGATCGTCATGCCGCCCTGCGCCCAGCGCTTGGCGCGTGCCTTGCGGCTCTTGCCGAAGACCTCGTCCTGGAGGAAGACCTCACGGACGTAGTCGCAGAAGAAGCCGGCCGCGCTGGTGGCGGTGATGCAGCCGTTCCGCGGCGTGCTGACGTCCAGCCGGATCGGCTTCCGCTTCGCCGCGTCGGCCCGGGCCTGGGAGATGTCGCCCAGGTCGGCCATGCGCTGCAGGACGGCGTTGCGGCGCTTGGTGGCCTCGCCCTCGTTGTTCATCGGGTCCCAGCGGCTGGGCGACTGGACGATCCCGGCCAGCAGCGCGGCCTCCTCCAGCTTCAGGTCCTTCGCCGAGGTGCTGAAGTAACGCTGGGCCGCGGCCTCGACGCCGTAGGCCTGCTGCCCGAAGAAGGTGATGTTGAGGTAGTTCTCGAGGATCTTCTTCTTCCCGAGCTCCTCCTCCACCTGGATCGCGTACTTGAGCTCCTTGACCTTGCGGCCGATCGTCTGCTGGGTGGCCTGGGCGACCTTGTCCGGGTCGTCGCCGGCCTCCTCCACGAAGACGTTCTTCACGTACTGCTGGGTGAGGGTCGAGGCGCCCTGGGAGACGCCTCCGCTCTGGGCGTTCTTGTTGAGGGCCCGCAGGATGCCCTTCAGGTCGATCGCCCCGTGCTGGTAGAAGCGCGCGTCCTCGATCGCGACGATCGCCTTCCGCATGTACGGGGAGATGTCGTCGAGGTCCACCACCGTGCGGTCGCGGGAGTAGACCGAGGCGATCCTGCCGCCCTTGGCATCCAGGATCGTGGTCTTCTGGCTCAGCGGCGGCCGCTTGAGATTCGCCGGGATCTCGTCGAATCCCTCGACGGACCCCTTGGCCGCGAGGCCCAGGGCTCCCGCGGCGGGGAGTGCGATGCCCGCCAGTACGGCTCCGGCTAGCACGCTGACACCGAGGAACCTGGCGGCCTGCTGTGTTCTGCTCAGACCACCGCCCGAACGCTTCTGAGACATGAGGGCAGCCTACGTTCTCATTCGCCGGACACGTATACATCCCTTGGCCTAAGCTGTCTCTGACTGTCACGGCGACGTGTGTCCGCGCTTCTCCTCCTCGTCCTCCCCCCGGACGGAGTTGTGTCCGGAGTGACGTCTTGTGCCGTCCGGCATCCTCGGCGAGGCCTCGCAACCCATCCCGCTTTGTCGGGATTGTTACGTATGCCCTCACATCACTCCGTTGGGTGATCTGCCGCGTACGCATAGTCCGTTCGGGCCATCCAAGATTGGGCCCGCAGGGGGTGTTGCGCCCTGTCTGCCTTCCGTAACGTCCTCAACTGGCAACGGTGAATATGCCGCTGCCGCCGTGGGGGAGCCTCGATTCGGGAGAGGACGGCACCAGCATGAGTAGCTGGGTTACCGACTGGAGCACGCTGGCAGCGTGCCGCACGACTGATCCGGACGAACTGTTCGTCCAGGGGGCAGCGCAGAACAGGGCCAAAGCGGTCTGCACCGGATGCCCGGTGCGCACCGAGTGCCTTGCCGACGCGCTCGACAATCGCGTCGAGTTCGGCGTGTGGGGTGGCATGACCGAGCGGGAGCGGCGAGCGCTGTTGCGCCGTCGTCCCACGGTCACCTCATGGCGCAGGCTTCTGGAGACCGCGCGTACGGAGTACGAGCAGAGCATCGGCATCCTGCCGGTGGAGCTGGAGGACGAGGACTTCGCCGCGGCGGGATAGCCGGCTGGCGGATGCGCTGAACTGATCCCGCGGCCCCCCACACCCACGTCTGCCGCTGTTCGGTCCGCCGTCGCTCGCGACACCGGACAGGAACCCGCCGGATCCGCTGGGAACAGTTCCTCATCCACCGGCCTCCTCACCACCCGTGTCTCATCCGTGTGCCGACTCCGGGTTCGGCAGCTCGTGCGCCGTCGGCTGTATGCCGTCGGTACGGGAGCTGCCGGCCCTTCGGCGGCACGTCGAGCCGCGGTGATCTCGCGCACCCCGGTGCGGCGGCGCCGTAACGCGTCGCCGCACCGGGGCGAGGCATGCCGTGACGCGGTGCGTGCGCCCGTGGCTCAGCGCCCCGCCGGGCCGAGTCCGGCCGACCAACGCCGGGTGGACCGGTGGCAGACGCGCGGGCCGATAACGGCCGGACGGGTCGAGGCCGGTCAGGCGCGGCGGCCGGTCGGGTACATGGTCGGTCGGGCGCGGCGGTCGGTCGGGTACCGGGTTGTTGAACGGGCCGGGCTCAGGCTCCGACCGGGCTGCCGGTCGCGAGCCGGTTTCCGATGGCGCGCAGGCCGTCGAGGTCGTGGACGTCACCGGGCAGTGCCGCCACCTCGGCCACGGCGACCTCCGGGTGCAGGGCGGTGAACCGGTCGCGCATGCGCTGCTCACGCGCGAGCACCTGCATGCGTTCGGCGTGCAGCCGCAGCAGTCCGGCGGCGAGTAGTTCTGCGGGATCCGAATCGCCCTCGACCGCGGGGGAGTCACCGTCGGGGCTCTCGGGCGTACGACTGCCAGCTTGCCCGCCCGCACGATCGACAATGCGGCTTTCCTCAAGATTTTCCGCGGCCGCCAGGGCACGCTCCGCGCTGAGCCGAGCGGCGCCGCTGCTGTGCACCCGGTTCAGCACCAGTCCGGCCAGCGGCATGCTCTCGGCGGCCAGCCGCTCGACGAAGTACGCGGCCTCGCGCAGGGCGTCCCGCTCCGGCGCCGCGACCACCAGAAACGCCGTGCCCGGCGCCTGGAGCAGCCGGTAGGTGGCGTCGGCGCGGGTCCGGAAGCCGCCGAACGTCGTGTCCATCGCCGCCACGAACGTCTGCACGTCCCGGAGCAGTTGCGTCCCCATCAGCTTGCTGAGGGTGCCGGTCATCATCGACATGCCGACATTCAGGAACTTCATCCCCGCCCGGCCGCCGATCTTGGCCGGAGCCATCAGCATCCGGATGAACTTGCCGTCCAGGAACGAGCCGAGGCGCTTGGGGGCGTCCAGGAAGTCCAGAGCCGAGCGGCTGGGCGGGGTGTCCACGATGATGAGGTCCCACTCGTCCCGCGCGCGCAACTGGCCCAGCTTCTCCATGGCCATGTACTCCTGCGTGCCGGCGAAGCCCGCGGAGAGGGACTGGTAGAAGGGGTTCTCCAGGATCGTGCGGGACCGTTCGGCGTCCGCGTGGGCCTCGACGACCTCGTCGAAGGTCCGCTTCATGTCGAGCATCATCGCGTGGAGTTCGCCGCCGGGCGCCGCGTCGATCCCCTCGACCCGGCGGGGAACGTTGTCCAGCGAGGCGATGCCCATCGACTGGGCGAGCCGGCGGGCCGGGTCGATGGTGAGGACGACGACCTTCCGGCCGCGCTCCGCCGCCCGTACACCCAGCGCCGCGGCCGTGGTCGTCTTGCCCACGCCGCCGGAGCCGCAGCACACGACGATGCGGGTGCCCGGGTCGTCCAGCAGCGGGTCGGTCTCCAGCGGGGGAGCGGCCTCCAGGGTCATGCGGTGTCCTCGCTTCGTCCACGGCACTCGGGGCGGTCACGGCGGGTGCGGCGCTCGGGGCGGGTGCGGCCGGGCCGGCCGGCAGCGTGGCCCCGGGGGCCGGGCCGGTGGCCGCCCCGGCTCACCACGCCTCCTCCTCGACGCCCTGCTTCCGCAGGTCCCGGGCGAGCCGGTAGAGGCCGGAGAGGTCGCCTCCGTCGCCGAGGAGTTCCAGTTCGTACGTCGGCAGGTCGAGGTCGGCGATGGCCGTCCGCTGCTCGCGCTCCAGCCGGAGGCGCTCGGCGTGCTCGCGGGCCTCCTCCAGCAGCGGATCGACGAGCCGCTCGGCCAGCCCCCCGCGGCGCGCCCCGCCCAGTCCCGCCTGGGAGAGCGCCTTGGCGACGGCTGCGCGACGGCTGGTGGCCGCCGCCTCCACGGCCTCCTCGTCGAGGACCTGCGGCCGCACCATGTTGATCAGGATGCCGCCCACGGGCAGGCCCGCTTCCCGCAGTTCCGCGACGCCGTCCATGGTCTCCTGGACCGGCATCTCCTCCAGCAGCGTCACCAGGTGGACGGAGGTCTCGGCGGACTTCAGGACGCGCATGACGGCCTGGGCCTGGTTGTGTATCGGTCCGATCCGGGCCAGCCCGGCGACCTCGTCGTTGACGTTGAGGAAGCGGGTGATCCGGCCGGTCGGCGGGGCGTCCATGACCACCGAGTCGTAGACCGGGCGGCCGTCCCGGCCCTTGCGGCGCACCGCCTCGCACGCCTTGCCGGTGAGCAGGACGTCCCGCAGACCGGGGGCGATGGTCGTGGCGAAGTCGATCGCGCCGAGCTTCTTCAGCGCCCGGCCGGCGCTGCCCAGTTTGTAGAACATCTGGAGGTAGTCGAGCAGCGCGCGCTCGGCGTCGATGGCGAGCGCGTACACCTCGCCGCCGCCCGGGGCGACCGCGATCTTCCGCTCCTCGTAGGGCAGCGCCTCGGTCTCGAAGAGCTGCGCGATGCCCTGCCGGCCCTCGACCTCGACCAGCAGAGTGCGCTTCCCCTCGGCGGCGAGGGCAAGCGCGAGAGAAGCGGCGACCGTGGTCTTGCCGGTGCCGCCCTTGCCACTGACGACGTGGAACCTGCTCATGCTGGGGAGCCTAACCAGTGGAGGCAAGGGCTACGCACGAGGCTTCGGCCACAGGCATTACAGTCGGCCCCATGACGAAGTGGGAATACCAGACCGCGCCGCTGCTCATCCATGCCACCAAGCAGATCCTCGACAACTTCGGCGAGGAGGGCTGGGAGCTCGTCCAGGTCGTACCGGGCCCGCAGGGCGGGGACTCCCTGGTGGCGTACTTCAAGCGGGAGAAGCAGGCATGAGCGCCGTCGAGGAGAAGCTGAGCTCGCTGGGGCTCACGCTGCCGGCCGTCGCGGCGCCGCTCGCGTCGTATGTGCCGGCCGTCCGCTCCGGCTCCTATGTCTTCACCGCCGGGCAGCTGCCGCTGGTCGAGGGCAAGCTCGGGGTGACGGGCAAGGTCGGCGCCGAGGTGACGCCGGAGGAGGCCAAGGAGCTGGCGCGCCTCTGCGCGCTCAACGCCCTGGCCGCGGTCAAGTCGGCCGTCGGTGACCTGGACCGGATCGCGCGGGTCGTGAAGGTCGTCGGGTTCGTCGCCTCGGCGTCGGACTTCACCGGCCAGCCCGCCGTCGTCAACGGTGCCAGTGAGCTGCTCGGCGAGGTCCTGGGCGAGAAGGGCGTGCACGCCCGGAGCGCCGTGGGCGTCGCGGTGCTGCCGCTGGACGCTCCGGTCGAGGTCGAGATCCAGGTCGAGATCGCGGACTGACCTCCGTACGGATCCGTGCCGCCGCGGGGCGGCGGGCGGCTCCCCGGCAGGTGCCGGGCCGCTGCCGCGTGCCGCCCCGGGCCGGACCGTTCCCGGCCCGGCGGCCGCGGGTGCCTCTCGAACATCCCGTCGGAAACGCATAGCATCCGGCCATGTCCACCACGAATGGCCAGTGGTACCCGCCGGAGTGGCCCGACCGGATCCGCGCGCTCGCCGGCGGCGAGCTCACGCCGGTGGAGCCGCGCCGTGCCGCCACCGTCCTGCTGCTGCGCGACACCGAGCACGGGCCCGTCGTCCACATGCTGCGCAGACGGGCCTCCATGGCGTTCGCCGGGGGCGCGTACGCGTATCCCGGCGGTTCGGTGGACCCGCGCGACGAGCGGTCCGTCGGGTGGGCCGGTCCCGCACCCGAGACCTGGGCGGCCCGGCTCGGACTGGAGGACGAGGCCGCCGCCCAGTCGGTCGTCTGCGCGGCGGTGCGCGAGACCTTCGAGGAGGCGGGCGTCCTGCTGGCGGGGCCGTCCGCGGACACCGTGGTCGCGGACACCACGGGCGAGGACTGGGAGGCCGACCGGGCCGCACTCGTCGCCCGGGAGCTGTCCTTCGCCGAGTTCCTGGCGCGCCGCGGGCTGGTGCTGCGCAGCGATCTGCTGAGCGGCTGGGCGCGCTGGATCACCCCGGAGTTCGAGCCGCGCCGCTACGACACCTGGTTCTTCGTGGCCGTGCTGCCGCAGGGGCAGCGGACCCGGAACGCCTCCACCGAGGCGGACCGGACGGTCTGGATCCGCCCCGCGGACGCGGCGGCGGGCTACGACCGCGGTGAGCTGCTGATGATGCCTCCCACCATCTCCACGCTCCGGGAGCTGGAACCGTACGGGTCGGCGGGCCAGGCGCTGGACGCCGCGCCCGCACGCGACCTCACCCCGGTGCTGGCCCGGGCGGAGCTGCGGGACGGCGAGATCGTGCTGAGCTGGCCGGGGCACGCCGAATTCACCCGGCACATCTCCCCGGCCTCCCCGGTCCCCTCGGACTCCCCGGCCTCCCCGGCCGAGGGCGGAGCCGCCTCATGACGTACGCAGCCTCCCTGCCCGGGCAGCCGCGCGGCGGGACCATCGCCGGCCCGGCGACGGAGCGTGCCGTCTGCGTGCTGGCCCCGAACCCGTCGCCGATGACCCTGGACGGCACCAACACCTGGATCGTCGCCGAGCCCGACGCGGACCTCGCCGTGGTCATCGACCCGGGGCCGCTCGACGAGGACCACCTGAACGCCGTGATCGCCACGGCGGAGCGGGCGGGCAAGCGGATCGGGCTGACGCTGCTCACCCACGGGCACCCGGACCACGCGGACGGGGCGAGCCGGTTCGCGGAGCTGACCCGCACCCCGGTCCGCGCGCTGGACCCGGCGCTGCGGCTCGGGGACGAGGGCCTGGAGGCCGGCGACGTGATCACCACCGGCGGGCTGGAGCTCCGGGTGGTGCCCACCCCCGGCCACACCGCCGACTCCCTCTCCTTCCATCTGCCGGCCGACGGGGCGGTCCTGACCGGGGACACGGTGCTCGGCCGGGGCACCACTGTGGTGGCCCACCCGGACGGGCGGCTCGGGGAGTACCTGGAGTCGCTGCGGCGACTGCGCTCGCTCACCGTGGACGACGGCGTGGACACGGTGCTGCCGGGCCACGGGCCGGTGCTGAACGACGCCCGCGGCGCGGTCGAGTTCTATCTCGCGCACCGCGCGAACCGGCTGGCGCAGGTGGAGACGGCGGTCGAGGCGGGGTACCGGACGCCCGGTGAGGTCGTCGCGCAGGTGTACGCCGATGTGGACCGGTCGCTGTGGCCCGCGGCGGAGCTGTCGGTGCGGGCGCAGCTGGACTATCTGCGGGAGCACGGGCTGATCTGAGCAGGGGCGGGTCCGAGCAGGAGCATGGGCCGAGCTGCCGGGTGGCTGTTCCGAGCAGGAGCACGGGCTGAGCTGCGGGGGAGCGGGCTGTTCCGCGGGGCATGGGGCCCGTGCCCGGCGCCGTCAGCCGGACTGTTCGCCGGGTTTGCGCTTGCGGTGCGGCATCAGCGGTTCCTGGCTGCGGAGTTCGCGGGCGCGCGGCGCCGGCAGCGGTGAGTCGATCAGGGCGATCACCTCGGCGAGCGAGGTGGCGCCGGTGCCCCGGTTCTCCTGTTCGGCGAGGTGCCGCATGGCGTCCTGCCACCCCTGGGCGTAGCCGGCCTCATGGGCCTGCTCCAGGGCGTCCCGGTGGTGGACGCCGAGCTCCCCGGCGGTTGTTGCGCGGCCCATCTCCAGGAGTAAGTTGGCCAGTTCGCGGGCACCGAGGGTGATCGGCCGGGAGGCATCGGGGGCGGCGGAGCGTGGTCCGGTGCCAGGGCGGCCGGGTGCCGCCCTGCTCTCGTCCGTGCCCATGAAGTTACCCCCGTTTCTCCCGTTCTCAGCCGGTGCCCGCCCTGCGCCGCTGAGCCTCGGGCTCCTGGGACGGCAGGAACGGGGCCGCAACCTGAAGGAACAGCCCCCGTCGCTCCTCGGGGATTCCGAGCAGCTCGGCAGCTTCCGCCAGTGTGATGTTCCGGCTCCCTGCTGCGCTTTGCCGAGCGTATGCCACGGGCACGGGCAGGTCCTCTTCGGTCAGCTTCCCCGAGCGGATCAGCACGTCCCGCACGGGGACGTCCAGGGCGCGGGCCAGTCCGCGCATGGTCGCGAGGTCGGGCATGCTCTGGCGCTGCAGCAGCCGGGTGACCGCGGCACGGTGCACGCCCGCGTCGTCGGCGACCTTGGACCTGCCGCCGCCGCGCGGGTGGTCGATGTCGTAGCCCCGGGACCGCATGAGGTCCTCCATCCAGGCCGCGAAGTCCTCCAGGGTGTCCTTCGTCACGTCCGCTCCCTCCATCCGCGCACCAGGGTAACGCGCGTGCGCGTGCGAAATGTGCTGGAAGTGGGAGGTGCCCCGGATCGTCGTACGGGGTAGTCCGTAGGCGGGAAGCGGGAGTTGTGAAGAAACTGTGAGTTGCGTGCGAGTGCGCAACATGAAAAGATTCCCGAGAGCTCGCAAGGTAGTTCGAATCTTGCTGTCCCCCCACACTCCGTTCCGCTTCGGCCTTCCCATCGGAGTGCCCATGCCACCGCACGATCCCGAGGGCTTCGACTGGCGGTCCATCGCCCGCTGCGCTGCTCTCCCTCCGGCCTCAGTCTTCGCCCGGCGACCCGTCGACGCCGCACCCGCGTTGCGGGCGTGCAACACCTGTCCTGTCACCGACCGCTGCCTGCGCACCGTGGACCCCGCGAACACCTGGTTCGACGGCGTCTGCGGCGGCCGGCTGTGGAGCAACGGCCGTGAGGTACCGCTGTCATGAGTGAGACGACTGTCATGAAGGAGGCGACTCCGATGCGTGGGACGCCTGTCATGAAGGGGACGACCGGCCCGGCACCCACGGACGGTACGCCGCACCGGGCGGCCCCGGGCGCCGCGCCGGACCCGGCCGCCGAGCGCGCCCGCACCTGGCTCGGCCTGCTGAGCCGCCAGTTCCCGGAGCTCCTCGAAGAGCTCCTCCCGGGCCGCCCCGGGAGCCGGCCCTCGTACGACCTCGCCCCCGCGGACCTCCTCCGGCAGGCCCAGGAGGCGCGCGCGGACCGGGCCGCCGCCGTCTGGAACGCCCGGCACGGCATCACCCCGCTCGGCGGCGGGGCCGCACCCCTGCGGCTGCACGTCTCCGACGCCCTCCGGGACATCACCGACGGCGTGATCGAGCTGGAGGAGGCCGTCCGCGACCGGCTGCGGCTCGGCCGTCCCCGCAAGGCGGACGTGCCGCAGCGGCTGGCGCGGATCGCCGGACTGCTGGACCGGATCGGTGACGACCGGGTGCTCCTGGAGCACGTGCTGACGGAGGCCCGGCGGATGGCCCGCCGCTGCGGACAGGCCCTCGGCGAGGCCGAGCCGCTGGTCCGGGTGCGGGGCCGCTGCCCCTGGTGCGACTCGGTGTCGCTGCGCGCGTTCCCCGTCCGGCGGACCGTGCTGTGCATCAACCCGGCCTGCCGCTGCGCCGACGAGGAGTGCGGCTGCGCGGACAGCCCGGCGTACCGGCACACCTGGCCGGAGGACCGCTGGACCGAACTCGCGGACGCGAGCGGCACCCTGCCGCAGGACCTGCTCACCGCGGTGACGGGAGACGAAGCATGATCGCGGGACTGCTCACCGGCTCCCTCGCCGCCCTGGAGGTCGAGGTGTCGGCGGCGACCATCCGGAAGTGGGTGCAGCAGGGGCACCTGCGGCCGGCGGGCAAGCGCGGACGGGCCCAACTGTTCCGCTTGGAGGACGTGTTCGCGGCGGAGCGGCTCACCCGGCGGGGGCATGAGCGGGGCGGGGCGGGGGGTGTTGTGCGGGGGTAACGGCAGATCGTCCGACCCGACCGCAGCTACCGAGCATGCTGCCCTCACCACATCTTGGATGTGGTGAGGGCAGTTTTTCGTTCCCGGGCCGTGGGGGCGCTGTTGCCCGGGTTCGCATCGGGCAGCCCATGACCCGGCCAGGTCCTGCGAGTCCTGGCCGAGTGGCCGCCCCGGCACCCGGATCTCATCGGGCCGCTCTCTCATGAGAGACGTTGGTTGCGCGCTCGCACGATCTCGTTCACACTTGGTGCAGCGGCGGAGCTGTGCCCGACACCGGGCAACGGTCCGCCGTTTCGCATGTGCGCGGCTCGCCGTCCGTACTCCTTCCTCCATCCGCACGGACGGCGGCCGCGCGCTTCTCTCCTGCCACCGCTTCCGACAAGGAGCCCGCATGTGAGTGATGCCCTGATCGCTTTCCCCGATGTGGAACGCCTCGTCGTCGACCACCTCAAGGACCGTGCCGAGCTGGCCGGGGTGACGGTCGACAACCGGCCGCCCGCCGGCTTCAACGGCACCCAGAAGGCCGTCCTGGTCTCGCGGACCGGCGGGGCCTGGGTGGACGACCAGCACCTCGACCAGCCCCTGGTGGACCTCGAGGTCTACGGGCCGGACAAGACGGCCGCGCACGGCGTGGCCCTGGCCGCCCGCGCCGCACTGCTCCAGGCGCGCGGCACGACGTACGGCGGCGCGTACGTCACCGATGTCGTCGAGGCGGACGGCCCGCGCTGGCTGCCCGACTACAACCGCCCCGCGGGCAACCGCTACCTCTCCACGGTGCGGCTGCTGATCCGCACCGCCTGAGGCGCACCACCTGATGCGCACCGTCTGATGCGCACCGCCTGAGGCGCAGTTCGCGCCTCTCTCCTACGGGCCCTGCCGGAACGATCCGGCGGGGCCTTTGCCATACCCACCTGATGAATGAGGAGTTCACATGGCAGGCAACAAGGGTTCCGAGATTCGCGTCGCCGGTTCCGGCCGGGTGCTGGTCGCCGCCCCGGGCAAGGCCGCCCCGGTCGACACCGCCGCCGCGTGGAGCGCCGACTGGATCGACCTCGGCTACACCACCACCGACGGCATCAAGTTCAACAAGAAGGACAAGATCGACCCGGTCGACACCTGGCAGTCGGTGAGCCCGGCGCGGTTCATCTACTCCGACCGCGACCTGACCGTGAAGTTCCAGCTCCTCCAGCTGAACAAGGACACGCTGCCGTTCTTCATGGGCGGGGACGCGGTGGCCGCCGGCGCCGCCGCGGGGCAGTTCAAGTACGACCTGTCCGCCGAGCCGAAGAAGGACGAGCGGCAGCTCGGCATCGAGTTCAGCGACGGCGGGGTGGCGACCTACCGGTTCATCATCCCGCGCGGTCAGGTCACCGAGACCGAGGAGATCTCCTTCACCCGCACCGGTGCGGTGAAGCTCGGTGTCACCTTCACCGCGCTGGCCGTGGAGGACGCCACCAAGCCGCTGGCGACCATCCTGATGAAGGACCCGTCCTACGCGTAAACGGCGGGTGTGGGGCGGCTCTTCGGGGCCCCTTTCGGAGTCCCTCTTCGGAGACCGCTCAGGTCCGCGCGGGCGCACCGTCCCCGTCGGTGCCCGCTCGCGCGGACCCGCACGTCCCACACGTCCGCATATCCCGGACGTCCTGCACGTCCCTCGCGTCACGGCACGGGCCGGCCCTCCCCCGTGGGCCTCTGCGCGTCCGTGCCGTGGCGGGGATTCCGGGTGCGTGGCGCGATTTCCGTGTCGCCGTACCGGCTGCCGGCGGTGGTTGTGCGGCCGTGCCGCTGCCCGAGTGGCGGTGGTGCGGCCGTGCCGCTGCCCGTGTGGCGCTGTACGGCCGGCCCGGCTGCTCGTCACGCACCACGGCGGTGTCCGGTGTGCCCCCAAGGCGCATCGGACACCGCCCCCTCCCTCTCCACACCTCATCTCTCCACCACCTGTGAAGGAGTCCGCGCATGTCCGGATTCGACGTCAACGCAGCCCGTGCCCAGCGCCTGGAAGCGCTCGGCCGGGCCTGGACGTTCCAGCTCGACGACGACACCTTCGAGCTCCCGACCGAGCTCACCCGGCAGACCGCCAGGAACCTCCGGGACCTCGACGACAACGACGTGGACGGGCTGCTCCAGCTGCTCCTCGGTGAGCAGCAGTTCGCCCGGTTCAACCGGCACGAGGTGACGATGCAGGACATCGGCGCGATCCTCGAGGCCTACGGCAAGGAGACGGGGCTGGGCCTGGGGGAAGGCTGAGCCTCGGCGCGTTCGTCGACGAACACGCCGAGGCCCTGGAGGCGGACCTGCTCCGCCACTACGGCGTGGATCTGCTCGACTGGCACCGCGGCCGGCTCTCCTCCCGCCGGCTCGCGGTGCTGCTCGCGCACCTTCCACGCGACGGAGCGGTCGCCCGCGAGCTGCACGACGAGGCGGCGGAGTGGTCGGTGACGGACCACCTGCTGGCCACCGTCGCCGATCAACTGGCGGTCTCCAACTGGATGTTCGCCACGGTCAACCGGGACGAGGACGCGGAGCCGTTGGACTACCCGGAGCCGATCCCGCGGCCGGGGGCGACAGGTCCGGAGGCCATGGGTGAGGATCGGTCCGGTGAGGCCGGTCAGGTGTCGTCCTCGCCGGTGCCCGACCGGACGGAGCTCATGCGCTTCTTTTCCTGAGTGCGTCAGTGCTCCGTTCTCCTGAGTGGGGCTTTCGGGCCGCAGTTGCCCAGGAGACAACGATTCCGGGAACGGCACAGTAGAGATTCCACCGCCCTTGATATGGACCTCCCGCTGGCTGTGTGCCAAGAGTCGGAACGCTGCACGCGCTATGCAGTTCAAGGTCGGCCGCCATTCGAATTTCTCGCCGGTGTGGTTGTCTGCACCGTCGGTGTGCGGTTTGATGTTCTTCTGCATTGCGCGCGATTCAGGGGAGGGTGGGCATGGCGGACGCGAAATCCAGCGCATGGTCGGGCTGGAGAGACAAGGAACTTGCAATTCCGGGTGCGGGGAAAGGGGTGCCGATCCCGCTGGAGCTCCGAGGGGGCTTCAGCAGCAGCTTCAGCTTCCACCCGGTCCGTAGCGGTACTCGCGGGAGGGATGCCGGCCCCAACCTCGGGAGCACTGCGGGACGCGGAGCGTTACGTGTCGTCCTCCCTGCCAGGTTCGACTCGGTGGCGATCCGGCGCCGTCGGGGCCATGAGGGAGCCGGCGGCATGCACCGATGGAAGATCAGGGTGCTGGCTCCGGACGATGTGCCTCTGCTCTCCTCGGAGCCGTACAAGGGGCACGGGTTCGACACCGTGGCATTCTTGGACGGCTCTCGCCGATCCGTCGATCTCCACTACGAGTTCGAGGACGAGCATTCGTACGGCGACATCCTCTTCAATCCGGAATCGGGGAGGGAGCCTCAGTGCTTGGTCCGTTATGACGTGCAGCACAGGGGAACTCTCCGCCTTCCGGAGCCGGGATACGTGACCTTCGAAACCCCGGATCGTTGGGAAGTGCGAGTGGAGTAACCTCAGAAGTTTCAGTCGAATAGGGCGCCCGTGGATTTAACTGCGGGCGCCTTTTTGTTTTCCGATGCCGCCGGGATCTCGTGCATGGCGCCCGGGAAAAATGGAGGTGGATCCGTGGGGAAATCTGACAGCGGAGACGAGGTCTGGATTGTCGGCCTCTTCAAGAGGGAGTTCTCCAGCTTCAAATCGAGCTGGAAATCATTCACGGAAGACATGGTCAAGCGGGAATACGTCAAACAGTTTGAGGCTTCGGGGGTCAAGACTGAAGCCAATGCTGTTGTGGGTGCCGCCAACCTTGTCAATGCGGAGGCAACCTGGCTCAAACTGGAGAAGACCCTGTGGGACCCCTTGGGGGATCTTGAGAAAGCGAAGGAAGAGGAGAAGCTTCGCAGAAGCAACATGCACCCCACTCAGCTCCGGGATGCCATCACCGATGCCAAGAGGGACCTGAGGCAGGACATCGCAAGAGTGCGGGGCGAGGCCGGGCAGGCCCGCAACAAAGCAGAGGAAGCGAAGCGGGCCGTTACGTCCATTCGCCGGCAGACGGCCCGGGACCTGCAAGGAATTGCCGACGAGTTCGAGCGCGTCGAGACGCGTATCAACGGCCTCGGACAAGCCCTCTGAGCAGGGGCGTCATCGAATGAGAACTCTCTGAAGGAGGGGAAATATGTCGCTCACGGTGAAGCTGCGGGCTGCCAATTCGGCCCTGCGGGGCTTTGCGCGGACCGCAGGGGGGAGCGCCTCATCCGTCAACAGATTGAAAAATGCGGCGGCACAGAGTTCCGCGCCGCTGGGCCGGATGAAGGGAGGAACGGACAAACTGGCCTCCTCCGTAGGAAAGTTGCGGGGCGCTGCTACGCAAAGCGGCAGCGGACTACGCACCATGCGCTCCGCTCTGACCCAGACGGATGGTTCGCTGGGGAAGGCCAAGAGGGGAGCGGACCGGCTCAAGTCGTCCCTCGACAAGCTCAAGTCCTCCGCCGGCAATGCCCAGAAGGCCCTCCGCGACGTCAAAAGGCAGTCCGACGCCGTCGAGAAGTCCGTCGGCAAGGCCGGCAAGAACGCCGACCGGACCGGTAAGTCGATGGGCGGACTCGGCAAGGGCCTCAAGGGCGCGTCCCTCGCGCAGAAGGGGCTCAACCTGGCCATGGCCGCCAACCCCTTCGGCCTCATCATGACGCTGCTCGCTCCGCTCATCGCCCGCTTCGTCGACATGGACAAGGTCGTCAAGCTCGGCAAGCGTGGCATGGAGATCGCCTGGAGCGCGATCAAGGGGGCAACCAGCTCGGCGATCAAGTTCCTCACGCCCCTCCTCAAGGGCGTCGTCAACGTCTTCACCGCGCCCATCCGCGGCCTGATCACCGCCATGAACGGTGCGATCGGCGGCCTGAACAAGATCAAGGTCAACATCCCCGGCTGGGTACCCGTCGTCGGTGGCAAGTCGTTCGGGCTCAACATCCCGAAGATCCCCAACATCCCGGCCCTCGCCCAGGGCGGTGTCGTCCAGCCCCGCAACGGCGGCCGGCTCGCGCTGCTCGCCGAGGCCGGTGAGGCCGAGGCGGTCATCCCGCTGTCGAAGCTGGAGCGGATGTTCAGCCGCCACCAGGGCGGCGGCGCCGCGCTGCAGCGTCTCGCCCAGGCCATGGAGCGCCTCGCCGAGCGCCCCGTGCATGTCCAGGTCGACTCCCAGACCATCGCCCGCGCCGTCCTCGTCGGACAGCGCCAGCTCGCCCGGAGGTGACGACGGATGGCCAGAAATCTGTGGATCGGCAAGCCCGGTCTGCTGCGTGAGATATCCCAGGCCGCCCGCAGCTGGGACCGCAGTGCCGAACTCAACATGACCGAGTTCCGGTCGCTGGAGGGCCGGGTCACGGCGATCGCCCCGGCCCGCACCACCCGCCGTCTCAAGCTCTCCTGGGAGTGGCTGGAGCCGGCGGACGCCCAGCACCTGACCCGTCTCGCCCGGCGCGTCAACGGCCCCGGGATGCTCGGGCGGAACGTCTATGCGGGCGGTGCCGTCGCCGTTCTCGACCCCGCGTCGGTCAACCTGCTGGACCCGCTCCAGGCCGCCGGGCAGTCCGAGCGGTCCAACGGCGGGGACCACTGGTTCACCGTCAGCGGCACCATGGTCATCAGCCCCTTCATCGGCGACGCGGTCCTCGGCGACTGCCAGGACGAGGCCACCGCCATCGGCTGGCGGCACGGCAGTTGGGCGGGCTGGCCGGTCATGCCCGGCATGCAGGTCTCCTGGATGGTCCCGCCGGACTGGAACGCCGGCCTCTGCCAGGCCCAGCTGGACTGGAAGGACATCGACGGCCAGTACCTGTCGAGCACGGCGACCGCCGGACCGGTGACCACCGGCCTGGCCCCCGAGGGCGCCGCCTACGTCACCCCGGTCGGCCGCCCCGGCGCCACCGGCATGACCGCGCTCGCCGGCGCCTGTCTGACCGTCGGGGAGCCGCCGGTGGCCTTCGCCCTCGGCGACGGCTGCCCCGCCATGGCCGTCACGGCCTTCACCGACACCCCCGCCACCCGCCTTCCGTACCGCAGCATCAGTCTCGACCTGGTGGAGGTGCTCGGTGCAGCCCTCTGACGAGGTTCTGGACGCGGCCCTCGCCGCCCCGCAGCGCGACGTGGCCCAGTCCACCCGGCTCGGCGGCCGGGAGCTCGGCCCGCAGGTCCAGTCCTGGAAGGTCGAACGGGCCTACAACACCGACCTGCCCGAGGCGATGCGGGCGGTCTCCGGCAGCGCGTCGGCCCAGCTGGAACTCCAGCTCTCCGGCGCCGACGGCGTGCCCGCGCCCCGGATGTACTCGGCCTGGGCCGACCGCGCCACGGGCGACGTGGCCCGCCCCGGCCAGTCCGTCGTCCACTCCGCGGGCCTCACCGGCCGGATGCTGCCCGCCTTCCGCGGCACCGTGCGGTCGCGCTCCGCCGACTCCGGCAGCGACACCGTCACCGTGCAGGCGCTGGACGGCGCGGAGCGGCTGCGCGGTCCGGCGTCCCTGCCCCGCCCCTACCACGGGGTGCTGTACGGGCGTCCGGTCGCGACGGCCACCTGGTGCGTGGACGAGCTGCTCCGCCAGGGAGGCATCCACACCTGCCCGCCCCCGCGCGCACCCGAGCTCGACAAGGAGGACGCGGACCCGTTCACCGTCCTCTACGCCTCGCTGCACGGCGGCTTCAACGCCTCGTACGGGCAGCCCGAGACGGTGCCCGCGCCCTCCGCGTACGACTGGGTCCGTGAAGGGGCCCCGTTCGAGATGGCGCTGATGCCGAAGGAGGCCGGGCTGACCGTCTCCTGGATGCCGCGGTCGCGGTTCGTCCTGCCGGGCAGCATCTTCCAGGTGGAGTGCTGGGTCAACACGGCGCTGTCGCGGGGCAGCAAGCTCGAGCTGAAGACGGTGTTCGACCGCAGTGCCGGGGCGAGCGGCCATCTGACCGCGGTCTTCGACACCTCCAGCGGAGCCGTGACCATCACGTCCGGCACCGTCGGGGGCACCTCGGGGACCTGGACGTGGAACTTCCCCAAACTGGCGTCGGCCAAGGGCCGCTGGCACCTGGGCTTCATGGCCGACGCGACCGGCACCGGGACCTCGGTGATCCCCAGCTTCCAGCCGAGGCTCACCGCTCCCGACGGGGGATACCTCGTCGGCGGGAAGTCGGCGTCCAGCACCAACACCAACGCCGCGCAGCCACAGTCGGAGCTCAACCGCGTCGATGTGATCACCGACATGGCCGTGGAGTGCGTCCAGGTCACCGACCGGATCTGGACCGACACGGCCGGCTATCCGGCCGAGGAGTGGGAACAGCGGGGCCGGTGGAGCAAGGGCGCGGCGCTCGACGAGGCCGCCCTGCCGCTCTACGACGTGCCCAAGGTCTCCGGCTCGCTGTGGGAGGCGATCACGGAGATCGCCCGGGCCAGCATGTCCACCGCGGAGTTCGACGAGTTCGGGGTCTTCCGCTGGCGCGGCCCGAAGCGGTTCCAGACCACCCCCACCGAGCCCGACCTCACCCTCACCACCCTCCGGGACATCGCCTCCCTCACCGTGGGCGAGGAGATCGACGCCTGCCGGAACTACTGCGAGCAGCCCTACAAGGACTGGTCGAAGGTCACCTCGGTGCTCGGCACCGTCGTGGACGACCCGACGAAGTGGGAGATCCCGCCGGGCGGTTCACGGGAGGTGTCCTATGCCGTCGCCGAGGACGAGAACGACTTCGGCCCGCCGGTCGTCGACGACGACGTGACGCCCATCAAGGGCGGCAGCAAGGTGCGTTTCGGCACCGCCGTCACCGGTGGCAAGGCCGTCAAGGGCGCGGTCACGGTGAGCACCCGGCGCCAGGGGCCGCTCGTCATCCTGCGCTTCACCAACCGGGGCACGGCCGCCGTGTGGACGGTCACCAAGGACGGCAAGGGGTCGGTGCACCTCGAGACCATCAAGTCCGGCGCCGAGCCCAAGCAGCGCAGCTACGCGTGGTTCAACACCGACAGCCAGAAGTACTACGGAAAGCAGCAGTACCTGGCCGAGGCGTCCGACTGGGTCCAGGACCGGCCGAGCGCCTCCGACCTGTCGTTCGCCATGCTCGACGCCGGCCGCTACCCGATGCCGCTGCTCGGCGAGGTCGAGGTGCTGCACGACCCCCGGGTCCAGCTCGGCGACGCCGTCCGGGTCGTCGACTCCGCGGGCGCCGCGCTCGACACCCTCGCCTGGGTCGTCGGCATCCGCACCACCGCCACGGCCGGCAGCGCACCGCAGCAGGTCCTGACCCTGCGCGGGGCGTCCTGGACGAGTCCGCCCCGGGACGAGGGCCTGGTCCCCGACCCGCCGCTGGACCCGAACGTCGGCCGGCAGCGCCCGTACACGGAGGTCACCGCGGCGTACGACACCCTGGCCGACCTCCTCGCCAAGGGCATCCCCTACCGGGCCCTGAAGCAGTACGGCTGACCATCCGCCCGCGGCCGACCGCCGCGCGCCCGACCGAGGACGGTACGCAGTGAGCGAACCCCTCCGCGAAGCCCGGCCACTTCCCGAGGCCCAGTCCCTCCTCGTGGCCCAGCCACTCCCCGAGGCCCAGCCTCTCCAGGCCGGACAGCCCTTCCCGCAAGCCGGTCCCTTCCCCGATGCCGAGCCCCTCCCCGAAGCCGGACCGCCGCCGCTGCCCGGCCCGGCACCGGCCGCCCCGCCCCCCGACTGGACCGCCCTGACCCCGATCGACGATCCGACGATCCGGGAGGGCGACGCGCAGTCGGGGGAGTACGTCCTGCCCCCGCCGATGGGCGACTGACCGCTTCCGACCCGCCGTGGGCCCCCCGCCGGGAGGCCCGCCCTCCCGGGCCGCCACACAACTCACGGAGACCGCATGAGCAAGCTCACCCCGCTGGGGAGCCTCCCCTATCCGCAGCCCACCGACGTGGCCGACGTGCCGCTGCACCTGCAGTCGCTGGCCGAGGCGATCGACGGCCGGACCGTGCTGCGCTTCACCGACATCGCCAACCTCCAGGCCCGGGTCACCAACCCGGTCGCGGGCATGGTGGCTTGGCTGGGCACCCCGGGCCGGCTCTTCCACTACGCCGGCAACCACTGGGCGCCCGTCGCGCCGGGCCCGGTCCACAAGGTCAACAACAACGAGGGCTCGACCACCTCCACCACCTTCGTGGAGACGCTGACGAGCGCCACCGGCGACCCGATGGCCGTGTCCTTCACCGCGCCGCCCTCCGGTTCGGTGATCGTCACGGTCGGCGCCTACACCTACAACTCCGCCGCGGACGGCCTGGCGTACATGTCGGCCGCCGTCCGGCTCGGGACGACCGTCAAGCTCGCGGCCCACGAGGACCGGTCCTCGATCGTCCGGTCGGCCGCCCGGGTCTCGGCGTCCACGCAGTTCCAGGTCTCCGGCCTCACCGGAGGAGCGCTCCACACGGTGACACCCGCGTACCGGGCGGGCGGCGGCGCGGGCAACACCGCGTCGTTCGACAACCGCTTCGTACGGATCGACCCGGTCACCTGAGCCCGCCGGAACGGGGCGGGCACCGGCCCCCGCCCGCCCCGTTCCTTCAGCACCGCACCCACCCGCCCCGAGCCCGCCGGCCGGGGCTTTTCCCTGCCCGGAGGAGAACCCATGGCCACTCCCCTGAGCGCCGACGCCTTCGCGCGCGCCCTGCGCGCCGAGGGCGTCCGTGTCGTCGAGCACGACGGCTGGCGCACCCGCAACCGCAACCACATGGGCCCCTGGGGGCCCGTCAACGGCGTGATGCTGCATCACACCGCCGGCCGGGACAGCGTCGCCCTGTGCCGGAACGGCATGACCGGCCTCCCCGGCCCGCTGTGCATCGGCGTCATCGCCAAGGACGGCTCGGTCCACCTCGTCGGCTACGGCCGCACCAACCACGCGGGCCGCGGCTCGCGCGCCGCGTACGAGGCCGTGCGCAAGGAGTCCGCCCAGCCGGGCGGCCGCCCCGGACCGGACGCCGTGGACGGCAACGTCCACTTCTACGGCTTCGAGATCGAGAACCTCGGCAACGGCCGCGACCCCTACCCGGACGCCCAGCTCGCCGCCGTGGAACGGGTCGCCGCGGCCGTCTGCCGGGCGCACGACTGGTCCTCGGCGAGCGTCATCGGCCACAAGGAGTGGACGATCCGCAAGATCGACCCGTCGTTCTCGATGGCCGCCATGCGCACCCGGATCGCCAAGCGCCTCGGCGGCCGGCCCAAGCCCCCGAAGCCCGCGGACACCCCCGACGGGTACGAGCCGTTCCCCGGCGCCGCCTTCTTCGCCGCCGGCCGCCGCAGCCCGCTGATCACGGCGATGGGCCGGCGGCTGGCCGCCGAGGGCTGCGGCCGGTACGCGGTCGGACCCGGCCCGGAGTGGTCGGACGCCGACCGGGCCTCGTACGCCGCCTGGCAGCGCAAGCTCGGCCACTCCGGTGCCGACGCCGACGGCATACCGGGCCGCGCCAGCTGGGACCGCCTCCGGGTGCCGCGCGCCACCCGCACCGCCTGAACGCCCCCCGCACTGCCTGAACACCCCACCGCACCGCCTGAACGGGCACCACCCGCACCGCCTGAAAGGGAACACCCATGTCCGAAGCCGCCAAGCGCACCGCGCGCACCGTGCTGCAGACGGCCGTCGGCCTGGCCGTCGCACTCCCCGCGATCGTCGGCGCCGCCGGCATCCCGGCGGCCCTCCCCGGGGTGGCGGGGGCGCTCGCCGTGGCCGGAGGCCTCGCGCGGATCATGGCGCTGCCCGCCGTGCAGCTGCTGCTGCCGGGCTGGCTGCGCACCGTGCCGGCCACCCCCGACGAGGAGCTCCGCGCCCTGCTGGACGGCCGCGGGAGCCGCGGATGAGCGGGCCGGAGGGCCGCTCCGACGCCGCGTCGGTCGCCCTGGAGCTGGAACGGCTGCGGGGCACGGTCGAGGCGGGGTTCGCCCGGGTCGACGGCTCCCTGGCGCTCCTGGTGCAGCGCAGCGACCAGACGGACAAGCAGCTCGCGGACCACGAGTTCCGGCTGGACGCCCTGGAGCGCACCCGCTGGCCGCTGCCCTCACTGGCGGCCGTGACGGGCGTCCTGGCCCTGGTGACGGCGGTGTACGGCGCCTTCGCGCGGTAGCGGGCGGGACCCGTGCCCGGGAGCTCGGTACCCGGACCCCGTACCCGAGGGATGCCCCGCGCCCGGGATGCCCCGTGCCCGGGGGAGGCTCCGCGTCCGGGAGGCCCGCGTCCGGCATGCCCGTGACCCGCGCCGGCCGGGACCCACCGCCGGAGACCCACCGCCGGAGACCCTCCGGCCCCACCGCCGGGCACCACCCGGCCCGCACAGCGAAGAGCCCCGCCTCCCGGAGGCGGGGCTCTTCGTCATGCGTGCGGGGCCGTCGCGGCCCCGGCTCAGCGCGAGCGCTTCGCGAGGCGCTCCACGTCGAGCAGGATCACGGCGCGCGCCTCCAGGCGCAGCCAGCCGCGGCCCGCGAAGTCCGCGAGCGCCTTGTTGACCGTCTCGCGGGAGGCGCCGACCAGCTGGGCCAGCTCCTCCTGGGTGAGGTCGTGCACCACGTGGATGCCCTCCTCCGACTGCACGCCGAAGCGGCGCGAGAGGTCCAGGAGCGCCTTGGCGACACGGCCCGGAACATCGGAGAAGACCAGGTCCGACATCGAGTCGTTGGTGCGGCGCAGTCGCCGGGCGACGGCACGCAGCAGGGCGGTGGCCACCTCGGGCCGGGCGTTCAGCCACGGCTGGAGGTCGCCGTGCCCGAGGCCGAGCAGCTTGACCTCGGTGAGGGCGCTGGCCGTGGCCGTGCGCGGACCCGGGTCGAAGAGCGAGAGCTCGCCGATGAGCTCGCCGGGGCCGAGGACGGCGAGCATGTTCTCGCGGCCGTCGGGGGATGTGCGGTGCAGCTTGACCTTGCCCTCGGTGACCACGTACAGCCGGTCGCCGGGGTCCCCTTCGTGGAACAGGGCATCGCCCCTTGCGAGGGTGGCCTCGCTCATGGAGGCGCGCAGCTCGGCCGCCTGCTCCTCATCGAGGGCAGCGAAGAGCGGAGCGCGCCGCAGAACGTCGTCCACGTGATCTCTCCTTGTCGACATGCTCAGGGGGCCGTGGTCCCCATGATGCCGGACGGTAAAACTGTGTGATCAAACACAAGTGTGGCGCATCCCTGCCGGAAGCCCTACGGCAGGGGTCCGATCGGGGCGCCGTTCTCCGGCGCCCGGGGCGGATGTCGGTGGCGGGCTTTAGTCTGGCCGAGTGTCCAATACGCCGGTGAGAGCAGAGGGCAAGGGGGCCGGGCGGGTGACTTCGGGCCGTAATTCCGCTGTGGGCGAACAGGAGCCCACGGCGAAGAAAAAACCGGCGAATGCCGCAAAGTCCAAACCGGAGTCCCGGCTGGCGCTCGTCCGCCGGGCCCGCCGGATCAACCGCGAGCTGGCGGAGGTCTACCCCTACGCCCACCCCGAGCTGGACTTCGAGAACCCGTTCCAGCTGCTCGTCGCCACCGTGCTGTCGGCGCAGACCACCGACCTGCGGGTCAACCAGACCACTCCCGACCTCTTCGCCGTGTACCCCACGCCCGAGGACATGGCGGTGGCGAACCCGGAGGAGCTGGAGCAGATCATCCGGCCCACCGGCTTCTTCCGCGCCAAGACGAAGTCGCTGATCGGCCTCTCCACCGCCCTGCGGGACCGCTTCGGCGGGGAGGTGCCGGGCCGGCTGGAGGACCTGGTCACCCTGCCCGGAGTGGGCCGGAAGACGGCGCATGTGGTCCTGGGCAACGCCTTCGGGGTCCCCGGCATCACCGTGGACACCCACTTCGGCCGGCTGGTCCGGCGCTGGAAGTGGACCGAGCAGGAGGATCCGGAGAAGGTCGAGGCCGAGGTCGCCGCGCTGTTCCCGAAGAGCGACTGGACGATGCTCTCCCACCGGGTGATCTTCCACGGCCGCCGGATCTGCCACTCCCGGAAGCCCGCCTGCGGAGCGTGCCCGATCGCGCCGCTCTGCCCGGCGTACGGCGAGGGCGAGACCGACCCGGAGAAGGCGAAGAAGCTCCTGAAGTACGAGATGGGCGGCGCCCCCGGGCAGCGCCTGAAGCCCCCGCCGGACTACCCGGGCAGGCCCGCACCCCCGCTGGGGGCGGCGTGACCGGGGCGGCGGCGTGGCGGACCGCGGCGGCCCCCTGCCCGGCGCACCGGGGCCCGGACCGGGGAGGGCGCCGGTGACGCGGGCCCAGGAGGCGAACGACGGCGCCCTCGTCAGCGACGCGGGCCTGCCCGGCTGGCTGGAGCCGGTGTCCCGGGCGGCGCGGACGGTCCGGCCCGAGCAGCTGAGCCGGTTCCTGCCGCCCGAGTCCGGAGGCCGCCCGTCCGCGGTGCTGGTCCTCTTCGGCGAGGGCTCCCACGGGCCGGAGCTGCTGCTGATGGAGCGGGCCGGCACGCTGCGCTCGCACGCCGGCCAGCCGTCCTTCCCGGGCGGCGCCCTCGACCCGGAGGACGGCGACCCGCAGACCGAGGGCCCGCTCCGGGCGGCGCTGCGTGAGGCGGAGGAGGAGACCGGGCTCGACCCGTCGGGGGTGCAGCTCTTCGCGGTGCTGCCGCGGCTCTTCATCCCGGTGAGCGATTTCGTGGTCACCCCGGTGCTCGGCTGGTGGCGGAAGCCGAGCCCGGTCTCCCCGGTCGACCCGGCGGAGACCGCGCGGGTCTTCTCCGTCCCGGTGGCCGACCTCGCGGACCCCGCCAACCGCGCCACCGCTGTTCACCCCAGGGGTCACACCGGTCCCGCGTTCCTCGTCCGGGATGCCCTGGTCTGGGGTTTCACGGCCGGTGTGATCGACCGCATTCTGCACTTCGCGGACTGGGAAAGGCCCTGGGACCGCACGAAGCGCGTCCCGCTCGACTGGCGTGCATGAGACGGTGTCCCGGTGAATGTGCTGGACATCCTGTTGCTGCTCGCTGCCGTGTGGTTCGCGATCGTCGGCTATCGCCAGGGCTTCGTCGTCGGCATTCTGTCGGTGACAGGGTTCCTCGGGGGCGGGCTCGTCGCGATCCATCTGCTGCCCGTGATCTGGAGCCAGTTCACGGGCGAGCGCACGCCCGGGACGGGCGCGGCGGTCGCGGCGGTGGTCATCGTCATCGTGTGCGCCTCGGTCGGCCAGGCCTGCACCACGCATCTGGGCAACAAGCTCCGCCGGCACATCACCTGGTCACCGGCGCGCGCCCTGGACGCCACCGGTGGCGCCCTGGTGAACGTGGTCGCCATGCTCATGGTGGCCTGGCTGATCGGCTCCGCCCTGGCGGGCACCTCGCTGCCGACGCTGGGCAAGGAGGTCCGCAACTCCAAGGTGCTGCTCGGCGTCTCCCAGGTCATCCCGGAGTCGGCGAACACCTGGTTCGGTGACTTCAGCACCGCCCTCGCGCAGAACGGTTTTCCCCAGGTCTTCAGCCCGTTCTCGAACGAGCCGATCACCTCGGTCGAGCCGCCCGACCCCAAGCTCGCCACCAGCCCGGTCGCCACCCGCGCGCAGCGCAGCATCGTCAAGGTGCTGGGCACCGCGCAGGGCTGCGGCAAGGTGCTGGAGGGCACCGGTTTCGTCTTCTCCCCGCACCGCGTCATGACGAACGCGCACGTCGTCGGCGGGGTGGACGAGCCGACGGTGCAGATCGGCGGGAAGGGCAAGCTCTACGACGCGACCGTGGTGCTCTACGACTGGGAGCGCGACATCGCGGTCCTGGACGTGCCGGCGCTGCGCGCCCCCGCGCTCCGGTTCACCGGGACCGACGCCGGGACGGGGAACAGCGCGATCGTCGCCGGCTTCCCGGAGAACGGCGCCTTCGACGTACGGGCCGCGCGCGTCCGCGGCCGGATCAACGCCAGCGGCCCGGACATCTACCACCGGGGCACCGTGCGCCGCGACGTCTACTCGCTGTACGCCACGGTCCGGCAGGGCAACTCCGGAGGCCCGCTCCTCACCCCGGACGGCCGGGTCTACGGCGTGGTCTTCGCGAAGTCGCTCGACGACAAGAACACCGGCTACGCCCTGACCGGGGACGAGGTGCGCGAGGACGTCCTCAAGGGCCGGTCGGCGGACCAGCCGGTGGAAAGCGAGGGCTGCGCGCTCTGACGCCGGCCCGGGCCCGCACGGCGCCCGTGGGCGCCCCGGACCGGCGTGCCGGCGGGGCAGCGGCCACCGTTCGGGAAGGCTCAGGGCAGCGGAACACCACTGACGGCCGGAGCGGGCCCGCAACCGGCTCGGTACCAGCAGAGCCGGGGCGTCGCCCGTCAGGTCTGCGGAGCGCGCCCAGCCGTATCCAGGCCGCTCCCACTGCCCCGGCACCTCCGGGCCGCTCCCGACCCCGCCACGGGCCATCGCCGGACGCACCCGGCTCCCCGACGGCAGGCGTATCCGCCGAGGCAACGGGAACCGTCCGGGAGGTACCCCGGTGACCCCCGCCCACGGTCGGTGCATCCTCCGTCGACGCAGCGGTACGGGATCACGGACCGCGGCAGCCGCCCACGACCGGGCGCGGTGGCACAGGCCGGCTGCTGCGGATTCCGTCCGGTCCGCGGACGGTGGGGCGGCGGAGCGGCGTCAGCCGCGCGGATGCCGCAGGCGCGCCGACACCCAGCGGGCACGGCGGCGAAGGATGCGTGGGATCCCCAACTGGAGATCGGCGATTCTGCCGGGGTGCCCCACCACGACCACCCCCTGCGGGGTGCTGCGTGCGGCGGAGGCGCGGCGGCTACGAACTGCGTTGTCCCGGGGGTCCACCCCCGGACCCCCGGCATTGCGGGAGTCGTGCGTCCAACCCATACCGAAGAGGGTGCCCCTGCCCCTTGGTCGGTAACCGCGCTCGGGACTGCCAATTGGCCTATGCGGGCGGCAATTGGCCGCCGACCCACGGGCGGACGGGGTGTTCCGGAGTTCAACGATCCGGTTCGGGGTCCTTGAGCCAGTTGATGAGTTCCGTGGTGAACGCGACCGGGTCCTCCTCGTGCGGGAAGTGCCCGAGCCCGTCGAAGAGCCGCCAGCGGTACGGCGCCTCGACGTACTCCCCGGATCCCGCCGCGCTCCGGGTGCGCATGACCGGGTCGAGCGACCCGTGCAGATGCAGCGTCGGCACCCGCACCGGCCGCTTCATCCGGCGGTTGAACTGGACGCCGTCCGGGCGGGCCAGCGACCGCACCATCCACCGGTAGGGCTCGATGGAGCAGTGGGCGGTCGACGGGATGGTCATCGCCCGCCGGTACACGTCCACGGCCTCCTCCTCGGGGGGCCGGGGCCCGGACCAGTCCCGGATCAGCTCCCCCACCAGCGCCGCGCCGTCCGCCGTCAGCCGGCGCTCGGGCAGCCACGGCCGCTGGAAGCCCCAGATGTGGCTGCCGGCGGCGGTCTGCCGGGCGTCGGTGAGCATCGCGGAGCGCCAGCGCCGGGGATGCGGCATGGAGGAGACCGTCAGCCGCCGGACCAGCTTGGGCCGCATCGCGGCGGCCGTCCACGCGAGATAGCCGCCCAGATCGTGGCCGACCAGCGCGGCGTCCGGCTCCCCCAGCGAACGGATCACACCCGTCACATCGAGCGCGAGATTGGCGGGGTCGTACCCCCGGGGCGTGCGGTCGCTGCCGCCGACCCCGCGCAGGTCCATGGCGACGGCCCGGAAGCCCGCCTCGGCGAGCGCCGTGAGCTGGTGCCGCCAGGTCCACCAGAACTGCGGAAAACCGTGCAGCAGCAGGACGAGCGGCCCGTCGCCGGCCTCGGCGATATGGAATCTGGCGCCGTTCGCGGCCACGTCGCGATGGGTCCAGGGGCCGTCGAGCCGTACGACCGAGGCGCTGCTGTCGGGTGCCGTCATACGGAGGAGCGTGTCACAGTCACGCCGATCGGGCGCGGTTCGCTCGCCGGGCGCGGATGCGGCTTGACGCCCTGCAGCACGGCGGCCGTCTGCTTGGCCGAGGAGATGCTCCGCTGCGGGGGCTTCACCTTCTTGAACTTGGCGATCGCGAAGAGCCCGAGCACCGCGGCGATCAGCAGGTAGGCGCCGCCCACGATCAGGAAGGACCAGGCCAGACCGAGCCCCAGATTGTGGATGCCGTACGCGGCGGCGAAGCTCAGCACGGGGAGCGCGAACAGCGCCAGGATCCCGGCCGCCGTGATCGCGCCGCCGCCGATGCCGGCCCGCTTCGCGTCCTGGCGGAGCTCGGCCTTGGCTAGGGCGATCTCGTCGTGCACCAGGGCGGACATCTCGGTGGTCGCCTGCGCCATCAGCTGACCGAGGCTGCGGTCGCCGTCCTGCTCGACTGCGCTCATCGATACATCCCTCTTCTCTCTGCGCCTCTGCGCTCCGGACTGCCCACCGGGGCTTACCCGCCGGTTGCCCTCAGATCATGCCGGACCGTCGCGTTTTGTGCTTCCGTCCGCCGCCCCCTCGGCCAACCGCCGGTGCTCCGCGGCCTTCGCCTCGAGGATGGCCGCCATCCGCAGGTGGTACTCCGGGTTGTCCAGCTCGTAGATGTCCGGGATGCCGTCCTGGTCCTCGTCCCGCTCCTCTTCCTCGAACAGCCTCCGGTACACCCGGTCGCGCAGTTTGAGGAGCACCCCGGCGAGGATCGCCGCGATCAGCGACCCCACCAGGACGGCCGCCTTCACCTCGTCGGTGAGTACCGGGTCGTCGGGGAAGGCCAGTTCGCCGATGAGCAGCGCCACGGTGAAGCCGATACCGGCGAGCGCGGCGACGGCGAGCACATCGGCCCAGGCCAGATCCTTGTTGAGTTCCGCCTTGGTGAACCGGGCGGCGAGCCAGGAACCGCCGAAGACACCGACGGTCTTGCCGAGGACCAGGCCGAGGACGACGCCGAGCGGCTCCGGGGTGGTGAAGACGTCGCCGATGGCCTCCCCGGAGACCACGACCCCGGCCGCGAACAGGGCGAACAGCGGCACCGCCAGACCGGCGGACAGCGGTCGCACCAGGTGCTCGATGCGCTCGGCCGGGGAACGCTCCTCGCCCTCCCGGACCGTGCAGCGCAGCATCAGTCCCATCGCGACACCGGCGACGGTGGCGTGCACGCCGCTCGCGTGCATCAGCGCCCACACGACGAGGGCGAGCGGCACGTAGACGTACCAGCCGCGCACACCCCGGTGGTGCAGGAACCAGAACAGCACGAGGCCGGCGACGGAGAGCCCCAGGGCCACGAAGTCGATCGTGGTGGTGAAGAAGACCGCGATGATCAGAATCGCGAAGAGGTCGTCCACCACGGCCAGGGTCAGCAGGAAGGCGCGCAGCGCGGCCGGCAGCGAGGTGCCGAGCACGGCGAGGACGGCGAGGGCGAACGCGATGTCGGTGGCGGTCGGGACCGCCCAGCCGGCCAGGCTCCCCCCGCCGCCCACGTTCACGACGGCGTAGAACACCGCCGGGACCACCATGCCGCAGGCCGCCGCGACGACCGGGAGGGCCGCCGCCCGGGGGTCGCGCAGTTCCCCCGAGACCAGCTCGCGCTTGAGCTCGATACCGGCGACGAAGAAGAAGATGGTGAGGAGCCCGTCGGCCGCCCAGGAGCCGACGGAGAGGTGGAGATGCAGGGCCTCGGGGCCGAGCTCGAAATCCCTGACGTCCTGGTAGAAGTCGCTGAGCGGGGTGTTCGCCATGACGAGGGCGGCGAGCGCGGCCACCAGCAGGAGGATTCCTCCGGCCGTTTCGGTCCGCAGCGCGTCCGCCACGAAGTTCCGCTCCGGGAGCGGGAGACGGGCGAGGAACGTGCGGCTCTGGGGCGCGGCCACGGGGGCGACCTCCGGTCGGTTCGGTGAGAGTCCTCAGCCCAGGCATCGCTGAAGCTCTTGCCGACCAGACTTCCCGGCACCCCTGTATTTCTTGTCGCGACTTTGACGCGACGGCCAGTTTACCCGGCCCGCACAGGGGAGCGACGGGGGGAAGTTCACCCGCGCAGTGCACGGCGGGAGGAACGCAGGTCGGGGCGCACGCAGGACGTACGCAGGCCGGGGCGTACGCGGGCCAGGACGTACGCGGGTCGGGCGCACCCGCCACGGACGTAGCGCGTGCCGGGCGCACCCGTACGGGACGGGCCCACTACGACGGGAGCGGCCCACCACGGACGCAGATGCGCCGGGAGCGCCGCATGACGGGGCCGCCGCCCGACGGGACGGCCGCACCACGCGGCCCGGCGTCCGCCCGAGGGCGCCCGGAGCCTCGTCCGCACGACGGGACGCTCGGCACAACGGGGTGCCCGGCGTCATGCCGGACACCCCGTCATCGGTGTTCCGCCGGTGCCCCTGGGTGGGCTCCGGTCCGCTCAGTCCTCGCTCGAGGCGCTGGGCAGCTGGCTCTGGATGAGCTCCATCACCGACGAGTCGGTGAGCGTGGTGACATCGCCCAGGTCCCGGTTCTCCGCGACATCGCGCAGCAGCCGGCGCATGATCTTGCCGGAGCGGGTCTTGGGCAGCTCGGCCACCGGCAGGATCCGCTTGGGCTTGGCGATCGGGCCGAGCGCCTTGGCGACGTGGTTGCGGAGTTCCTCGACCAGCTCCGCGCCCTCGGTCGCGCCGCCGCGCAGAATGACGAAGGCACAGATGGCCTGGGTGGTCTGCGGATCGGTGGCCCCGACCACCGCGGCCTCGGCGACCTTCGGGTGCGAGACGAGGGCCGACTCGACCTCCGTGGTCGAGATGTTGTGGCCCGACACCAGCATCACGTCGTCGACCCGGCCGAGCAGCCAGATGTCCCCGTCGTCGTCCTTCTTGGCGCCGTCGCCCGCGAAGTAGCGGTTCTGGAAGCGCGACCAGTACGTGTCGAGGTAGCGCTGGTCGTCGCCCCAGATCGTCCGGAGCATCGAGGGCCACGGCTCGGTCAGCACCAGGTAGCCGCCGGAGCCGTCCGGCACCTCGTTGGCGTCGTCGTCGACGACGGTGGCGGCGATGCCGGGCAGCGGAATCTGCGCCGAGCCCGGCTTGGTCGTGGTGACTCCCGGCAGCGGGCTGATCATGATGCCGCCGGTCTCGGTCTGCCACCAGGTGTCGACGACGGGCGTCCGGTCCCCGCCGATGTTCTTCCGGTACCAGACCCAGGCCTCGGGGTTGATCGGCTCGCCCACCGACCCGAGGACCCGCAGCGACGACAGGTCGAACTTCGCCGGAATGTCGTCGCCCCACTTCATGCAGGCGCGGATCGCGGTCGGTGCGGTGTAGAGGGTCGTGACGCCGTACTTCTGGACGATCTCCCACCAGCGGCCCTGGTGCGGCGTGTCCGGGGTGCCCTCGTAGAGCACTTCGGTCGCCCCGTTGGAGAGCGGCCCGTAGACGATGTAGGAGTGGCCGGTCACCCAGCCGACGTCGGCGGTGCACCAGTAGACGTCGGACTCCGGCTTGAGGTCGAAGACCGCGTGGTGCGTGTAGGACACCTGGGTGAGGTAACCCCCGGTGGTGTGCAGGATGCCCTTGGGCTTCCCGGTGGTGCCGGAGGTGTACAGGATGAAGAGCGGGTGCTCGGCGTCGAACGCCTCCGGGGTGTGCTCCTCCGGCTGGCGGTCCACGATGTCGTGCCACCACACGTCGCGGCCCTCGGTCCACGCCGTGTCCTGGCCGGTGCGGCGGACGACCAGCACGTTGCGCACGTTCTCCGTGCCGGGGCGGGTCAGTGCCTCGTCGACGGCGGGCTTGAGGGCGGACGGCTTGCCGCGCCGGTAGCCGCCGTCGGCGGTGATGACCACCCGCGCGTCGGCGTCCTCGATCCGGGTGGCCAGGGCGTCGGCGGAGAAGCCGCCGAAGACCACGGAGTGCGGGGCACCGATCCGGGCGCAGGCCAGCATCGCCACGACCGTCTCCGGGATCATCGGAAGGTAGACGGCGACCCGGTCGCCCGCCCGCACCCCCAGCTCGGTCAGGGCGTGCGCCGCCCGCGAGACCTCACGCTGCAGCTCGGCGTAGGTGATCGAACGGCTGTCCCCGGGCTCGCCCTCGAAGTGCAGGGCCACCCGGTCGCCCAGGCCGTTCTCGACGTGCCGGTCCACGCAGTTGTACGCGACGTTGAGCTTGCCGTCCGCGAACCACTTCGCGAAGGGCGGGTTGCTCCAGTCGAGGGTCTCGGTCGGCTCGGTGGCCCAGGTCAGCCGACGCGCCTGCTCGGCCCAGAACGCCAACCGGTCGGCACCGGCCCGCTCGTACGCCTCGGCCGTCACATTGGCACCGGCGGCCAGGTCGGCCGGCGGCTCGAACCTCCGGTCCTCCTTCAGCAGGTTGGCCAGGCTTTCGTTGCTCACGACATCTCCCAATCCGAGGGTCCCCTGTGTGTCCCAGGCCATAGCTCATCAGTCAGCTGGCCACGTGACAAGGGCCTTCCGTGATTGGTTTAGACCTGTGCCCCGAGGTGCCCGGACAGCTGTGAGACGTACCCCGGCGGAGGCCGATTCACCGGCCCGCCCCGGGATCCGCCCCGCTGCCCGCCCATCCGGCGCAGAGCCACCACCGCGGCACGGATCTTCGCCGGTCGGGCAGCCGCCGACCCCGACGGCACCGCGCCCAGCAGCCCCTTCCCCCCAGCAGCCCCGGTCGCCCGAGCGGGCCCCGGTTGCCGAGCGGGGACGGGGGAGCACCACCGGGGTGTGCGGGACACCCCGGTGCAGCTCCCCACTGGACGAGTGCTCGGGCGGCCCGGGACGGGAGCGGCCGCACGAACCGGGCCCGGCCGCCCGGAGGCGGACCGAGCGCCCGTCGCGCCCGGCGCCCGTCAGACCAGGCTCTCCTCCTGCGCGGCGGGCTCCACCCGGGCGAACTCCTTCGCCTCCCCGTCGAGCACGTACGCCTGTGCCTCCCCTACATCGAAGTACATGCCGTGCAGCTCCAAGGAGCCCTCGGCCATCCGGCGCGCCACGGACTCGTGCGCCGCCAGATTGCGCAGCTGCTGCACCACGTTGGTCAGGCAGAGCCGCTCCACCGTGTCCGCAGGCGGCCGTCCGGCGATCCTCGGCCCGTCCTCGGGGTGCCCGGCGTTCATCCGGTCCAGGCTGGGGAAGCCGTGTCGCAGCCAGCGCTTCAGCGGGGTCCGCGGGCCTTCCGGCCCCGAGCTCAGCAGCGCCTGCATGGCTCCGCAGCCCGAGTGTCCGCACACCGTGATGCTGCTGACCTCCAGCACCTCGACCGCGTATTCGATGGCTGCGGCCACCGAGTCGTCCGAGGTCTCGAGCCCGGGCAACGGCACCAGGTTGCCGACATTCCGCACGGTGAAGAGGTCACCCGGTCCACTGGACGTGATCATGCTGGTGACGAGCCGCGAGTCGGCACAGGTGAGGAACAGCTGGGACGGCCGCTGCCCCTCCTTGGCCAGGCGGGCCAGCTCGTCCCGCACCAGCGGCGCGGTATTGCGCTGGAACGCGCTCAAGCCGCTGACCAGCTGTCCGCTCGCCGCCCCCGGCTTGCGTGGCGTCGGCGGCCGGGTGCACTGGTGGTTGCGCCAAGGAGTCCACGGCCGGCAGCTGTGCGAGGCGTGCGGTTCGCCGATGCGGTCCCCCGCCCGCCCGGTGACCGTCACGGTCCCCCCGAGCCCGGTGTGTGCGTCCCGCCAGTGCTGCAGCGTCTCGTACGCCGCGTGGTCCAGGAACGAACCGTCCAGCTCGACCACGGCGGGCGCCCCCTCGGGCACCTGCCCGAGGGCGCGGCTGAGCCGGGGCACCGCGAGGAACATCAACTGACCGCGCACCCGCACCCGGTGCGTGCCGTCCGGTTCCTTCTCGACGGTGATGCGGGTGTGTGCCAGCCGGTGCAGCGCCAGGCCGACCGCGACGGCGATACCGGCCGCCACTCCCTCCAGTACACCCAGCAGGACGACGGCGGTCAGGGTCGCCGCGTACACCAGGACCTCCCGGTGGCGTCTGACGGTGCGTACGTGCGTCAGGCTGACCATCTGCACACCCACCACCATCACCAGTGCCGCGAGGACGGCCAGCGGGATCAGCTCCAGGGCGCCGACGAGGACGCCGGCGGCGAGGAGCACCCAGACCCCGTGCAGCACCGTCGAGGCCCGGCTCACCGCTCCGGCGGCCACGTTCGCCGAGCTGCGCACGGCGACACCGGTGACCGGCAGTCCGCCCAGCGCCCCCGACACCACATTGGCCGCGCCCTGGCCGCGCAGCTCCCGGTCCAGGTCGGCGCGGGGGACCCGGCTTTCCGGTGGCCCTCCGCGGGCTGTGGCCAGCTTGTCCACGGCGACCGCGGACAGCAGTGATTCGACACTGGCCACGAGGGTGATGGTGAGCGCCGCCGCGAGGAGGCCCAGGACCGGCCCGTCGGGCATCCCGGGCAGTGCGTGACTTCTCCAGGAGGGCAGGTCGACCCGCGGCATGCGCAGTCCGGCCAGCGTCGTGAACGCCGTGGCCAGGGCGACGGCCACCAGAGCGGCCGGAGCCCTGCGGAGCATGCGGCCCCAGCGGTGGGGGAGCCGCGGCCAGACCAGGAGGGTGGCCACCGTGAGCGCGCTGACGGAGAGAGCCCCGACGTGGAGGTCCGTCAGCTGGTCGGGAAGGGCCAGGGCGTTGGCGACGGCGGAGCTCTGCGGCGTGCCGCCCAGGACGACATGGAGCTGCGCCAGCGCGATGGTGACCCCGATGCCGGCCAGCATGCCGTGCACGATCGCGGGGCTGACGGCCAGGGCGGACCGGGCCACGCGGGCGCAGCCCAGGCCGAACTGGGCCAGTCCGGCCACGACGGTGAGGGCGCAGGTGGTGCGCCACCCGTACTGCTGGATCAGATCCGCGGTGACCACGGTGAGTCCCGCGGCCGGGCCGCTGACCTGGAGCGGTGCACCGCCGAGCAGCCCGACGACGATCCCGCCGACGGCGGCCGCGACGAGCCCGGCCTGGAGCGGAGCTCCGGTGGCCAGGGCGATGCCCAGGGACAGCGGCAGGGCGATGAGGAAGACGGTGGCGGATGCGGAGAGGTCGGCGGTGTGCAGCCGGAAGCGCCTGCCCGGGCGGCGGCCCTCCGGGGGTGGGCACGGTTCTCGAGTGCTGCGGGCGCCGGATTCTTCCGGCGCTGTGCGGTGCGGGCGCAAGGGGCGGTCGCCCATGGACATTCGCAAGGTCATCGTCCCGTCTCCTCCGGGGCTGCGCGGTCGCGGTCTCGCGGCCGTGGGTCACGGCGTACAGCGGCGGGATGGCGGAGCGCCGGGTCCGGAGTGGTGCTGTCCGACTCAACGTTCCTCAACTCTCGGTAAATGAATCGTAATCCAGAGTAAAGAACGAGCGGTTGCTATCTCCATGAATACGCTGGTCTTTGCGCCTATTGAGTGAATTTGTATGACAGTCAGCTTGTCGTACAAATCCTCCGGCCCGGTCATGCGACGTTGGCGGTGCTGTGTCGGACTGGACAAGCCTCAGGAAAGAGGTGGCTGATGGCAGCCGCATGGAGAGTCGTTCTCGGTGTTGTCACCCCGGCGATGGCCCTCGCGGTCACCGGTTGTTCGAGCGGTGTGGCGCCGAAGCCGGGAGCCGGTGAGGCGCAGGAACGTTCTGCCGCACCCAAGGGGGCGGCTGCCGAAAAGGTCAGAATCATCGGTGACGGGTCGACAGCCGACACCGGACGTCAGCCCAGCCAGCCCGCCGCGCGCAGGATGCGGCCCGGCGAGGAGCCCCCGCAGTTCGTCGTCTTCTCCTGGGACGGCGCGGGGGAGGACAGCCAGAAGCTGTTCTCCCACTTCCGCGATGTCGGCAAGAAGTACGACGCGAGGATGACGTTCTTTCTGAGCGGCGTGTACATGCTTCCGGAGGAGAAGCGGAGGATCTACGCCCCGCCCGGGCACTCCGCCGGCGCCTCGGACATCGGCTTCAACAACCTGAAGGGAATCAGGGACACCCTGGCTCAGATCCGTCAGGCCTGGAAGGAGGGGCACGAGATCGGCACCCACTTCAACGGGCACTTCTGCGGAGCCAACGGTGTGGGGACCTGGTCCACGGAGGAGTGGAAGAGCGAGCTCGAGCAGGCCGAATCCTTCGTCAAGAAGTGGCGGACCCACACCGGCCTGAAGAACGAGAAACCGCTGCCCTTCGACTACAGCAAGGAACTCGTCGGCGGCCGCGCACCCTGCCTGGAGGGCCAGCGGAATCTGATCCCCGCGGCCAAGGCCATGGGGTTCCGATACGACGCCAGCTCCTCCGGCGGCCGTCAGGTCTGGCCGGGCACCATCGACGGGATCTGGGACTTCCCGCTCCAGGAGGTGCCCATGCCCGGCCGGGCGTTCGAAACCCTCTCGATGGACTACAACTTCCTGGCGAACCAGTCGGGGACAGTGCACGGGGACCCCGCACGGCACGGTGCCTGGGGGGAGCAGATGCGCAACGGGCTGCTCTCGGCCTTCTCCCGGGCGTACCGCGGCAACCGCGCGCCGCTGTTCATCGGCAACCACTTCGAGTCCTGGAACGGCGGCACGTACATGCGGGCCGTCGAGGACACCATCAAGGCGGTCTGCCCTCGGGAGGGCGTCCGCTGTGTGACGTTCAAACAGCTCGCGGACTGGCTCGACGCCCAGGACCCGAAGGTGCTTGACCGGCTCCGCACCCTGGACGTCGGAAAGAAGCCGAAGGGCGGCTGGGAGACCTTCCTCGACCGGCGCACTCCCGTACCCCGGAAGACCCCGCCCCGGAAAACCTCGCCCCGGAAAACTCTGCCCGGGAAGACCGCTCCGCGGAAGACGGCCCCCGGGAAGGCGGTATCCGGGAAGGCGGCCTCCGCGGAGCGCCGGGGAGCCGGGATTCTGGCCCAGGGGTAGCGCCCGGGGTGGCGGTCGCGCCCGGGGATCAGACGGGCTCGGTGGCCGTGCGGCTCTCGTCCAGTACGAAGGAGGGGTCGACCTGGGCCGCCAGGTCGGCCCCGGTTCTCGCGTTTCCCCAGCTCTGTGCGTTCTTGAGGTGGAAGTGCACCATCTGCCGGGTGTAGCGGTCCCAGTCGCGCCGCTCGTAGGCGGCGTCAGCCGTTCCGTGCAGCGCCTCCAGCGCCTGCCGGGTGGCGGGTTCGAGCGCGTCGAAGCGTGCGGGGCGGCCCTTCTCCATCGCCCGCACCCAGTCGGAGTGACCGACCGTCACGAGCAGGTCGTCGCCCACTTCCGCCCGGAGGAAGTCGACGTCGTCCGGTCCCTGCACCTTGTTGCCGACCACCCGCAGCGCCACCCCGAAGTCCCGGGCGTACTCCTTGTACTGGCGGTAGACGGCGATGCCCTTGCGGGTCGGCTCGGCCACCAGGAAGGTCATGTCGAAACGGGTGAACATGCCGGACGCGAACGAGTCGGAGCCCGCCGTCATGTCGACGACGACGTACTCGTCCCGCCCGTCGACGAGGTGGTTGAGGCAGAGCTCGACCGCGCCGACCTTCGAGTGGTAGCAGGCGACCCCGAGGTCCGACTCGGTGAAGGGCCCGGTCACCATCAGCCGGACGTCGGAGCCGTCCTCGAGCTGTACGGGCCGGGCGCAGGCGGCGTAGACCGGGTTCTCCTCACGGACCCGCAGCAGACGGGAGCCGTGGCCCGGAGGCGTGGTTTTGATCATGGTCTCGGCCGTGGGGATCCGCGGATTGGAGCCGCGCAGATAGTCCTTGATCAGGGGGAGTTCCGCGCCGAGGGCGGGCAGCTCGGCGGCCTCCCGCTCGTCGATGCCGAGGGCCGGGGCGAGGTGCTGGTTGATGTCGGCGTCCACCGCGATCACCGGGCGGCGCTCGGCGGCGAGATGACGGATGAACAGGGAGGACAGGGTGGTCTTGCCGCTGCCGCCCTTCCCAACGAAAGCGATCTTCATGTTCACCAAGGGTAGGCAGGTGTCGCTCAGGGTGAACGGAGGTGGTGAGGAAGACCACTCCTTCGAGGGGGGTGGGCCGTGAGTGCGTAGGGTCGGGCGCATGGGTACCAAAGCCGATCCGCTGGCCGCTCTCAGTGCGCTCCCGGGCGTGGCCGACTCCGTGGACTCCGTACGCAAGGCCGTGGACCGGGTCTACGGCCACCGGGTGATGCGGCGTCGCAGCAACGAGATCACCTCGGAGGCCGCACTGCGCGGAGCGCGCGGTTCCGCGGCGCTGGCCGGTGCCGACTGGGCGCTGGAGGAGGTGCGGCGGCGCAGCGACTTCGGCGGCGAGGGCGAGCCCCGGACCGTGGGTGCGGCGCTCCGGCTGACCGCGGAGGCGGGGCAGCTGCTCAGTGTCTGGCGGCAGTCGCCGCTGCGGACGCTCGCGCGGCTGCATCTGGTGGCGGCCGGGGGGTCCGCGCCGGAGGGCACGGTGGGCCGTCCGCGGCTCGAGGGTGAGCCGGTGGCCGAGCCGCTGGTCGAACTGCCCCTGCCGGATGCCGACGAGGTCGCCGGTCGGCTCGACGGGCTCGCGGAGCTCCTGCTGGCGGGAACGGAGGCGCCGGCGCTGGTGACGGCCGCGGTGGTGCACGGCGAGCTGGTGGCGCTGCGGCCCTTCGGGTGGGGCAACGGGCTGGTGGCGCGGGCGGCGGAGCGGATCGTGCTGGTCGGCAGCGGACTCGATCCGAAGTCGATCTGCCCGGCGGAAGTGGGGCACGCCGAGCTGGGGCGGGCCGCGTACGTCGCGGCCCTGGACGGTTACGTCTCCGGTACCCCGGAGGGCATGGCGGCCTGGATCACCCACTGCGGGCGGGCCGTGGAGCTGGGAGTCAGGGAGAGCGCGGCCGTGTGCGAGGCGCTGCAGCGCGGCGCGGCCTGAGTCGACGGTCCGGCCGGCGCGGCCGGTGACGAGTTGCGGCGGTACCCGCTGGGGGTACCGCCGCTGGCATGTCGGTCCGGTTACCAGTGCGTGCTCGTTTTTTGCTCATCAGGTCGGGTTCTTTGCCCGTCACCTGGTGCAGCTGGCCCGTAATCGACGGGTCGGCGTCGCGTGGGTGCCCGACTTTCATGCTCCGGTCCGTGGGGCCTTGATGCGTTGAGGAAGATCCTCCCGGATATCCCTGGTCTCGCGGGCCGTTGACTCCTTTCTACTCCTGGGTGTCCGGAAGCGGAACCCCTGGCTGCATATCTTTACTGTCGGCTTCACATGTGGGCATAAGCCGCACGGCGTCGGCCCGCGTACCAGACCAGGCCGGCGGTCGCGGCTGCCGCGCCCACCGCGGCGATGGCCGCGAGGACGGGTCGGGGCGGCAGGGAGAGCGACGGGAGCCGCTCCCTCAGTCGCACCGGACGGCTGAACGAGAGCACGGGCCAGCCCCGGGCCGCCGCCTCCCGGCGCAGCCCGCGGTCGGGGTTGACCGCGTGCGGGTGGCCGACTGTCTCCAGCATCGGGATGTCGGTGACGGAGTCGCTGTACGCATAGCAGCGGGCGAGGTCGTAGCCCTCGCTCTCGGCCAGCTCGGCGACGGCCTCTGCCTTGGTCGGCCCGTAGGCGTAGTACTCGATCTCGCCGGTGAACCGGCCGTCCTCGACGACCATGCGGGTGGCCACGACGCGATCGGCGCCGAGCAGCTCGCCGATCGGTTCGACGACCTCGGCGCCCGATGTGCTGACGATCACCACGTCCCGTCCGGCGGTGTGGTGCTCCTCGATCAGCGATGCGGCCTCGTCGTAGATGATCGGGCCGATGAGGCCGTGCAGCGCCTCCGCGACAATCTCCCGCACCTGCTGTACATCCCAGCCTTTGCAGAGGGCGGAAAGGTACTCGCGCATCCGCTCGGTCTGGTCGTGGTCGGCCCCTCCGACGAGGTACACGAACTGCGAGTAGGCGGTGCGCAGTACGGCCCTGCGGTTGATCAGGCCACCCTGGTAGAAGGACTTGCTGAAGGCCAGCGTGCTCGACTTCGCAATCACCGTCTTGTCGAGATCGAAGAAGGCGGCGGTGCGCGGCAAGAGGTGATTTTCCACGAGGCAGAGCATAGGGGCCCGCCATTCGGCGTAAGCTGTGGCGCGTGGGTTTGCCTGAGAAGGCTCTCGGGTACACCATGGAAGTCACGGATCGTTCGCGACCGTGCTAACCCGGTCCGACTCCTCCCCCCCCGAGTCGGCCGTGGGGACGACCCCCGCTCTCCCCCCCGGCGGGGGTCGTCGCATGTCCGGACGCGTTTTCGCATTTCCTTTCCGGATCTTCTCCCTCCGCTCTCTCTCGCCGAGCACGCTCTTCGTCTGTCATGACGCGTAACGCATCGTAATCGTTGCGATGCGGAGGGGAAGTCACCGGTATAGGTGACGGGGATATTCACAACCCGCAAGTAGTCCACAGTTTCCGACCAAGATCCACATGATTTCCCGGATCGCCGCACGGTGATTACCCGCGAAGTTCGCGGATGTGAGAGTGCGATGCGAGAGAGGGGGCGGAGACCGTGGCCGGATCCATTGGTTCACAGGGGCCGCAGACCGCCGGAGGGCAACCGCGGCGGCCGCTGATCGTCACGGAGGACGAAGCGCTGCTGGACGACCTGTTGCGCCTGTGTGCCGCGGCGGGTGCGGAGGCGGAGGTCTCCCATGGAGTGCCCGCGCAGCGGGGCAGTTGGGAGACGGCTCCTCTGGTCCTGGTCGGTGACGACGCCGCGCACCGGCTGCGGGGCACGGCGCGCAGAGCGGGAGTGCTGGTCGTCGGGCGGTGCCTCGACGACCAGGCCGTCTGGCGCCGCGCCGTGGAGATCGGTGCGGATCAGGTGCTGGCCCTGCCGGATGCCGAAGCCTGGCTGGTGGAGCGGATCGCGGACGCGGCCGAGAGCGTCGGTCGGGCGCTGACCGTCGGGGTGATCGGTGGCCGCGGCGGCGCGGGGGCGAGCACCCTGGCCTGCGCTCTCGCTGTGACCGCGGCCCGCGCCGGGCGGCGCACGATGCTGATCGACGCCGATTCGCTGGGCGGCGGGCTGGACGTGCTGCTCGGCGGAGAGCGGACGGAGGGACCGAGATGGCCGGCCTTCGCCCAGTCGCGTGGCCGACTGGGCGGCAGCGCGCTGGAGGAAGCCCTGCCCGAGCTGCGCGGAGTGCGGCTCCTGAGCTGGGACCGCGGCGATGCGGTGGCCCTGCCGCCCGAGGCGATGAGTTCGGTCCTGGCCGCGGCGCGCAGGGGCGGCGGGGTGGTCGTCGTCGATCTGCCGCGGCGCGTGGGTGACGCGGAGGCGGAGGCGCTGGCACAGCTGGACCTGGGTCTGCTCGTGGTGCCCGCGGAGCTGCGGGCGGTTGCCGCCGCGCACCGGGTGGCGGCCACGATGGGCACGGTGCTGGACGATCTGCGCGCTGTGGTGCGGGGGCCGTGCGGTGCCGGCCTGCACAGCGAGGAGATCGCCCGGCTGTTGGGGATCCCGCTGGCCGGGGAGCTCGCCCCGGAGACCGGGCTGTCGTCCGGCGGAGGTGTGCCGCCCGGCAGCAGTGTGCGGGGGCCGCTCGCGCGGTTCTCCGCGGACTTCTGGGAGCGGGCCCTCGCATCCGGAGGCGGGGCCGCGCCCGCCGGGCGCCCGGGAGGTGGCGTCGGATGACGGTGACGAGCCGGGCCACGGATGTGGCGGTGCCCCTGGTGGACGCGGTGCGGCTGAGGCTGGCCGAGAGCGGGGCCGAGCCCACTCCGGCAGCGGTGGCGGCAGCGTTACGCGCGGAAGGGCGGCTGCTGGGGGACACCGAAGTCCTGCGCGTGGTGACGCGCCTGCGGTCCGAACTCGTGGGCAGCGGGCCACTGGAGCCGCTGCTCGCGGAGCCGGACGTGACCGACGTCCTGGTCACCTCCCCGTCCGAGGTCTGGGTGGACCGCGGGCGGGGGCTGGAGCGGTCCGCTGTGTCGTTCCCCGACGCGGCGGCGGTCCGTCGGCTCGCCCAGCGGCTTGCCGCGGTGGCCGGGCGGCGGCTGGACGACGCACGGCCGTGGGTGGACGCCCGGCTGCCGGACGGCACCCGGCTGCATGCGGTGCTGCCGCCGGTGGCCGTCGGCTCGACCTGCCTCTCGCTGCGGGTCGTACGGCCCAGGGCGTTCGGGCTGGCCGAACTCGTGGACGCGGGGACCCTGCCGCCCGGCGGGGAGCGGCTGCTGCGGCAGATGCTGGAGTCCCGGCTGTCCTTCCTGATCAGCGGGGGGACCGGATCGGGCAAGACGACACTGCTCAGCACGCTGCTGGGGCTGGTCGGTCCGGACGAACGGATCGTCCTGGCCGAGGATTCGGCGGAGCTGCGGCCCGACCACCCCCATGTGGTCCGCCTCGAGGCGCGGCCCGCGAACCAGGAGGGGACCGGCCGTGTCACGCTGCGGGATCTGGTCCGCCAGGCACTGCGCATGCGGCCGGACCGGCTCGTGGTGGGCGAGGTCCGGGGCGCGGAGGTCACCGACCTCCTCGCCGCCCTGAACACCGGTCACGAAGGCGGCTGCGGAACGGTGCATGCCAATGCCGCGGCGGATGTGCCCGCCCGGCTGGAGGCGCTCGGTTCGGCGGCCGGACTCGACCGGGCCGCGCTGCACAGCCAGTTGGCAGCCGCTCTGTCGGTCGTGGTGCATCTGGTCCGGGACCGCACCGGACGCCGGCGCCTCGCCGAGGTGCATGTGCTCGAGCGGGACGGGGCCGGGCTGGTCCGAACGGTGCCGGCCGCTGTCTGGGGTGCCCAGGGCTTCGCGCGCGAGCGGGGCTGGGAGCGGCTCGGCCGGTTGTGCGCCCGCGGCGGTGATGCCTGGTGACCGGCGGCCTGATGACCGAGGGGGCGGTCACCGGCATGAACACCGGCCCGGCGTACGCGGCGGTGCTCTGTGCGGGCCTGGCCGCGCTGCTGCTGGGCGGGCGGGATGCGGAACTGCGGAGAGCCCGGCTGCTGTTCGCCGACGGCGGTGGCACGGCCCCCGGCCACCTCCGGCTTCCCGGGCCCTGGGAACGCTGGGCGATCGAGGCCCGCAGGCGCTGGAAGTCCCTGCCGGTCGGGCAGCCCGGACCGGAGCTGTGGTGCCTGCCCGTCGGGTGTCTGGTGGCGCTGCTCGGCGCCTCGGTGCTGCCCCTGCCGGCGGCGGTCGTCGCCGTGCCCCTGGTGCGCCGGTGGCTGCGGAGCCGGGAGCGGAGGCGGGCCCGTGACGCCATGGCGGCGCGCGTGATCGAGCTGTGCGCCGGGGTGGCGGGCGAGTTGCGTGCCGGGCGCCAGCCCGACGAGGCGCTACGGCTCGCTGTCTCCGGGGCTCTCGGAACGGCGGAGGGCACGGTGACGGCCGCCGCGCGCTTCGGCGGCGACGTACCGGCGGCGCTGCGGAAGGCCGCCCGGCAGCCGGGGGCCGAGGGGCTGCTCGGGGTCGCGGCGTGCTGGCAGGTGGCTGCCGACAGCGGAGCGGGGCTGGCCGCCGGGCTGGAGAGGGTGGCTGACGCCCTGCGTGCCGAACGGGCGCAGGGCGAGGAACTGGAGGCCCAGCTCGCCGGCACGCGGGCGACGGCGGTGATGCTGGCTCTCCTGCCGCTCGTCGGGCTGCTGATGGGCTCGGCGCTCGGCGCCGAACCGCTGCGCGTGCTGCTGCACAGTCCCGCCGGCTGGGTCTGCCTGCTGGTCGGCGGAGCGCTGGAGTACGCGGGGCTCGTCTGGACGGCCCGTGTCGTACGGGCCGCGTCGGGCCGACGCGGAACGGGGGCCGGATGACCGGCGAGGGGACCGTGGCCCTGGCGGGAGCGGCCGCAGCCGGCGCCGTGGCCGTCCGGATCTCGGTGGCGGTGGTCCGCCGCCGGCGGGAGCGTGCGGTACGCGGACGGCTCGGGCGGGTCTTCGGCTCGGGCGACGTGGCGCCGCGTCGGCAGCACCGTCTGCGGGAGTGGTTCGCCGCGTCGGCGGGGCGCCCCGGCCGTGCTCTGCGGGAGCGGTGGTTCGTACCGGCCGTCGGACTGACCGGCTTCGTCCTGGTGGGCGGAGTGCCGGGGTGCCTGGTCGGCGCCGTGGCGGCGTACGGCGTGCACCGATGGCGGCGGAGCCGCTCGGTGCTCGCCGTGACGGCGGAGGGCGACGAAGCCGTGTCCCGTCAACTGCCCATGGCCGCAGACCTGCTGGCGGCATGTCTGGCTGCCGGAGCGGGGCCGTGCGAGGCGGCGGACGCCGTCGGGAGGTCCCTCGGCGGCCCGGTCGGTGACCGGCTGGCGCGGACCGCTGCCGAGCTGAGGCTCGGCGGCGAACCCGCCACGGCCTGGGGCCGGCTCGGCGCGCTCGCCGGTGCGCGCGGACTGGCGCGCTGCTTGGAGCGAGCCCAGGCGACAGGAAGTCCCGCGGTGCAACCGGTGACCCGGGTGGCGGCGGAGTGCCGGGCCGAACAGGCACGGACGGCGACGGCCAGGGCGCGCCGCGCCGGTGTGCTGGCCACCGCGCCGCTGGGGCTCTGCTTTCTCCCCGCCTTTCTGACGGTCGGTGTGGCCCCGGTGCTCATCGGCCTGGCAACCGGCTTGCTGAACGGCCACTGACGGGTGGCGAGGAGAGGGCTCGGCGTGCGGCGGCGCCACAGACCTGGTGGCGACGGCGCAGCGACGACGGAAACGGAACCGGACCGGAAGAGGGAACCGACGATGGGTGCAGAGATGTTCACGAGGCTCGGTGCGCGGTGGCGGAGGCTGCGGTGCGCGCGACGGGACCAGGGGATGACGACGGCCGAGTACGCGGTCGGGACGGTCGCGGCGTGCGGATTCGCTGCCGTCCTCTACAAGGTGGTGACCAGCGGGGCGGTCTCCGGGGCACTCCAGTCGATCATCGGAAAGGCGCTCGATGCGCCGTTCTGACCGAGGGTTCGTGACGGCCGAGGCAGCGGTGGTGCTGCCCGCGCTGGTGCTGTTCGCCATGGCGCTGCTGTGGGGGCTGATGGCCGCCGCGGCCCAGATCCGGTGTGTGGACGCGGCGCGGGCGGGAGCTCGCGCCGCCGCCCGATCCGAACCGCCGGAGGCCGCACTGGCGGCCGCCCGGGCGGCCGCTCCACGGGGAGCGGAGGTGGCCGTGGAGCGTGAGGGGGATCAGGTACGGGTGCGGGTCGTGGCGCCCACAGCGGGGCCTCGCGCGCTGTCCCTCAGCCTTCGGGCGGAGGCCGTGGCGCTGTCGGAGGACCGGAGGACGGGGCCCGGGGCCGGAGCGGGAGCCGGCGCCACTCGATCCTTACCGGGTCCGGCCCCTTTCCCGGGCCCGAGCCACTGGCCCAGTGGGGTGGGATCCGTATGAGGACCTGGCCGAGGGATCGGATACGGGAGCGAGGCCGTGACGGCCGGGGCCCGCAGCCGGACCTGGGGAGAAGTACGGCGACCGCGGCCGGCCACAGGCCGGCGACCACGACCGGTCGCGGGCCGGCGACCACGACCGGTCGCGGGCCGGCGACCACGACCGGTCGCGGGTCGGCGGCCGGGACCGTCGTGACCGACCGTGGGTCGGCCACGGTGTGGACGGTGGTGTTCACCGCGGCGCTCTGTGCGGTGTTCACCGCGGTGCTGGGCATGGGAGCGGCGGTGACCGTACGCCACCGGGCGGGCGGAGCCGCGGATCTGGCCGCACTGGCGGCCGCCGATCATGCCCTGGAAGGTCAGGAGACCGCCTGTGCCATCGCACGGCGGATCGCGGTGGCACAGGGCGCACGGGTGGTCCGGTGTGCCGTGGCCGGAGAGGTCGCCGATCTCACTGCGGAGGTGCGGGCCGGGCCGTTCAGCTCCCGGATCCGGTCGCGGGCGGGCCCCGCGCCCGGGCGAACCGTGCCTGTCCTCCCCGCTCCACCGCACGCCCGGCGAGCCGGGTGGCCCGGAGCTACGCCTGCTCGCCGGAGTCTCCGGGATGTCCGGAGCCTCTCGGCCGACCGGAGTGCCCCGTCGTTGGCCCCGTCTGCGGCCCTGTCCGTGGCCCGGCCGGTGGGCCCGTCGAAGGCCCTGCCGGCCCACCGGCTGCGTCCGTCGGGGCCGAGGCCGCCCCCGCGGCCTCGCCGGACCGCGGTGCATCCTCCGGCAGATCCTCCGGCGCCGCGGAGAGGAGTGTGGCGAGCAGCCGTACGGCGGCTCGCTTGTGGAGCGGGTCGTTGCCGTTCCCGCACTTCGGGGACTGGATGCAGGACGGGCAGCCGGCCTCGCACTCACAGGAGGCGATGGCCTCCCGGGTGGCCCTCAGCCAGCGCTCCGCGGTGTGGAAGGCGCGTTCCGCGAACCCCGCCCCGCCCGGGTGGCCGTCGTATACGAAGACCGTGGGCAGAAGGGTGTCCGGGTGCAGCGGCACCGAGACCCCGCCGATGTCCCAGCGGTCGCAGGTGGCGAAGAGCGGCAGGATCCCGATGGAGGCGTGCTCGGCGGCGTGGAGGGCCCCCGCCAGCTGCTCCGGGGCGATCCGGGCGGCGTCGAGCTGGTCCTCGGTGACCGTCCACCAGACGGCTCGGGTGCGCAGGGTCCGGGGCGGCAGGTCCAGCTTGGTCTCGCCCAGCACCTCGCCCGTGACGAGTTTGCGACGCAGGAAGGAGACGACCTGATTGGTGACCTCGACCGAACCGAAGCACAGCCGGGAATCGCCCCAGGGGATCTCGGTCGTGGTGTCCAGAACGGAGATGGCCGTGGTGTCGCGGGCGGTGGTGCTGTACGGCGGGTTGGACTCCTCGACGAGGGCGACGGAGTCGTGGAGATCGAAGTGCTTCACCACGTAGGTGCGCCCCTGGTGGAGGTGGACCGCGCCGTCGTGGACCGTGGTGTGGGCAGCGGCGGCGTCCACGGTGCCCAGCAGGCGCCCGGTCGCCTCCTCCACCACGTGGACGGGGTCGCCGCCCTCGCCCCGGATGTCGGCCAGGTCGGCCGCCCGTTCGCGACGCGGCCAGTGCCAGGCGGTCGCCCGCCGCCGCAGCAGCTTGCGCTGTTCCAGCTGCGGTATGAGATCCGGAGCGGCCGGACCGAAGAGTCCCAGGTCGGCCTCGGTGAGCGGGAGCTCGGCAGCCGCCGCACACAGGTGGGGAGCGAGCACATACGGATTGTCCGGGTCGAGCACCGTGGACTCGACCGGCCGCTGGAAGAGGGCCTCGGGATGGTGCACCAGATAGGTGTCCAGCGGGTCGTCGCGGGCGACGAGGACCGCGAGTGCCCCCTGCCCCGCCCGGCCCGCCCGGCCGGCCTGCTGCCACAGGGACGCCCGGGTGCCGGGGTAACCGGCGACGAGCACCGCGTCGAGCCCCGCGACGTCCACACCCATCTCCAGAGCCGTGGTGGCCGCCAGCCCCAGCAGCTCCCCGGAGTGGAGGGCACGCTCCAGGGCGCGGCGTTCCGCCGGGAGGTAGCCGCCGCGATAGGCCGCGACCCGGCCGGGCAGGGACCGGTCGACCGCCGCCAGCCGCTCCTGGGCGATCAGGGCGATCAGCTCGGCCCCGCGCCGTGACCGGACGAAGGCCACGGTACGGACGCCCTGGACGGCCAGGTCGGTGAGCAGGTCCGCGGTCTCGGCGGTGGCGGTGCGCCGCACCGGCGCGCCCTGTTCGCCGTGGAGCTCGGTCAGCGGCGGCTCCCACAGGGCGAACACCAGCTCACCGCGGGGGGAGGCGTCCTCGGTGACCTCGGCCACCGGGACGCCCGTGAGCCGGGAGGCGGCCCGAGCCGGGTCCGCCGCGGTGGCGGAGGCGAGCAGGAACACGGGCTCGGAGCCGTAGCGGGCACAGACGCGGCGGAGCCGGCGCAGGACCTGCGCGACATGCGAACCGAACACCCCGCGGTAGGTGTGGCACTCGTCGATCACGACGAAGCGCAGCGCCCTCAGGAACGACGACCAGCGGGGGTGGGCGGGGAGGATGCCGCGGTGCAGCATGTCGGGGTTGGTCAGCACGTAGTTCGCGTACTGGCGCACCCATTCGCGCTCCTCGACGGGTGTGTCGCCGTCGTACACCGCGGGGCGCACGGCGGTGCCGAGCGGCGCCGCGAGCTCTGCGACGGCGCGCTTCTGATCGGCGGCGAGCGCCTTGGTCGGGGACAGGTAGAGGGCGGTCGCCCCTCGCCCGTTGGGGGCCTCGGAACCGTCGAGGAGCGTGCTGAGCACCGGAGCCAGATAGGCGAGCGACTTCCCCGACGCGGTGCCGGTGGCGACCACGACGGAATTCCCGCGCAGAGCGTGCTCGACCGTGTGCGCCTGGTGCTCCCACGGACGGTCGATCCCGGCCTTCCGGATGGCGTCGACGACCTCGGTGCGGATCCCCTCCGACCAGTCCGCATGACGGCCCGCACGCGGGGGCAAGTGCTCCGTATGAGTGATGCGCACAGCCCGATCGGCCCCGGCTGCGAGACGGTCCAGGACCGAGCGCGGGGATGTGCGTACGCCCGCAGAACGCGGGAGTTGATTGTTGGCCATCGGCACCGAGTGTGTCACTGGCGTGACGGAGAATGGACTCAAGGCGTCGTGCGCGCCTGCTGGTAAGTGATTGAATGCCATCGCGGCTGCCGATCCATGGGGGGCGACCGCTCGATGCAAGGTGCTGGAGGATCCGTGGACCTGTCCCTGTCGACCCGGACCGTTGGCGACCGCACGGTCGTCGAGGTCGGTGGCGAGATTGATGTATACACCGCGCCCAAGCTGCGCGAGCAGCTGGTCGAGCTTGTCAACGACGGTAATTATCACCTCGTCGTGGACATGGAGGGCGTCGACTTTCTCGACTCCACCGGGCTCGGCGTGCTGGTCGGTGGCCTGAAGCGGGTGCGTGCCCATGAGGGCTCGCTGCGCCTGGTGTGCAACCAGGAGCGCATTCTCAAGATCTTCCGCATTACCGGTCTGACCAAGGTGTTCCCGATTCACACCTCGGTCGACGACGCTGTCGCAGCCACCGACTGACGGCAGCGTTTCCCGCGGAAGCCACTGGGGGGACCGGGCGATCCTGCCCGGGCCCCCTGAGATGTACGCCCGTACGACCGAGGGGATGGCATGGCCACCGTCGAACTACTGTTCAGCGCGTTGCCCGAGCATGTCCGGACCGCCCGTCTGGTGGCGGCCGCGGTCGCGCGCCGAGCCGGGGTCGACGAAGCGGTGCTGGACGAGGTGCGCCTCGCCGTCGGTGAGGCCTGCACCCGGGCCGTGAGCCTGCACCAGAGCAATGCCGTGTCGGCTCCCGTCAAGGTCGTGCTGATCGAGGACGAGAAGAAGTTCTCCATCGAGGTGGGCGACGAGGCGCCGCACGCCGTCTCGGGCGCGGTCCCCGGAGCCCGCACGGGCGGGGACGGTGGCGCCGAGGACTCCGCCGCCGAGGAAGAGGACGAGATGGGCCTGGCGGTCATCAGCGGCCTCGTCGACGACGTGGAAGTGTCCACGGGTGAAGCAGGCGGGCTCATCCGGATGAGCTGGCCCGCGACCCCCGCGACCATGCTTCCGTAGCCCGAGCCCGAGCCCGAGCCCGAGCCCGAGCCCGAGCCCGAGCCCGAGCCCGAGCCCGAGCCCGAGCCCGAGCCCGAGCTCTGAGGCGGTACGTGCCTGCCCCGCGGCAGGCGCCCGACGCGGTCCGGCCGGTCCAGGACTGTGGGCTGCCGCGTCCGCTTCCGCGGGCGGTCGGCTTCCTCTGCGCTGCGCTGTAGGTGCCCCCTGGGTCACCCACCGCCCGTCCCGGACTCCGTGCCGAGCGCCGGCCCCGGTCGGGGCGTCGGCCTTGCAGAGGGGACGTCGGACCCGGGCCGCGCCGTGTCGTGGTCCGGTCGGCGATCTGCTGCGCCTCGCTCGCACTCCGTGCTCGCGCTGGTGCGTCCGTCACTCCGTCCGGCGTGATGGGCCGGGCCGTGCCCCGCCGTTCCTGCGGTGTCGGTGTCGGTGCCGGTGTCGGTGTCGGCGTTCGCGCTGTGCCCCATCGCCGCGTCGGCCCGCGTCGGCCCGTGTCGGCCCACGCCTTGTTCGACTCGGTGTCGGGGTGCGCATCTTGTGCACGTTCCAGTGCCCCGACGCCGCACCACCCTGCCCCGCCGTCGCGCCCTGCCCCACTGGTTCCCGGTCCCGGGAGTGGCCACTTCTGTCGCCCGTCCCCCGGTCCGTGTCGAGCGCGCAGGGCCCGCTCGCCTCCGGTGTCCCTGCTGTCGGTTCCGGCCGCTTCAGCCCGTCAACGGCACCCGTCCCCCGGGGGCTCCGTGCGTCACCCGGGTCCCGGGTGTCCGGCTCGGCGGGCCCGCTGAACTGCTCCTTCGGATGCCCGGAGATCTTTTTGTAGATCATTCCGTAGATCATTCAAAGGGCGTCAGTGAATTATCGGCCATCCCCCCTCCGGGCGAATTCCCGGAGTGATTCGTTTTGATCTTCGCTGGGTACGGGCGAATTCCGGTCACGGCACCCTGTTTTGATCCAGCTCGGCTCCCTACAATCCGTCCACATCTTGAGCTCAGTACGCCTGAGCGTGGCGGCTGTTCCTGTCGTAACCGACAACAGCTGCGCGCCCATGTGCCAAACGTCAAGGAGGACGAATGGCGGGGCCCTTTACCCCTCTGCAGCTGGACCACCCCTCTTCGCTCGCGGCCGCCGTGCTGACCAGTGACAACCGGGTGCTCGTGGCGGTCATCGCCGCGGTCGCGGTGGCCGCGCTCGTCGTCGCCGTGGTGCTCGTTCGACAGGTGCTCGCCGCCGGCGAGGGCACCGACAGCATGAAGGAGATCGCCGCCGCGGTGCAGGAAGGCGCCAATGCCTACCTCGCACGCCAGTTGCGCACCCTCGGCGTATTCGCCGTGGTGGTCTTCTTCCTGCTCCTGCTGCTTCCGGCGGACAACTGGACGCAGCGTGCCGGCCGTTCCGCGTTCTTCCTGATCGGTGCCCTGTTCTCGGCAGCGACCGGATACATCGGAATGTGGCTCGCGGTGCGCAGCAATGTCCGCGTCGCGGCAGCCGCCCGTGAGGCGACCCCCGCCGAGGGCGAGCCGGCCAAGGACCTCACCGCGGTCTCCCACAAGGCGATGAAGATCGCCTTCCGGACGGGTGGCGTCGTCGGCATGTTCACCGTGGGGCTGGGCCTGCTGGGCGCCTCCTGCGTGGTGCTCGTCTACGCGGCCGACGCGCCGAAGGTGCTCGAGGGCTTCGGCCTCGGTGCGGCGCTGATCGCGATGTTCATGCGTGTCGGCGGCGGCATCTTCACCAAGGCCGCGGACGTCGGCGCCGACCTGGTCGGCAAGGTCGAGCAGGGCATCCCGGAGGACGACCCGCGCAACGCCGCGACCATCGCGGACAACGTGGGCGACAACGTCGGTGACTGCGCCGGTATGGCGGCCGACCTCTTCGAGTCCTACGCGGTCACCCTCGTCGCGGCGCTGATCCTCGGAAAGGTCGCGTTCGGGGACTCCGGTCTGGCGTTCCCGCTGCTGGTTCCGGCGATCGGTGTGGTCACCGCGATGATCGGCATCTTCGCGGTGGCGCCCCGGCGTTCGGACCGCAGTGGCATGACCGCCATCAACCGCGGCTTCTTCATCTCCGCGGTGATCTCGCTGGTGCTGGTGGCCACGGCCGTCTACATCTACCTGCCGGCCAGCTACGCGGATCTGAACGGGGTCACCGACTCCGCCATTGCCGGGCACGAGGGCGACCCCCGGGTCCTCGCGCTCGTCGCCGTCGCCATCGGCATCGTGCTCGCCGCGCTGATCCAGCAGCTCACGGGCTACTTCACGGAGACCAACCGGCGCCCGGTGCGGGACATCGGCAAGACCTCGCTCACCGGGCCGGCGACCGTGGTGCTGTCCGGCATCTCGATCGGTCTGGAGTCCGCGGTCTACTCGGCGGTGCTGATCGCGCTCAGCGTGTACGGCGCGTTCCTGCTCGGCGGTACCTCGATCATGCTCGCGCTGTTCGCGGTCGCGCTGGCCGGCACCGGTCTGCTGACCACCGTCGGCGTGATCGTGGCCATGGACACGTTCGGTCCGGTCTCCGACAACGCGCAGGGCATCGCCGAGATGTCCGGCGACGTCACCGGTTCCGGCGCGCAGGTGCTCACCGACCTCGACGCGGTCGGCAACACCACCAAGGCCATCACCAAGGGCATCGCTATCGCCACGGCCGTCCTCGCCGCGGCCGCGCTGTTCGGCTCCTACCGGGACGCGATCGCCACGGCGGTCGCGGAGGTCAACGCCGAGGCCGGGGAGCTGGGGCTGAGCCTGGACATCTCGCAGCCCAACAACCTGGTCGGGCTGGTCCTGGGCGCGTCCGTCGTCTTCCTGTTCTCGGGGCTGGCGATCAACGCCGTGTCCCGGTCCGCCGGTTCGGTGGTCTACGAGGTGCGGCGGCAGTTCCGTGAGCACCCCGGGATCATGGACTACACGGAGAAGCCGGAGTACGGGCGCGTCGTCGACATCTGCACCAAGGACGCGCTGCGCGAACTCGCCACTCCCGGCCTGCTCGCGGTGCTCGCCCCGATCGCGGTCGGCTTCACGCTCGGTGTCGGGGCGCTCGGCTCGTATCTCGCGGGCGCGATCGGTACCGGCACGCTGATGGCCGTCTTCCTCGCCAACTCGGGCGGCGCCTGGGACAACGCGAAGAAGCTGGTCGAGGACGGGCACCACGGCGGCAAGGGCAGCGAGGCACACGCCGCGACGGTGATCGGCGACACCGTCGGCGACCCGTTCAAGGACACCGCGGGCCCCGCGATCAACCCGTTGCTGAAGGTGATGAACCTGGTGGCCCTTCTGATCGCTCCGGCCGTCGTCAAGTTCAGCTACGGCGACAACGCCAGCGTGGGGGTGCGCATCACGGTGGCCCTGCTCGCGATCGCGGTCATCGTGGGCGCGGTGTACGTCTCGAAGCGGCGTGGGATCGCCGTGGGTGACGAAGGCAACTCCGAGCGGGTGGCGAAGGCCAGCGACCCCGCGGTGGTGTCCTGACTCCGATGTCCCGATCCGGCCTCCTGGCCGGTCAGTTGGCGGGCGGGCGGCGTGCGTGAAGCGCGCCGCCCGCCCGTTTGCATGTATCGGTCGTCACACTCGGCCGTATGGTGCAAATGGTTACAATGCTGATCCTAATGGATGCCTGACTCGCGGCCCCGTCCCGCAGGGCGTGTATGTTCCGGGGCCGAGAGCCATGGAAGGGACCAATCCGGTGAACAAGAAGCTTGTGGCCGCGCTGTCCGGTGGCGCTGTGCTCGTGCTGGCGCTGTCCGGCTGCAGTGACGACGGCAGTGAGGTCGACGCCTACGCCAAGAAGGTCTGCGACGACGTCCAGCCGCAGCTGAAGAAGATCACGCAGGCCAACCAGGCGATCAAGGACACCGCGGCGGACGGCAAGCCGAGGGACATCAAGAAGACCGACTCGGCGGCCTTCCAGCAGATCTCCGACGGGTACGCCGCGCTGTCCGACTCCGTGGAGAAGGCGGGCACCCCGCCGGTCGACAACGGCGCGCAGATCCAGAAGGACGCGGTCAAGGAGCTGGACGCGACCTCCAAGGCATACGCCGAGCTGAAGCAGCAGTCCGACAAGCTCGACATCAAGACCCGGGGCGCGTTCGCCGACGGGCTCAAGAAGCTCATCGTCGAGATCGACAGGGTCAACGAGGTCGGCAACGCGGCGATCAGGAAGCTCCAGTCGGGCGAGATCGGCACGGCCATGGCCAAGCAGACCAGCTGCCAGCGGACCACCAAGGCCCCGTCGGCCGGCTCCTGAGGGCCCCGCCCCGGTCCGCCGGAAGCCGTCGGCACGGGACAATGGGCCGGTGAGTACGCACAGCCTCCCCACCCCCGATGCCGACCGCACCGCACGGCTGCGTGAGGCGCTCCGGTCGGCCGACTTCACCGCCGACGGGCTCCTCGCACTGCTCGGCGGTCCCGCCTACGCGGCCCTGGCCCGCAGCGAGACGGTCCCCGCGCTGCGGGCCACCCGCGGCGGGTCCCCGCTGGAGACCCTGACCCGGCTGTTCCTGTTGCAGCAGCCGGTCCCGCAGGCGCAGGCCAGGGCCGCGCTGCCGGCCGGGGACTGCCTCGCCGACGGCTGGCTGGTGCGGCACGGCGACGAGGTGCGGGCGACGGTGGACGTGCGCCCGTACGCCGGATCCGAGGGCCGGGACTGGTGGATCGTCTCCGATCTGGGCTGTGCGGTCGGCGGCGCCGGCGGCATTGCCTCGGGCGTGACCGGGGTGCCCCGCTCGCAGCTCGTCCTGGGCGTCGGCGGCGCGTCCACCACGCTGGCCGGGATCACCGTCCGGGAGCCCGTCGCCCGTGCCCTGGATCTCGGGACCGGCTCGGGCATCCAGGCCCTGCACGCCGCGCACCACGCCGACCTGGTCACCGCCACCGACCTCAACCCCCGGGCGCTGGGCTTCGCCCGGCTCACCCTCGCGCTCTCCGGCGCGCCCGAGGCGGACCTGCGGCAGGGGTCGCTCTTCGAGCCGGTGGCCGGTGAGGAGGGGTACGACCTGATCGTCTCCAACCCGCCGTTCGTGATCTCCCCCCGCTCCGCCGACGGGCCGCGGCTCACCTACCGCGACGGCGGGATGGCGGGCGACGACCTGTGCCGGACCCTGGTCCAGCAGGCCGCCGGGCACCTCAACGACGGCGGTCACCTGCAGCTGCTGGCCAACTGGCAGCACACCAAGGGCGAGGACTGGCGGGGCCGGCTGTCCTCCTGGGTGCCCGCGGGCTGCGACGCGTGGATCGTGCAGCGCGAGGTGCAGGACGTGGCGCAGTACGCGGAACTGTGGCTGCGGGACGCCGGTGACCACCGCACCGATCCGGCCGAGTACGCGGAGCGTTACGACGCCTGGCTGGCGGAGTTCGGGGCGCAGGGCACCGAGGGCATCGGTTTCGGCTGGATCACCCTGCGCAAGACGGGGTCGGAGCGCCCGTCGGTGGTGGCCGAGGAGTGGCCGCACCCGGTCGAGCAGCCGCTGGGCGCGGCCGTGCGGGACCACTTCGACCGGCAGGACTTCCTGCGCGCCACGGATGACGCCGCCCTGCTCGCGGGCCGCTTCCGGCTGGCCGGCGAGGTGGTGCAGGAGCAGGTCGGGCAGCCCGGTGCGGAGGACCCGGAGCACGTGGTGCTGCGGCAGAACCGCGGGATGCGGCGCGCCACCGAGGTCGACACGGTGAGTGCCGGGTTCGCCGGGGTGTGCGACGGCACACTCCCGGCCGGCCGGATCCTCGACGCGATCGCGCAGCTCGTGGGCGAGGACCCGGTGCTGCTGCGGGACCGTACGCCCGGGTCGATCCGCCGTCTGGTGGAGCAGGGCTTTCTGGAGCCGGTCCGGGAGGACTGATTCCGGGGGCCTGCCTGCTCACCGGGCGTTCGCTGTTCACCCGGTGTTCCCCCGTACGCCGTACGGGGGTGGCAGTCTCCAGCGTCACACGTCGCCGAGGGGACAGGCCAGGCCATGGAGAGCGGACCCGCGATCTTCGCCGGAACGGCATTCACGCTGTTCGGGGCCGCTCTGCTGCTGTGGACCGGTGCCCGGGTCACGCTCCGCGCGCCGGTCGCCCACGGAGTGAGCCCCGTCGCATCGACGGCCCTCGCGGTGATCTTCGGGACGGCCTTCCTCGCCGCCGGTATCGGCTGCTTCTGCCTGGCCTGATTGCGTATATCGGGGCCCCGGATCCGGGTGCCCGTTCGTCCGCCGTGCCTACGGTGCTCCTGTTCGGGCATGCCGGTCCGGGCGGCAGACAGGCCGCTTGTCGGGTTACCGTTCGAGTGGCGTTGCGGGCTTTTCCCGTTTGACACGGGGCCGGGAGGTACCGTCACACTCCGCAGCGTCACCGCAAAGCCGAACCCCTTGGCGTCGACTGGAGAGAAGAGCGAAGTTGTCCCCGACCAGCGAGACCGCACCAGGCGGCCGCCGACTCGTCATCGTCGAGTCGCCTGCCAAGGCGAAGACGATCAAGGGCTATCTCGGCCCTGGCTACACGGTCGAGGCCAGCGTCGGGCACATCCGCGACCTGCCCAACGGTGCCGCAGAAGTCCCCGCGAAGTTCAAGGGCGAGCCCTGGGCCCGTCTCGGCGTGAATGTCGAACATGACTTCGAGCCGGTCTATGTCGTCAACACGGACAAGAAGTCCCAGGTCAGCAAGTTGAAGGAACTGCTGGCCGAGTCGGACGAACTCTTCCTCGCCACCGATGAGGACCGGGAGGGCGAGGCGATCGCCTGGCATCTCCAGGAGGTCCTCAAGCCCAAGGTCCCGGTCCGCCGGATGGTCTTCCACGAGATCACCAAGGACGCGATCCGCGACGCCGTCGCCAACCCGCGCGAGCTGAACAAGCGGCTCGTCGACGCCCAGGAGACCCGCCGCATCCTCGACCGCCTCTACGGCTACGAGGTCTCGCCGGTCCTGTGGAAGAAGGTCATGCCGCGGCTGTCCGCCGGGCGGGTGCAGTCGGTCGCGACCCGGCTCGTCGTCGAGCGGGAGCACGAGCGCATCGCCTTCCGCTCCGCCGAGTACTGGGACCTGACCGGCACCTTCGCCACCGGCCGCGCCGGTGACTCCTCCGAGCCGGGCACCTTCGGCGCCCGGCTGACCGGCGTCGACGGGCGCCGGGTCGCCCAGGGCCGCGACTTCGGCTCGACCGGCACGCTCAAGGAGGGCTCCCAGGTCCTGCACCTGGACGAGGACCGGGCCCGTGAGCTCGCCGCGGCGCTGGAGGACACCGTCTTCTCGGTGCGGTCGGTGGAGTCCAAGCCCTACCGCCGCTCGCCGTACGCGCCGTTCCGTACGACCACCCTGCAGCAGGAGGCCTCGCGCAAGCTCGGCTTCGGTGCCAAGGCGACGATGCAGGTCGCGCAGAAGCTGTACGAGAACGGCTTCATCACCTATATGCGTACGGACTCGACCACGCTGTCGGACTCGGCGGTGGCCGCGGCCCGGTCGCAGGTGACGCAGCTCTACGGCGCCGACTACCTGCCGGACAAGCCCCGTATCTACGCGGGCAAGGTCAAGAACGCGCAGGAGGCGCACGAGGCGATCCGTCCCTCGGGTGATCGTTTCCGCACCCCGGCCGAGACCGGGCTGAGCGGCGACCAGTTCCGGCTCTACGAGCTGATCTGGAAGCGGACCGTGGCCTCCCAGATGAAGGACGCCGTCGGGAACTCCGTGACCGTCAAGGTCGGCGGCCGTTCGAGCGACGGCCGGGACGCCGAGTTCTCCGCCTCCGGCAAGATCATCACCTTCCACGGCTTCATGAAGGCCTACGTGGAGGGCGCCGACGACCCGAACGCCGAGCTCGACGACCGCGAGCGCCGGCTGCCGCAGGTCAGCGAGGGCGACGCGCTCACCGCTCAGGAGATCCGCGCCGACGGTCACGCCACCAAGCCCCCGGCCCGCTACACCGAGGCCTCGCTGGTCAAGGAGCTGGAGGAGCGCGAGATCGGCCGCCCGTCGACCTACGCGTCGATCATCGGCACCATCCTCGACCGCGGCTACGTCTTCAAGAAGGGCACGGCTCTCGTGCCCTCGTTCCTCTCCTTTGCCGTGGTCAACCTGCTGGAGAAGCACTTCGGCGCGCTGGTCGACTACGACTTCACCGCGAAGATGGAGGACGACCTCGACCGCATCGCGCGCGGCGAGGCCCAGCCCGTGCCGTGGCTGCGCCGCTTCTACTTCGGCGAGGAGGCCGAGGCCACCGGTGCCGAGGGCGACCACCTCCTCGGACTGAAGAAGCTGGTCACCGACCTGGGGGCGATCGACGCCCGCGAGGTGTCCTCCTTCCCGGTCGGCGAGGGCATCGTGCTGCGCGTCGGCCGCTACGGCCCGTACGTCGAGAAGCCCTCCGAGGTCGAGGGCGAGACCGGGCAGCGCGCGGACGTGCCGGACGACCTGCCGCCGGACGAGCTCACCGTCGACCTGGCCAAGGAACTGCTCGCCAAGCCCAGCGGGGAGCGCGAGCTCGGCGAGGACCCGGAGACCGGCCGGCCGATCGTGGCCAAGGACGGCCGCTACGGTCCGTACGTCACCGAGGTGCTGCCCGAGGGCACCCCGAAGAGCGGCAAGAACGCGGTCAAGCCGCGGACGGCCTCCCTCTTCAAGTCGATGTCGCTGGACACCGTCGTGCTGGAGGACGCCCTCCGGCTGCTGTCGCTGCCGCGCGTCGTGGGCACCGACCCCGAAGGCGTGGACGTCACCGCGCAGAACGGCCGCTACGGTCCGTATCTGAAGAAGGGCACCGACTCCCGCTCGCTGGAGAACGAGGAGCAGATCTTCTCGATCACCATCGAGGAGGCCATGGCGATCTACGCGCAGCCCAAGCAGCGCGGGCGCGCCGCGGCCAAGCCGCCGCTGAAGGAGCTGGGCACCGACCCGGTCAGCGAGCGCCCGGTGGTCGTCAAGGACGGCCGCTTCGGCCCGTACGTCACGGACGGCGAGACCAACGCGACGCTGCGCCGGGACGACGACGTCGAGACGATCACGGCGGAGCGGGGCTTCGAGCTGCTCGCGGAGAAGCGGGCCAAGGGGCCGGCGAAGAAGACCGCGAAGAAGGCGGCCAAAAAGGCGCCCGCGAAGAAGACGACCACGGCGAAGAAGACGGCCGCGAAGAAGACGACTGCGGCCAAGAAGACCACCACGGCCAAGAAGACGGCGGCGAAGAAGACCACCGCTGCCAAGAAGACGACCACGGCCAAGACCGCGGCGAAGAAGGCCGCCACCGCGGAGCCGGCCGAGTAGCGGACGGTCGCAGAGCACCACCAGCGCCGCCCCGTCCCGGAGTGATCACCTCATTCCGGTACGGGGCGGACGTGTGACCGGCCGCTGTGCGGGCACTTGTTCGGGCGGTTCATCAGTGTTTCGGCCGCGCCCGATAGGCTGGCCGGATGACGCGAGCGGAGCAGCCAACGGTCGTGACCCCCACCACATCCGACGCCCTTGCCGCAGATTCACGCGAGCGCGCCGTACGCGCCCTGCTGCGCTACCCGCCGCTGAAGCGGCTGTGGAGCGCCCGGTTCGTCGGCGGCACAGGAGACGCACTCGCCCTGCTGGTCCTCGTCCTGCTGTCGCTGCAAGCGGCAGTGGCCGAGGGCGCACTCGGCGGCGGCTATCGCGGCGCCGCCTTCGCGGTCGCCGCGGTGTTCGGCGCCCGCATGCTGGCGACCCTGCTCTTCGGCGCGGTCCTCCTCGGGCCCCTCTCGGCGCTGATCGCGCCGGGCGGCACCCGGAGCGGGGCGTCACCGGACAAGGGCGGCGGCGGACGGGACGGCGGACCGCTGGACCGCCGCTGGACCATGATCGGTGCGGACCTGGTGCGGCTGGCGCTGCTCATCGTGGCGCCCCTGTGGATCGACTGGACCCCCGGGAACGCCCTCGTACCGCTCCTCCTCACGGTCTTCGTCGCCGGAGCGGCGGAGCGGTTCTGGACCGTGGCCAAGGACAGCGCGGCGCCCGCCCTGCTGCCCGCCCCGCCCATAGAGGGCGCCGCGGTGCGCCCGCTGCCCGACCACCGCGACGCACTCCGTCGCCTCTGGCTGCGCACCAGCTTCGTGACGCTGCCCCTGGCCGCCGCCGCACTGGTCGTCATCGGCCTCGTCGGCGTCCTGCTGGGCACCGGGATCGAGTGGTTCGACGAGCACCAGGCCGCCCTCGGCTCGTACGTGGCGTCCGGTCTCTTCGCCGCCTCCGTGTCCGTCCTCTACTTCCTGGAACTGCCCGGCGGGCAGACGCCCCGCGCCCGTTCCCCGCTGGAGGGGCTGCGCCGCCCCCGGACCGGCAGTACGGCCGACAAGGGCCGTACCGGTGCGATGCCGCTGCTCGTCCTGGCGAGCGGGGCCGTCGCCGGTGCGGTCGCCGCCGCCGTCGCCCTCGCCGCCCTCCAGGCCACCGACCTGGACGCCGGGCCGGTCGGCTTCGCGCTGCTCGTGCTGACGCTGAGCGGCGGCGCGGTCGCCGGGATCCGGCTCGCGCCGCGGGTGCTGCCCGCGCTCTCCCGGCGGCGGATGTTCGCCCTGGCGACCGCGGTCACCGGGCTGGCGCTGCTCGCCGCGGGCCTGACCCCCGACCTCGCGACCGTGCTGCTGCTCTCCCTGCTCGCCGGGGTGGCGGCCGGTGTCGCGGCCAACACCGGGCACACCCTGCTGGACCAGGAGGCCGAGGAGCACCGCCGGGCGCGTACGGGCGAGCATCTGCGCGCCGTCGCCCGGGTCTTCATGGCGCTCGCCGCGGTCGGCGCCCCGCTGCTCGCCGCGGCGATCGGCCCGCACCGGCTGGCCGGCGGCTCGTTCGTCTTCGCGCACGGCGGCGCCGCGTTCACGCTGATGCTCGTCGGCGCGCTGCTGCTGCCCGTCGCGGCGCTGGTGCTGGGCAAGACCGACGACCGGTCCGGAGTGCCGCTGCGCCGCGACCTGCTGGACGCGCTGCGCGGCGGGGAGCCCGCCCAGGCGCCCGCCGCCACCGGCTTCTTCATCGCCCTCGAGGGCGGCGACGGAGCGGGCAAGTCCACCCAGGTCGAGGCGCTCGCCCAGTGGATCCGCAACAAGGGGCACGAGGTCGTCGTGACCCGCGAGCCCGGGGCGACCGCGATCGGCAAGCGGCTGCGGTCGATCCTGCTCGACGTCTCCAGCGCCGGTCTCTCGCACCGCGCGGAGGCCCTGCTGTACGCGGCCGACCGGGCCGAGCACGTCGACTCCGTCGTCCGTCCCGCCCTGGCCCGCGGCGCCGTGGTGATCTCCGACCGCTACATCGACTCCTCGGTGGCCTACCAGGGCGCGGGGCGCGACCTGTCGCCGACCGAGGTGGCCCGGATCTCCCGGTGGGCGACCGACGGCCTGGTGCCCCATCTGACCGTGCTGCTGGACGTCTCCCCGGAGACCGCGCGGGAGCGCTTCACCGAGGCGCCCGACCGGCTGGAGTCCGAGCCGCCGGAGTTCCACGCCCGGGTGCGGTCCGGCTTCCTCGCCCTCGCCGCCGCGGACCCGGCCCGCTACCTGGTGGTCGACGCCGGACAGGAGCCGGAGGCCGTCACCACCGTCGTCCGGCACCGGCTCGACCAGATGCTGCCGCTCTCCGAGGCCGAGATCCAGGCACAGGAGGAGGCCCGCAGGGCGGCCGAGGAGGAGCGCCGACGCCGGGAGGCCGAGGAGGCCGCACGGAAGGCCGAGGAGGAGCGGCTGGAGCGCGAACGCCAGGAGCAGCTCGCCAAGTTGCGCGCCGAGGAGGAGGAGCGCAAGCGCCGCGAGGCCGAGGAGGCCCGGCAGCAGGAGGCGGAGCGCAGGGCCGCCGAGGCGGCGGCCGAGGCGGAACGGCTCCGTCAGGAGGAGGAGCGCCGCCGGCGGGAGGCCGAGGAGGCCCGTCAGCGGGAGGAGGAGCGCCGCGCCGAGGAGGCCCGCCGCGCCGCCGAGGAGGAGCGGCAGCGGCAGGAGGCCGAGGAGCGGGCCCGTGCCGAGGAGCAGGAGCGCCTGCGCCGGCGTGCCGAGGAGGAGGCCCGGCAGCGCGCGGAGGAGAAGGAGCGCCTGCGCCTGCGCGCCGAGGAGGAGGCCCGGCAGCGGGCCGAGGCCGAGGAACGGCGCCGGGAGAAGCAGCACAAGGCCGAGGAGGCGCTGCGGCGCGCCGAGGAGGCCCGGCTGGCGGAGGAGGCCGCCCGGGCCGCCGCGCCCGACAACGAGGCGACGCTGGAGACCCCGATCCCCGGTTCGCCCGCCACGGATGCCGCTGCCGCCGACTCCGCCGCGGACCACGCGCAGACGGTGCCCACGCCGCGGATCGATCTCCGGAAGGACGAGACCGGACCGGCGACGGACCGGATCGATCTCACCAAGGACGAGGCCGGTCCCGCGACGGACCGGATCGACCTCACGAAGGACGAGCCGGAGCCCCGTCGGGGGGACGCGGACGAGACGACCGTGCTGCCGCAGATCGGCTCCGAGGGCGGTTCCCCGGCCGACGAGACGACCGTGATCCCGAAGCCGCAGGTGCCGGGGGCGGCCGACGAGACCGCGGTGCTGCCGGCGGTGGACCCCGGGCGGGACGCGCAGTCGCGCGAGCGGCCGGCCGACCCGGCGGACCGGGTCCCCTCCTGGCTCTTCAAGTCCGACGAGGCGGAGGAAGCGCCGTCCGCGGCCGGGGACGACCGGACGCGGGAGCTGCCGCAGATCGACCCGGCGGCCGAGACCCGGCCGATGCCGCAGGCCCGGCGCCGCTCGGACTGGGCCGAGGAGACCCCGCTCGACGACCTGCCGACCCTCGCGGACGAGCTGCTCGGCCCGCGGGACGACGAGGACGCGAACGGCCGGGGCGGACGCGGCGGACGCGGCCGGGGTGGCCGCGGCGGCAGCGGAGGCAGCGGTCGCGGAGGCGGCGGTCGCGGAGGCCGCGGATAGCGGACGGAACAGCCGGGCAGCGCCCGGGCAGGTCATGGACCGGCCCGGGCGCTGCTGTTTCCGGTGCCGTCTTCCGGTGCCGTCTTCTGGTGCCGGTCTTCGGGCGCGGGTCGTAGGACGGCGCTCGGGTGCGGGCGGGGCGTTCGTCGTCGCAGCGCTCGGGTGCGGCGGCCTGTGTGCGGCGGCGTTCGTGCGGGGCAGTGTCCGTGCGTGGCGGCATCCATGCGCGGCAACGTCCGTGCGGGGCGGTGTTCGGGTGCCGCGGTGAGGGGACCGGCATCGGATGTCGGTGGCGTGGACGACAATGGGGAGCCGCAGCACGTACGGCGGGAGCCGCGGCCGACGGGTGCGGCGGGAGCCGCGGCCGGTACGGCCCGGGCGGGCTGCGCTGACGGGCCCCACGGGGCGGTGACACGGACGGCGCGCAGTGACGCGCACGGCGCAGGGACGGCAGGACAGCGATGGCGGTATGGGACGACCTGGTCGGCCAGGAGCGGGTGACCGAGCAGCTCGCCGCGGCCGCGCGGGACGCCGACGCGTTCGTCACCGAGGCCGCGGCCACCGCGGCGGCGGAGGGGAACAGTCCGCACGCGCCGGAGCTCGAGGGCGGGCTCATCGAGGCGGTGGCCGCTTCGAAGATGACGCACGCCTGGCTGTTCACCGGCCCGCCCGGCTCCGGGCGGGCCACCGCCGCCCGGGCGTTCGCCGCCGCACTGCAGTGCGTCAGCCCGGACCGGGCCCACGGCGGCTCCCCGGGCTGCGGCTTCTGCGACGGCTGCCACACCTCGCTCGTCGGCACGCACGCCGACGTCGAGGTCGTCCGCACCGACCAGCTGTCCATCGGCGTCAAGGAGACCCGGGACCTGGTGCGCCGCGCTCAGCTCTCGCCCGCCAACGGCCGCTGGCAGGTGATCGTCCTGGAGGACGCGGACCGGCTCACCGAGGGGGCGGGCAATGTGCTGCTCAAGGCGGTCGAGGAGCCCGCGCCCCGCACCGTGTGGCTGCTCTGCGCGCCCTCGATCGAGGACGTCCTGCCGACGATCCGTTCCCGCTGCCGCCACCTCACCCTCACCACGCCCGCGGTGGACGCGGTGGCGGACATGCTGGTCCGCCGCGACGGGATCGAGCCCGCCCTCGCCGCCTCCGCGGCGCGGGCGACCCAGGGGCACATCGGCCGGGCCCGGCGGCTGGCCACCGACGAGCGCGCCCGGGAGCGGCGGGCCGCCGTGCTGAAGCTGCCGCTCCGGATCGATGACACCGGGGGCTGTCTGAAGGCGGCCCAGGAACTCGTCGACGCCGCCGCCGAGGACGCCAAGCAGGTCGCGGAGGAGGTCGACGCCAAGGAGACCGAGGAGCTGCGCGCCGCCCTCGGCGCGGCCGCGGGCACCGGCGGCCGGCTGCCCCGGGGCACCGCCGGGGCGATGAAGGACCTCCAGGACCGGCAGAAGCGGCGGGCGACGCGTACCCAGCGCGACAGCCTCGACCTCGCGCTCACCGATCTCACCGGCTTCTACCGGGACGTCCTGGCCCTGCAGCTCGGCTCCTCCGTGGCGATCGCGAACAGCGAGGTGCAGGACGCCCTGCGGCGCATCGCCGAGAACTCCACACCCGAACGCACCCTCCGCCGCATCGAGGCGGTCATCGCCTGCCGGGACGCGCTCGACCGCAACGTCGCCCCGCTGCTGGCCGTCGAGGCGATGACGCTGGCCCTGCGCGCCGGGTAGGGGGCCGGCTGCCCCTCGGGCGGCGATCGTACGGACGGCGGGGCGGGCGCCTCACCCGTACGAGGACGGTGAGCGGGCAGGGAGCGTGACCGTGCGGATACCCTCCGATCACACGGCGTGAAGAACTGAGGGGATGCCCGTATGGACACCAGTCGCCTGCTCCGCACCTCGGGCACGTTTCTCGCCTTCGCGGGACTGCTGATCTCGGGCTGTTCGTCGGGGAGCGGCGATGCGGACATCGCGGAGTCCGGGACGTCGTCGGCGGGACCGGGCAGCGGGCAGCGCCGGACCGGCGGCACCGGCGTGCTGCGCCCCCTCCCCGCCGCGATCCCGGCCGCCCTCGCGCCGTACTACGAGCAGAAGCTGCGCTGGCGCCGCTGCGGGGCCGAGGGGTTCGAGTGCGCCACGATGAAGGCCCCGCTCGACTACGACCGGCCCGGCGCGGGCGAGGACCTGGAGCTCGCGGTCTCCCGGGTGAAGGCCACCGGCCCCGGGCGGCGCATCGGCTCGCTGCTGGTGAACCCGGGCGGCCCGGGCGGCTCGGCGATCGGCTACCTCCAGAACTGGGCGGGCATCGGCTACCCGGCGCCCGTCCGCGCGCGGTACGACATGGTCGCGGTGGACCCGCGCGGCGTCGCGGGCAGCGAACCCGTCGGGTGTCTCTCCGACAAGGAGATGGACTCCTACACCCAGGTCGACCAGACGCCCGACGACCCGGGTGAGGTGAAGCGGCTGGTCAGCGCCTACAAGAAGTTCGCCAAGGGCTGCCGCGACCGCTCCGGCGACGTCCTCGGCCACGTCTCGACCGTCGAGGCCGCGCGCGACATGGACGTGCTCCGGGGCGTGCTGGGCGACGAGAAGCTGACCTACGTCGGCGCCTCGTACGGGACCTACCTCGGGGCCACCTACGCCGGGCTCTACCCGGGCCGGGCGGGGCGGCTGGTCCTGGACGGCGCGATGGACCCGTCCCTGACCTCCCTGCGGATGAACCGCGACCAGACCGCCGGCTTCGACACCGCCTTCACCGCCTTCGCCGAGGACTGCGTGCGGCGCGACGACTGTCCGCTGGGCACCGGGAGCGGGCAGGACGCGGGCGAGCGGCTGCAGGCCTTCTTCCGGAAGGTCGACGCCGATCCGCTGCCCACCGGCGAGCGGCGTGAGCTGGGCGAATCACTGGCGACGACCGCCGTGGTCGCGGCGATGTACGACGAGGGCAGCTGGGCGCAGCTGCGCAACGCGCTCCAGGCGGCCATGGACGGTGACGGCGCCGGGCTGCTGGGGCTCGCCGACGCCTACTACGAGCGGGACAGCGAGGGCTCGTACGCCAACCTCATGTTCGCCAACCCGGCCGTCAACTGTCTGGACCTGCCCGCCAGCTTCGGCGGCCCGGCCGACGTGCGCCGGGAGCTGCCGTCCTTCCGGAAGGCCTCGTCGGTCTTCGGCACCGGCTTCGCGTGGGCGGCGATGAACTGCACGTACTGGCCGGTCAAGCCGACGGGGGCGCCGCAGCGCATCGAGGCGAAGGGCGCGGACCCGATCGTGGTGGTGGGCACCAGCCGCGACCCGGCGACCCCGTACGTCTGGGCGCAAGGCCTCGCGGGCCAGCTCTCCTCGGCCTCGCTGCTGACCTACGAGGGGGACGGGCACACGGCGTACGGGCGCGGCAGCGACTGCATCGACACGGCGATCAACACCTATCTGCTGGCGGGGAAGGCTCCGGAGAAGGGGAAGAAGTGCCGGTGAGGGGTGGCGGGCCGGGAGTGCCGGTCGGGGGTGGCGGGCCGCAGCGCGGATGACCGGGAGCGCCGAGCGAGGCCGGAGCCGCTCGGAGAGCGGACGGAGCCCGGAGCGGGCGGTGAGCCCGGGGTCACGGTAACGGGGTGCGAGGCACCCCCGGTGACTGTGTAGACTTAGCGCCGTTGCTGATGCCGGTCCGTGTCCGCGAGACGAGGCGTACCAGCAGCTCGCCGCCTTAGCTCAGTCGGCCAGAGCGACGCACTCGTAATGCGTAGGTCAGGGGTTCGACTCCCCTAGGCGGCTCGCCTGAAGCCCAGGTCACATCCGGTGTGACCTGGGCTTTTTCGTGTCCCCGGCCGGATCCGGGGAATGATCTCGTTCTCTGTCCGTGTCGCGCAGTCGTCCGTGCCGCGCAGTCCTCGGAATTGTTCGCGTTCGTGTTCACGGACCTGGTCGCGGTCCGCGCCGGCGCGGACGTACGGACCCCCGGGGCCGCCAGAGGCTCCGGGGGTCGCGCACGATCCGGCGCTGCGGTCAGGCCACGGCGGCCCGGAGCCGGGTGTATCCGTCACCGCTGCCCGAGACATCCGACCAGAACACGTACCTGCGTCCCTCCACCAGGTTGGTGTCCTCGGAGTCCTTCCGGCTGCACTGGCCGTTGCCATTGGCGCGGACCCTCATGACGGTCTTTCCCGTCGTGGGGTCCTCGACGTCCACGGCGACGCTGCGGCCGTCCGACCTCCTGTCGCACACGGCGAGGCTGTCACCGTCGGAGAGGAACGAGGCGGTCCCGCGGACCGTCGTCTGCTCGGGCATGGTGACGTTCGTGCGGAAGTTGCTCGCCTGCGCTGTGCCCGCGGTGAGTGCCAGCGTCGCGACGCCGGTCATGCCCACCAGGAGTGCCCGTGCGACCTTGTTCTTCAGAGCCACGCGTTGTTTCCTGCCTTCATCCGTTCGCCCCGCCGTCCGGTGATCGGCGCAGGCTCAACGACAACCTGCCAGAGGGCGCCCGGAAAGTCGTGAGCGCTGAGTGCACAGTGCACTGGCGCAGAGTGCACTCGTGGCGTGCGACGCCGGACCGGACCGCAGCACAGGCCGATCCCCTCCCGCCAGAAGGCGGTTGCTTGTCCGCGGCCGCTCCGTGATCCGCCGCGGCAGGTGACGGCGGGGGCGTCAGTTGCTGAGTCCCGTTCTGACGTTGTCGCCCTCGATCTCGTCCACGATCTCGATCTCCGGTTCCGTGAAGGAGACCGTTCGCAGGACCGTCGTCATCAGGTCGCAGAACTCCGCCCAGTAGTCCGTGGACGCGGTGTAGAGCGTGAAGACCGCGGTGAACGGGCCGGTGGGGAAGGGGATGTGGACCTGGATCTGTCCGGTGAGGAGATCGACGGGCTCGCCGGTCGCCGTGATCTCCGGGGTGAGTTCGTACTGGGTCAGGGTGACGCAGGAGACGGCCGGACCGCACGGCAGGTCGAGCCAGCGGGCGTCGTTGTGCGGGTCGCCGGAGAGGACCGCGAGGATGCCGTGGGCGGCGATGTCGGTGTCCTCCGGGGCCGGGTCCGTGGGAACGGCCGCCACGGTGAAGGCGCACTGGGCGACGCCCTTGGAGCCTTCGTGCCAGGTTGCGGTCCGCTCCGGCGCTTCCGCCGTGCTGCTGCCTTCCGGGGCGCCGTCCTCCTCCGCTGTGGAGAAGAGACCCATCGCCGCGTACGAGACGCCGTTGCCCGTCATGAGTTCGGCCAGCGACGCGTAGTAGGGGGCGGCCGGTTCCCAGATGGTCTCGTCGCCCCGGGAGTAGAGGCCGCGGACGAACTCCTGGGACCGCTCGGTGCGCTCCTCGGGGGTGGCGGCGAGGGGGAGGGCGTAGAAGCCGTCGGGGACGACGAACCAGATGGGGGGAGGATCGAGGTGGTCGGCGGACACGGCGGGGAGGCCCGTGTCGTGGGGGGAGGTCGTCATGGAAGGGCCGTTCCGGGAAGTTCGGGTTGTGCCGTGAGGCCGTCGGGGCCGGGGCGCGGCACATCGTGCGGGTGAGGGTCAGCTGGTGAAGTCCGCGGGGTGGTACTGCGCGTAGGGGAGCTCTGTGCCGGCGGCGTCCATGACGGTGTCCCGGTCGGAGATGCCGAAGAAGGAGTCGGTCGTGCTCGGAGCCACCACGCTGACCCGGTAGCAGCCGCAGGTGTTGCGCGTGACGACCGGAGGTCCGGCGTCCGCCGGCTGGGTCGCGGCGAAGGTGCGGGCGGTGCTCTGCTGTGCCGGTGTGAGCGATTCCAAGGGCATCAGGTCGAGGGGGCCCTCGAGGTAGTCGGTGAAACGGCGGCGCCACTGGGCGCGGAGCCGGCACCACGAGCCGTCGGTGAAGACGAGCTTCACGTCCGTCCCGTCCTTGAAGTCGCGGGGCTCGACGGCAGCGATCGTGGACCGCGGGATTTCCCAGAGCAGCTCGTCCTCGATCACCTCCCGGTCCTTGTGGACCGGAAGGCCGACGATCACCAGGCGCCGGTCGGTGACGATCGCGTGGGTGGTGTAGCGCTTCGCGTCCGTGCGCCCCGGGTCCAGCTGCCAGGGCAGGGTGCGGGCGACGGTGCCGGGGGCGGCCCACATGACGGGGAAGTCCTCGACTTCGTCGGCCCGGTCGGTGGGGGTGTCCGAGCCCTGGTCCGATGCGCCCGGACCGACGCTGCCGCCCTGTGAGCTGAGGATGCCCATGACCACGACCCCCAGGGCGATGAGCCCGCCCTTGACCGTGTTCCGTACTGCCGCGTTCCCGGCGCCGCGGACCGCGTGGACCGGGCCCTCGGGCCAGCCCGGCAGTTCGGTCTGGATGTCGTGGCCTTCGGTGTCGCGGAACCACCGCATGCCCCGGACGCGCATGGCGGCGCCGGTGGCGAAGGTGACGGGGGTACGGGCGAGGAGGAGCTCGCCCGGCTCGGGCTGCCAGATGTGCATGTCCGTCTGTGTCTTCCTGCGTGGCGACTCGGTGGCCGGGGGCGGGTGCCGGAACCCGGGCCCCGGCCTGGGGGCTCACTCTGTCACTGTCGGCTGAACCGTCAGTGGGCCGCGGCTGACTTCTCGAGCTGATCGCCGGGGAAAAGGGCCTCTCCGACGTGCTGGTGGATGCTGGTGATCTTCGGGAAGATCTTGGCTCCGGCATCGATGGCGATACCGGCTCCCATGGGGTTGATGTTCACTCCGGGAATCAGATTGAGTCCCTTGGAACCGACCCACTGGCCCTGGAAATACCCGGCGTTGGCGAGGCCGCCCATCCGGGACATCATGCCGCTGCCGTGGGCGACCTCGTAGGCGTTGTCGGAGAAGCCTCCGAGTTTTATCAGGCCGGCTTTGCCGAGGCCCCCCGTGATGCCCGACGATTCCTGGCCGAAGGACATGAGGATGCGCGCCGGCTTTTCGATCTTGGTCGCCTGGAATCCCTTGCCGAGATTGGCGGCCGTGGCTTCTGCCCGCGCGACACCGACCACCTTGATGCCCTTGCCGAACATGCCGATGCCGGGCATCAGGCCCAGAGCGTCGAGGCCCATCTGCATCCAGCTGACGTCGGCGCCGCCGGCCTTGGCGAGGCCGTGGGCCGCCAGGGCGAGCCCGCTCGCGATCAGGGCCGCGGTGCCGAAGATCGCGGCCAGCGGCGGGAACGGGAGAGTGATGATGGCCAGCAGGCCCAGGACCGCGGTCAGGTCGCTGAGGAGGTCGCCGATCAGTTTGATGTCGTCGGCGTGCTTCTCGACCCACTCGGCGGTGGCGTTCCAGGCGTCCGAGATGTGCTCGCCGAGCTTGTCCCAGAAGCCGGGCTCGTCGGGCGCGATGTTGCCGGCCTTGTCGAGCTCCTTGCTGATCAGCCCGGCGGCCCGCTTGTAGCGCTCTTCGAGGTCGTGGACCTTGCCGGTGACCTTGTCGACGTCCCCCGATGCCTTGCCGAGTTCCTTGCTCCCCTTGCCTTCGGCCTTCTGCTCGGCCTTCTCCTCGGCCTCCAGCTTCTCTCCGGCGGACTTCTCCAGCCGGTCGGCCTCGTCCTGGAAGTCCTTGAGTTCACCGGCCCACCGGTGCAGGGCGCGGGAGGCCTTGTCGAAGGACTGGTGGCTCTTGCGGATGAGGGGAGTGACGTCCTTGCCGACGTACTCGGAAAAGGCGACGGCTGTCCTGCCTTTCCAGGCGCCGGTCTCGATCCGTTCCAAGTCCCGGACGGCAGTGCCGAGTTCGGAGGCGAGGCTGCCGAGCTTCTTGGCGAGTTCGCGGGTGTCCTCGACATCGCCGGGGGTGGGGTCCCAGCCTATGTGCGGGAAGGAGGGGCGCTTGCCCGCCATGTCACTTGCCCTTCTTCTTCGGCTTCGACTCCAGCGACTCGGCGAGGTCGTGGTCGAGCTTGTTGAACTCATGGCCGATCTTGTTGATCATCTTGACCGCGCCGTGGGTGTGCTTGCCGAGCTGCTTGATGCCGTAGCCCCACTCGTCGCTGAAGTCGTGCACGTCGTCGACGAGCTTGTCGGCGCCGACGGCCGAGGCGTCGACGGCCTTGAGCGTGCGACGGGCCGCGTCCATGCGATCGCTGACGGTGGAGAAGGTCGTCTTCAGATCCTCGAAGATCGTTCCGTCAAGGCGAAGGTCACTCATGTCCTGGTCCGGATCCCCTGTGTGGTCGATGAACTGAAGCCCGCGCATGAGGCCCGCCTTCGGGCGTCACTGCTGTCTGCTGTCGACTTCCGGTGAAACGACAATATAGCCAATGGTGTTGGCGATGCAGGGGGGAAGGAAAGCGCCGCTATGGGCAATTCGTCTCTCCGGGGAATGCTGGCGGTTGTGACGAATGCATGCAGGCTTGGTGAAGGTGGCGTAGTGGTGACGGCGGGCGCGGAGTTCTCGACCCGGAGATCCCCGATGGGCGGGCATGTGGACGCCTCGGCCCACTCTCTTCAGTGCCGGTGAGCATGGGGACGGATCGGGAATTATGGGCCGTTGCTCATCAAACCTGAATCAGGCGGGGAATTCTCCTGCTTTTACTGCGGAGATGAACGCCGACCAGTCGTGCGGGCGGAAGGTCAGGGCCGGGCCGTGTGGTTCCTTGGAGTCGCGAACGGCGATTCCGGACGGGCAGTGGTCCGTGATCTCGACGCAGCTTCCGGCTTCGGGCCCGCTGTAGGAGGACTTGCGCCATCCGCTCAATATCGAGGCGTCCGGAACTGCCCGCTCAGTCATGATGTAGATGTTCCTTCGCTGTCGCTCGCAACACGGCAAGGGACTCCTTCAGCGGCAGCGCGTCCCCCATGGCGAGATGGTAGGCGCTCTGCAGTCGCTCGACGACGGCCGGTGTGTCGTGCACCTTGCCGACCTGCAGGCCCTCGGAGTAGGCGACGGGAGGCTGGTCCTCGAACCACATCAGGGTCAGCATGCTCTGCATGAGTGGGTGGCTGCCGAGGTTGAACGGGAGGACGTGAACGCGCACGCGCTCGTCCTCGCCGAGCCGGACGATGTGCATGAGCTGATCGGCCATGACCTGTGGTCCGCCAACGGGTCGACGTAGGGCGGTCTCGTCCAGCAGCGCCCACACCACTGGCGATACCTGGTTGAGAAGGATCTTCGAGCGCTTCAGCCGTGCGACGAGGAGCCTGTCACACTCCTCGTCGCTCACAGGAGGGAAGCCGCTTCGCAGGATCGCACGCGCGTATGCCTCTGTCTGGAGCACGCCAGGGATGCAGGCCAGTGCGAATTCGCGGATCATTGTCGCCTGTTGTTCGAGCTGTCGGGCGGCCTCGAAGTAATCGGCGACCGCTGCATCGTCCTGCGGCAAGAAGCTGGCCAGTACATTCCCCGTGTTCAGGGCCCTGTCCAGCCGCCGTGCGTCCTCTCGTGACGGGATGCGCCGACCCGCCTCGATGTGCGCGATGTGCGTACGCGTCATGATCGCTGCGTCGGCCAGTTCCTGTTGGGTCAGCCCTGCCGCGTCGCGCTGCCCCTTGAGCCATTCCCCATAGGTATTACTCATCGTCAACTCCCGCGTGACGGAGTACCTGTCACATCAAAACCCCTGGTGAGCGTAGTCCCTTCGTCTCACTCTGTGAGTGGATTGCTACGGGGAGGCTCCGGCTCGCCCGGCTGGATGCCCGTAAGCGAAGCCCCGGCGACCGCTGCGAATGGCCCGGGGGCGAATCCATCAACCGACATGGAGTTGACGACGTGCTGCGCTGTATCGCTCATTACTTCGAGCCGCTGTCGGGGGTGTTGCGGCCCGCGGCCGGCCGTCACGGGTTGCACGCGATGCCCCGGCCCGCCGATTCGGTGCATGCGTTCCGGCGCGGAGTGCTGCACGGTGCGGGGGTGACCGCGTGATCAGTCAGGTGACGGGCAGCGGTGCCCGGCTGCTTCCGTGGGTCAGTCCCGAGGGCAAGCCCTGCTACCTCTTCGGTGACGGGTCCGGATGCGTCGCCCGTGCCGCCGACAACGTCGAGAGTGTGCAGCTCGGCATGGCCGCCGATCTGCTCGACCACGTCACCGACATGCTGTCCGACGGCTATGTCACCCCGGAGCAACTGCGTTTCGTCGCGGCTCGTATGACCGAGGCTCTGCGCGACGTGCACCGCATCGCGCAGAGCCGGGGTGAACGTCTTGCTCGCCCCGCCCCCGCGGAACGCGTCGGGACGGAGGAGCGCGGGATCTCGCCCGAGTGCTGACCCGCGCCGCGTATCCGCCGGTGTCCGGTGCATCGACAGGAGGCGTGCCTCCGGGAGTCCCGCCGTTCAGCGCGGCGCCCTTCGGGCGAGGTGGTGAGCCGGAAAGGCCACTGGGTCCTCGATACGGCGATCCGGAGGCTCATGGGCCCCCGATGAAGGGGCGTCGAGTCCCTTTGGGGCAGGGGCCGCCGAGGGCTGGCGGCGTTGAACCGGAATATCCGTTTCTCATAACGGACATGGCGACTCATCGGTAACACGGGGCTTGCGCGGTCCCCGTTCAGCGTGCAAGGTCTTCCTCAGTCACCCGGAATCGCCGCGGGACTCGGGCTCTCTGCCCCGAGAGGACGCGGCGCTCTCATGTCCCGGAAGGTCTCCTCCACCGTGTCTGCATCGTTCGCCATGCCTGCTGCTGTGCGCCTGCCGCGCACGGTTGCCGCGCGGCGTGCGCTGCTGGTGGTCCTCTTCCTCGGGGGACTTCTGGGGCTGGCCTTCCTGTTCGGTGGCAGCGCTCAGGCCGCGGACCTCGACGGTTCCTCCGGGCGGGCCACCGTGCTCGCCCCGGCCGAGCAGGCCGGCGGTCAGGCGAAGAGCCGGATGCAGGACCGCCGGGACCGGATGCAGGACCGCATGGCCGAGGGGGCGGAGAAGTCCGCCGAGCGCCGGCAGGCCGTCGAGGACGCCGTCGCCGACACCGTCGAGCCGGTCGCGCAGCGTACGGAGCGGGTCGCCCGCCCCGTCGCCGAGCCGGTGACGGGCCTGGTCGGGCGCACCGCCGCCGCCCGCCTGCCGGCGGACCTGCCCGGTGGTGACGCTCAGGACGGGTCCGGCGCGCAGCCGGACACCCGTGAGCCGCACCGTCCGGCGCAGGACGCCTCGGAGCAGGCGCACCACGCTCCGGCGAAGACCGCCGGTCCGGCCGTCCGTACCGCCGGGGTTCCGCAGCAGTACGCCGCGGACGCCACGGAGCGGGCGGAGTCCGCCGGTGCCGCGCAGCACCACGACCGGCTCCCGGTCGACCTTCCGCAGACGCCGCTGTCCAGCGGCTCCGCAGCGCAGAACGCCGGCAGCGGCAGCGGTCCCCGTGGCGGGGACGCGCACGCCGCCCCGGCGACGGACGCTCCCCGCTTCGGCCTGGTGGCCGGTGCGGTGCAGGCGGCGCACGGCGCGCCGACGCGTGAGCGCTCCCACGACATCCTCGAATTCCCGGGCTAGGGCAGGCCGTTCCACCGCCTCTTGTGGACCTGCCGCGGCGGGGGCGGATCAGGTCTGCCCAACCCCTTTCTCCGAAGCCCTTGAATTCGAAGGAACTCCTCTCCATGCGCAAGAACTTCCGTCGTTCCATCGTCGTCGCCGCTGCCGCCACCGGCATCTGGGCGCTGGGCAGCGCCGCCGCCTCCGCGGCCGAGCTGCCGGAGGTGCCGAACACCGGCTCCGTGACCGACACCGTCAAGGAGACCGCGACCGGCGCGACCGGCTCGGTGCAGGACAAGCTGTCGGCCGGTGACGTGGCCGGCACCGCGAAGGACACGGTCGACGGTGTGGCCGGCAAGGCCACCGGCACCCTCGGCGGCGGGCTGCCGTCCACCGACGGCCTCGACGACGTGACCGGCACCGTCTCCGGCGCCAAGGAGACCGCGGAGCGGCAGCTCGGCAAGGCCGACGCCAAGAAGGCCGTGAAGAAGGCCGCCAAGAAGGCCAAGAAGGCCGCGAAGTCCGCTCAGGGCAAGCTCTCCACCGGTGACGTGGCCGGCCGGCTGCCGAACGTCGCCGTTCCGGCCGTTCCGGCCGCCCCGGGCTTCCCGGCCGGTCTGCCGAGCGGCCTGCCCGGTGGCATCCCGGCGCACCTGCCGGCCGAGCTGCCCGCCGTTCCGGCCGAGCTGCCGGCCGTTCCGGCTGAGCTGCCCGCCGTTCCGGCTGTGCCCGGCGTCCCGGCCGTGCCCGGCGCCGAGGACCTGACCGCCGTTCCGGCCGCCGCCGGTGTCCGTCCGGAGCAGGCGAGCGACCTGGCCCAGGGCGCCGTCGCCACCGTCCGTCCGACCGTGGACCAGGCCGCTGCCGATGTGCTGCCGCCCGTCGGCCGCCGGCTGGTCGTCAAGGTGCTGCCGGTGGCCCAGGAGGCCGTGGGCGGCGTGGGCGTGCTCGCCGGTGACGCCACCGGTCAGGCCGTTCCGTTCGTGCAGGGTGTCGCCGGTGATGTGACGCCGCTCGCGCAGGGTGTGGCCGGCGACGCGTCCGGCTTCGCCACCGGTGTCGCGGCCGACGCGACCCCGTTCGCGCAGGGTGTCGCCGGTGACGTGGCCCCGTTCGCCCAGGGTGTGGCCGCTGACGCGCAGCCGTTCGCGCAGAACCTCGCCGGCACCGCCACCACCGACGCCCGGGGCGTCGCGGGCCGTGCCGCCACCGGTGTCCAGGGCCTGGCCCCGAAGGCCGCCGTTCCGGCCGACCTGACGAACGCCGCCAACATCCCGGCCCTGCCGTCCTTCGGCGCCGTCCCGGCCGTTCCGGCCGCGCCCGCCGTCGCCGGCCTGGCCGGCTGAATTCCCGCAGTGTGACCACCGCACGGCCGGCCCTCGTTGGGGCGAAGGCCCGCCGGCGGTGAACCCCGCGCCCGCGCGACGTCGCGGCGGCGCCGTACGGCGGGCGCAGGGGTGGGGCCGGCGGGCCCCGCGCCGGGCAACCGGCAGTGATGCAAGAGCTTTTCGGGCGGACTCCGTTGGGGCGGAGGCCGCCCGAACGGCTTTTCCGGGCCCGGGCGCGGGCCTTCGCAGGTGCGCGGACCCGTGTCCGGAGCGCAGATCGGCCCTTCGCGGGTGCGCGCCCGGTGTCCGGAGCGCTCGTCGGGCGCGGACCCGGGGCCCGTCCCCCGCGCGACGCGGCCGATCCCGGGTGTGTGCCGGAGTCCGGGGACCCAGCGAGAATCCGGGGACGTAGCGAGAACGCGGGGACCCAGCGAGAGTCGGAGACCCAGCGAGAACCCGGGGGCCCGCGGGGTGGCGCCCTACCCCGAGGGGCCGGGGCGGGTGCCGTCGGGTGAGCGAGCAGGCCCCTGCCGCAGCTGCCATCTGTGCGCGTTCCACGGTGTGGAGCCGCCCGCGGACCTGGCGTTGGCGGGGGTCGCTTTCCCGCACCCCGGAAGGTGTCCTGCGGGGACGGGAAGGAGCCGGGACCGGATCGGGAACGGCGGAGCCGATGGTGGTTCCCGACCGAATGACCTGACCCCGAGAGGGCAGCACAGTGATATCCACCCTTGCTCCGCCCCGTGCCCCGGATGTGTACGCCGCCCTCCGGACCGACCTCGACCGGCTCAAGGAGGAAGGCCTCTACCGTGAATTCGTCGCCTGCTCCTACCTCGCTGAGGACCGGGGGCACGCGCTGCATCACGGACGCCGCATCCAGGTGTGGTGCACCAACGACTACCTGGGCATGAGCCAGCACAGCGACGTGATGCAGGCCCAGATCGCTTCCACCCTGCGGCACGGCACCGGCAACGGCGGGTCCCGCAACATCGCGGGCACCAGCGAGGCCCATGTGGAGCTGGAGACACTGCTCGCCGTCTGGCACGCCAAGGAACGGGCGCTGGTTTTCACCAGCGGCTACGTCGCCAACGTGGAGACGCTGAGCACTCTGCTGCGGGCCGAGCCGGAGACGATGGTCTTCTCGGACGCGCTCAACCACCGGTCCCTGATCGAGGGCGTTCGGACGTCCGGCAACGCCAAGCACATCTTCGCTCACAACAACTTGGCGGATCTGGAGCTGGCGCTCGCCGAGCAGCCCCTGGAGCGACCGAAGCTGATCGTCTTCGAGTCGGTGTACTCGATGGACGGCGACATCGCGCCCATCCGCGAGATCTGTGATCTGGCCGAGCGCTACAACGCCCGCACCTACCTGGACGAGACCCATGCGATCGGGGTCTCCGGGCCCACCGGAGCCGGCATCTGCGAGGCGATCGGCGAGGACCGGGTCACGTTCGTGCAGGGCGTGTTCGGCAAGGCCGTGGGCACCACCGGCGGCTATGTGGCCGGTCCCGACGTCCCGCTGGACTATGTACGGTCCCACGCCCCCGGGTTCATCTTCACCACGACGATCCCGCGGGCCTCCCTGGACGCCACCCTGGCGAGCCTCTCCGTCATCCGGGGTGCCGAAGGGGCCCGGACGAGGGCGAGACTGCACGTCAACGCCGACCTGATGCGCCGCCGCCTCACCGATGCGGGCATCGGCCACGTCCCCGCGCCCACCCACCTCGTCCCGGTCCTGGTGCCGGGCGGCGAACGGGTCAAGCGCATCTCCCGCCGGCTGCTCGACGAATTCTCCATCTATGTGCAGCCCATCAACTTCCCGTCGGTGCCGAAAGGCGGCGAGCGCTTCCGGGTGACCGTCGCGCCCTTCCGCACGGAGCAGCAGATCGACCGGTTCGTCGAGGCGCTCGCGCAGTGCCTGGCCGACGACCCCAGTTGAACGACGTCCCGTCATCACACAAGGAGACGACAGAACCATGACCACGACCATGCCCGAGACCATGACCGAGACCATGACCGAGACCGAGGCCATGACCGAGACCGGGACCGACACCGGGATCCGGATCAGTCACCTCACGCCCTTCATCGGCGCCGAGATGACGGGTGTGACCTACGAGGATCTCCAGGACTCCGTGCTCTGGAACAGGGTGACCACGCTCCTGCACGAACGGGAGCTGGTCGTCATCCGCTGCCTGGACATCACCCCGGAGCAGCAGATCGAGCTGGCGAGCCGCATCGGCCGGCCCAAGCCCTTCCTGATGACGAAGTACCGCCACCCGGAGCACGAGGAGATCATGATCTCCTCCAACGCCAAGAAGAACGACCAGGCGATCGGCGTCGCCCGGGTCGGCAACTTCTGGCACCAGGACTCCTCCTACCAGCAGACGCCGCCGCCCTACACGATGCTGCACGGCATCGACGTCCCGGGCACGAGCGGCCACACGCTCTACGCCAACGCGGCCGACGTCTACGACCGCCTGCCCGAGGAGTGGAAGGCGAAGATCGAGGGGCGCACCGCGGTGCACACCGTCTCCAAGCGCCAGCGCATCTCCGCCGACCATGCCGGCCTGTCCATTGCGGAGTTCAAGGCGCTGGTGGAGGAGCAGTACCCGCCCGTCCGGCACCCGTTGGTCAAGACGGACCCCACCACCGGGCGCCGGTACGTGTACGGCGCGCCGGAGTACATGGAACGCGTAGTCGGTTTCGACGCGAACGAGAACGAGGAGTTCTTCGCGCTGCTGGACCGGCTGATCCAGGACCCCGAGCGGGTCTACGAGCACCACTGGAGCCCGCGGGACCTGGTGGTCTGGAAGTGCGAGCTCACCTACCACGCGGCCACCGCGGTGGAGCCCGGCGTCGACCGCACCGTGCACCGCGTGAGCATCGATGCGAGGGAACCGTGGGCGGCATAGTCGACTTCGACGTGTGCTTTCCGTCGGCGACGGCTGACATCCGGGACATGCATCAGGTCTCGGGTGTGCCCGTCGGGGACATCGCGGCCATCACCCACACCGAGTCGTTCCCGGTCCTCGCGGACGGCGAGACGGCGTCGGGGCTGGCTCTGAAGGCAGCCTCCCTGCTCCTGGAGCGGCTGGGAACCGACCGCTCGGCCATCCGCGAGGTGATCTATACGGGCTCCGGCCAGTGGGACACCCCGTTCTGGTCTCCGGCCGCCAAGGTCGCCGACGAACTGGGCATCAGGAACGCGCACTGCTACGAGATCTCGAACTTCTGCAATGCCGGCCTGACCGCGATCCGGCTGGCGACCGGTTCCACCGGGACCACGCCGGGCGGGTACACGCTGGTTCTCCTCGGTGACCGGCTGAGCAGGATGGTGGACTACAGTGACCCGGATTCCAAGGCGCTCTTCAATTTCGGTGATGCGGGCGCGGCGGTGCTGCTGGCAGATCACGATCCTGCTTTCCGGGTCCTCCACTCGGCGATGCGCACCGATCCCGGCTGGTCCGACTACTACCAGGGCGAATGGCGCGACGGCCGGGTCGTCATCCGGCGGGGCGCGCACAGGCGAGGTCTCGCCCGTGCCTACGTGGAGAATTTCACGCGTCTTGTCCACGAGTCGTTGACTGCGACGGGACGGGACATCGACGACATCGCCTGGTTCCTGATCAATCAGGGAGACAAGGGGATGCACGAGCGCCTGCTGAAAAGCCTCGGCATCTCCGCGGAACGCAGCGTTTTCAACTACGGAAGGCTCGGCCACATGGGCGGAGCCGACACCCTGATCGCCCTGAACGACCTCATGGAGGAGAAGAAACTCCGCGAGGGGGATCTGGTCCTGCTGGCCACCAGCGCCATGGGATTCAGCTGGGGCATCACAGCCTTGGAGTACTCCGGATGAAGATTCTCGTGATCCACCAGGTGCCCTACCGCAAGATCTCCTACCACCTGGGCATCGACCACGAACGGCACGACGTGACGTACATCGGCCGGCCTGCATCGCTGCGGCAGATCCCCGGCGATCTGCGCTGTTCGCGGATCCCGCTGAGCGAGGACGACGACCTGGTGGCCGGTGTGACGGCCCGGGTGCAGCCGTCCGACGGCTACCAGAAGGTGCTGTCGCTCTCCGAGTTCGGGATCCTGGAGGCGGTGCACATCCGCCGTCACCTGGGGTTGCCCGGTCCGTCGGCGGGCCGGATCGAACTCGTCCGGGACAAGGTCCGCATGAAGGAGACGCTGGCGGGGTCGGGGATCCGCTTCCCCCGCTTCGTGGGCGCGCCCCCCGCCTGCGGGCCGCTGCCGTGGAGTGGGAAGACCGTGCTCAAGCCCCGCTCGGGGGCCTCCAGCGAGGGCGTCATGGTGCTGGAGACCGCGCGCGAAGCGCTCTCCGCCTACCGCAAGCTGCCCGATCCGGAGAACTACCAGCTCGAGGAGCACATCGAGGGCGACATCCTGCACATCGACGGGCTGATGCAGGACGGCAGGTTCCTGGAACTGGCCGCCAGCCGGTATGTCAACAAGCCGGTGGAGTTCGCCGGCGGCCTGCCGCTCGGCTCGTACCAGATCCCCCTGACCGAGGCGCATCGTGATCTCGCGCGGGAGGTCTCTCTCGCTCTCGGCATCGAAGAGGGCTGCGTCCACCTGGAGGCGTTCCACACGGCCGACGACGAACTGGTCTTCCTGGAGGTCGCCAACCGGGTCGGCGGGGCCGGGGTGGTCACCGCCCACGAGCGGCGCTACGGCGTCCACCTGCCGTCCCACGAGATCGCCGTACGGCTGGGCCTGGAACGTCCGCCGTCGACCGAGCGCAGCGGCCGCTACCACGGCTGGCTGGCCTTCCCCGGCCACCACCTCCCGGCCGGAACCGCTGAGGTCACGCTCCCCGCCGGTCTGGCCGAGCACCCCTGCGTGGACCAGCTGTACGTCCTGCCCCCTGACCGGCCGCTGCCCGGACACATCACCTACCAGGAATGGGAGTGCCCCGTGTTCATCGAGGCCTCGCACCGCGACGCCGAGGAACTCGGCCGGTTCCTGCGTGCCTGTGCGGACGCCATCAGCGTGGTCTCCGGGAACCGTGTGCCCGCCGAACTGGGGGGCGCCGCATGATCCGCCACTATCCGACCGACCTTCTGCTGGCCGTGGAGCACGTTCAGCAGGCCCTGGCCACCGACACGGCGTCCCCGGTGGCCCGGGTCCTGAAGGAGGCCGACCTCCTCGAACTCGGCTGCCTGCTGGATGCCGACGCACTGGCCCAGGCCCTCGACGAGGCACTCGGCGGTCTGAGCCAGTTCCCCTGGCGCCCGCTCACCGACACCGACGACGTCTGGGAGCAGACGCCGGTGGGCCGCGTGGTCCTCGACGACACCAGGGCCGGGAACACGCTCCGGGGGCTCCTGCTCTCCTGGGCGCTGGGCAACGCGGTCGTCGTCCGCACCGCCCGCCCCGCACTGTGGCGCGCCGTGTTCGAGGTGCTGCGCGAGCCGGGGTTCCCGCTGCCCGCAGCCGAGGCAGCGGCGCCCGGGGCGGACGTGAACGGAATCGTGGTTGCGGTTCCCGACCTGGTGCTGCTCTCCGGTGACCCCATGACCGGCTCCGGGGAGTTGTTCGCGGGGGCCGAGCGTCCGGGAGTCCCCTCGGTCCGGATCCGGATCACGCCCGGGGACGACGGCCCGCAGGCGCCTGTCGCGGACATCGACTGCCGCTCGCCCTGGTTCCGCCGGCTGTTCACCTCCGTCTATCTGGCCGGTACCTCGCTGGAGGCGGCACGCCGCGCCGACCCCGACCGGGCCTCGCGGATGGACGCCCGGGTCCGTTACCTCGTCGGGATGGCCCGCCGGACGCCCTACTACCGGGACCTGCCCCGCGTCGACGGCGTCGCCGACCTGGCCCGGTTGCCCGTCCTGGAGAAGGCATCGCTGGAGGCCGAGTCGCTGCCCCGCGGACGGGCCATGTCCAGCGGCGGCCGGCCCAGCGGCGAGGTGCTGCGCAGCGGTGCTTCCAGCGGGGAGCCGCGGTACATCGTGTACTCGCGAACCGACTGGGAGAACATGGTCCGCGAAGCGATCCCCCTCCTGAGGGCCCTGGGCATCCACAACGGGGACCGCGTTCTCAACGCGCTCGTCGGCGGCGGCCTGTACGGCGGCCTGATGACGACCGCCAGCGAGCTGACCCGGATGCCCGTGGAGGCGTTCTCCGCCGGCCAGCAGGTCACCGCGGACATGATGCTGATGCTGGTCCGCGACTTCTCGGTGAACGTCCTGCTGGGCCAGCCCGCCGTGGTCCTGCCCCTGCTCCGGGAGGCCCGGCGGAGGGACCCCGGCCTGCGGCTCGAGAAGGTCGTCTACGGCGGCACCCCGATGACCGAGTCCGACAAGCAATGGCTGCGCGAGGAGCTCGGCACGCAGTCCATCACGAGCATCCTGGCGGCCAACGACGGCGCACAGATCGGATACCAGTGCGCGCGGCTCGGCGGCACGCTGCACCATGTCAACGACGACTACAACCTCGTCGAGGTGGTCGACGAGGACGGCGCCCCCCTGCCGGACGGGGAAACCGGACACCTGCTGATCACCGCGATGCAGAAGTTCGAGGGACCGCTGATCCGTTACCGCATCGGCGACATGGGCAGGGTGACCGAACGCGACTGTCCCTGCGGGGTGTCCGGGCGGGTGCTGGAGTACCTCGGACGCAGCGACGGGCTGCTGAAGTTCAAGTCGGCGACCGTGCACTACGGCCAGATCCTCGCCGCACTGGAGACATTCCAGGTGTCCCAGCTCCAGGCGGAGCTGACCACTCGGAGCGGCACCGAAACCCTGGTGCTCCGCACCGAGTCGCGCGACGAGCTGGACCCGGGCGTCCTGCGCGCCTTCCTCGCCGACGCCTTCCCGCCCCTGAGCGGCGAGCACCTCTACGACGACGGACTGCGGCTGTTCGAGCTCGAGGTCGAGTGCCACCCCGAGGGGGCGCTGGAGCGCAATCCGGTCAGCGGCAAGATCCGGACCGTGATCGACCGTCGGCTGAACTGACCGTCTCGGCGACACGGCTTGCGCCGTCTTCCCTCCTTCCTCCCCTTCCTGTCCTGATCTCCCTCCTGCCTTTCCCCTCTGCACCCTCCCGGAGCCTGAAATGTCACAGACAGCACGGTTCGTTCAGCAGGTGAGCCGCCCCTGCGGGCGCCCGACCGGCGCCGAGTTCGTCTTCGTCGAGGAGCCGTTGCCGGTCCCGCGGCCGGGCACCGCGCTGGTCGAGAACGTCCTGCTCTCCGTCGACCCGTACATGCGGGAGAACATGGACGGCGGGTGGGACCTGTCGACCCCGCTGGAAGGCCGGTCCATCGGCCGGGTGACCGACTCCCGGACACCCGACCTGGCCGAGGGCGACCTGGTCTTCCACCGCCAGGGCTGGCGCACCCACGCCGTGGTGCGTCCGGAGGACGTACGTGTCCTGCCGCAGACCCCCGACGTACCGCCCGAGACCTACCTGGGCATCCTCGGCGGCACCGGCCTCACCGCCCATGTCGCCCTCACCCGTGTCGCCCGGCTCCAACCCGGCGAGACCGTCTACATCTCCGCCGCTGCGGGGGGCGTGGGCAGCGCGGCCGGGCAACTGGCACGACTGATGGGAGCCGGACGGGTGGTCGGCAGCGCCGGCTCCCCGGCCAAGGTCCGCTCTCTCACCGAGGAGTTGGGTTTCGACGCCGCGTTCGACCACCGCGACGGGCGGCTCAGCGAGCAGTTGGCGAAGGCGGCACCCGATGGCATCGACGTATGCATCGACAACGTGGGCGGGGAGCATCTGGAAGCCGCGATCGGCGCGATGCGCGAGTACGGGCGCATCGCCTGGTGCGGCGCGATCGCCCAATACGACGCGACCGAGCCGCCTGCCGCACCACGCAACCTGTTCGACCTGGTCGAGAAGAGCATCCGCTTGGAGGGCTTCCTGGTCCGCAACCACCGTGACGCACAGGACGAGTTGGAGCGACTGCTGCTGCCGGCACTCGCTTCCGGAGCGGTCACGGACCGGCACACGGTCACCGAGGGATTCGACCGGATCGTCGACGCCTTTCTGGGGATGCTCGGCGGCGGCAACACCGGCAAGGCGACGGTCCGGCTGGTGACGGCATGATCTGGCGGGACACCACGGCACGCACCATGATCGGTTCGATGCTCGTGTCGAGCATCGGCATGGGCCTGTACACGCTGGCGCTCGGGCAGACGCTGTTCCAGCACACCGGGGACGCCCAGGCGTTCGCCATGATCTTCGCGCTGCAGGGGCTGGGGGCGGTGGCGGTGCTCCCCTTCTCCGGGCCGCTGGTGGACGCCTTCGACTCCAAGGCCGTCTACGTACTCTGCAGTCTCCTGCGGGCCGTGACCGTGAGCGTCATCGTGTTGGCCCTCTTCACGGGCCACGGAGGCATGGTGACCGTCGTGGGGACGGCTGCCGTGTTCCTGGCGGTCTTCGACAACGTGCAACGCACTGCGTTCTTCAAGTTCACCGCGCACCACATCGCCGGGGACCGCGCGGTGGCCTTCAACAGTCTGATCGGCATCGCGATCCAGGCCGGCAGCCTGATCGGCATGGCGGTGCTCGGCCTCGTCCTGATGATCGGCACAGCCACCCAGGCGCTGCTGGTCGACGTGGCGGTCTCGCTGGTGGCCGCTCTGGTGGTCTCGCGGCTGCGAGCGCCGCGCCAGGAGTCGGCGGGGCGGCTGCGGAACAGCACCCTTCGGTCGGCGCTGCCCGACCTGCTCCGGGACTGGGCCGGGCTGTTCAGCAGGCACCGCCACGAGGTCGTGGTCTTCGGGATGGTCCTGATGTGCGCGGGTGACTTCGTCTACTCGTACAGCCTCTCCACCCTGGTGGTCCCCCTCGTCGACGCCTGGCACGGCGGGCAGCCGTGGGCGGTGTCGGCCCTGGAGGGCACCCTGGGCGCGGGGATGATCGTGGCGACCTTTTTCACCCGCCACACGGTGCGCCTGGTGCTGCTGCCGGTCTGGGTCTCGCTGCAGGCGGTGATCGCGGCGGGGCTTGCCTTCACCACCGCCCCGACCCTGCACTACGTCGGGTTCTTCCTGGCCGGGTTCGCCAACCTGAACGGCATCACCCTGCTTCTGACGCTCCTGCAGCAGCACGCCGGCCCACTGGACAAGGCAAAGATGGCGTCGCTGCGACTGCTGGCGATCGGCCTCGGGACCGCCGCCCTGATGCCGGTGCTGGGGCTGGCGACCCGGCAGTCGCTCGCCGCCGCCTTCCTCACCGTCGCCGCGTTGCTGGTGCCGTTCGCGGCCTGCGGCGTCTGGGCCGCGCTCCGCTTCCGCCCCCGGGCAGCCGACGGGGCGAAGAACGAGGCCGAGCCGCGGCCGGAGCCCGTACCTGCCTGAGTCTCCGTCCCTTCCGCCCTCTCCCTCCCCAAGCCTTCAGGAGACACGATGATCTCGTTACAGCCGATCCCGCCCCTGGACACGGTTCCGGCCCCGCCACTGCGCTTCGCCGACCGGACACACCGGATGGTGCCCTCCGAGACGAGAGCGCTCTTCTCCATGGCCGCGCGGGAGAACGTCGTCTCCCTCGCGGGAGGGATGCCCAGCCCCGAAGCCCTGCCTGCCGAGGAGCTCCGCGCGGTCCTCCAGGAGGTACTCGCCGCAGAGGGGCCGCAGGCCCTGCAGTACGGATCCGCGCAGGGCGACCCGGTGCTGCGTGAGCAGATCTGCGACGTCATGGCGGCCGAGGGGATCGAGGCTTCACCGGACGAGGTCCTGGTCACGGTGGGATCGCAGCAGGCGCTGGACCTGGTGACGCGCGTCTTCGTGAACCCGGGGGACAGCGTGGTGACGGAGGGCCCCACCTACGTCACTGCTCTCAGCACCTTCGCGGCCCACCAGGCCCGGGTCGTCGAGGTCGCCATGGACCAGGGCGGAGTGGTCCCCCAGGCACTGGCCGATGCCTTCGCCCTGCTCGCCGCCGAGGGGCGCCCTGCCAAGTTCTTCTACACGGTGCCGACCTTCCAGAACCCCACCGGCCGAGTGCTCGGCACGGACCGCAGGAGAGAGGTGCTGGACATCTGCCGGCGGGCCGGTGTCCTCGTCGTCGAGGACAACCCGTACGGGCTGCTGCACTTCGGGGAGCGGCCGCACCGGGCACTGTGCGCCGACGCCCCCGAGGGCGTGATCCACCTGGGCTCGTTCTCCAAGACCCTCGCCCCCGGCCTGCGGGTCGGCTGGGCCCGGGCTCCGCGCGCCGTCACCGACAAGCTGGTCCTCGCCACGGAGAGCGCGATGCTCTCCCACTCGGGGCTGGCCCAGCGGGCGGTGAGCAGGTTCCTGGGCACCAGATCCTGGCACGGGCACCTCGCCACCGCCAGAAGCCTGTACCGCGATCGCCGCGACGCCATGCTCGACGAGCTGGCCGCTGTCATGCCGGACGGTGTGTCCTGGACGATTCCCGCCGGGGGATTCTTCGTCTGGCTGACCCTGCCGGCCGGACTCGACGCGCGGATGATGATGCCTCACGCGATCGAGGGCGGCGTGGCCTACGTGCCGGGCACCGGGTTCCACACCAGGGGCGGCGAGCGGCACCTGCGACTCTCCTACTCCTACCCCTCCGCCGGCCAGGTCCGGGAGGGAGTGCGACGGCTGTCCGACGTGATCCGGGCCGAGTGGGCCCACGGCGACGCGAGCCGACTGCAGGAAGCGGTGGGTCGATGAGCAGCCGTCGCGCCGCGGTCGACCATCCGTCCGTCACGGTCCGCGAAGCCCGAGACGCCGCCGAGCTGTTCGGTGAGGACGGCTACCAGCCCCGCCCCAGCCGATCGGCCTGCCCCGAAGGCTTCTCCCGGGGCGTCGACGAGGCGCCCCGAGCCACGGTCCTCCGCGGCGCCACACCTCCCGGAGCCGGCCCCGCGACGGCGCCCGGCCTTCAGTTCCCGCGCGCCGGCTCCGACGAGTCCGTGCCCTGCGCCCGGGCCGGACGACGAATGCGACGGTCATGATGCTCAAGCCCTGCCGAGTCCTGCTGCTGACCCACGACGCCGAACTGCTCCGTGCCGTCTCGGATGCCGGGCTCGAGGCCTGGACGCTCCGCCGCACCGGAGCGGACGGCCCGTCCCGGCAACACGGCCCGGTGCCGCCGGAACGGACCTTGACCACTGAGGACCCGGCCCGGACGCTGCGGGACCTGGCCTCGGGCGTCCGCGCCCACCACGGCATCGACTTCGTCATCGGCGGCGACGACGCCCATCCTGCCGTGCTCGACGTCCTGCGGACACTCGTCCCCGGCGGACGGACGGGGGTACGGCCGCCGGACAGGGCCGAGCTGCGGCGGCTCCTCGACGAGGGGCCGGCGCCGTGCCCCGCTCCGGCCGACGACGGCGCGGCGCTGCTGTGCCACGTCGACACGGTGACCGTGGGCGGCATGCACCTCCTTCTGGACATCTCCTGGCCGAACTCCCCGACGGGGTTCGGGGAGTCGGAGCGGGCGGGCGTGCGAGAGGCAGTGCGCCGGGTGCTGGATCTGATCGGGCACGAATCCGGAGGAATGCGAACATGCGTGGCGCTCACCACCACGGGACCCCGTCCGGTGGACCTGTCGGGAACGCCGTTCCTGGTCGCCTCCCTCGCGCCGGGAACGACGCGGTAACAGCCCGGGAACGCCCCCGTGCACTGTGTGATGCGTCAAGAGCGGGCCGGAACCCCGGGCCGCCGATCACAGCCCCTACACCTTCACAGGAGCGAGACATGAGCAAGAACCCGAGTGGGAACCCGGTCCGGACCGCACGCGGCGTCGTCGGCCTGATCGCGGCGCTCATGGTGATGGGGCCGGCGCTCACTGCGGTCGCCGGTCACGACCTGCCCGAGCGCGGCACGGCCGGGACGACGGAGGTGCTCGCCACCAACGCCGGCCCCGCCACGCCCCCCGTCAGCTCCTGACCGCCGTCCGGTGCCCCGCGTCCGCAGCGGACCGTCGGCTCAGGCCGGGACGGTCCGTTCGCTGCGGACACCCATGAACGCATGGAGACGGGCCGCCTCGGCGCGGTACCCGTCGGCGGCCTCCCTGTCGCCCAGGGACTCCGCGACCCGGGCGAGACCGGTGAGGGCGGACGCCTCCTCCGAGCGGAAGCACATCTGTACGGCGACCCGGTGGGCGCGGCGGTGCAGATCCAGGGCTGCCTCGTGGTCCCCCAGCCCGGATCGCAGCTGCCCGATGATGTTCTCCACCTCGACCAGCCGTACCGGTGTCGCTCCGGTACGCGCCAGCTCCAGCGCGCGTACCGCAAAGCCCTCGGCCTGTGCGGTCCTTCCCCGCGCGTGCGCAACCCGGGCGGACAGCGCAAGCACCAATCCGACGTCCCCCGGAGCCGTCCGCAGCTCGCTCAGCTGCCGTGCCTGCGCCAGGTTCTCGTCCGCCTCCTCCAGCTCTCCGAGACCCACCTGAGCGAAGGCCAGATCCGTCAGCGACATGATCAGGTTCCCGTGGTAGCCGATGGACCGGCTGATCTCCAGGGCCCGGCGGGCGGTCACGGCTGCCTCGGCGTACCGGCCCCACTTCTCGTACAGCGTGCTCAGCGTGGACAGGCCCTCCGCCTCGGCCCGGCTGGCGCCCAGCTCCGCGGACCGGGCAACGGCTTCGCTCAGCAGCGTCAGCGCCTCCTCGTACCGGCCGAGCATGAAGGTGAGGAGCCCGATGATCGATTCGCTGTGGGCCTCGATGTGCCGGTCGCCGAGGGCCAGGGCGAGTTCCATGGCCTCCTGCGCGGCCTCCAGGCCGCTCTCGAACCGGCCCACCTTCCAGCATGCCGCCCCCACGTTCGAAAGGGTGACGCAGAGCAGCTGGGGATCGTTCAGCCCCCGGGCGGCGGCCAGAGCGGTCCGGCAGACGTTCCACAGGTCGTCGAACTGTCCGCGCGCGTTCAGGTGAAAACTGAGGTTGCGGGTGAGGCAGACGGTGTGGCGATGGAGGCCGTGCAGCTCAGCCAGGGAGACGGCCGCCAGCAGTCCACCGTGCTCGCGGTCGAACCAGGCCCGAGCCGCCTCGGCGTCCGGCCAGCCGGGCAGACTGCCCTCGTGGGCCGGTATGCCGGTGCGACGCTGCTCACGGCCGGGAAAGAGGATCCGGCAAGCGACGTCCGTCGCCGTGAGGTAGTAGCCGAGCAGCCGCTCCACCGCCGCCGAATCCTGCTCCGCCGTCGACGGGCCGCACAGGCTCCGGGCAAAACTGCGCACCAGATCGTGCAGGGTGTAGATGCCGACCCCCGGTTGCTGCACCAGCCGCATGTCCAGCAGGATCTCCAGGATCGACTCGGCGTCGTGGACGTCGGTGTCGAGGAGGGCGGCCGCCGAGTGGACGTCGATGCCGGTACTGGGGTGGAGTCCGAGGGTGCGGAAGGCCACGCGCTGCTGCGCGGTCAGCGCCATGTAGGACAGGTGCAGCGTCGCGGCGACGCTGCGCTGCGGGGAGCGCAGCTCGTCGAGCCTGCGGGTCTCGTCGCGGAGCCGCTCGGCGAGGTAACGCAGAGTCCACGGGGGACGGTTGCGCAGCCGGGCGGTGGCGATGCGCAGGGCAAGGGGCAGATGGCCGCACAACTCCGCCAGCTCGGCCGCCGACTCGGGTTCGGCCGCGACCCGGTCCGCGCCGAGGGTCGCCGCGAGCAGGGCGGCGCTTTCCCGAGACGTCATCAGGCCGACGGACACCCAGCTGACGCCGTCGAGATCCAGGAGCCGGGAACGACTGGTGATCAGTACCAGGCAGCCCGGGGAGGCGGTCAGCAAGGGGGCCACCTGTTCGGCGTGGGCGGCGTTGTCCAGAAGCAGCAGCAGCCGGCGGCCGGTGACGGTGGCCCGCCACAGGTTGGCTCTGGCCTCCGTATCGCTGGGGATGCGATCGTCGCTGACGCCGAGCGACCGCAGCAGGTAATCGATGGCCGCGCCGGGCGACACCGGGGGCTGCTCACCCGGCGTGAATCCTCGCAGGTCCACATAGAGCTGCCCGTCGGGGAACCGGTCGGCGAGACGGTGGGCGGCCCACACCGCGAGCGAGGTCTTTCCGGAACCGCCCATTCCGTCGACAGCCACAACCCGGGTGGACCGGTCGTCGGCGTCGTCGGCCGTGTCGACACAGCCCAGCAGCTCGGCCAGTTCCTTGTCGCGGCCGGTGAAGTCGGGGAGCAGCTGAGGCAGGGTGCAGACCCCGGACGGCGCGACGGGCGGTCTCTCCTCGACGCCCGCGGAAGGCTGGGGCGGTACCAGCCCGGGATCGTCGCGCAGGATGTCCTGGTGGAGCCTGGCCAGCGGAGGCCCGGGGTCGACGCCGAGCTGGTCGGCGAGGAGCTCGCGGACCCGGGCGTACTCGTTCAGTGCCTCGGCCTTCCGCCCGTTGCGGTACAGGGCGAGCATGAGGTGGCCGTGAAAGGTCTCGCGCAGCGGATGCGCGGAGACGAGGGCTCGGAGATCGGCCACGAGTTCACCGCTGAGGCCGAGCCCCAGACGCAGGTCGAAGAGCTCTTCCGTGGCCACCAGCCGGCGTTCCTCCAGCGCCGTGGCCGCCGACGCAATGACCGAGCCGCCTTGCCCTGACAGGGCCGACCCGTGCCACAGGGCGAGCGCGGCCTCCAATTCCGCGGCGGCTTCCGGCCGCCGCTCCTCGCGGAGAGCCCGGTCGGCGGCCCGGATCCGGTCGTTGAATTCCAGCAGGTCGAGCTGCGCGGCTGTCACGGTGACGCGGTAGCCGCTGCCCTCGGTGGAGATGATGCCGTCGCCGGGCATGCGGCGCCGCAAGTCGGAGACGGCCTTACGGACCTGGTGGGATGCGGTCGCCGGCGGATCGTGCTCCCAGGCGGCCTCGACGAGGCGGGGCATGGGCACGACCAGGCCGGGCTCCAGGAGCAGAACGGACAGCACCCGCTCCTGCACCGCGCCGCCCAACGAAATCCTTTCCCCGTCGGCGGAGGCCTCCAGCGGTCCGAGGATCCGGAAGCGCAGATCTCGCGCTTCGGACATCACTTCTGTTTCCGTGCCCTGTGTATGCATGCCTCGCCCCGTGTGTGGACCGAACAAACCCCCTCGACAGGGGCACTTCAAAGTAAATGCTATTCCCCGTTGATCGGCCGTGACCCTCCGTTCCCGGTATCCGTGCACTCCGGTCACACGCCTACTGCCAGGACAAAGCGCCGCACACGGCGCAGCGACCACAGGACCGGGCCCGGACAGCCTCCGCGCTCAGCCCGTGCCGAACGCCCGCAGCCCCGCCCACAGCGCGACGGTGGCGAGCGCCAGCCCCGCGGGGACGGTCAGCAGGCCGAGCAGGGTGAAGCGGCGCAGGTCGGACTCGGTGCCGTGGTCGCGCAGGATGCGGCGCCACAGCAGGGTCGCGAGGGAGCCCGCATAGGTGAGATTGGGGCCGACGTTGACCCCGATCAGCACGGCGAGCACCGGTCCCGGCCCGCCCGCCGCGGCGACGGGGAGCAGGGCGAGCACCGCGGGCAGGTTGTTGATCAGGTTGGCCAGGAGGGCCGCGACCGCGGCCACGCTCAGCAGCTCGGGGAGGGACGCGCCGTCCGGGAGCACCGCTTCGACGGCGTCGCCCAGGCCGTTGTCGACGACCGCCCGGACCACCACCCCGAGGGCGAGGACGAACAGGCAGAACAGCGGGTCGGCCTCGCCGAGCAGCCGGCGCACGGTGGTCCGCTTCCGCAGCAGCGCGGGCACCGCCAGCGCCAGGGCACCGGCGAGCGCCGCCCACGCCGGGTTCACCCCGGCGAACGACGTCACGACGAAGCCCGCCAGCGTGAGCCCCAGCACCGTCAGGGCGAACACCGGCACCGGCGGCCGGTCCGCCTCCCCCGGCGCCGCGGCGGGCACCGCCAGGTCGGCACGGAAGAACGGGCGGAAGACGGCGTACTCGACGGCGATCGCCGCCAGCCACGGCAGCGCCATCAGCGCGGCGAACCGGGTGAACGACAGCCCGCTGACCGTGAACGCCAGCAGATTGGTCAGGTTGGAGACCGGCAGCAGCAGCGACGCGCTGTTCGAGAGATGGACGGTGGCGTACAGGTGGGGGCGCGCGGGCGCCCCCGCCCGGACGGCGGTCGCGAACACCACCGGGGTGAGCAGCACCACCGTCGCGTCCAGACTGAGCACCGCCGTGACCAGCGAGGCGATCGCGAACACCCCGCCCAGCAGCCGGTGCGGGCGGCCCCGGCAGGCCCGCGCCACCGCGTCCCCGGCCGCGGTGAACAGGCCCTCGTCGGCGCAGAGGTGGGCGAGGACCAGCACCGCGGCGAGGAACCCGACCACCGGCAGCAGGCTGTGCACCTCCTCCCAGGCCTGGGACGGCGACACCGCGCCGAGCGCCACGACCAGCACCGCCGCGGGCACGGCGGCCAGCGCCTCGGGCCTGCTGCCGGGCCGCAGTACGGCGAACGTGAGGACCGCCAGCAGCAGCACGACGGATACGGCCTCGGCGGCGGCGGTGCTCAGGACGGCTCCCGGGGTGTCTCGCCCGGCCCCGGCAAGCGGGGCGAGTGGCGGCTCGGTGGGTGCCCACGGGGTGGCCGGGTGCGGTGCGGGTGCGTACGCGGGGGCGCGCAGGCAGGTGCCGTGAGCCGTCGCCGGGAGTGTGGTGGGCGCGGGTCATCAGGATCGCATCCCGGGCGGGGGGTTCCGCCGGCCGCGTCCGCGGCGGGGTGGTTGCGTCGGATGCGCCCACCGGGTCGTTCCGTCGGCCGCGCCCGCCGGGGTTCCGCCGGACCCCGGCCCCCGGATGCCCCGCCCTCAGCCCCGGTGGGCGAGCACCGTCTCCACCGTGTCGGCCTCCGCGGCCGTCTTGTCCTCGCGGTAGCGCAGCACCCGCGCGAAGCGCAGGGTCACGCCCTCCGGGTAGCGGGTGGACCGCTGGACCCCGTCGAAGGCGATCTCCACGACGAGCTCCGGCCGGACGGTCACCCCCCAGCCGTGGTCGCTCACCGCCAGCTCCCGGAGCCGTTCGGTCTGCCAGTCGAGCAGGGCGTCCGTCAGGCCCTTGAAGGTCTTCCCGAGCATGGCGAACGTGCCGTCCGGCCGCCGCGCGCCGAGGTGCAGATTGGACAGCTTGCCGGTACGGCGGCCGTGCCCCCACTCGGCGGCGAGCACCACCAGGTCGAGGGTGTGGACCGGCTTGACCTTCAGCCAGGAGGCGCCGCGCCGGCCCGCGCTGTAGGCGGAGTCCAGGGCCTTGACGACGACCCCCTCGTGGCCCCGGGCCAGGGTCTCGGCCGTGAACTCCTCCGCCCGGGCGCGGGTGGCCGCGTCCGCCGGGTCCTCCGCCACCAGGCGGCGCACCCGCAGGGGTTCGGGCACCACCCGGGCGAGCTCGGCGTGCCGCTCGGCCGCGGAACGGGCCAGCAGGTCGCGCCCGTCCACGGAGAGCAGGTCGAAGAAGACCGGCGAGAGCGGCAGCGAGGACTGCGCGCCGGGGACGTCCAGCCGGGAGCCGACGCGGCCCGCGGTCTCCTGGAAGGGGCGCGGCCGCCGCTCCGTGTCCAGCGCGATGACCTCGCCGTCGAGCACGACTCGGTCCGCCGCCAGCCGCCGTGCCGCGGCGACGACTTCGGGCAGCCGGCCGGTGATCTCGTCCAGGGTGCGGGTCCAGACGCGGACGCTGTCGCCGTCCCGGTGCACCTGGATCCGGATGCCGTCGAGCTTCTCCTCCACGGCGGACGGGCCGAGCCGGTCCAGGGCCTCGCCGACGTCCCTGGCGGTGCGGGCCAGCATCGGCTGGACGGGGCGGCCCACTTCGAGCCGGAAGGCGCCGAGCGCCTCCGGCCCGCGGTCGAGCAGGGCCGCGGCGACGGCGCCGAGCGATCCGCCGAGCATCACCGCGCGCCGTACGGCGTCCGGCGCCGCCCCGGACGCGGCCGCCAGGGCCTCGACGGCGAGGGCGTCGAGGGCGCCCTGCCGCAGCTCGCCGCTGATCAGTCCGGTGAGGAAGTGCTGTTCCTCCTCGGTGGCGGCGGCCAGCAGTTCACGCACCAGCCGGCGCCGCTCCGCCTGGGCGCCCTGGCCGGACACGGCGGCGATGCGGCCGAACGCCCGGTCGACGGCGGCCACCGGGAGGCCCGCCACCGCCGCGGGCGGCACCGGTTCGCGGAGCGTGCTCCAGCCGACGCCGATCCTGCGCTGCGGCAGCCGGCCGGCGAGATACGTGATCACCACCGGCACCTCGGCGGGCTCCGCCCGGCGGAACAGCCCGGCCAGCAGGGCGGCCTTCTCCGTCCGGGAGGCGGTGGCCGCCACCTCGCGCGAGGTCCGGGCGACATCGGCCAGCAGCATGCGCCCATCCTCCCCCGGGCGGGCCGGTGCCGCAGCGGGATCGCGGCGGGGGCGCGCCCCGCGGTCCGGCCGCGGGTGGACGCGGAAGACGTGTGCCCGGCAGCCCCGGGGGAGCCGCCGACCCGGCACGGGCCCGCCGTCCGTACCGGCACAGCGCCCGGGAGGCACGCGTACGGGCGGAGACCGACGGCCGTACGACGAACCGGTGCCGGCCGCACCCACGAGAGCCGGCACCGTGCACCCGGACGCCCGACGCCCGGTCACTTGGCGTCGGCGTAGCACCCCACCACCGCCGTGGTGAACGGGAACCGCACCGGAGTGTCGCCGAAGGCGATCCGGCCGGCCCGGTCGCCCGCGGCGCGGATGGCCTCGGTCACCGCCTCCGCCTCCTCCGCCGGGCAGTGCACGATCACCTCGTCGTGCTGGAAGAACACCAGTTCGGCGCGGAGACCGGACCGCGCCAGGTCCTGCCGCAGCGTGGCGAGCACGATGAGCGCCCAGTCGGCGGCGCTGCCCTGGACGACGAAGTTACGGGTGAACCGGCCCCGGGCGCGGGCGTCCCGGGAGGCGTACCCGTACGGCGACCCGTCGCCGTCCCGCACCGGGTCCTCCTGGGGCAACCCGGCCTCGCCGTCGTCGCCCGCGGCCGCCGGCGGGCAGGTGCGGCCCAGCCAGGTGCGGACGAGCCGCCCCTCCTCACCGGCCCGCGCCGCGTCGTCGACGTACCCGACGGCGTCCGGGAAACGGCGGCGCAGATCGGCGAGATAGGTCAGGGCGTTGCCGGACGTCTGTCCGTACACCGCGCCGAGCAGGGCGAGTTTGGCCTGGTCCCGGTCGCCGGAGAAGGCCCGGTGGGAGAGCGCGGTGTAGAGGTCTCCGCGGTGGCCGGCGATCTCCATCAGGCCGCGGTCGCGGGAGACCGCGGCGAGCACCCGGGGCTCCATCTGGTCGGCGTCCGCGACCACGAGCCGCCACCCGGGGTCGGCGACGACGGCCCTCCGGATCACCTTGGGAATCTGCAGCGCCCCGCCGCCGTTGGCGGTCCACCGGCCCGAGACGGTGCCGCCGGGCAGGTACTCAGGCCGGAACCGTCCGTCCCGGACCCAGGACTGGAGCCAGGCCCAGCCGTGTGCGGTGTGCAGCCGGTAGAGCTTCTTGTACGTCAGCAGATGCGGCACCGCCGGGTGGTCGATCCGCTCGAGCTCCCAGGCGCGGGTGGAGGACAGGGCGATGCCCTCGCGGGCGAAGGCGCGGATGATGTCGCCGGGCAGGTCGGGGCGGACCCGGACGCCGCCGAACGCCCGTGACACCTCGTCCGCCAGCTCGGCCAGCCGCCGCGGTTCCTGAACTCCCGGGTAGCGCTCGCCCAGCAGCCCGGCCAGCAGCTCTCGGTGCACGTCCGCGCGCCAGGGGATGCCGGCGCGGGTCAGCTCGGTGGCGACGAGGGTGCCGGCGGACTCGGCCGCGGTGAGCAGCCGCAGCCTCCCCGGGTGCGCCGCCTCCCGGTGCCGTCGCTGCTGGTCGGCGTAGACCTCCAGGAGAGCGGTCAGGGGGTCGGTGCCGGGCGGCAGTGGCACCGGGCCCGGCTCGAAGAGCGAGGGCTGCTGCTCCGCGGTCCGTACGGGCGGGTCCGCGGGCACGGGCAGCCGGTGCAACCGGGCCCAGGCGGCGGCGACGGAGCGCGGCTCGCCCCAGTGGCCTTCGTGCCCGGTGAGGAGCGCCTCGGCGGCCTCGACGTCGTAGCAGCGCTCCACCCGGACCCCCGCGTCGAGCAGCCGGGGGTGGAGCGCGGCCGTCGACCGCCAGACCCAGCGGGTGTCCGCGGGCCGGGCGCGCACGGCCGCCGCCGGGTCGGGGGCGGTGACGACGCCGCCCGCGGGGCGGCCCTCGTCGTCGAGCGGCACCATCCGGGCGCCCCCGTCGGCGCCCTCGGCCACCGCCCAGCGCGCCCCCGGAGGGCCGCCGTCCGCCGCCGCTTGCGCGCCGGTCACCGGTGTCTCCCCGCCGTCGGCAGGGCAGCCCGCACCGGGCGGCGGTGCGGCACCGGGCAGGTGCGCGGCACCGGGCGGTCCGCGGCCCCGCGGTGACGGTCGCTGGTCATGCGGCGAGTGTCCCAGGGGGGTCCGACACCGGGGGTACGACGGGCGCTCAGCCGTCAGCCCCTCAGACCCGCCGCACCCGCAGCTCCCTGACCTCCCCCGTGCAGCGCGCCAGATGGGCCGCCTCCGCCTCCAGGCCGTCCGCCGGGACCTCATCGCTCTCCGCGAAGAGCTGCACGTCCACCGTGCCGTCCACGATGTCCCACACCCCGGCGACCCGGCCCCGGTGGACGACCACGGGGGCGATCCAGCCCGCCGTCCGGCTCACGGCCTTGCGGCGGGAGGCGGGGACGACGCGGGGGTCGGCGGTGCCCGGTCCCAGGACGTACTGGTCGAAGCCGGAGAGCAGTCGGACCGCCTTCGACGGCTTGGTGCGGGCCAGGGCGTCCGCGTCCTCGGTGCGGATCCACGCGGGTTCCCCGTCGACGTCGACGGAAGTCAGCAGGTCGCCGGCCGCGGCGAACAGGCTCCGCAGCACCGCCTTCCGCGACAGACCGCGGATCAGCCAGGCGTCGAACGCCTCGGCCGTCGCCGGGCCGTGGGCCCGCAGATAGGCCGGGATCGCGGTGCGGGCCGCCTCCTCGGGCTCGGGGATGCCGCTCCAGCCCGGCACGTGGGAGCGGGGCGTGACGAAGGTGGTCCGGTTCCCCCGGTTCGGTCCGTGGCACAGCCGCCCGGTCCAGGCCAGGGGTTTGAGGACGGTTCCCCAGCCGGAGGTGAGCTGTTCGCGCAGCTCCCCGAAGCCGGGCCGGGCGACGACCGCCTCGGTCAGCTCCTGCCGGGTGAGGGCGTCGTCCCCCAGGATCTCCTCGACGGCGTCGCCCAGCGCCGTCATCTGCGTCGGCGTCACCCCGAAGCTCCGCTGCCAGGAGGGCTTCTCCCAGGTGCGGGCCGCGGCCAGCAGCGACTGGAAGGCGGCCATCTGCTCCGGCAGCAGCAGATGGAGCGTGCCCCGCATGGACCAGGTGCGGACCACCGTGCGGTCCGCGAGCGCCCGCTCCACGGCGCCGGGCCGGGGCGCGCGCCGCCGGGTGCCGATCGCCAGCTCGGCCGCCGAGGCCACCTGGGCCTGCACCCCGGCCAGCCGCCCCACGAGCTGCCGCACCGTCGACGTCGTGCGGGGCTCCAGGCTCTGCTGCCGCAGCCGCCAGGCGAGCACCTGCTCCTGGGTGACCTTCACCGTGCACGCTCCCGGTTCGTCCTCGACGGCACGGACCGGGAGGCCACGGCCCGCGGTACGCCGTCGTCCGGGACCGCCGCCGGCCGCGACCGGCGGACCACTCCCGGCCCGCCTCTCGATCCGCCTCTCGATCCGCCTTTCAGTCTGCCTCGCGGACGGCCGTCCGGGCGTCCGCAACCGGGGCGGGTTCCGGCAGCGCCCGGGAGAAGCGGCGCAGCAGCAGGACCGCGGTGGCGGTGAGGCCGGTGAACAGGCCGAACCAGGTGCCGAGCGTGTCCAGCCCGGCGAGGGTGCCGAGCAGCCAGCCCGCGGGCAGACCGATCAGCCAGTAGCCGACGAGGGTGATCCGGAAGCCGCTCTTGGTGTCGTCGAGGCCCCGGAGGAGCCCGACGCCGATGTTCTGCGCGCAGTCCGCGAACTGCATGACGGCGGCGACGAACAGCAGCCCGGTGGCGATCTCCAGGGCCTTGCCGCCGTCGTCGAGGAAGGGGCGCAGCACCAGTTCCGGCACGGCGACGTAGACCGCCGCGACCACGGCCATCACCCCGGCGCCGCAGATCAGCGCCGTGCGGGCGATCCGGCGGGCGGAGCCGGTGCGCCCCTGGGCCAGCTCCCGGCTCACCCCGAGGGAGGCGGCGTGGGAGAGGCCCACGGAGACCTGGAAGACGATGTAGACGAGCTGGTTGACGGCGGTGTGGGCGGCCAGCGCGGCGCTGCCGAAGGTGCCGACCAGCAGCGCGACCACGGAGAAGAAGCCCGCCTCGGAGCCGTAGGTGGCGGCGATGGGGGTGCCGAGGTTGAGCAGCCTGCGGAGGGTGGCGGGCCGGGCGGTCCCCAGGCGCAGGGTGAGCATCGGGGCCAGCTCCGGGTCGCGCCGCGCGGAGGCGTACAGCGCGACGAAGGAGAGCAGGTAGACGGTGGAGGTGGCGACGCCGATGCCCGGGAGGCCGAGCTCCGGGAACACCCACAGGCCGTGGATGAGCGCCCAGTTGAGGGCGGCGTTGACGGCGACCGAGCCGAGGGTGATGCGCAGCAGGGCCTGCGGGCGGCGCATGCCGACGGTGAACTGCCGGATGGCCTGGAACCACAGGCAGGGGACGAGGCCGGGCGCCAGCGCCAGCAGCACCGGCCGCATCCGGTCGATGACGACCGGGTCCTGGCCGAGGAGCACCACCGCCTCGCCGATCAGCACCATCAGCACCGCGCCAACGACCCCGGCCAGGGTGGCCAGCGCCATGGCGGCCCGGACGAGATCCCGGACCTCCTCGCGGGATTCGTCCGGGTCGCTGTCCTTGCGGGCGGAGGCGGCCGCGACCTGGTTGCCGACGGCGGTGACCAGGCCGACGCCCATGGTGCGCAGCTGGTTGAAGATGACGACGGCGAGGCCGCCGGCCGCCAGGGCCTCCACCCCGAGCAGGCCCATCATCACGGTGTCGGTGGTGGTCAGGGCGACCTGGGCGAGCTGGGTGAGGGCGAGTGGCACGGCCAGGACGGCGAGTTCGCGGCTGTCGCGGCGCAGTGTGGCGAGGGGAGTGGAGGTGGGCATGGCGTTCAGTTCCCGCGGAGTTTGGTGAGCATTTCGTCGACCTCGCGCTCGACGGCGGGATCGATCAGGCTGCGCTGGTTCATCCAGGCGTCGTCGAAGACGGTGTCCAGGTACTTCTCCCCGCCGTCGTTGATCAGAGCGACCATCGTGGTGCCGGGCGGCAGCGAGGGCAGCCGGGTGAGCGCCTCGTGGACGACGCCGCCCGCGGAGCCGCCGATGAGCAGCCCGGTCCGGGCGGCGACCACCCGGGCGGTGGCGAACGCCTCGACGTCCCCGACCTTCACGCCCTCGTCGATGAGGTCGAAGTCGACCAGCGCGCCGATCGTGGCGCCCTCGGGGGTGCCGGTCCCCGACTGGTAGTAGTCGTGCGCGGGCCCGCCGAAGGCGATGGATCCCTTGGGCTCCACGCCGACCGTGGTCACGCCGGGGACCCGTTTCCGCAGCTCGCGTGCGGTGCCGCAGAGCCCGCCGCCGGTGCCGACCGCCCCGACCAGGACGTCGATCCGGCCGTCGAGGGCCTCGTCGAGCTCGTGGGCGACCGGGTAGTACCCGACGGCGTTGGCCGGGTTGTTGTGCTGTTCGGTGAAGACGGCGTTGCCGCTCTCCGCCGCCATGCGCTCCGCCAGCTCCTCGCGGGCGGCGGTGGCGAGCTCCTCGGTGCCGTCGTCCACGACGTACACCAGCTCGGTGCCGAGGGCCTTCATGCCGCGCAGCTTGTCCTGGCAGGCGTGGTGGTCGACGATGGCGGTGAAGCCGTAGCCGCGCTCGGCGGCGATCACGGCCAGTCCGAGGCCGGTGTTGCCGGAGGTGGACTCGATGATCCGGCCGCCCGGCCGGAGTTCGCCGCGTTCCTCGGCGTCGAGCACCATCTCCCGGGCCATCCGGATCTTGGCGGTGCCGGTCGGGTTGTACATCTCCAGCTTCAGCAGCAGCCGGCTGCCGGTCTCGGTGCGGCAGAGCTCGAACAGCGGGGTGTACCCGATGAGGTCGGAGACGCGGCTGACGACGGCGGGCCGGGCGAGCGCACGGCGTTCGGGGGTGGCTGACATGGGGAACTCCCGGGGGGTCAGGAGGACGGGTGCCGGTCGAGACGCCAGCGCGGGCGGTCCCCGCCGCGGTCGATCACGACCTTCGGCGGCAGGGGCAGGTCGTGGAAGGGGGATTCGTTGGAGTCCATCTGGTAGCCGGCGGTGTTGGGATAGACGAGAAGATCGCCGATCGCGGGCCGCGCGGGGAAGCCCACTTTGCGCCAGGTGAGCATGTCGGACTCCAGACAGCTCGCGCCGCCCACACAGGCCGGGAACGGGCCCTGGCCACCGATGCGTTCACTCCTGCCCGCACCGGGCACGAGCACCGGATCGGGCAGGAACTCGCTGTTGAACCACTGCTCGCTGAGGCTCAGGCTGGTGCCGTCCACGGTGACGATGCCGTACTCCCGCTCCTTGACGCCCTGGACGCGGAAGACCGTGCAGCCGGCCCCGTCCAGCAGCGCCCGGCCCGGCTCCAGCAGCAGCCTCACGCCCGCCGCCCGCAGCAGCGCGGCGAGCGGCTCCGACGCCCCGGCGGGCCGGGCGGCCAGCACCGCCCGCAGCGCGTCGGCCCCGGCAGTGGGCGAGTGGTACGGGTAGAAGTCGGCGAAGGTCTTGTCGGCGTGGAAGTGCTCGGGGCGCTGCTCGCGGGTGAAGCGGTCCCAGGCGTCGGCCGGCACATAGTCGACGGCGAAGCCGCCGCCGATGCTGATGCGGTCCGCGGGCAGGCCGAGTTCGCGCGCCCGGCGGCAGTGGCCGAGCAGCTCCCCGGCGAGGTCGGCGCGCGGCTGCACGGCGTATCCGGACAGATGGAAGCTGAAGCCCTCCATCCGCACCGCGCCGGCCGCGTCCCGGCAGCGGAGCAGCGCGGCGGCCAGCTCGCGGTCGTCGAGGCCGAACCGGCTGTCCGGCTGCGCCGGGGGTCGGCGGCGCAGCAGGAGCCGGGCCGGGCGCAGCGCGGCCCCGAGGCCGATGACGCGCTCCAGCTCGTCGGGTGCGTCGACGGCGATCAGGGAGCCCTGGAGGACGGCGGTGCGCAGGAGTTCGCCGGCCTTGGCGGGGCCGGTGACGACGATGTTCTCGCCGCGCACGCCGTGTCCGAGGGCCTCCCGCAGCTCACCGGCGCTGGCCACGTCCACCCCGGTGCCGGAGACCGCGCAGCGCTCGATCCAGGCGGCGGCCTTGTTGGCCTTCTTCGCGTAGTGGAGGTGACCGTCGGTGCCGGCCTCGTCGAGCACGGCCCGGAACGCGGCGGTGTTGGCGTCGAAGCGGTCCGGCAGCAGGACGTGGAACGGCCCGCCGAAGGCGTACGACAGCTCGTGCAGCAGGTCGCCGCCGAGCAGCGCGGTCAGCTGCGGGTCGTCGTGCGCGGGGAGGGAGAGCCCCGCGGCGGCGGTGGTCACTGCCACAGGGCCACCTCCGTGCCCAGGCCCTGGGCGATGGCCAGTTCGGCGAAGCGGTGGCCGAGGGCGATGTCGGTGACGACGAGTCCGCTGTTGTAGGCGAAGATCCGCTCGGCCGGGTCGGTGCGGCCCCGGGCGCGTCCGGCGATCACGGCGGGCAGTTCGGCGTGGACGTCGGGGAAGGCGCCGTCCGCGTCCGCCATGTCGGTGCCGGTGACCTTCATCTGCGCGGCGCTGGTCGCGACGACCCGGTCGGCCCGGTGCAGGGTGGACGGCTGGATGCCGTGCCCGACCAGGACGGTCAGCGCCCCGGGCTTCAGCCAGTCCGCCTCGATGGCGGCGGGCGTGGCGGGGCCGGCGGTGGCGAGGACGATGTCGGCCTCGGCCGCCGCGCCCCGCAGATCGGTGACGACCTCCAGCTCCCGGCCGGGGGCATGGGTTTCGAGCTGTTCGCGGACCGCGCGGATGCCGTCGGGGTGGGTGCCGGAGAGCAGCAGCCGGTCGAGGCCGGGCAGCGTGGTCAGCAGGAACGGCAGCGCGAGCCGCCCCTGCGTGCCGGTGCCCACGACCAGCGCGGTCCGGGCGTCCGGCGGGGCGCACTCGCGGGCCAGCAGCGCGGAGACCGCGGGGGTGCGCAGCGAGCCGATCCGGCCGCAGTCCATCATCGCGACGGGCAGCCCGGTGGTGTCGTCGTAGAGGGTGAGGGACGTGTAGTAGTGCTGCCGGTCGCGGTCGAGCTTCAGCCCGTGCTTGTAGGAGGTCTTGACGGCGACGACCTCGCGGGCGCCGTCGCGGCCGAGCATGGCGTACGCCACCGAACGGCCGTCGTCGGGTTTGACGGTGAGCTTGGGCGGGGTGACCGACGAGCCGTCGGCGAGGGCCCGGTAGGCCTCCTCGACCACGGAGACGACGTCGGTCAGACCTATCTCCAGGCCCGCGATGTCACTGGTGCTGAGGATGCGCAGGGTCCGGTCGGACTGCGGCACGGTGAACTCCTGACGGGAGGACGGCGGTCAGACGGGGGCGACGACGGCGGCCTGGCCGTAGCCGTGTTCGTGCTCTTCGGCGCCCGGGCGGGTACGGCGGCCGGGCACGCGGACCGAGGCCCGCTTGAGCCAGCGGTCGGTGCCGTCGTAGCGGGCGCGGAACGGCACCCGGCCGTGCACCACCACGTCGTTGTCCACGACGAGGATCTCGCCGGGCGACAGGCTCACCGGCACCGAGACCCGGGCCAGTTCCTCCTCCAGCCGGGCGTAGGCGGCGCGGTGCTCCTCCGGCGCGCGCTCGACGGGTGTGTAGGCGGGGTCGAAGCGCAGCGTCAGGCCGTCCTCGGAGCGGTACAGGGTGGGGACCTCCGGCGGCTCCTCGGTGCTGGCCTGCGCCTCCGTGTACGAGTCGTCGGGCAGGATCGGCAGCACGGGGCGGGCCAGCAGGTCGACGTCCCCGTCGGGGAGTTCGGTCCGGCGCACGCTGGCCGCGGTGGTGGCGATGTTGTCGTGGTTGCGCATGCAGCCGAGCATCAGCAGATGGGCGCGGCCGGGGTGGAAGGCGTCCTCGGTGTGCGGGCTGAGCAGCACGGTGCTGCTGGCGCCGGTCTGCTCCGCCTCGTGCCCGGGCGAGGGCACGATGTTGTGGACGAACCGGCCGTCCTGCTGCCCCTCCCAGGCGATCGGGCGGCCCATCACGGTGGCGAGCAGCAGCAGGGTGACGTCCCAGACCGCTCCGGCGTCGCCGGCGGTGGACCAGTGGGCGGGGGTGGGGCCGACCGTGTCGTCCTGCACGGTCAGGCCGCGCAGGACGTAGACCCCGTCGGGGGTGTCGCAGGGGCGGCAGAGCCGACGGATGCGCTCGCTGAGACCGGCGGCGCGTTCCGGCAGGCGTTCGAGGAGTCGGGGTGAGGTCGCGGAGCCGGACTCCGCGAGCAGTGCTTCCGCGGTACGGGTGAGTTCCGCGGCGGAGTCGGCATCCAGCTGACGTACGGGTGCGGCTCCCGTGTCCATGGCGAATCCGTCCGTTCGTTGGGGAGTTTGGGCGGCTGCGGACATGGCAAAGCCCACCTGCGGGGGTGCAGGCGGCGAGGTGGAGGGGAACATCGGCGGTCGACGGCTCGCCAGAACGTACCAATGTGCGAACCAGTTAGGCAAGGCTTGCCTAATATCCGGCGGAGCTGAGCTGATCAGTGTCGCATCAACTTTCCTGCCGTACAAGGAAATTGGACGATCACTTGCATGCTTGCCTGAAATTAGGATAGGCAACCCTCAGTGCACTGATGTACAGCGCGACCAGTGAGCGAGGACAGCGTGGATCTGACGAGGCGACAGATGCTTCTGGCCGGCGGCGGCATCGGTGCGGCGGCGCTGCTGAGCGCCTGCGAGGGCAGCGACCCGGCCCCCGGCGCGGCCGGCAAGGGCTCCGGCACCCCCAAGTCCGGCGGCACCCTCCGGGTCGGCGCGCTCGGCCGGGCCAACGCCATCACCCGTGACCCGCACGGCTCTCAGGCCAACGAGAGCGACTACCTCATCATCAGCCTGATCTACGACACCCTCACCGTGCCCGGCGCGACGACCAACACCGTCGACCGGCTCGCCAAGAGCTGGAAGGCCGACAAGGACCTCAGGACCTGGCGGTTCACCCTCGCCGAGGCCGCCACGTTCCACGACGGCACCCCGGTCACCGCCGAGGACGTCGTCTGGTCGCTGCGCCGGCTGCGCGGCACCCCGTCCGGCGCCTCCCGGCTCCCCGGCATCAAGGCCGAGAACATCCGGGCCGAGGGCAAGCACACCGTCGTCCTGGTCTCCGACTACGCCAACGCCGAACTGCCGCAGCTCACCCGGCTCACCACCTTCGTCCTCAAGAAGGGGACGAAGGAGAAGGAGCTGGCCGGGGCGCCCGGCACCGGACCGTTCAAGCTCGACTGGTTCCGCGGCGGCAGCGCCCGGCTGGTCCGCAACGACGACTGGTACGGCGGCCGGGTCCACCTCGACGCGATCGAGGTGAAGATCTTCGAGAGCCCGCAGGCGATGGCGAGCGCCCTGCTCGCCGGCCAGATCGACCTGGCCTCCAACGCCGGGGCCGTCGCCGCCCGCACCGCCGAGTCCCGCAAGGACATCACCGTCGTGCGCCGCCCCGACGACATGGCGATGCCCATCGTCATGCGCACCGCCGACGGCCCGTTCGCCGACCCGAAGGTGCGGGAGGCGCTGCGGCTCGCCGTCGACCGCAAGGCCATGGTCAAACAGGTGCTCAGCGGCTACGGCCGGGTGGCCAACGACGTCATGGGCACCGGCGACCCGGCCTACGCCAAGGACCTCCCGCAGCGCACCCGCGACCTCGCGAAGGCCAAGAAGCTGCTGAAGGAGGCGGACTTCGACCTCGGGAAGACCTACGTCCTGCACACCACCGAGGACGTGCCCGGCCTCGCCGAGACCGCGACGCTCTTCGCCTCCCAGGTGCGCGAGGCCGGGGTGAAGGTGAAGGTCGTGAAGCAGGAGTCGGCCGCGTTCTGGGACAAGACCTGGCTCAAGGGCGACCTGTACACGACCTACTGGGGCACCAACGACTCGGTGGTCTTCTTCGCCAGCAAGACCATGTACTCCGAGGCCGGCACCAACGAAGCGGGCTGGGACGACAAGGAGTTCGACGCCGCCTACAAGAAGGCCGTGCGCACCGCCGACGCACGCGACCGGGCGAAGGTCCTGCACGAACTCCAGGAGATCCAGCACGAGCGGTCCGGCTATCTGCTGTGGGGCGTGGCCGACGGCATCGACCTCGCCGCGCCCGCCGTCCGCGACCTGCCGAAGCTGCCCGGCTACGGCCGGGTCCAGCTCGAGCGGACATGGCTGGACCGCTGAGCGCCGACGCACCGGCCGGCGGCGCGGCCCTGCCGCCCCGCCCGGCCGGCCGGATCCTCGCGGGCGCCGCGCTGCGCTTCGGCGGACTCCTGGCGCGGCGGGCCCTGCTGCTCGCCGCGCTGCTCGCCGCGGTCTTCGCCGCCGTGGAACTGCTGCCCGGCGACGCCGCCGACGCGACCTCGGAACGCGGGGAGACCGCCGCCGACACCACCCGGCGGCGGGCGCTCCTCGGCCTGGACCGGCCGGTCGCCGAGCGCTTCCTCGACTGGATGACCGCGCTGCCCACCGGCGACCTCGGCACGTCCGCGCGCGGCGAGCGGGTCGCCGACCTGCTCGCCGGGCCGTTCCCCAACACCCTGCTGCTGGGCGGCCTGGCCCTGCTGCTCACCGTCGCCGTGTCGGTGGGGCTCGGCTGCTGGGCCGCGCTGCGGCCGGGCGGCGCGGTGGACCGCACGGTCTCCGCCACCGCCACCGGCATCCTCGCGCTGCCGGAGTTCGTGGTCGCGGTCGCCCTGGTGCTGGTCTTCGCCCTGTGGACGGGACTGCTGCCGGCCGTGACCACCGCGGACGCCGACGGGTCGCCCGCCACCGCCGCGATGCTGGTGCTGCCGGTCCTCGCGCTCGCCGTGCCGCAGATCGGCTGGAACACCCGGATCGTCCGCGCCGCCCTCGCCGACGAGGCGAAGGCCCCGCACGTGGAGACCGCCGTCCTGGACGGCCTGGCCCCGCGCCGGGTCCTCGTCCACCACCTGCTGCCGGGCGCCCTGCCCGCCATCGCCACCGGCTTCGCCACCTCGACGGGCATGCTGCTCGGCGGCGCCGTGGTGGTGGAGACGGTCTTCAACTACCCCGGGATCGGCGCCGTCCTGGCCGGCGCCGTCGGCGACCGGGACACCCCGGTCATCGCCGGTGTGGTGATGGTGACCGGCGCGGTGATCACCTGTGTACTGCTGCTCGCCGATCTGGTGCGGGCCCGAGCGGCCGGAGGACGCATATGACGGGGGAGTCCCGGGACGGGAGCCGGGCGGCGGCCGTGGATCCATCGGTCCCGGACGGGCCGGGGCCGGACGAGGCGGCTGCGGACGGGCCGGTCACGGACGGGTCGGTTGTGGACGGGCCGGCCACGGATGGGCTAGCCACGGAAGGGCCGGTCGCGGAGGGGGCGTTCACGGACGGGCCGTTCAAGGGCGGGCCGTTCGAGGGCGGGCCGGTGCCGCGCCCCGGCCGCGGGGCCGTCCGCCGTACCGTGCTGCGCACCGTCCCCGCCGTCCTGCTCACGGCTGTCGCCGTCGCGGGCCCGTGGCTAGCGCCGCACGCCACCGACCGGCCGGTCACCGCCCCGTACGCGCCGCCCGGCACCGACGGGGCGCTCCTCGGCGGCGACCAGCTCGGCCGGGACATCCTCAGCCGGCTGCTCGCCGGCGGCCGGGAACTGATCGGCACCTCCCTCGTCGTCGCCCTCCTGGTGACCGGGCTCGCGGCACTGCTCGGCACGGCCGGCGCCCTGCGCCCCGCCCTCGGGCGCGCCGTCGAGCGCACCGCCGACGTGCTGATGCTGCTGCCGGCCGTCCTCGGCATCCTGCTCATCACCCTGTCCTGGCCGGACGGCGGACGCAGCGCGGTGATCACCGCGGCGGTGGCGCTCGGCGTCCCGTACGCGGTGCGGCTCGTGGCCGGTGCGGCCGCGCCCGTCGCCGCCACCGGCTACGTCGAGGCGGCCGTGGCCGGCGGCGAACGGCTGTGGCACCTGGTGATCCGCGATGTGCTGCCCAACCTCCGCGCCACCCTGCTGGTGCTCTTCGGGCTCCGCTTCGTCGCCGCCGTCTACCTCGTCGCCACCGCCGGCTTCCTCCAGGTCGGCCCGCAGCCCCCGGCCGCCGACTGGGCCCTGATGATCCGGGAGAACGCCCCCGGGATCCTGCTCAACCCCTGGGCCGTCGTGGCCCCCAGCATCGCCATCGGACTCCTCGCGATGAGCGTCAACCTCGCCGCCGACGCCCTGGCGCCGCGGACCGGACGGAAGGCGGTGCCGGTCCTGTGACCCGTGGCGAGGCCGTGGACCTGACCGCGGAACCGGGGACGGCGGACGGCGCTCCGGACGTCGCCGTCGACGTCAGCGGGCTGACCGTGACCGCCGACAGCGGCGGCGTCCTGCTCACCGACGGCACCCTGCAGGCCCCGCCCGGCCGGGTGGTGGCGCTCACCGGCCCCTCGGGCTGCGGAAAGACCACCCTGCTGCGCGCCGTCGCCGGAGCCCTGCCCGCGGGGACGGCCCGGACGGCGGGCACCGTGCGGGTGCTCGGCCGGGACGTCCTGGACTGCTCCCCGGACCGGCTGCGCGACCTGCGCCGGCACCACATCGCCTACCTGGGGCAGGACCCGGCCTCGGGGCTCAACCCCCGGATGCGGGTGGGCGGGCTGCTCGCCGAGACCGCCCGGGACACCACCCGCCCCGCGCTGCTCGCCCTGCTCGACGAGGTGCGGCTGCCGGCCGTGCCGCAACTCCTCCGGCGCCGCCCGCGCGAGCTGTCCGGCGGCCAGCAGCGCCGGGTGGCCCTGGCCCGCGCGATCGGCCGCCGCCCACGGGTCCTGCTGCTCGACGAGCCGACCGCGGGCCTCGACGCCGCCCTCCGCGACGAGATCGCCGTGACCCTGCGCCGGCTGGCCGCCGACCACCGCCTCGCGGTGGTGCTCTCCTGCCACGACCCGGAGCTGGTCGGGCAGTTGGCGGACGACGTGGTGGAACTGGCGCCGCCGCCCGCCCGGACCGCGCTGCCCCGCACCGCGACAGCCTCCGCCGGGGGGCCGGGGGGTGTGGTGCCCTCGGCGGTCCCGTCCTCCGCAGCCGCCCCCGAAGCCTCCCCGGCCTCCTCCACCGACGCACCGTCCCTTGAGGCCTCGTCCTCTCACGTCCCGTCCTCCCAAGCCCCATCCGCCGAGTCCGCGTCGTCCGCGGCGTCCGCAGGCCCGGAGCCGACGCGTCGCGGCCTGTCCGCCCGCGGCCTGACGGCGCATCTGGGCGCCCGCCGGACCCCGGTGCTGCACGGGGTGGACCTGGAGGTGCCGCCCGGCGCGTCCGTGGGCGTGGTCGGTGCCTCCGGTGCGGGCAAGACGACCCTGCTGCGCACGCTCGTCGGGCTCCAGCGGGCGTCCGGCGGCTCCGTCCTGCTGGACGGCGACGAGCTGCCCGCGGGCGCCCGCGCCCGCACCCGGGAACAGCGCCGCCGCATCCAGCTCGTGCCCCAGGACCCGATGGGCGCGCTCAACCCCGCGGTCACGGTGTCGTCCGCCCTGGCCCGCCCGCTGCGGCTGCACCGGCGCTGCGAGCGCCGGGCCGTCCCGGGCCGGGTCGCCGAGCTGCTGGAACGGGTCGGCCTCGGGCCCGAGCACGCCCGCCGGCTGCCGCACGAGCTCTCCGGCGGGCAGCGCCAGCGGGTGTCGATCGCCCGCGCGCTGGCCGCCGAGCCGGACGTCCTGGTCTGCGACGAGGTGACCTCGGCGCTCGACCGGGACACCGCGGACGCGGTGATGGACCTCCTGGTCGGGCTGCGCGCCCAGGGGCTGGCCCTGGTACTGGTCAGCCACGACCTGCGCCTGGTGGCGGAGCGGACCGGCACGGTGCTGGTGCTGCACGACGGCCGGGTGATCGAGAGCGGCCCGACGGCCCGGGTGCTGGAGGATTCGGGGACGCGGGCGGCGGCGGGCGGCTGACGGCAGCCGGAGCGGCGGCGGGCGGCTGACCGGGGTCGGGGGCTGCTGACGGGACCCCGGCCCCGGCCGACGGGGCGACGGGCCGACGGGGCGACGCCCGTCCGCACCGGCCCGGGAGAGGCGGGTTCAAGCGTTCCCTCGCCAGGATCAGTGGCCTCTCGCCGGGATCAGCCGCCTCTCGCCAGGGATCAGCGGCTCCTCGCCGGGGAACAGCGGCCCCTCGCCGGGGATGGCGCGACAGCCCTTAGCCTGTGCCGGGTGGGCAGAGAGCGGCAGGACACACAGGGACCGGACCGGATCGTCGAGGACGTCCTCGGGCGGGTGCTCTACGCGTCCGCACCGGACGCCGACGACGCGGTGGAGGCCGGGGCCTCGCTGCTCGCCGCGGACGCCGGACAGTGGCCGGCGGTCGGCCGGGTCCTGCTGCGCCGCGCGGAGCAGCTCGTGCGGCAGGCCTGGGAGCGGGGCTGGCAGCCGGCGGACGTGGTGCGCATGGCCCGGCGCACGGCCCCCGACGACGCCCGGCCGACGCGGCTCGCCGTCGACCTGATCGCGGCCGAGGCACGGCGCTACGCCCCCGGCGCACTGGACCCCCGCTGGGAAGGACAGCTGCGGGAGCTCGGCGCCGAGGCGTGGTGGACCGCCGACGACCGCTTCCTGACGGAGCTCGGCGGCCGGGAGGCCATGGACCGTTTCCCGCTGGCCGAGGCACTGCTGGACGTGCTGCGGCTGCTCTTCGGGCTGCCGGCGATCGAACCGGTCGGCCCGGTGCCCGGCACCTCCGGCCGCCGGGCCACCGCGACCGCACCCGCGTCCGCCGCACCGTCCGGCACCGCCGGCGAGCCGAAGATGCTGGGCCGGATCCGGGCGCTGCTGGCCAAGGCGGAGGCCACCGACTACCCGGAGGAGGCGGAGGCGCTCACCGGCAAGGCCCAGCAGCTGATGGCGCGGCACAGCATCGACGAGGCGCTGCTCGCGGCGGGTGCCGGGGCCGGCCCGGAGGGCGCCCCCGAAGCCGTCCGGATCGGTGTCGACCGGCCCTACGAGTCGACCGGGGCGATGCTGCTGGACGCCGTCGCCGAGGCCAACCGCTGCCGTGCGGTGTGGAACGAGGACCTGGGATTCTCGACGGTGGTCGGCTTCGCGACCGACCTGGAATCCGTCGAGCTGCTGTACACCTCGCTGCTCGTGCAGGCCACGGCGGCCATGACCCGGGCCGAGGCGGGCCAGCGCACCGCCGGACGGAAACGGACCAAGACCTTCCGGCAGTCGTTCCTGCTCGGCTACGCGAACCGGATACGCCAGCGGCTCAGCGCCGCGACCGAACGCACCGTGGCCGAGTCCGCCACCGAACTCGGTGAGCGGCTGCTCCCGGTGCTCGCCGCCCGGGACGTCGCGGTCGCGGGGGCGGCCGAGCAGATGTTCCCGGTCACCACCCGCCACTCCGTCCGGGGAGCCCGGGACGTGCAGGGCTGGCACGAGGGCACCGCGGCGGCGGACCGGGCCTCCCTCGGCGGGCGCTGACGGGACGTCGCTAGGCAACGCCCGCGGCCCACCCCGGGGTTCCCCGCCATCTCAGGCCCGCGCCGGCTCCCGTCCTCACCTCAGGCCGGGCCTCGCCCCCGTACCGTCCACAGCCGGCCGCCCTCAACTCCGCCCCGCCCTCAACTCCGTCCCGCCCTCAGCTCCGTACCGGCTTCGGCGGCGGGACGAACTGCAGCGTGAGCGTGGCCGGCGGCTCCGCCTCCCCGGGCCCGCCCGCGGCGACCCAGGAGAGGATGTCGTCGGTGCAGTCGTCGTCCATGGCGAAGCCGATCCAGGTGGCCCGGCCGCCCTTGCGCCGCCCCTCGGCGGACGGCTGCACGACCACGATGTTCGCCTGGGCGCAGGGCCCCAGGCAGTCCGTGGTGCGCACCGACAGCCGGCCGCCGGACTCCGCGGCCGCCGCCTCCAGGCGCGCCAGTTGCCACCGGTGGTCGGCCGTGGGGTGCTTGCGCTCGTTGCCGCAGCAGCACCCCCGGCAGACGACGACGGTGCAGGGGCGGGCGGCGTAGGCCCGAACGGGAACTCCGGAGCGCGTCACAGGGACCGATCGTACGGCCCGGCCCCGCCCGGCCACCGGGGGCGTCCGCACACTCCGGCCATGATCGGCGAACCGCCGGAACGGCGGCGAACCGCCCGGAACGGACGGACCGCGGCGCACCGGCCCCCGGTGCCCCCGCGGTCCGCCGTCCGGCTACCAGCTGGCCTTGCGGACTCCCGGCAGGAAGCCGGCGTGCGCCTGTTCACGCATCCGCACCCGGGAGAGGCCGAAGGCCCGCAGGTGGCCGCGGGGCCGTCCGTCGACGGAGTCGCGGTTGCGGACCCGGGTGGCGCTGGCGTCGCGCGGCTGGCGGCGCAGCTCGCGCTGGGCGGCGAAGCGTTCCTGCTCCGGGGTCTCCGGGTTGCGGATGACCGCCTTCAGCAGCGCCCGCCGGGCGGCGTACCGGGCGACGACCGCCCGGCGCTTCTCGTTCTTCGCGATCTTGCTCTGCTTCGCCATTCAGATCCGCTCCCCACGGGCCCGGATGCGGGCCACGGCCTTCTCGATGCCGAGGGTGTCCACCGCCTTGATGCCCTTGGCGCTCAGGGTGAGCCGGACGTGCCGGCCCTCGCTGGGCAGCCAGTAGCGCTTGCGCTGGATGTTCGGGTCGAACCGCCGCCGGGTGCGGCGGTGGGAGTGGGAGACGTGGTTGCCGAAGCCCGGCTTGCGGCCGGTCAGCTGGCAGTGGGCGGACACAGCTCAGAACCTCCTAATGAAAATGGAAACCATTTCTGTATAGTAGACCCCATGGCCCGCAACGAACTACGCCCGGTGATCAAACTCCGGTCCACCGCCGGCACCGGGCACACCTATGTGACCCGCAAGAACCGCCGCAACAACCCCGACCGGCTGGAGCTGCGCAAGTACGACCCGGTCGCCGGCCGGCACGTCACCTACCGCGAAGAGCGCTGAGGAGGAGCGAGATGAAGCCCGGCATACACCCCCCGTACCACCCCGTCGTCTTCCGTGACAGCGCGGCGGACTTCGCCTTCCTCACCCGGTCGACGGCGACCAGCGACAAGACCGTCGAGTGGGAGGACGGCAACACCTACCCGGTGATCGACGTCGAGATCTCCTCGGCGAGCCACCCCTTCTACACGGGCAAGGTGCGCGTCCTGGACACCGCCGGCCGCGTCGAGCGGTTCGAGCGCCGCTACGGCAAGCGCGGGGACCGCTGATGGCGGCCCGCGACGGGCGGCTGCCGGTGGTGCTGGTCGGCGGACTCCACACGGAGGCCCGCAAGGCCGCCGTGGACCGGCTGCTGCACGCGGTGCCCGGCAGCGTGGCGCTCCACCACGACCTCGCGACCGCCGGGGCCGGCACCGTCCGGCGCACGGTCCGGGACAGCGGCGGGGTGCTCGGCACCGGCGAGGCCCCGCTGGTCAACGACTGCGCCTGCTGCGCCCTGAGGGAGGATCTGGTCCCCGAGCTGGAGCGGCTCTCCGACAGTGGGCTGTGCCGGCTGGCGGTCGTCGAGCTGTGGGACTCCGTCGAGCCCAAGGCCATGGCCGAAGTGGTCGCCGCGCACAGCGGCGAGGCGCTGCGGCTCACCCAGGTGATCACGGTGGTGGACCCGGCGCTGCTCGTGCCGTATCTGAGCTGCGGCGACGACCTCGCCGAGGTGGGGCTCGCGGCGGCGGCGAGCGACCGGCGCACGGTGGCCGACACCTGGGCCCGGCAGCTCGAATATCCGCCGGTGCTCGTCGTCGCACCCGCCGGCGACGGTCCGGACGGAGCCGCGGAGGGGACGGATCCGGCGGACCTCTCGCTGCTGGCCCAGCTCCACCCCACCGCCCGTCGGGTGCCGGTGGACTCCGCGGAGCTGGCAGACGTCGCGTTCGCGGGCTTCGACGTGGAGGCGGCGGCCGCCCGTCAGTACCCGGCCTGTGCGCTGCTGCCCCAGGAGGCCGACGAGCACGGCGTCACCACCGCGGTGTGGCACCGCACCCGGCCCTTCCACCCGGAGCGGCTCTACGCCGCGCTGGAGGACCTGACCTGCGCGGCGGCCCGCAGCCGGGGCCGGTTCTGGCTCGCCGACCGGCCCGACACCCTGCTCTCCTGGGACGCCGCGGGCGGCGCGCTCTGCGTCGAGGACACCGGCCCCTGGCTGGCCTCGCTCCCCGACGCCGCCTGGGAGATGGTGCCGCCCGTGCGGCGGGCGGCGGCGGCGCTGGACTGGGACCCCGACCACGGGGACCGCGCCCAGCACCTCGTCTTCACCTCGCCCGGACTCGACCGCGACGGACTGCTCGAACTCCTGGAGTCCTGCCTGCTCACCGACGCCGAATACGCGGCGGGGCAGGAGGCGTGGAAGCAGCTCCCGCCGGCATTCGACTCGTTGCTCGACCCCGTTTCCTGACCCGCCGTGCCGGTTCCGGGGAACACCCTCCGCCGCGGAACACCGCCCTCCCGCGGGGAGGTCCGCACCCCGGAAAGCAACCGTCCCCCACCTGAGGAAAGGCCCGTATCCGATGTCCCGCCGTCCCGAAGCCCGCCGTCCCGAATCCCGCAGGAATGCGAAGCCCCGTCCGAACCCCCTGGACGCGGCCGGCATCACGTACATCGACTACAAGGACACCGATCTGCTGCGGAAGTTCATCTCCGACCGGGGGAAGATCCGCAGCCGCCGGGTGACCCGTGTCACGGCGCAGCAGCAACGGCAGCTCGCCCGTGCCGTCAAGAACGCCCGCGAGATGGCGCTGCTGCCGTACTCCACCGGGAAATAGCCGCCGGACGCACCCTGTGCAGCGTCTCCGACAACCCCTTGTGCACGTGCATATGCTCATGCAGGGGCACATGAACCAGGTTATGATCCGGGGAAATTGCCTCTGCGTCCCGGGAGCGTCCTGTGCACCACCCGTACAACGGTATGGCGGCAAAGGACCTGCACGGAGTCGTCTGGCTGAAGAGCCGGCACAGCAACTCCCAGGGCGCCTGCGTGGAGATGGCCAAACTGCCGGACGGCGGGGTGGCGGTGCGCAATTCGCGTTTCCCCGACGGGCCCGCGCTCATCTACACCCCCGCCGAGGTGGACGCGCTGCTGCGCGGGGTCAAGGACGGGGAGTTCGACCACCTCGCCGCGGAGTGACCCGCGTAGACCTCGCACGGAATGTGGCGTTCAGACGGCCAGGGCGTTCCGCCGGGCCGTCGCCGGGAGGTGGAACATCGCCCAGACCACCTTGCCGTGCAGGGTGCCCGCGAGCGGGTGCCAGCCCCAGCTGTCACTGAACGCCTCGACGAGGTACAGCCCGCGCCCCGACTCCGCGGAGCAGTCCGGATCGTCGGCGGAGATCTCGCCGGCGACCGGGCTCGTCTCGCTCGGGTCCCGCACGGCGCAGACCAGGCGGGACGTCCAGCGCATCAGATGCAGCCGGACGGCGGGTTCGGGCGCCGCCGGACCACTGCCCGGGAGGGCGTGCCGGAGGGCGTTGGTGACCAGTTCCGACACCACGAGCGCCACGTCGTCGAAGCAGTCGCTCAGCTCCCACCGGCCGAGCGCGGCCTCGGTGAACCGCCGGGCCCCGCTGACCGATTCGTAGGCGCCGGTCAGTGCGCAGGACACCGAACTCGACACGGACACGGGGTCGATGGGAGGGAGGCCCTGCCGTAACGGCGCGAACATGGTCGATCCTTGGGTCCCCATGCGAGGCACTCCTGGCCCTATAGGAATCGGTCAAGGCGGCGTGCTGGTGCTCCTGCACCATGGTTCCCAAAGCACACGGCAGATGCAAGGGCAAATGCACGTGCACGTAGAGAAGTTGGGGGGACAGAGGCGGTTTTTTCCGCATTCCTCCCCACGGCTGGATCCAGAGCCTCTGCGGGCAACTTCCCGTCTGTGTAACCGGATGCATACGCAACGGAGCCCGGAGGTGGCAGACTGCGCCCGTTGACGGTCGCAGTGCATCACCAACGGAGACAGGCAGTCGGGACATGGGCACAGTGCAGCCGGATAGGGGGCACCTCCCAGCAGTGGCTGGCGGAGGAGCAGGCGGGGCAGGCGGATCGAGCGGCTCCATGGTGCGCCGCATCCTGCTCGGGTCCCAGCTCAGGAGGCTCCGGGAATCCCGCGGCGTCACACGGGAGGCCGCCGGGTACTCGATCCGCGCGTCCGAATCGAAGATCAGCCGCATGGAGTTGGGCCGGGTGAGCTTCAAGGCACGGGACGTCGAGGATCTGCTCACCCTCTACGGGGTCGTCGACGGCGCGGAGCGCGAGGCGCTCCTCGGACTGGCCCGCGAGGCCAACGTGGCGGGCTGGTGGCACAGTTACGGCGACGTGCTGCCGGGCTGGTTCCAGACCTACGTCGGCCTGGAGGGTGCGGCGTCGAGCATCCGCAGCTACGAGGTGCAGTTCGTGCACGGGCTGCTGCAGACCGAGGAGTACGTCCACGCGGTCGTGACCCGCGGCCAGCCGGAGGCGACCCGCAGCGAGGTCGAACGGCGGGTCGCGCTGCGCCTGGAGCGGCAGAAGCTGCTGGTCTCCGAGCGCGGTCCGGAGTTCCACGTGGTGCTCGACGAGGCCGCCCTGCACCGCCCCTACGGCGGCAGCGCGGTCATGCGCGGCCAGCTGCGGCACCTCGCCGAGATCTCCGAGCGGCCGAACGTGAGGCTGCAGGTCATGCCGTTCGCCTTCGGCGGGCACGCGGCCGAGAGCGGGGCGTTCACCCTGCTCCGCTTTCCCGAGTCCGACCTCCCCGACGTCGTCTACCTGGAGCAGCTCACCAGCGCGCTCTACCTCGACAAGCGGGACGAAGTCGCCCAGTACGAGCGGGCGATGGAGCGGCTGCACGAGGACGCCCTGAGCCCGGCGGAGAGCCGGGACGTGTTGTCGGCCATGGTCCATCGCGTGTGACTCGTCAGTACGATGACAAGCCATCAGGAGAGTGCGTACGCCCGGGGCGTCCGACCAGCGCCCCGCCTCCAGACAGGGATGGCATGTCCTACTTCACAGAGTTGGCCCACCAGTACATAGACGGCGAGTGGAAGTCCGGCAGCGGCTCCTGGGACATCATCGACTTCAATCCGTACGACGGGGAGAAACTGGCCTCCGTCACCGTGGCCACGGTGGACGAGGTCGACCAGGCCTATCGGGCGGCGGAGCGCGCACAGCGCGACTGGGCCGCCACCAACCCCTATGCGCGCCGGCTCGTCTTCGAGCGTGCGCTGCGGATCATCCAGGACCGCGAGCAGGAGATCACCGAGGCGATCATCGCGGAGCTGGGCGGCACCCGGCTGAAGGCGGCCTTCGAGCTGCACCTCGCCCAGGAGTTCCTCCGGGAGGCGATCCAGCTGGCCCTGCGCCCCGAGGGCCGGATCCTCCCGTCCCCGGTCGACGGCAAGGAGAACCGGGTCTACCGGCTCCCGGTCGGCGTGGTCGGGGTCATCAGCCCGTTCAACTTCCCCTTCCTGCTGTCCGTCAAGTCCGTGGCGCCCGCGCTGGCGCTCGGCAACGCGGTGGTCCTCAAGCCGCACCAGAACACCCCGGTCGTCGGCGGCGGGCTGGTGGCCAAGGTCTTCGAGGAGGCGGGCCTGCCGGCCGGCGTGCTGAACGTCGTCATCACCGACATAGCGGAGATAGGCGACGCGCTCATCGAACACCCCGTGCCGAAGGTCATCTCCTTCACCGGCTCGGACAAGGTGGGCCGGCACGTCGCGTCGGTCTGCGCCGCCAACTTCAAGCACGCCGTGCTGGAGCTGGGCGGGAACAGCGCGCTGATCGTGCTGGACGACGCCGACCTGGACTACGCGGTGGACGCCGCGGTGTTCAGCCGGTTCGTGCACCAGGGACAGGTGTGCATGGCGGCCAACCGGGTGCTGGTGGACCGCCGCGTGGAGCGGGAGTTCACCGAGAAGTTCGTCGCCAAGGTGCGGACCCTGAAGGTCGGCGACCCGGCAGACCCGGAGACCCACATCGGCCCGCTGATCAACTCCTCGCAGGCCGAGGCGATATCGACGCTGGTCGAGCAGACGGTGGAGGCCGGGGCCACCGCCCTGGTGCGCGGCACCACGGAGGGCAACCTGGTGGCGCCGTCCGTGCTGACCGGGCTGGCGGCCGACGCGCCCGTGCTCAGCCAGGAGATCTTCGGCCCGGTGGCCCTCGTGGTGCCGTTCGACGGGGAGGACGAGGCGGTACGGATCGCCAACGACACCCCGTACGGGCTGAGCGGGGCCGTGCACACGGGCGATGTGGAGCGGGGGGTGCGGCTCGCCCAGCGGATCGAGACCGGCATGATCCACATCAATGACAGCACGGTCCACGACGAGCCGATCGTGGCGTTCGGCGGCGAGAAGCAGTCCGGCCTCGGACGGCTGAACGGCGAGTCGATGGTGGAGGCGTTCACCACCCAGAAGTGGATCTCCATCCAGCACGGCCGGAGCGGGTTCCCGTTCTGAGGCATGCGGGGGCTTCGGGGCCTCCTGCGGGGGCTTAGAGGTCCGAGGACGCCCGGGACTCCGGCCCCGGAAGCCCGCTAATGGTGGAACGCCGTGGCGACGGACGGGGGCCGCTTGCTCGGCTCCGACTGTTTCCGCAGGTCGGGGAGGATCCGGAGGAGGTCCTCCAGGAAGAGGTCGGCGAGGTCCGCGGTGAAGCCGTTGCGGCACACCACCCGGAGCACGGACAGATCCTCCCGGTGGGGCGGGAAGGTGTAGGCGGGCACCAGCCAGCCTGCCTCCCGCATCCGCCGGGACACGTCGAAGACGTCGAAGTGCCGGTTGTCCGCGGCCGTGGTGAAGGCGAAGACCGGGAGTTCGTCGCCGCGGGTCAGCAGCTGGAAGTCGCCGATGGCCTCGATCCGTTCGGACAGCGACCGGGCGACGTCCCGCGACGTCTGCTGCACCACCCGGAAGCCCTCGCGGCCCAGCCGCATGAAGGTGTAGTACTGCGCGGCGACCTGCGCCCCCGGCCGGGAGAAGTTGAGCGCGAAGGTGGGCATGTCGCCGCCCAGGTAGTTCACCCGGAAGATCAGCTCCTCCGGCAGGGTGTCGGCCGTCCGCCAGAGCGCCCAGCCGACGCCCGGGTAGACCAGTCCGTACTTGTGGCCCGAGGTGTTGATGGAGCAGACGCGGGGCTGCCGGAAGTCCCAGACCAGCTCCGGGTCGAGGAAGGGGGCGATCATCCCGCCCGAGGCCCCGTCCACATGGACGGGCACGTCCAGCCCGGTGCGTTCCCGGAGCGCGTCGAGCGCCGCGCACAATTCCGCCACGGGCTCGTAGGACCCGTCGAAGGTCGAGCCGAGGACGGCCACGACGCCGATGGTGTTCTCGTCGCAGAGGTCCGCCGCTGCCTGCGGGTCGATGTGGAAGCGGTCGCCCTCCATGGGGACCTGCCGCGGCTCGACCTCCCAGAAGTTGCAGAACTTGTCCCAGCACACCTGGACGTTGATGCCCATCACCAGGTTGGGCCGGGCGCGGCCCGGATAGCGGTCGGCGTTGCGCCGTGCCCAGCGGCGTTTGAGGGCCATCCCGGCGAGCATGCACGCCTCGCTCGACCCGGTGGTGGAGCAGCCGATGGTGGTGCTCGGGTCGGGGGCGTGCCAGAGGTCGGCGAGCATGGCGACGCAGCGCCGCTCCAGCTCGGCGGTGCGGGGGTACTCGTCCTTGTCGATCATGTTCTTGTCGCGGCACTTGGACATCAGCAGCCCGGCCTGGTGGTCCATCCACGTGGTCACGAAGGTGGCCAGGTTGAGCCGTGCGTTGCCGTCGAGCATCAGCTCGTCGTGGACGAGCTGGTAGGCGATGTCGGCGGACATCGGACCGTCCGGCAGCCGGTGGCGCGGGGGCGCCGCGACCATTCCGCCGGCCGGATCGGCGGGCCCGAAGAAGGGGTTGACCGACAGCGCGCCCCGCTCGCTCTCCGCGGGGTCGGGACCGTTGTGCAGCGACATGGCGAAGGTGCCCTTTCGCGGTGCCTCCATCTGTCGCGACCTTATGGCCGACGGGGCCGCGCCGCCCGCCCGGCCGGTCCGGATGCGCACGGCCGGTCCCGTCGGCGCACCGGGTGCCGTCAGCGCACCGGGAGCTCCTCAGCGCACCGGTGTCCCGTCAGCGCACCGGGGTGCCGTCGTCGTGCAGCTGCATCAGCGGGCGGCCGGAGACGATCAGCCACGCGGGCAGCGAGGCCAGGCAGAGCACCGGCAGAACGGCGATGTCCGACGCGAGGACGGCAGCCGTGAAGAGGCTCAGCCAGCCCTGCCGGGTGATCGCCATGAGAATCCCCAGCACGCCGCAGACCACCGCGAGGGCGAGGTGCACCTGCGGGACGACGGCATGGGCGCACAGCCCCAGCGAGACCCCGGCGAACACCGAGGGAAAGATCCGTCCGCCGCGGAAGCCACTGGCGGCGGCGACGGTGAGCGCGGCGACCTTGACCACCGCCATCAGGGCGAATCCCCCCGCCGACCAGCCGTCCGGATCGGCCGTCAGCTCCTTGACCTGCTCCAGCCCCTTGAACAGCGTGAGATGTCCGCCCAGGGCACCGAGCAGCCCCAGCACCACCCCGCCCGACGCCGTCATCGCCACCGGATGCCGCAGCCGCCGGAAGGCCCGGTGCACCCAGGGGAACGCGTACACGGCCGCCATGGCGAGGACCGCTCCGGCGGAGGCGATCACCATGGCGCCCAGCAGATCGCTGTACTCGGTGTCCGAGTAGTCCGGGAGGTTCAACTGGAAGGCCGGGTCGGCGACCAGCGCGGTCGTGATGGCACCCGCCCCGCCGGCGACCAGCGGCGCGAACAGCTGGTCCCAGAGCGAGACTCCGGGGCCGTCTCCCGGCCCCTGTCCCGGCGGTCCGGGGGCCGGGCGGCCGACGAGGCTCTCGGTGACGATCAGCGCCGCCGCGACCGGCGTGCCGAAGAGCGCGCCGACCGTCCCGGCGGCGGCCAGCGCCACCCACAGGTCGGCGGGGGAGTGCGGGAACGCCTTGGTCCCGAGCCAGAACGCCAGCGCGATGTTGGCCGCGGTGATCGGGTTCTCCGGTCCGAGGCTGACTCCGCCCGCCAGCGCCAGAACGGAGGCGAGCAGCAGTCCGGGGACCACCCGCGGCGGGATCGGGGGGTCGACGAGTCCGGTGGTGGCCGGGTCGTGCCCCGCGTGCCCCGGCACCTTCCACACCACCAGGCCCACGGCCAGCCCGGTGGCGGTGAGGACCGCGACCATCCACCCCGTCGACCAGCGCCCGACGCCCAGCGCCTCGGGCAGGGTCGTCCAGAGCAGATCCTCCAGGACTTCGGCGAGTTCGCTGATGCCCAGCAGCACCAGGGCGGCGGCCACCCCGACCACGAGTGCCGGAAGGGTCAGCGGCAGCAGGGCTCGTGGGCCGACGGGACTGCGCTGGGCGGCGGCTTCCGGTACCACGGGCACACCATAGCCGTGCATATCGGTACGGATCGGAACGAAACTCGGGGCTTGCACCTCACGCGACGTGAGGCAGCAGGCTGTGGAGCGCACAGAGAAGGGAGCGGACGGCATGAGCTATTCCGTGGGACAGGTCGCCGGTTTCGCCGGGGTCACGGTGCGCACCCTGCACCACTACGACGAGATCGGGCTGCTCTCCCCGAGCGCCCGCAGCCGTGCGGGGCACCGGCGGTACGACGACGCCGACCTCGGCCGGCTGCAGCAGATCCTGTTCTACCGGGAGCTCGGCTTCCCGCTCGACGAGGTCGCGGCCCTGCTCGACGACCCGGGGGTGGACCCGCAGGAACACCTGCGGCGTCAGCACGGACTGCTGTCCGCCCGGATCGCTCGGCTGCAGGCGATGGCCGCGGCCGTCGAACACGCCATGGAGGCAGGAAAGATGGGCATCACTCTCACCCCCGAGGAGAGGTTCGAGGTCTTCGGGGACCAGGACCCGGAGCAGTACGCGGACGAGGTCCAGCGGCGCTGGGGCGACACCGACGCCTACCGGGAGTCGCAGCGCCGGGCCGCCTCCTACACCAAGGAGGACTGGCTGCGGATCAAGGCCGAGGGAGAGGAGAACACCGCCGCGTTCGTCGCCCTCATCGAAGCGGGCACGGCGCCGGACTCCGAGGCGGCGATGGACCTCGCGGAGGAGCACCGGCAGCAGATCGGCCGGAACTTCTACGCGTGCGACCACGCATTCCACACGTGCCTCGGTGAGATGTACGTCGCCGACCAGCGGTTCACCGAGTCGCTCGACGGCATCAAGCCGGGTCTCGCGGGCTATCTGCGGGACGCGATTCTCGCCAACGCGGCGCGGCACACCTGACGGGCGCGGACCCCGGCAGCGCGCGCCGGGGTCCGCGCCCGGCGGGACCCTGCCGGGCTTTCCTCCGGCCGCCGGGTGGCGGACATCACCCGGCCCTGCCCGGGCCCCGGCCCGCCGGCGCACCGGTGCCGGTGCTGCTGACGGTGCCGTGACCGCCGGACGCGGGGATGCCGCCGGACGCGGGGCTGCCGCCGGCCGCCGGGCGGCCGGCGGAGCCGCGTCAGGACTGCGGGGCCAGTACCACCGCGGTGCCGTAGGCGCAGACCTCGGTGCCCACGTCTGCGGCTTCCGCCACATCGAACCGCATCATCAGCACCGCGTTCCCGCCGCGGGCCCGGGCCTGTTCCACGAGCCGTTCCATGGCCTGGTTCCGGGTCTCGACCAGGGTCTTGGTGAGCCCCCGCAGCTCGCCGCCGATCATCGACTTCAGACCGGCTCCGATCTGGCTGCCCAGGTGGCGCGAGCGCACCGTCAGGCCGAAGACCTCGCCGATGACCTGCTGAACGTGGTAACCCGGCACGTCGTTGGTCGTCACCACCAGAACGTCGGCCTGGGCGCCCTGGCCGCCTCCGAACTCCTCGATGCCCATCACAGTCACCTCCTGCGGAAAGGATCGGACGCGGGGGCGGGGGACGCACCCGGAGGGCGGTCCGTTGCGCTGTCCGGCGGTACCGGCCGGGCGGGCGCGGGGCGTCGGCCGGGGCCCCGGGGCAGGGGCTGCCGGGTGCGGTGGCCGGTCCTGGAACCGGAGCGCCGTCGCTCGCGTTGATAGCTTGGGACTGCCGCACCGCATCATCGGCAGCCACCGCCTATCCCTGTGCCCGGGCCCCGCTTGAGCCTGCGCCCTCGACCCAGGAGCCTGTCAACCGTGACCACCCTCGCGCTCGGCCCCAGCTGGCTGGACCCGGACTTCCTGATCCAGACGTTCGGCCTGCTCGGTGTGCTGACGATCGTCTTCGCCGAGTCCGGCCTGCTCATCGGCTTCTTCCTGCCGGGTGACTCGCTGCTCTTCACCACCGGTCTGCTGGTGGTCACCGACAAGCTGGACAAGCCGCTCTGGCTGGTGTGCGTGCTCATCGTCGCCGCCGCGGTCCTCGGCGACCAGGTCGGCTATCTCTTCGGGCGGAAGGTCGGCCCCGCGCTCTTCCGGCGGCCCGACTCGAAGCTCTTCAAGCAGGAGAACGTCGAGAAGGCCCACGAGTTCTTCGAGAAGCACGGTCCGAAGTCGCTGATTCTGGCCCGCTTCGTCCCGATCATCCGTACCTTCACGCCGATCATCGCCGGTGTGAGCCGGATGAACTACCGCTCGTTCATCATCTTCAACATCATCGGCGGAGCCCTCTGGGGCGCCGGCGTCACCCTGCTGGGCGCGGCGCTCGGCCAGATCGACTTCGTGCACCAGCACATCGAGATGATCCTGGTCGGGATCGTGCTGCTCTCGGTGGTCCCGATCGTGATCGAGTACCTCCGGGCCCGCGGCCAGTCCAAGAAGGCCGCGGCGGCCGCCCCGCAGGAGCAGTCGGACACCGGCCAGTCCCCGGCCCCGCGCGGCCGTCACGCCAAGCGCTGACCCGCCCGGTGGCGCCGCCAGTGCGGCGCCACCGGCCCGGCGCACCCGCGCGCCGGACCTCGTACGTCAGACCCGGTACGTCGGAGCCCGTACGTCGGACCCCGTACGTCAGAACCCGCGCGTCCGCTTCGCGGCCCGGCGCGCCGAGGCGTCCGCCGCACCCGGGATCTTGATGGCGAGCCGGGCGATCTCACCACCCAGGTTCACCCCGATCGCGATGGCCAGCGCCAGCGCCGCCGCCTTGGTCAGCGAGGCCAGACCCGAGTCGAGGCCGCCCTGGGCGAGGTTCAGCAGCCCGAAGTAGATGGCGCTACCGGGGAGCAGCGGTCCGATCGCCGCCGTGACGTACGGCAGCGCCGAGGCGTACCGGTAGCGCGACAGCAGCTGGCCGAAGAGGCCGACCAGCCCCGCCGCCACCGTCGTCGAGGCGACCTGGTTCACCCCGACCTCGACGGCCAGCGCCCCGTAGATGATCCAGGCGACGCCGCCGTTGAGCGTGGCGATCAGCACGGTGTGACGTTCCTGCTGGAGCAGGATCGCGAAGGCGAGGGCCAGCAGCATCGCCGCGAGGATCTGGGTCACGGGCCGGTTGGGCACGTCCAGGGCCTCTTCCGGATTCAGCCTCGCCCCCAGCCGGACACCGCCGTAGAGCACGGTCAGCACGCCGCAGACGATGCCGACCACCAGGTAGGCGACCTCCAGCAGACGGGCGGAGGCGGTGATGTAATAGCCCGTCAGCCCGTCCTGCACACCGGCGACCAGCGCCCGTCCCGGGATCAGCGCGAAGAGCCCACCGGTGATGACGGCCGAGGCCTGTACTTCGGCGTGGGCGAGGCTCAGCGCGATCCCCATCGCGGCGGGCGGCATCGCCGCCGCGACGAACTGGTAGAACTCCGGCAGCCCGCGCCCCGAGGCCAGCCACGCCAGCCGGTCACCGAGCATGGCCCCGGCGGCCGCCGCCAGGAAGACCAGCCAGCTACCGCCGACGAGGGTGCTCGCCGCACCCGCCAGCGCCCCGCCGGCCAGGGTCAGCGCCCACCCCGGGTAGGGGTGCCGGTTACGCCGTATCTCGGCCAGCCGCCGGTACGCCTCTTCCAGGCTTATCTCGACGTCGTCCGCGCAGATGTCGTCGACCAGCCGGAAGACCGCGGCCAGTCGGGTGTAGTCGGTGCCCCGCCGCCGGACGGTGCGGCTGGCCGTCACCGGGTCGTCGACCAGCGAGGGCTGGTAGGTGACGGACAGCAGGGTGAAGGTGACGGTCGGCTCGCAGCGGTCGAGGCCGTAGGCGTGCGCGACGCCGAACATCGCGGCCTCGACGTCCTCCGCGCCCTCGCCGCCCGCGAGCAGCAGTTCGCCGATACGGAGCGTCAGGTCGAGGACGCGCGGAACGGCCGGGCCGGTCTCGTCCTCGACCTTCTCCGCCCGCTCCGGCACCGGCCGGTCGGCGATCGGCATGCGCAGCATCGTGCGCATCCGGTCCTGCCAGGGCGTCTCCTTGGTCAGCCGGACCATCGGGATGCCGTGCGGCGGGGTGAACGCCGGGAACGCGGACTGCGGGCGGGCGTGCGTGCCCGTCTGCGTCTGTGACCTGGGCGGGGCGAACGCCGAGCCCTCGGGCTCCGCGTGGTGCTCCTGCGCCAGCCCGCTGGGCACCGCGAACTCGGATGTCGGATGCTCTTCCTCCGGAAGCGGCGGCAGCGGCACGCCCTCCGGCGGTGTGAAGGCGCTGTGCGCCTCGTCCGACTGCGGCTTGCGGTCCTCCTGGGCATCCGCCTCAGGTGTGCCACCGCTCCGCTTCGGGTCCCCGACCACGTCGTTCCGCTCCTCCTCGCCTCTCTTTCCGGTGCCTCACCGGCCACGATGCCGCATGCCCGGCTGTGCTGCCCGCCATGTCCCCGTGCAGCGGCGGGCGGTGCGCCCCTCAGGGTGCACCGCCCGCAGCCGTACGGTAAAAGAGCCCTCAGTGACTCAGTGCTGGCCGCCCTGGGCCTCGAGCCGCTTGATGGAGGCCTCGACCTCGGCCTCGGCCTCACCGCGGCCGACCCAGTTGGCGCCCTCGACGGACTTGCCGGGCTCCAGGTCCTTGTACACCTCGAAGAAGTGCTGGATCTCCAGGCGGTCGAACTCCGACACGTGGTGGATGTCGCGGAGGTGCTCCACCCGGGGGTCGGACGCCGGAACGCAGAGCAGCTTGTCGTCGCCGCCGGCCTCGTCGGTCATCCGGAACATGCCGATGGCACGGCACTTGATGAGGCAGCCCGGGAAGGTCGGCTCGTCGAGAATGACCAGCGCGTCCAGCGGGTCGCCGTCCTCGCCGAGAGTGTTCTCCACGAAGCCGTAGTCGGCCGGGTAGCTGGTCGATGTGAAGAGTCGACGGTCCAGGCGGATGCGACCGGTCTCGTGGTCCACCTCGTACTTGTTCCGCGAACCCTTCGGGATCTCGATGGTGACGTCGAACTCCACGGGTGGCTCCTCCATGATCAGCACATACTTCGGGTGATTAAGTGTCCCTCACGCAGGTGTGTGATGGCGAAAGGGGCTGGTCCGAGGTGCCCGAGGCCGGATCGTGGCAGTTCAGATGGGTGGTCGAACGATGGCGGGCGCATCCGGCCTGGCATCTTCCGGCCGCATCCGCGCTGGTGGGAGTGGCCGTGGCGGCCGCTGCCGTGACCGCGGCCGGTCCCTGGGACTCCGGTCAGCGTACGGCCGAGCGGCAGCGTGCGGAGGCCCGGAGCCCGACGCGTGGCGAGCATCACGGCGAGCGGTCCGGCGGGCGGTCCGGCCGCGCCGCGGGTACGGTCCCGCGGGCCGCCACGGTCCTCGCCCCGCTGGGCGCCGCCGCCGGCCCCACCCAGTCCCCGGACCCGGTGCCCCCGCCCACCCGTGACGGCCTCACGGACTCCCTCGGTCCGCTGCTCAAGGACCCTGCGCTCGGTCCGCTGCGCAGCGCGTCCGTGGTGGACGCCGCCACCGGCAAGCAGCTCTACGGCTCCGACGCCGGCACCGCGGCCCTCCCGGCGTCCACCATCAAGATCGCGACCGCGGTGGCGGCGCTGGACGCGCTCGGACCCGACCACCGCATCGAGACGACCGTCGTCACCGGGGCCGCGGACGACGAGATCGTGCTGGTCGGCGGCGGCGACCCGACCCTCACGGCCCGCAAGCCCCTGGGCGTGGACAAGCCGGCCGCGCTGCGCACCCTCGCCCGGGACACCGCCCGCGCGCTGAAGGACCGCGGCCGCACCGAGGTCACCGTCGGCTACGACACCTCCCGCTACAGCGGCCCGGACGTGCACCCGATCGGCCCCGGCAACGAGAACATCGCCGCCGTCACCCCGCTGATGGCCGACGAGGGCAGGCTCGACGACAGCGCCGGCGGCCCGGCCCCGCGCAGCGCCGACCCGGCCGCGGACGCGGCCCGGACCTTCGCCCGGCTGCTCCGTGACCGGGGCATCGACACCAAGGGCGATCCGCACACCGTCACCGCGGGCCACAAGGCCGAGCGACTGGCCGTGGTGCGGTCCTTCCCCCTCTCGACGCTGGTCGAGCGGATGCTCACCACCAGCGACAACGACATCGCCGAGGCCCTGGCCCGGCAGACCGCGATCGCGGTCGAGGAGCCGGTGAGCTTCGAGGGCGGCGGCCGCGCGGTCACGCGGCGGCTCGAGAAGCTCGGCCTGCCCCTGAAGGGCGCGAAGTTCACCGACGGCAGCGGGCTGAGCCGCAAGAACGAGGTCACCGCGGACCTCCTCGCCCAGCTGCTGGTCCGCGCCGCGGACCCGGCCCGCCCCGAACTGCGGCCGGTCCTCACCGGGCTCCCCGTGGCCGGGTTCACCGGGACGCTGCGCGGCCGCTACGCCGACGCGCCCGCGGGCACGGGGGTCGTCCGGGCCAAGACGGGGACCCTGACGGGTGTGAACACCCTCGCGGGGACGGTGGTGGACGCCGACGGGCGGCTGCTGGCGTTCGCGTTCATGACCACGGACGCGGCCGACCCCCACGGGGCCCAGGCGGCCCTGGACCGGCTGGCCTCGGCGGTCGCCAACTGCGGCTGCCGCTGACCTGGCCCCGCCCCGGGGTCCCCCGTGGGCGGCCCGGGGCGTCCACAACCCTCACCGCAACCGCTGTGCAGCACGTACCGTGAAGTCATGACGAGCATCGGTGGTGCGGAGATGGTCGACTGGAACCTCGCGGTGGCGACGGCGACCCGGCTCGTACGGCCGGGACCCGAGGTGACCCGGGACGAGGCGCGGGCCGTCGTCGCCGAACTGCGGCGGCACGCCAAGTCCTCCGAGGAGCACGTGCGGGCGTTCACCGGGCTGGCGCAGCCGGACTCGGCGCCGCACGACACCCCGGTCCTCGTGGTGGACCGGGCCGGCTGGGTGAAGGCCAACGTCGCCGGGTTCCGCGAGGTCCTCAAGCCGCTGCTGGAGAAGATGCAGGACCGGCGCGGCGGTTCGGCCGGCGGTTCGGTCCTCGGCGCGGTCGGCGGCAAGGTGACCGGTGTCGAGCTGGGGATGCTGCTGTCGTTCCTCGCCTCCCGCGTCCTCGGCCAGTACGAGACGTTCGCCCCCGTCGGCCGGGACCTGCCGGGCGCGGAGAACGGCGCCGGCCGGCTGCTGCTGGTCGCGCCCAACATCGTCCATGTGGAGCGGGAGCTCGACGTGGCGCCGCACGACTTCCGCCTCTGGGTCTGCCTCCACGAGGAGACCCACCGCACCCAGTTCACCGCCGTGCCCTGGCTGCGCGACCACATAGAGGGTGAGATCCAGTCGTTCCTCGGCGAGACCGAGATCGACCCGAACACGCTGCTGGAGCGGCTCCGGGAGGCGGTGCAGTCGCTCACCGGCAACCGGCCGGAGGGCGCGGACGACGACGGCGCCCACAGCCTGGTCGAACTGGTGCAGACGCCTGCCCAGCGCGAGATCCTGTCCCGTCTCACCGCCGTGATGTCCCTGCTGGAGGGGCACGCGGACTTCGTGATGGACGGGGTGGGGCCGCAGGTCGTGCCGTCGGTGGCGGAGATCCGGGAGAAGTTCCAGAAGCGGCGGGCGAGCGGGGCCGGCCGGCTGGACCTGGCGCTGCGCAAGCTGCTCGGTCTCGACGCCAAGCTCCGGCAGTACCGTGACGGGGAGCGGTTCGTCCGGGCCGTGGTGAGCCAGGTCGGGATGGACGGCTTCAACCGGGTCTGGACCTCGCCGAACACCCTCCCGACCAAGTCGGAGATCGCCAAACCGGCGGACTGGGTCGCGCGGGTGCACCGGAAGGCCGAGTCGTGAGAGCGGGGCGGCCCGCCGGGTGAGCCCCGCCCGGTAATCACCCGTCCGAGGGACCGTGAGTGATGGGTGGGCGTGCGATGCTCGGGTATCGGCTCGTCTCTGTCACCATCTACATACTCAGCGTGATGAAAAGCCGTGACTGAACCCCGTACGACCCCCCGTACGGCCCCGGCCCCGAGGAAGTGAACCGGACATGGGTCCCCATCCAGCGGTCGCAGCGATACGCCTGGCGGTCCGCCGCGTACTCCACGACGTCCTCACCGACCACCCGCCGGGCGAGCAGCGGCCCGGTCCGCTCGTCCTCGCCGCCTGCAGTGGTGGCGCGGACTCCATGGCGCTCGCCTCCGCCCTCGCCTTCGAGGCCCCCAAACTGGGCATCCGGGCCGGTGGCGTCACCGTCGACCACGGTCTGCAGCCCGGCTCCGATCTGCGCGCCGCCGAAGTCGCCACCCGGATGCGGGCGCTCCGTCTGGACCCCGTCGAATCGGTCGCGGTGCACGTCGGGCGGGGCGGCGGCCCCGAGGCCGCGGCCCGGGACGCCCGTTACGCCGCCCTCGACGCCGCCGCCGAGCGGCACGGGGCCGTCGCGATCCTGCTCGGCCACACCCGTGACGACCAGGCCGAAACCGTGCTCCTCGGCCTGGCCCGGGGCTCCGGCACCCGGTCGCTGTCCGGCATGGCGGCCGTCTCCGGCGCCGGCGGCCGTTACCGTCGCCCCTTCCTCCAGCTCGACCGGCAGACCGCCCGGAAGGCCTGCCTCGTCCAGGCGCTGCCGGTCTGGGACGACCCGCACAACACCGACCCCGCGTACACCCGCTCGCGGCTCCGCCACGAGGGGCTGCCCGCGCTGGAGAAGTCCCTGGGCAAAGGGGTGATCGAGGCGCTGGCCCGGACGGCGCAGCTCTCCCGGGACGACGCCGACGCCCTCGACGGCTGGGCCGCCGAGGTGGAGCAGACGGTGCGGGCGGAGGGCGGGGACGGCTTCGCCGCCCTGGACACCGCCAAGCTCTACGCGCTGCCGCCCGCGGTCCGCCGCCGGGTGTTGCGGCGTGCGGCCATCTCCGCGGGCGCGCCGCCCGGCTCTCTCTTCGCCCGGCACATCGAGGAAGTGGACCGGCTGATCACCGGCTGGCGCGGTCAGGGAGCGATCAACCTCCCCGGCCGGGTCGAGGTCCGACGGCGGTGTGGCAGTCTGGTGATTCGGCGGCGCGACGAGGCCGCCGCCGACCACTGAGCCGACCTTCGGCCGCACACCGGGGCGTACGGGCCGCAGGCCCCCCGCACCCTGACGGACCGAGACGAACCGAGAGTGACCAGGGTGGACGACAAGGACATGGGCACCGACCTCCAGTCGGTGCTCATCACCAAGGAAGAGATCGACGCGAAGCTCGCAGAGCTGGCCGCGAAGATCGACGCGGAGTACGCGGGCAAGGACCTGCTCATCGTCGGTGTCCTCAAGGGCGCGGTGATGGTGATGGCGGACCTCGCCCGGGCTCTGTCGACCCCGGTCACGATGGACTGGATGGCGGTGTCCTCCTACGGGGCCGGCACCAAGTCCTCCGGCGTGGTCCGGATCCTCAAGGACCTGGACACCGACATCGCCGGCCGGGACGTCCTGATCGTCGAGGACATCATCGACTCCGGGCTGACGCTGTCCTGGCTGCTGTCGAACCTCAGCTCCCGCGGCCCGGCGTCGCTCAACGTCTGCACGCTGCTCCGCAAGCCGGACGCGGCCAAGGTCGCCATCGACGTCAAGTACGTCGGCTTCGACATCCCCAACGAATTCGTCGTGGGCTACGGCCTCGACTACGCGGAGAAGTACCGCAACCTTCCCTTCGTGGGGACCCTCGCGCCGCACGTCTACGGCGGCTGACCGGCGGCTCCGGCGGCGGGGCACCGTGGGGAACCCGTCGCGGTTTCCCGCCGTTGGAGCATGGGAAGGCCGTTTTGTTAACCGTCCTGGGCAGCGTCGGGGGACAATGCTGGGGTACGGTCCGAAGGTCAGTCTTTAAAGGTCGAGTAATACACCGTACGCACGCGCAGCCCGCCTGAGGCTGACGTGCCTCACTGTGGCAGGAGGGACGGGGCGCCCGCGCCCCGTATGGATGGACGTGAAGCGCTACTTCCGTGGGCCGGTCATGTGGATCGTGCTGGCCGTCCTCGCCGTGGTCGTGTTGATGCAGGTCGTCGGCTCGTCCGGCGGCTACAAGACGGTGGACACCGGCCAGGTCGTCAAGGCGATCGCCGACAACAAGGTCCAGTCCGCCGAGCTGACGACCGGCGACGAGAACAAGATCAAGGTCGAGCTCAAGGACGGCACCAAGGTCGAGGGCAGCACCAAGCTGCAGGCCAGCTACATCGGTGACCAGGGTTCCCAGCTCGCTCAGACGCTGCAGGCTCAGACCAACGACAGCGACAAGAACACGCTGCCCGACGGCTACACCGTGTCCCCGTCGAAGCAGAACCCGTTCGTCGGCGTTCTGCTCTCGCTGCTGCCGTTCGTCCTGATCGTCGTCGTCTTCCTGTTCCTGATGAACCAGATGCAGGGCGGCGGCTCCCGGGTCATGAACTTCGGGAAGTCCAAGGCCAAGCTGATCACCAAGGACACTCCGAAGACGACGTTCACCGATGTGGCGGGCGCCGACGAGGCCGTCGAGGAGCTCCACGAGATCAAGGAGTTCCTGCAGGAGCCGGCCAAGTTCCAGGCCGTCGGGGCGAAGATCCCCAAGGGCGTCCTGCTGTACGGCCCGCCCGGTACCGGCAAGACGCTCCTCGCGCGCGCCGTCGCGGGCGAGGCGGGTGTCCCGTTCTACTCGATCTCCGGTTCCGACTTCGTCGAGATGTTCGTCGGTGTCGGTGCCTCCCGGGTCCGCGACCTGTTCGAGCAGGCCAAGGCCAACGCCCCGGCGATCGTCTTCGTCGACGAGATCGACGCCGTCGGCCGGCACCGCGGCGCGGGCCTCGGCGGCGGGCACGACGAGCGTGAGCAGACCCTGAACCAGCTCCTCGTCGAGATGGACGGCTTCGACGTGAAGGGCGGCGTCATCCTGATCGCCGCCACCAACCGGCCGGACATCCTCGACCCGGCGCTGCTGCGCCCGGGCCGCTTCGACCGGCAGATCGCCGTCGACCGCCCGGACATGCAGGGCCGGCTGGAGATCCTCAAGGTTCACCAGAAGGGCAAGCCGGTCGCGCCGGACGTCGACCTCGGCGCCGTCGCCCGTCGCACCCCCGGCTTCACCGGTGCGGACCTGTCGAACGTCCTCAACGAGGCCGCGCTGCTCACCGCGCGCAGCGACAGGAAGCTGATCGACAACCACTTCCTCGACGAGGCGATCGACCGTGTCGTGGCCGGACCGCAGAAGCGGACCCGGATCATGAGCGACAAGGAGAAGAAGATCACCGCGTACCACGAGGGCGGTCACGCCCTGGTCGCGGCGGCTTCTCCGAACAGCGACCCGGTACACAAGATCACGATCTTGTCCCGCGGCCGTGCGCTCGGCTACACGATGGTCCTGCCGGACGAGGACAAGTACTCCACCACGCGCAACGAGATGCTCGACCAGCTCGCGTACATGCTGGGCGGCCGCGCGGCGGAGGAGCTCGTCTTCCACGACCCGACCACGGGCGCCGCGAACGACATCGAGAAGGCCACCACCACGGCCCGCGCGATGGTCACGCAGTACGGCATGACCGAGCGGCTCGGTGCGATCAAGTTCGGCTCCGACAACTCCGAGCCCTTCCTGGGCCGCGAGATGTCGCACCAGCGCGACTACTCCGAGGAGGTCGCCGCGCTGGTGGACGAGGAGGTCAAGAAGCTCATCGAGACGGCGCACAACGAGGCCTGGGAGATCCTGGTCGAGAACCGCGACGTCCTGGACAACCTCGTCCTGCAGCTGCTGGAGAAGGAGACGCTCGGCAAGGAGGAGATCGCGGAGGTCTTCTCCACGGTCGTGAAGCGCCCGGCCCGTCCGGCGTGGACCGGCTCCTCCCGGCGCACCCCGTCCACCCGGCCGCCGGTCCTCTCCCCCAAGGAGCTGACCATGGCCAACGGCGCCCAGCCCGGTACCACCCCGTCCAAGGTCTCCACGGACAAGGTGGACCTCCCGGAGGAGCCCGGCTCCGAGAGCTGACGGGCGGCCTCCGAGCCCGGAATGAATGCCGCGCTCCCTCGGGTTCTAACCTGAGGGGGCGCGGCTTTCTGCTGCGCGCTGCGGATACGTGAAGGATCGAGGCACACATGACCGACCCGGTGACGCTGGACGGCCAGGGCCCCATCGGCGAGTTCGACGAGAAGCGCGCCGAGAACGCCGTCCGGGAGCTGCTCATCGCGGTCGGCGAGGACCCGGACCGCGAAGGCCTGCTCGAGACCCCGGCCCGGGTGGCGCGCGCCTACCGGGAGATCTTCGGCGGCCTCTGGCAGGTGGCCGAGGACGTGCTGACGACCACGTTCGACATAGGCCACGACGAGCTGGTCCTGGTGAAGGACATCGAGGTGTACAGCACCTGCGAGCACCATCTGGTGCCGTTCCACGGGGTCGCGCACGTCGGCTACATCCCGTCCACCGACGGGAAGATCACCGGGCTGTCCAAGCTGGCCCGGCTGGTGGACGTCTACGCTCGCCGGCCGCAGGTGCAGGAGCGGCTGACCACGCAGGTCGCCGACTCCCTGATGCAGATCCTGGAGCCGCGCGGCGTGATCGTGGTGATCGAGTGCGAGCACATGTGCATGTCGATGCGCGGCATCCGCAAGCCCGGGGCGAAGACCACCACCTCCGCGGTCCGCGGCCAGCTCCGCGACCCGGCCACCCGCTCCGAGGCGATGAGCCTGATCATGGCCTAGACGGCCCTTCGGCGCTGGACATCGGCCTGCGGGGCGGTGCCCGGCCTGCGGCGTCCATGGCCCCGGACGTCGGTCCGGCACCGGCCCGGGACCGGCTCGGGGTGCGTCGTGGGGCGGGGAACGTGCCGGTCCGCCCCAGGAGGCCGCTCAGCGGCCGTCTCCGGGCCGCGAAGCCCTCGCGGCGGTCAGAGGCGAGTGCCGGTGTGCACCGGGCCGGTGCCGGGGTCAGGCGGCCGGGGCCTTCGGGGGGCCGTTGTCCTCGTCCTCCGGCAGCCGGCACACCCGCTCCAGGAAGAGCGCCGCGACGACCACGGCGACCCCGGTGACGACCGAGAGCCCCGCGTAGATCGCCTGGTCGCGCCGCGGGCCCGCGTCCAGGCCGTCGATCAGCAGAAAGACGAACGCCCCGGCGTAGACCCCGGCCACCAGCGACGCCACCAGCGCGCTGGCCTGGCCGAAGACCACGGCGCGGGCGGCCACCATCGGGTCCACGCCCTTGGCGTCGGGACGCCGCTCCCGCTGGGCTTTGAGCCGGGCCCGCAGCGCCAGGGCCGTCGCCGCGAGCACCGCGGCGATCACCCCCAGCACGATCGGGGCCGCGACCGGCACTCTCGGCAGCGTGCCGAAGGTGTCCCAGAGCCGCGATCCGGCCCATGACAGCACTCCGGCCACGGCGAACAGTCCGAACAGCACCCGGACCCGCAGCTGCTTCACTTGGCCTGGCCTTCCCTCGCGATGGCGTCCCTGCCCGTACCCGAGGAGCCTAACGACTACTCGGGGAGGCGGAGTTCCAGGTCGGCGCGGGCGTCCACCCCGGTGCGGCCGACGCCGTCCAGCAGCTCCGCGACCGCCCCGCGGCCGGGCACCTCGGCCTCCGGTTCCACGTCGTGCCAGGGGACGAGGACGAAGGCGCGCTCGTGCACCCGCGGGTGCGGCAGGGTCAGCACCGGGTCGTCGGAGACGACGTCCTGGTACGCCACGATGTCGACGTCGATGGTCCGGGGGCCCCAGCGCTCGTCGCGGACCCGCTCGAAGGCCTCCTCGATGGCGTGTCCGCGCTCCAGCAGGGAGGACGGCGGCAGGGTGGTCTTGATCAGCACCACGGCGTTGAAGTACGAGGGCTGGGACTGCGGCTCGACGCCCCACGGCTCGGTCTCGTAGACGGGGGAGACCGCCTTGACCCGGATGCCCGGGGTGTCCTCCAGCGCGTCGACCGCACCCTGCAGGGTCTCCAGCCGGTTGCCCAGGTTGCTCCCGAGCGAGATCACCGCGCGTTTCGGGTTGCTGAGCGTCGTGTCGGCGGCGTCCACCTGCTGGACGACCGAGGCGGGCACGGGCTGCACGGTCGGGTCGCTGGTGCTCATGCTCATACTCGGCTCCGTGTGATCGTGATGGTCACGTCGTCGAACGGGACAGCGATCGGGGCGTCCGGCTTGTGGACGCACACCTCGACCTCCTGCACCGTCTCGTGCTGGAGACACTGCTGGGCGATCCGTTCCGCCAGTGTCTCGATCAGGTCGACCGGCTCGCCCGTCACGACGCCCACGACGTCCTCCGCCACCACTCCGTAGTGCACGGTGCGGGTCAGGTCGTCGTCGGCAGCCGCCGGGCGGGTGTCCAGGCCCAGCACCACGTCCACGACGAAGATCTGGCCCTTCTCGCGCTCCTCGGGGAACACCCCGTGGTGGCCGAGGCCTTTCAGGCCGCGCAGTGCGACACGGTCCACACGGATCACTCCTGCCGGTCAACGGATGTACGGGTCGGCGGCGGCCCACGGCACGCCACTCGCCCCCGAATCTACCTGCGAACCAGGGGTGCGCTCGCCCATGGGGGCTATGGACTTCGGCCCGTCCGGCTGGTAGCAGGGGCTGGGCCCGCGCGTCTGCCAAGGGCCTCCTGCCCACCCCTACCCGTCCACCGCGTGGCTCGAACGAGTGGCGTGTCACCGGGCGCTGACGTTCAGCGTCCGGCCGTGGGTTCCTCGCCGTCGCCGTCCTCGTCGCCCTGGGTGTCGGCCAGGACCGGTGACCCGTGGTGCGACCAGATCTTCCAGCCGTCCACTGTGCGTCGGAACACATTCGTGGCGACCACCAGCTGCCCGACCAGCGGGCCGAGCTCGCCGTCCTCCTCCGCGGGGCCGCCGCTGAGGATGTTCTCGGTGCAGGTCACCAGCGCGGTGTCGTCCTCGACCGCCACTTCGACATCGGTGAGGAAGAACTGGATGTACTCGGTGTTCGCCATGATCACCGCATAGGAGCGGAGCACCTCGCTGTGGCCGCGCAGCACGGGCCAGCCCGGGTGCACACAGCTCACGTCCCCCTCCAGCCACAGACCGGACAGGGCTTCGAAATCTCCCTGCTCCATGGCCTCGTAGAGGGCGGTGTTGGCCAGCTCGACCTGTTCGCGGTCCGTCCGGGCCGCGCTCACCCGGTCGCCCCGGTGCGCTCCGCGCCCTCGACGGCGCGGGCCACCCGCACCGCGTCCGCGGTGGCCCGTACCTCGTGCACCCGGACGGCCCAGGCGCCCTCGCGGGCCGCTATCGCCGAGACGGCGGCGGTGGCCGCGTCCCGCTCCCGGGCGGGCGGCGGGCTGCCGTCACCCCCGGAGAGCACCTGTCCGAGGAACCGTTTGCGCGACGCCGCGACCAGCAGCGGACGGCCCAGGCCGCGCAGCTCGCGCAGCCGGGCGACCAGGGCCAGGTCGTGCTCGGCGTGCTTGGCGAAGCCCAGTCCCGGGTCGATCACCACGCGCTCGGCGGCGACCCCGCCGGCGACCACGGCGTCCAGCCGCTCGCGCAGCTCGGCCAGGACCTCGCCGACGACGTCCCGGTAGACGGCGCGGCTGTTCATGTCGGCGCTGAACCCGCGCCAGTGCATCACCACGAACGGCACCCCGGCCGCCGCGACCACCGGCACCATCGCGGGGTCCGCGAGACCGCCGCTCACATCGTTGACCAGCACGGCTCCGGCGGCGACGGCCTGTTCGGCGACCGACGCGCGCATGGTGTCCACGGAGACGACGACGCCCTCGGCGGACAGGTCCCGGACCACCGGGATCACCCGGCGCAGTTCCTCGTCCTCGTCGACCCGGCTGGCTCCCGGGCGGGTCGACTCGCCGCCGACGTCGACCAGGTCGGCGCCCTCGGCCGCCAGACCGAGGCCGCGCTTGACCGCGGCGGCGGTGTCGAACCAGCGACCGCCGTCGGAGAACGAGTCGGGCGTGACGTTCACCACGCCCATGACCGCACAGCGGTCCCACTCCGGAAGACCGGCCACGCGGCCCCGCAACGTACTCATGCCCCCAGCGTAGAGCGCACGGCCTGCTCCGGTACCCGTCGGGGGCAGGGCTTCCGCCCGGCGGAGACGGTCCAGGGGCTGTCGTCCGGAACGGGCAGGAGCCGGGAGCGGTGCCGGGCACCGGGAGCCCGGCCTGAACCGGACGACAGCACTCAGGCGGCCTGCGGCTCGCGTTCCGCCGTCGGCGCCGTGGACAGATGGGCGCAGGGGCGCGCCCGGCGGGAGCCGGGGCGGCGGGTGAAGGGCCGCGGCAGGGCCAGGGTGACGAAGCCCTCGGCCTGCATCGCGGCGAAGCCGATCCGCGGCAGGTCGCGGGTGTTGCGGAAGACCAGGAAGCGGGGCTCCCAGGACGGCCGGAACTTCGCGTTGAACTTGTACAGCGACTCGATCTGGAACCAGCGGGAGAGGAACACCAGCAGTCCGCGCCAGCCGCGCAGTACCGGTCCGGCACCCAGCCGCTCGCCCCGGGCGAGCGCCGAGCGGAACATGGCGAAGTTCAGGGACACCCGCTTCACCCCGAGGCCGGAGGCGGCCTGCAGGGCGGCCACGATCAGCAGCTCGTTCATCCCGGGGTCGGCCGAGCGGTCGCGGCGCATCAGGTCCAGCGACATCCCGTGGTCGCCCCACGGGACGAAGTGGAGGACGGCCTTCAGGTCGCCGTACGGGCCGGGCTCGCCGTCCTCGCCGGTCTTGTGGGCGGTGGCGATGACGCAGTCGCCGTCGGCCGGGTCGCCGATCCGGCCGAGTGCCATGGAGAAGCCGCGCTCGGTGTCGGTGCCGCGCCAGTCGGCGGCGGCCCGCTGGATCCGCCCCAGCTCCTCCGGGCAGAGGTCGGCGACCCGCCGCACGCGGGTCTCGTAGCCGTTGCGCTCGATCCGCTTCACCATCTGCCGGACGTTGCGCATGGCCCGTCCGGTCAGGGTGAAGTCGGCGACCTCGACCACGGCTTCGTCGCCGAGCTCCAGGGCGTCCAGGCCGGTCTCCCGGGTCCAGACCTCGCCGCCGGTCTCGCTGCACCCCATGACGGCCGGGGTCCAGGAGTGCACCCGGGCGTGCTCCATGAAGCGTTCGATGGCCCCGGGCCAGGCCTCGACGTCGCCGATCGGGTCGCCGCTGGCCAGCATCACGCCGGAGACCACCCGGTAGCAGACGGCCGCCTTGCCGCTGGGGGAGAAGACCACGCCCTTGTCCCGGCGGAGGGCGAAGTGGCCCAGGGAGTCCCGGCCGCCGTGGAGTTCCAGCAGGCTCCGCAGGCGGGTCTCGTCGTCGTCGGTGAGCCGGGCGGCCGGGTTCTCCGGGCGCAGGGCGAGGTAGCTGGTGGTGACGGCGGTGAGCAGGCCGAGCGCGCCGAGCGAGTAGCCGACCGTCCAGGAGACCCCGCCGGTGTAGCCGACCGGGCCCTCGAAGCCGAACAGGCCGTACAGGACGTGCTCCAGGCGTTCGGTGAAGCCGGGCTCGCCGACGACCCGGCCGGGGTGGGAACTGACGATCAGCATGCCGAGGCCGACGCTGCCGGAGCCGAGCAGGGCGAAGTTGGCCAGGGCCTTCCAGCGGCTCCTCGGGTCCGGGAGCGCGGCGAACTCCCGGCGGTGGCGCAGCAGCAGGGCGAGCAGCGCGAGCGAGAGGAGCGTGCCGCAGACCGAGTGGCGGTAGACGTACTGGGCGACCGCGCCGACGGGCAGCAGGACGACGGCCGCGACCCAGGCGCGCCGCTTGCGCCGTTTGAGGGCGTGGGCCAGGAGGAGGAGCAGGACGCCCGCGCAGATCGCCATGGCCGCGGTGAACGGGCCCAGGGTGCCGGGCAGGACTTCGGCGGCGGCGTGCATCCGGCTGTGCCGGAAGCGGGGGAAGACTCCGGCGGCGATGTCGAGCAGGCCCAGGAGCGTGCAGGCGGTGCCGATGAGGCCGGGCACCTTCTCGGGGCGGGGTCCGCGCAGCACCCGGCGCACCCGTTCGAACAGCGCCGGAACCTCTTCGGATTTTTCGCCATCTATCCTGACAGACATCGCTTCCCGTTAGCTCCGTCGAGAACTCTTGCGGCCGTTGGTCGCGCCTCCCGGACAAGGTGCGTCCCCTAGGACGCCGGCATCCGGGCCCGGGTTCCCCCTCCCGGACGTTCTGTCCGAATGGGGCCCTTATCGCACCTCCGGGGAGGCACTGCCGCCGCGACACGGATGCCGGGTCGCCTTCGAGAAAGCTTCATATGGCCCTCACCAGCAAGAGGCTTCTGATGCTGGCCGTCGTCGTGGCGGTTTCGGTGTTCACCGTGACCGTCTGGTTATGGCCACGGCTCGCGCGGCGCAGCGTACCTGCCGTGCTGGGCCGGATCGGCATTCTGCTCGGTACGCAGCTGTCGATCCTGGCGGCGGGGGGTGTGGCGGCCAACCTGTATTTCGGGTTTTACAGCTCATGGGCGGATCTACTGGGCACCGAACGGGAGATGGGCGTCGTCGTCGATCACGGCGGGCCGGGGGCGGGGCGCCTGGTGGTGCAGGGCACCCGGGGCGTGGGGCTGCCGGACGGCGCCAATCCGGGAAAATCCGGCCGGGTCGACCGGGTGACGATGACGGGCGAGAGCACCGGAATCACGGCATCCGCGTATGTGTATCTGCCTCCGCAGTATTTCCGGTCCGGATACGCCGGCCGGAAATTCCCGGCTGCTCTGGTGCTGACCGGTTTTCCCGGGACCGAGGAGAGCCTCATCACCCGGCTCCGGTATCCGCAGACGGCCACCCGGCTGATCGAACGGGGCACGATGCGGCCCACCGTCCTGATCCTGGCCCGTCCGACCGTCGCGCCGCCCCGGGACACCGAGTGCATGGACGTGCCCGGCGGGCCGCAGGCCGAGACCTTCTTCACCGAGGACCTGCGCCGGGCGGTCGTGGAGCACTACCGAGTCGGCGGGCGGGCCCGGAACTGGGGTGTCATCGGCAACTCCACCGGGGGGTACTGCGCGCTGAAGATGGCGCTGCGCCACCCCCGTGCCTTCTCGGCCGCGGTGGGGCTCTCCAACGTGTACCGGGCTCCCTCCGACGCGACCACCGGGGATCTCTTCGGCGGCAGCAGGAGGCTGGAGCGGGAGAACGACCTGCTGTGGCGGCTGGCGAACCGGCCGATGCCGCCGGTCTCCGTGCTGCTGGGCACCAGCCGGACCGGGGAGGACAACTACGCCGACGCCCGGGCGTTCATCGCGCGGGCGAAGCCGCCGCTGCGGGTGTCGTCGATCGTCCTGGAATCCGGCGGGCACAACTTCAGCACCTGGGGCCGGGAGGTGCCTCCGGCGCTCGACTGGCTGACGCACCGTCTCCGGGTGCCCGGGCCCGGGGACTGACCGGGGCCGGTGACCGACTGGGGCCGGGGCCGGGGCCGGGGCCGGGTCCCGGGGGAGCCGTCGTCCGTCGGCGCTCCGGGGCCGGCCGCCCGGAGCGGCCGCCCGGTGCTCCGCGGCGGCCGGGTCAGGCGCCGCCCACGGTCTCCAGGTCCACCTCGGCCCGGGGGATGGCGTTCGCGTCCGCGTCGATCGAGCGGCGGAGCGCCTCGTGGAGGCGGGCCGGGGTGAGGACGCCGAGGAAGCGGTCGCCCTCCAGGACCGCGATCCAGCCCGCGTCGTGCTGGAGCATGGTGCTGAACGCCTGCTTCAGGGAGGCGCCGACGGGCAGCCAGGCATCCATCCGGCGGGCGTGTTCGCGGACCGTGCCCGTCCCTCCCGAGGCCGCCGCCTCCCGGGAGAGCCAGCCGTGCAGGCCGTCGGAGTCGTCCAGCACCACGGCCCAGCGTGCGCCGTCCGCCGTCAGCCGGGCGGCGGCCGCGGTCAGCGGGTCGTCGAGGTGGACGACCGGCGGCTGTTCGAGGTCCCCCGGCTCGATGGTGGTGACCGACAGCCGCTTCAGGCCCCGGTCGGCGCCGACGAAGTCGGCCACGTACGGCGTCGCGGGGGCGCCCAGCACGGCGGCCGGCGGGGCGAACTGTTCGATCCGGCCCTGGCCGTAGACCGCGATGCGGTCGCCCAGCCGTACGGCCTCCTCGATGTCGTGCGTCACGAAGAGGACGGTCTTGCGGACGGTCGCCTGGAGCTTCAGGAACTCGTTCTGCAGGTGCTCGCGCACCACCGGGTCGACCGCGCCGAACGGTTCGTCCATCAGGAGGACGGGCGGGTCCGCGGCGAGCGCGCGGGCCACGCCGACGCGCTGGCGCTGGCCGCCGGAGAGCTGGTCCGGGTAGCGGTCGCCGTAGACGGACGGGTCGAGGCCGACCAGGTCGAGCAGTTCGGCCGCGCGCCTGCGGCCCTCCTTGCGGGGCCGGCCGAGCAGGTGCGGCACGGTGGCGGTGTTGTCCAGCACCGTTTTGTGCGGGAACAGCCCGACCTGCTGGATGACGTAGCCGATCCGGCGGCGCAGCCGCACCGGGTCGACGGTCGCGATGTCCTCGCCGTCCAGCAGGATGCGGCCCGCGGTGGGCTCGATCAGCCGGTTCACCATCTTCATGGTGGTGGTCTTGCCGCAGCCGGACGGTCCGACGAGCGTGACCAACTCCCCCTCGGCGACCTCGAAGGACAGGTCGTCGACGGCGGTGGTGCCGTCGTCGTAGCGCTTGGTGACGTGCTCGAAGCGGATCATGGCTCCCCATTGTGGCCGGTCAGGGCGCGGTTCTTGTGAAGAACACATTGCGGCGGTGTGGGTGTTCTCACCGATTGTCAGCCCTTGGGGATAGGGTCGCCAGGCGTTGTCACGGCGAGCGAGGGAAAGGGGGCGCGCATGAGTGCGCGGAGCTGTCTGGCGGCCAATGACTGGATATGCGGCGAATACCTCCGTTCGCGGAGCGAGGAGCTGGTGGACGCCACGCTCCAGCACGTCGGAATCGCCCTCGCGTCGGTCGCCCTCGGTCTGCTGATCGCCTTCCCGCTGGCCCTGCTCGCCCGGCGGCGGGCCTTCGCGGGGCCGGTGCTGGCGCTGACGACGGTGCTGTACACCGTGCCGTCGCTGGCGATGTTCGCCCTGCTGATGCCGGTGTTCGGAGTCTCGGCCTCGGTCGTGGTGACGGGCCTGGTGCTCTACTCCCTGACCGTTCTGGTGCGGAACATCCTGGCGGGACTGGCGGCGGTGCCGGCGGAGACGCGGGAGGCGGCCCGGGGGATGGGCTACGGGCCGGGCCGGCTGCTGTTCGGCGTGGAGCTGCCGCTCGCGCTGCCCGCGCTGATGGCGGGGGTGCGCATCGCCACCGTCTCCGCGGTGTCGCTGACCACGGTCGGGGCGATCGTCGGGTACGGCGGGCTGGGCAATCTCATCTACGAGGGCATGGGCAGCAACTTCCGGGCCCAGGTGCTGACCGCGTCCGCCCTGTGCGTGGCGCTGGCGGTGCTGGCGGACGTCCTGCTGCTCGGCCTGCAGCGGCTGCTCACCCCGTGGACATCCGGCCGCGGGCGCCCGCGCGGCCGCATACGCACCGCCACCGCACCGGCCACCGCCCGCCCGGCGAAGGCGGGCTGAGCGCATGGGGGCGATGGCGGAGGCCTGGACCTGGCTGACGACGGCCACGCACTGGGCGGGGGAGAACGGCGCGGGGCACCGGCTGTCCGAGCACCTCTTCCTGACGGCGGTCTGCCTGGGGCTGGCCTGCGCCGTGGCGCTGCCGGTCGCGCTCTGGCTCGGCCACATCGGCCGCGGCGGTGCGCTGGCGGTCAACCTCTCCAACGCGGGCCGGGCGGTTCCGACGTTCGCCGTGCTGGTGCTGCTGACGCTCACCCCGCTCGGCCGGTACGGCGATGTGCCGACGATCATCGCGCTGGTGCTGTTCGCCGTGCCGCCGCTGCTGACCAACGCCTACGTCGGGATGCGGGAGGCGGACCGCGACGTGGTGGAGGCGGCGCGCGGCATGGGGATGTCCGGCCTGCAGCTGCTGGTCCGGGTCGAACTCCCGCTGGCCTTCGCCCTGATCATGACCGGGGTGCGCTCCGCGGCGGTGCAGGTGGTCGCCACGGCGACGCTGGCGGCGCTGCCGGGCGGCGGCGGGCTGGGCCGCATCATCACCGCGGGCTTCAACACCTACGACACCCCCCAGGTGGTGGCCGGGGCGATCCTGGTCGCCGCGCTGGCCCTGCTCGTCGAGGCGCTGCTGGCGCTCGGGCAGTGGCTCTTCGACCCGATGAGGCGGCGGCGCACCGCCGCCCCGGCCAAGGCCGTGGACACGACGACCCGTTGGAGGGTGGACGCATGAGCCCCGAGAACCCCGAGAGCACGGCCCCGGGAGCGGTGCGCGGCGCGCGAGCGGCGGGCGCGGTGCTGGCCGCCGCGGCGCTGACGGCCGCGCTGGCCGGGTGCGGCGGCAAGAGCCTGGAGAGCCAGGGCGGCTCCGGGGGCGGCAAGGGGGCCGTGGTCGTCGGCTCGGCCGGTTTCACCGAGTCCACGATCCTGGCCGAGCTCTACGTCCGGCTGCTCGACGACGCCGGTTACCACGCCTCGGTCACCACGCTGAAGAACCGCGAACTGTACGAACCGGCCCTGGAGAAGGGCGACATCGACGTGGTGCCGGAGTACGCGGCCACGCTCGCCGAATTCCTCAACGCGAAGGAGAACGGCCCGAAGGCGAAGCCGATCGCGTCCAGCGACGCGGACCGGACCGTCGCGGCGCTGAAGAAGGTCGCCGCCGAACGCGGACTGAAGGTTCTGCCGCACGGCGCGGCCACCGATCAGAACGCCTTTGCGGTGGCCGCGGAATTCGCCCGCGAGCACCACCTCAAAACCCTCTCCGACCTGGGGGAAGCAAAGCTGGAGGTCAAACTCGCCGCCGGTGACGAGTGCGACGAGCGGCCGTTCTGCCGGCCGGGTCTGGAGAAGACGTACGGCATCGACATCACCGGAGTGGATCCGAAGGGCGTCAGCAGCCCGGCCTCGAAGCAGGCGGTCAAGGACGGCACGCACCAGATGATGCTGACCACGACCACCGACGCCACCCTGGACGACTTCGGCCTGGTGCTGCTGAAGGACGACAAGCGGCTGCAGAACGCCGAGAACCTCCTGCCCGTCGTCAACGCCGAACAGGCCGGGGGCAAGGGCATCGCCTCCGCGCTCGGAAAGCTCACCCGGACGCTGACGACCGCCGATCTGATCGAACTCAACCGGAAGGTCGACGCGGAGCGGCAGAAGCCGAAGGACGTCGCCGCCGAGTACCTGGAGCGGAAAGGGCTGCTGGGGAAGTAGGGGGAGTGGTGCCGGGATATGAGGGGAAGTAAGCGGAACGGGTTGCCGGGGAGGTAACCGGCCGAAAACAGATGGGCGGGCGGGTCCCCATACAGACCGCACGCACGGTAAGTTTCTGGCCATGCCACGTGGACGTCACCGCCATTCACCACCCCTGCACCGGCTTCTTCCCCCGACGTCGATCGCTGCTGCATCCGTTGTCTGTGCTGCCGGCGCCTGGCTGATAGGCGACGCTGTCGCGCTCCGTGTGCTGGTGGCGGGTACGGCCGCCCTCGGCATCGGCTGTGCGGCCCTGACACGGCAGTGGGACCGGGTCGCCGGCAAGCGGGTCGCCGAACTCACCGCGGCACGGGTCCGTGACGAGTGGCGCACCGACGAGCGGATCGCCGAGCTGGAGATGGAACTCGAGGAGTCGCGCGAGCTGCGCAGCGGCCTCGAGGGCAAGCTCCGGTCCAAGCGCGCCGAACTCGCCCGGCTGCGCAACGAGCACGCCGAACTCCTGCGCCGCTACGCCACGGCCGAGACCGAGCGGGCCAGCGCCCTGGAGGGCCGTCGGCAGCTGGCTCTGGAGGCCGCGGATCCGGCGAAGGCGCTGTCCGCCGACTCCTCCGACCTGGATGCGAACGGCGCGCCCACGCCCAGCACTTATCTGAAGGCCGACCGCGCACTGTCCGAACTCCTCCGCAACGGGGCCCGGCAGCAGGCGCAGCGCACCGTCGCGGCCGCCCGCCGGCGTGATCTCGCCGAGCGGCGGGAGGCGGAGGAGCCCACGGGGAAGCACGCGGCGGCCGCCGGGACCTCCTCCCGTACGGCCGCCACCGACGACACCGCGGTGGAGAAGGACCGGCAGCACAAGGTGCCCACGGCCTCCGCGGTCGTGCCGCACGCACCGCTCCGCCGCCCGGCCGCGCCCGGCGTCGGCGGCTTCGACTTCTTCGGGACCCAGGCGCTGGACCAGGTCGTCCCGGCCCCCGCCGAGGACCGGCGCCCGGGACCGGCCGCCGCACCGGCCCCCGACGAGGACCTCGCCGATGTCGTCGGCGCCGAGGCGTTCGCCGAGCACGAGGCGAACCGGGCGGAGGAGGCGAAGGCGGCCGACGCCGAGGAGGCCGAAGCGTCGGGGACGTCGCCGGCCGACGTCCGCGCGGAAGACGCGGACGGTGCTGGTGCGGACGGTGCCGATGCGGACGGAGCCCGGCCGGGAACCGCCGCGGACGGTGTCGAGGAGCCGGCCGAGGGCACGGACGGGGCGGGGAACACGTCCGGTGCCACGGGTGAGTCGGGCGAGGTCATCGACCTCACCGAGTACGACGAGACCGAGCAGATCGACATCCGGCGGCTGCGGCGGGTCCGCACCTCCTGATCCGGCGGGTCAGGACGTCCTGATTCCGGAGAGCCGACGTCGGCGCCGGTGTCCCGTACCCATGGGTGTGAGGACACCGGCGCCGACGTTTATGCCGGTCGTCACTTGTCGATGTCGCCGACGACGAAGAACAGCGAGCCGAGGATCGCGACCATGTCGGCCACCAGCGTCCCGGGCAGCAGCTCGGTCAGCGCCTGGATGTTGTTGTACGACGCCGAGCGCAGCTTCAGCCGGTACGGCGTCTTCTCGCCCTTCGACACCAGGTAGTAGCCGTTGATCCCCAGCGGGTTCTCGGTCCACGCGTAGGTGTGGCCCTCCGGGGCCTTCAGCACCTTCGGCAGCCGCTGGTTGATCGGCCCCTGCGGCAGCTCCTCGATCCGGTCGAGACAGGCCTCGGCGAGCTCCAGCGAGTTGTGGGTCTGGTCCAGCAGGCACTCGAAGCGCGCCAGGCAGTCGCCCTCGGTGCGGGTGGCGACCCGCAGGACGTCCCGCAGCTCCCCGTAGGCGAGGTACGGCTCGTCGCGCCGCAGGTCGAAGTCGACGCCGGAGCCGCGGGCGATCGGTCCGCTCACCCCGTAGGCGTGCACCGTCTGCGGGGTCAGCACGCCGACCCCGCGGGTCCGGCCCCGGAAGATCTCGTTGCCGAGGACCAGCCGGTCGAAGACGTCCATCCGCGAGCGGCAGGCGGCGACCGCGTGCCGGGCCCGGCCCAGCCAGCCGGCCGGGAGGTCCTCCTTGAGCCCGCCGACCCGGTTGAACATGTAGTGCATGCGCCCGCCGGAGATCTCCTCCATGACGTGCTGCAACTCCTCGCGCTCGGTGAACGCGTGGAAGATCGGGGTGATTCCGCCCAGTTCGAGCGGATACGAGCCGAGGAACATCAGGTGGTTGAGCACCCGGTTCAGCTCGGCGAGCAGCGTACGGGTCCAGACGGCGCGCTCCGGCACCTCCATGCCCAGCATCCGCTCGACGGCCAGGACGACGCCCAGCTCGTTGGAGAAGGCCGACAGCCAGTCGTGACGGTTGGCGAGCATGATGATCTGGCGGTAGTCGCGCGCCTCGAACAGCTTCTCCGCACCGCGGTGCATGTAGCCGATCACCGGTTCGGCGTGCTGGATCCGTTCGCCGTCGAGCACCAGCCGCAGGCGCAGCACCCCGTGCGTGGACGGGTGCTGCGGCCCGATGTTGAGCACCATGTCCGTGCTCTCCGCCGCACCGCCGATCCCGACTGTCGTCTCCGTCATGGGAACAGTCTCGCAGCTCCCCCGGCGGCCTACGCTGGTGGCCATGGATACGGGGACGGGGCCCGTACCGGAACCGGGGACGGAGCGGACATGGGCGGGGACAGCGGAAGAAACACCACGGGGGACGGCGGCGGGACCGCCGTCGGGGACCTCGGCGGCGACGCCGGCACGGGGGAGACCAGGGCCGGTGACACCGGCACCGGGGAGAGCGGTGTAGGGGAGACCGGCGTCGGGGCGCCCGGTGGAGATGCGCTCGGCGGAGACGCGGCCGGGGATGCCCATGGGGACGCCGTCGGGGACGGCGAGCCCGGCACCGGAGCGGGCTGGACCGGCCTGCCGCGAGCTCTGCTGACGATGCGGCGGCTGATGCTGGTGGGAACGCTGGTGCCGCTCGCGGTCGCCGCCGCGGCGGTGCTGCTGCCGCTGGCCGGCCCCGGCTGGGCCGCGCTCGCCGCACTCCCGCTGCTGGCCCTCACCGCCTGGGGCTGGAGGCTGCTGGAACGCAACTGGCGCTCCTGGCGCTATGCGGAGCGCGCCGACGACCTGCTGCTCAGCCGCGGGGTGCTGTGGCGGGAGACGACGGTCGTCCCGTACGGGCGGATGCAGCTCGTCGAGGTCATGTCGGGGCCGCTGGCGCGGCGCTTCGGGCTGGCGAGCGTGCAGCTGCACACCGCGGCCGCCGCGAGCGACGCCCGGATCCCGGGGGTGCTCCCCGAGGAGGCGTCGCGGCTGCGGGAGCGCCTCACGGAGCTCGGCCAGGCCCGATCGGCGGGGCTGTGAGCGGGGCGGAGGCGGTACCGCCGGAGGCCGCCCCTTCGCCGGAGACTGTCCCTCCATCGGAGACTGTCCCTCCATCGGAGACTGCCCCTCCATCGGAGGCCGCGCCTCCGGCGGAGGGCGGGGTGGAGCGGCGGCTGCACCCCGTCACCCCGCTGCGCCGCGCCTGGGCGCCGTTCGCGGTCGCGGCCGGTGTCGCCGTCCACGACCTGGACCAGGCCCGGCGGTGGATCACCGGGCTCTCCGTCGAACTGACGCTGCTGGGGCTCGCCGTGCTGGTGCCGGTGGCCGGCGCGTACGGCTTCCTGTCCTGGTGGTTCACCCACTTCTCGGTCACCGACACCGAGCTGCGCATCCGTACCGGGCTGATCTTCCGGCGGGTGGCGCACATCCGGCTGGACCGGCTCCAGGCGGTCGACGTCACCCAGCCGCTGTTCGCCCGCTTCCTGGGCGTGGCCAAGCTCAAGCTCGACGTGATCGGCACCGAGGACAAGGACGAGCTGGCGTTCCTGAGCGAGCGGGACGCCCGGGCGCTCCGCGCCGAACTGCTGGCGCGCGCCGCCGGTATCGCCCCGGAGGCGGTGCACGCGGCCGGTGAGGCCCCGGTACGGCAGCTGGTCCGGGTCGACCCCAAGGATCTCGCCGTGTCGCTGCTGCTGATGGTGAGCACCTGGGGAGCGCTCGTCGCCGTGGTGGCCGGCCCGCCGCTGGTGTGGCTGCTGAGCGGCAGCATCTGGGTGGCCATAGCGACCGGGCTGCCGTTCCTGGGCGGGGTGTGGGCGGGCAGCGCCGGACGCTACATCGCCGAGTACGACTGGACGGTCGGGGAGTCGCCGGACGGGCTGCGGCTCGACCACGGGCTGCTCGACCGCGAGCACGAGACGGTGCCGCCGGGCCGGGTGCAGACCGTGCGGATCGTCGAGCCCCTGCTGTGGCGGCGCCGCGGCTGGGTCCGGGTCGAACTGGACGTGGCCGGTTCCAAGAACGGCGTTCTGCTGCCGGTCGCCGACCGGGCGGCCGCCGCCCGGATCGTCGGCCGGGTGCTGCCGGGCGTCGACGTGGCAGCGGTGACCGCCGCGCTGGAGCCGGCGCCGTCACGGGCCCGGTGGTGCGTCCCGGCGTGGTGGCGGGGCTACGGCTTCACCGTCGACGCGACGGTCTTCGCCGCCCGCCACGGGCTGCTCGGCCGCTCGCTCGCCCTCGTCCCGCACGCGAAGGTGCAGAGCGTCCGGCGCACCCAGGGGCCGTGGGAGCGGTGGCGCGGGCTCGCGGACGTGGTGGTGGACACCGGCGCCGGCAAGTCCGTGACGGCCCGGCTCCGCGACGCCGACGAGGCCACCCGGATCCTGTCCGCCCAGGCGGACCGCTCCCGCACCGGCCGCCGCGAGGCGCTGCCCGAGCGCTGGATGACGGGCGGCCGGGCGTAACGGAGGGCCGGCCGGGGTGCCGGCCGCCGGCTCCGGGGCCGTTTCCGGGGGCCGCTGACCGGTCCGGAGGGCGCCGCGGCGGTCCAACCGACCGCAGAAGGGAGCCGGCGGCCGGCCGCGGGGGCGCGCCTCGCGCCGGGGGTGTCAGCGGGCGACCGGCTGGATCAGCCAGCCGAACGCGCCCAGCCCGGAGGGGTCGGTGAGCTCGGCCGCCTCGCCCGCCGAGCTCAGCGCCCTGACGTAGGCGCCGGGGTCGGTGGACGCGAGCGCCAGGGGCGGCCGGCGGCCGTCCACCCCGAGGGCGTGCAGCGCGTCCCGCTGGGTGAGCAGGGACGGGCCGCCGCTGAGCAGCGCGGTGCCGTCGAGTGCGCCCGACTCCGCCGCTGCGCCGGACTCCGCCACCGCAGTGCCCGCCACCGCAGTGCCCGCCACCGTGGCGCCGGCCGCCGCGCAGGCGTCGAGGGCCACATGGGCCGTGATGTCGCAGGAGCCGTCCGGGACCGGGCGGACCTCGCGGCCGTCGCGGAAGCCGGTCAGGGTGCCGAAGAGCGGCCGGTCCTCCCGGGTGTGGGCGTAGTCGACGGCGACGGCCAGTCCGCGCCGCAGACAGCCGACGGCTCGCGCCCAGGCCTCGTCCCGGGGCGCACCGATCTCCGCCCGCAGCCCCGGTTCGGCCCGGAGCGCGGGGGTGCCCGTGGACCCCGCCCCGGCCCCCGGCTCCGCGCCCGCCGGCCCCGTCCCCGCCGGCCCTGCGCCCGTCGGCTCCGCGCCCACCGGCTCCGGCTCCGTCCCGTTTCCCGCCCCGTTCTCCGACGCCGCCCACGACGCGGGTACGCCCCCCGTCCGGGACCCCGTCCCGACCCCCGCCCCGAACCCCGCCCCGAACCCCGTCCCGACCCCCGCGTCCGATTCCGCTTCCGCCCCCGTGCCGTCGGCCGTTCCGTTCCCCGCGTCCGGTTCCGCTTTCCCGGCCGACGGCCACCAGCGCGTCAGCCAGGCGGCGTCCGCACCGGTGACGGCCTCGCCCGGGGACTCCTCCCCGTCCGCCGCGACGAGGACCCGGCGCAGCACTCCGTCCGGCCCGGCCTCGGCCACCTCCAGCGGCACGTTGTCCAGCCACTCGTTCGCGAACACCAGTCCGGTGACGGAGCCGGGCTCCGGCAGCTCGTCGTGCCAGGCGATGCGGGGGTCGAGCCCCGCCGGCCGGGCCGCGCGCTCCACGGCGTACGGCCGCAGCCGCGCGCGGAGCTCCGGGGACACCTGCGCCAGCACCCCCTCCAGCAGTTCGCCGCGGCCGGCCCCGACGTCCACCAGGGCCAGCGCGTCCGGCCGGCCGAGCGCCTCGTCGACCCGCCGCAGCAGCTCGGCCACGGCCGAGGCGAAGAGCGGGGAGGCGTGCACCGAGGTGCGGAAGTGCGCGGCCGGGCGCTCCCGGACGAAGAAGCCCTCCGGCCCGTACAGCGCCGTACCGGCCGCCTCCCGCCATCCCCGCCACCGCCGCGTGTCGTTCACCACGTCCCCCACCGTAGAGGTGTCCGCGCAGGCCACCGCACGGGGCGGGCACCGCCCTCCACCCCGGGGCATACGCCGAACCCATCCACCTTGCGGAGTACGCGTCCGCTCAGTAATCGGCCCTCCGGTTGACCCCGGCACGTACCCGGCGTGCCTACGCTGGGTGACGTGCAGCGCCTCTATGACTTCCTCCGCCGACACCCGACCGGGGTGGACACCTTCTGGGCCCTCCCCGTGATCGGGCTCAGCGGTCTGTGGCTGGCGGAGGACACGTTCGACGCGACCCCGCGCTTCGTCGCGGTCCTGACGGTCCTCGCCCTCGGCACGGTGATCGCACTGCGCCGCCGCGCCCCGGAGAAGATGCTGCTGCTGGCCACGGCGACGGGCGTCGCGCAGCTGATCTTCGGGATCGAGCAGAACCTGAGCGACTTCGGGATGCTGGTCATCATCTACACCGTGGCCGCCAACGGCGCCCGCTGGGCGTCCCGCTTCGCGCTGGTCGGCGGCCTGCTGGCGCCCACCCTCGCGCTGACGCGCTGGCCGGACGACTTCCCCGGCGCATCGCGGATCGTCGGCATCGTCTTCCTCACGGTTCCGTTCGCGCTGGCCTGGGTGCTCGGGGACTCCATCCGGACCCGGCGGGCGTACTACGCGCAGCTGGAGGAGCGCGCCGCCCGGCTGGAGAAGGAGCGCGAGGCGCAGTCGAAGATGGCCGTCGCCGCCGAGCGGGCCCGGATCGCCCGCGAGCTGCACGACGTGGTGGCCCACAACGTCTCGGTGATGGTGGTCCAGGCCGACGGCGCCGCCTACGTCCTGGACGCCGCCCCCGACCAGGCGAAACAGGCGCTGGCCACGATCTCCGGCACCGGCCGCCAAGCGCTCGCGGAGATGCGCCGGCTGCTCGGCGTGCTGCGCACCGGCGAGCCCGGCGAGGGGCGCGACTACGTGCCGCAGCCCGACGTCGGCCAGCTCGACGAGCTCATCGAGCAGGTCCGGGGGGCCGGGCTCGCCGTGGACTTCACGGTCGAGGGCAGCCCCCGCCCGCTGCCCAGCGGTGTCGAGCTGACCGCGTACCGGATCGTGCAGGAGGCGCTCACCAACACCCGCAAGCACGGCGGCCCCGAGGCGGGCGCCACCGTCCGCCTCACCTACGGGGACGCCGAACTGGACCTGCTCGTCGAGGACGACGGGCGGGGCGCCCAGCAGGAGCTGTACCAGGAGGGCGGTGCCGACGGTCTCGGCCACGGACTGATCGGTATGCGGGAGCGGGTCGGTATGGTCGGCGGGCGGCTCGACGCCGGCCCGCGGCCCGGCGGGGGTTTCCGGATCAGCGCGGTGCTGCCGATGAAACCTGCCCACTGACCCGCGGCGGGACGACGGGAGCCGGGCGCTGATCGCCGATCGGCCCGCACCCGTACCCCTTGCCGTATGCATCCGTCCGGGACCCGGACCCGTATCCGTATCCGTGCGGCCACCGAACCGGGAGCCGTGCCACCCGCCCGCCGAGAACCCGCCGAGAACCCGCCGGGAACCTGCCGAGAAAAGGAAACCGCAGATGTCGATCCGCGTGATGCTCGTCGACGACCAGGTGCTGCTGCGCACCGGGTTCCGCATGGTGCTGCAGGCGCAGCCCGACATGGAGGTCGTCGCCGAGGCCGGGGACGGCGCCGAAGCCCTGGAGGTCCTCCGTACCCAGTCGGTGGACGTCGTGCTGATGGACGTCCGCATGCCGCGGATGGACGGGGTGGAGTCGACCCGGCGCATCTGCGCGGGGGCCGGACACGGCGGCTCGTCCACTCCCCGGGTGCTGATTCTGACCACCTTCGACCTCGACGAGTACGCCTTCTCCGCGCTGAAGGTCGGGGCGAGCGGCTTCATGCTCAAGGACGTGCCGCCGAACGAGCTGCTGGCCGCGATCCGCGCGGTGCACAGCGGTGACGCGGTCGTCGCGCCGAGCACCACCCGCAGGCTGCTGGACCGGTTCAGCCCGATGCTGCCGAGCGCCGGTTCCGAACCGGCCGCGGCCGAACTCCAGCGGCTCACCGACCGGGAGCGCGAGGTCATGCTGCTCGTGGCGCAGGGGCTGTCGAACGGGGAGATCGCCGGCCGGCTCGTCCTCTCGGAGGCGACCGTCAAGACGCATGTGGGACGCATCCTGGCGAAGCTGGGGCTGCGGGACCGGGTGCAGGCGGTGGTGCTGGCCTACGAGACGGGGCTGGTCCGCGCGGGCAGCGGGGGCGGGCAGTAGGGACCGGCTCCCGGGGTACGCCGCCCGGCCGGATCGGTCCGCAGTCCCTCAGCTGGGCCCGGCCTCCCCGGTCAGCGCAGCACGCTCTCCAGGAAGTCCGTGCCCAGCCGGGCCACCACGGGCAGATCCAGCTCGTACAGGACGTACCGGCCGCGGCGGCGCGTGGCCAGCAGCCCGGCCTTCTTCAGGACCGCCAGGTGCCGGGAGACCTCGGGCGCGGAGAGGTCGTAGGCGAAGGCGAGTTCGCCCGTCGTGTGGGCGCCGCGGGCCAGGGTGCGGCACAGGCGCATCCGGACCGGGTGCGCCACGGCGTCCAGCCGCCGGCCGACCGTCTCCGGGGAGAGCGCCCGCGGTTCCTCGTCCCCGTGCGTGGCGACCGGGTAGTGGACGACGGGCCGCCACCCCGGGGCGTGCACCACGATGAGGTGGGGCCGGCCGAAGACGGTCGGCAGGAAGGTGAGCCCGTCCGTGGTGGACGTCGCCGCGTCCTGGAGCTTGTCGACCAGGATGCGGGAGCGCGCGGCGTCCAGGGTGACCGCGGGCGATACGGCCGCCAGCGCCGCGGCGAGGCCCTGCCGGGCCAGCAGTTGGGTCTTGTGCCGGGCGTCCGCGGCGAGCCCGACCCGTACCTGCTGCCAGACGTCGGCGAAGAACGCCTGCTCGCAGTCCTCCAACAGCCTGCGCAGCCAGGCCCGTACGGCCGGTGGATCGGTCAGCAGCCGGTCGGCGAAGGCCGACTGGAGCGGGCCGCGTGCGGAGGCCAGGGCCCGTACCCGCTCCCGGTCGGCGCTGTCGCTCAGCGGCTGCGGACGGCGCCGGCCGTACCCGCGCGAGCAGGTGATCTCCAACGCGGCGTGCACAAACGTCTCGTCGTCGAGCCGGTCCAGCGTGTCGAGGTCCTCGGCCAGGGTGTCGCCCGGCGCGTTCGGCAGCAGGATGTCCGCCCGGGTGGAGCGCCACAGGAACTCCGCTTCGACCAGCCGGTCGGCGAGGTCCGGGGGCAGCGCGGCGGCGATCGCGGTGAGCCGGCCGTGCCGGTCGGAATGGTGCCCGGGCTCGGCGAGGGCGTGCAGGACCGCGGACAGTTCGGCCAGCGGGGACGGCGTGAACACGATCCGCTCGGGAGGCAGCCCCGCTATGCCGATGGTCAGACTCATGCCCTCATCGTGCCCGGCCGCGCGGGCGCCGGCCGCATCGATTGACGATGCCCGTCAATCGGCGTGCGGGACGGCGCGGGGCGCGCCCAGGGTGGTGGAACACCCTCGGCCCGCCGACTCCGGCGTGCGGCCGGGCCGTTCTCCCCGTCCCGCAGGACGGGGGCACCCGTCGACGCGGAGGATTCCCGTGAGCATCACCCAGCAGTACGCACTCGACCTCTACCGGGCCGCCCGGCGGGGCGAGACGGCGCCGCCCGCACCCGGCGCCGCCGAGGCACGCGCTCTGCACGCCTTCCGCGAGGTCCGGCGCTTCCGGGCGGCCGTCGAACGGGCCCTGGGCCGAACGGATCCGACGGGCCCGGAGCGCGCTCGCGCCGTGGAACGTACGGGTGGGGACACGGGGGATGCCGCGGGGCGAACCGGCCGCCCGGACGGCAGAGGCGACACCGTCGGCACCACCCGGCCGCGGTCCTCATCGTGACCGCGGCGGCTCCCCCGCGCCGGACGGGATCCGCGCCAGGAACTCCGCGACCGCCGTCGTCACGTCCGACGGCCGCCACGCCAGACCGGGAGCGGTGACGGTCACCTCCGTCATCGCGGTGCCCGGCACCGGTGCCTCGTCCCAGGTCCGGAAGAGCGCCGTGCCGGTCTCCTCCGCCTGCCGCACCGCGGCCTCGGTCAGTACGTCGGCCGGGTGCGGGAGCCACACCTGGAACTGGTGGGTGTGCGGGGGGTCCGGATGCAGCCGGAACCAGGGCACCCCCGCGCCGGCCAGCGCGTCCGCCAGAGCGCGGGCGACGACCCGGGCGTGCGCCACGTACGCGGGCAGCCGCGGCAGTTCCCGGTCCAGTCCGACGAGCGCCGCGAGCGCGGCCGGCCACTGCTGGAACGGCACGCCGCCGTACCGGTGGCGCCAGGCCCTGGCCTCGTCGACCAGGGGCGCCGGGCCGGCCAGGGCGGCACCGGAGAGGCCGCCCAGGGACTTGTAGAAGGAGACGTACACGCTGTCGGCGAGCGCGGCGATCTCCGGGAGCGTGCGCCCGAAGTGCGGGGTGCACTCCCAGAGCCGTGCGCCGTCGAAGTGCACCACTGCATCGCGTTCCCGGGCCGCCTCCACCACGGCCGTCAGCTCCTCCCAGGCGGGCAGCACGAAGCCCGCGTCGCGCAGCGGCAGCTCCAGCATCAGGGCGCCGAACGGCTCGTCCAGCTCCCGCACCTCGTCGGCGGTCGGCAGCCGGGGCCGGGTGGTCGGATGGACCGCGCGCAGCCCCGCGACCGCGGACAGCGCGCCCCGCTCCCACCGCTCGGGGTGCGCGAGCGGATGGAGCGCCACGGTGGTGTTGCCGGTGCGCCCGGCCCAGCAGCGGAGAGCGACCTGCTGCGCCATGGTGCCGGTCGGGAAGAACGCCGCGTCCTCGGTGCCCAGCAGCTCGGCGACCCGGCGCTCCAGGGCGGCGGTGACGCCGTCCCCGTAGACGTCGGTCCAGTCGTCCAGGACGTACGCGGTGGGGGCCTCGGCGGCCAGCCGCGCCAGCCGCTCGGCGATGGTCTCCGCGGCCACGCCGTCCGAGAGCTTCCGCTCCGCGCGGTGCCAGGCGGTGAGCCTGCGCCGGAGTGCCGCGTCGGAGCGGTCCCCGTGGGCGGGCTCTCCGTGGGCGGGCTCCCCGGCGGCGCGCTCGTGGGCCGTGGCCGACGCGGACGCCTCCGCCGCTGCCGCTCCGTGTGGCATGCCCGGGCCATGGTCCGTCGTGGGGGCGAGGTCCCCGGTCTCGTCCGTCATACGGCCGATGATGGCGCACCCCGGTCCCGCGAGCGCCGGAATTCCCGGCGGCCCGGCCCGGCCCGCACCGGCCGGCACCGGCCGGACGGCCGGTCCCGCCGCGCACCACGACCGGCCTCCGGCCCCCCGCCCGCCGGTTGTCCACAGGCCGTGGACGGCGCGGAAAGGCGGCGGAAGTACTCGCGTAGCATGGCCAGGACACGTCCGGTACCCCTGGCGGACTGGAACGGAAGGCCGTCCCCGCGTGAACGCACCCCATCATCCAGAGCCCAAGGACCGCCCCGCGCGACTGACCGTCGGCGTTGTCGGGGCGGGCCGCGTGGGGCCCGCGCTCGCCGCGTCCCTGCAGCTCGCCGGGCACCGCCCGGTGGCCGTCTCCGCCGTCTCCGACGCCTCGGTGCGCCGGGCCGGGGCGCTCCTCCCGGACGTTCCGGTCGTGGAGCCCGCACAGGTGCTGCGGGATGCCGAGCTGGTCCTCCTCACCGTGCCCGACGACGCCCTCCCCGGCCTCGTCGAGGGCCTCGCGGAGACCGGTGCGGTGCGGCCCGGCCAGCTGCTGGTGCACACCTCCGGCCGGTACGGCACCGCCGTGCTGGAGCCGGCCCTGCGCGCCGGAGCCCTGCCGCTCGCCCTGCACCCGGCCATGACCTTCACCGGCACCGCGGTCGACGTGCAGCGGCTCGCCGGCTGCTCCTTCGGGGTCACCGCCCCGGAGGAACTGCGGCTGGCCGCCGAGGCCCTGGTCATCGAGATGGGCGGCGAGCCCGAGTGGATCGAGGAGGCGGCCCGCCCGCTCTACCACGCGGCACTCGCCCTCGGCGCCAACCACCTGGTCACCCTGGTCGCCCAGGCCATGGAGCTGCTGCGGACCGCGGGGGTGAGCGCCCCCGACCGGATGCTGGGCCCGCTCCTAGGCGCCGCCCTCGACAACGCCCTGCGCTCCGGTGACGCCGCGCTCACCGGGCCGGTGGCCCGCGGCGACGCGGGCACGGTCGCGGCGCACGTCGAGGAGCTGCGCCGGCATGCGCCCCAGGCCGTCGCCGGGTATCTGGCGATGGCCCGTACGACCGCGGACCGCGCGCTCGCGCACGGTCTGCTGAAGCCGGAGCTGGCGGAGGACCTGCTGGGTGTCCTCTCGGACGGAGGTCGCTGACGATGTTCGGCAAGCGCACCGCGGTGAAGGAGCGCCAGGTCCATCTGGTGCGGACCCGCCGTGAACTCGAGGACGTCGAGGACGACCACTTCGAGGACAACACCCGCACGGTCGTGGTGATGACGATGGGCGCCCTGCACGAGGGGCACGCCACGCTCATCCGGGAGGCGCGGCGCCGGGCCGGCCAGGCCGGGATGGTCGTCGTCACCGTCTTCGTCAACCCCCTGCAGTTCGGCCCGAACGAGGACTTCGACCGCTATCCGCGCACCCTCGACGCCGATCTGGAGGTGTGCCGGGTGGCCGGTGCGGACGTGGTGTTCGCACCCACCGTCGACGCCGTATACCCGCACGGGCGGCCGCAGATCGGGATCACCGCGGGCCCCATGGGGGAGCGGTGGGAGGGCGCCACCCGCCCCGGTCACTTCGACGGCATGCTGACCGTGGTGCACCGGCTGCTCAGCATCACCGCCGCCGACCACGCGATGTTCGGGGAGAAGGACGCCCAGCAACTGGCCCTGATCCGGCGCATGGTGCTCGACCTGGAGCTGGACCAGGACGTGGAGATCGTCGCCGTTCCCACCGTGCGCGAGGAGGACGGCCTCGCGCTCTCCAGCCGCAACCGCTACCTCTCGGCGGAGGAGCGCGGGACGGCGCTCGCGCTGTCCCGGGCGCTGTTCGCCGCGCGGGACGCCGGCCGGCGCGCCGCGGTCGGCGCCGACGGTTCCGACGGCGGACCGGGCCCCTACGGTTCCGGCCCCGACGGCTCCGGACCCGGCAGCTCCACATCGGATGGTTCCGCATCGGACGGTTCCGGCCCGGGCCGCTCCGGCCCCGGCCGTGCGGAGGACGGTTCCGAACGGGCCCGGGCCACCGGGCACGGCGCCGAAGCCCCGGGCGCCCCGGCCGTCGTGGCCGGCCCGGAGGCGGTGCGCGCCGCGGGAGCCGCTGTGCTGGAGGAGGCGGCGCGGTTCAGCCCACCGCTCGAACTCGACTACCTGGCACTGCTCGACGCCGCCGACTTCACCGAGGTCCCGCCGGACTTCCGGGGAGAGGCCGTGCTGGCGGTGGCGGCCCGGGTCGGCACCACGCGCCTGATCGACAACGTCCGTCTGTGGTTCGAGGGGACCCCAGTCGGGAGAGACCGCGAGTCCGGGAGCGACCGATGACCGCTGATCACATAGGTCCGCCGCCCGGCGCGCCCGGCACCCCGGACCCCACGTCCGGCACCCCGGACCCCGCGCCCGGCACCCCGGACCCCGCGCCCGCCACCCCGCACACCGTGCCCGGCGAGGCCCCGGCGTCCGGCGCGCCCGGACGCGGCCCCGCCGCGGGGGCGCACCCGCTCACCCTGCACGCCCCCGCCCCGGGCTGGGCCGTCGAGGCCGATGTGGTCGTCGTCGGCTCCGGTGTCGCCGGGCTCACCGCGGCGCTCCGCTGCGCCGCCGCCGGCCGGCGGACCGTCGTCGTCACCAAGGCCCGGCTGGACGACGGTTCCACCCGCTGGGCCCAGGGCGGCATCGCCGCCGCGCTCGGCGAGGGGGACACCCCCGAGCAGCACCTCGACGACACGCTCGTGGCCGGCGCGGGCCTCTGCGACGAGAGCGCCGTACGCACCCTGGTCACCGAAGGCCCCGACGCCGTACGCCGGTTGATCGCCACCGGCGCGCACTTCGACACCTCCGCCGAGACCGGACGGATCGAACTCACCCGGGAGGGCGGCCACCACCGCCGCCGGATCGCACACGCCGGCGGGGACGCGACCGGCGCGGAGATCTCCCGGGCCCTGGTCGCCGCGGTGCGGGAGGCCGGAGCCGACGGCGGAGGCCCGGGCACGATCGAGACCGTCGAGAACGCCCTGGTCCTGGACCTGCTCACGGACGCCGAGGGCCGCACCGCCGGGGTCAGCCTGCACGTCATGGGGGAGGGGCAGCGCGACGGTGTCGGTGCCGTCCACGCCCCCGCCGTCGTGCTCGCCACCGGCGGCATGGGCCAGGTCTTCTCCGCCACCACCAACCCCGGCGTCTCCACCGGCGACGGCGTCGCCCTCGCGCTGCGCGCCGGAGCCGAGATCAGCGACCTGGAGTTCGTGCAGTTCCACCCCACGGTCCTCTACCTGGGCGCGGACGCCGAGGGACAGCAGCCGCTGGTCTCCGAGGCCGTCCGCGGCGAGGGCGCGCACCTCGTCGACGCGGACGGCGTCCGCTTCATGCAGGGGCAGCACGAGCTGGCCGAGCTGGCACCGCGCGACATCGTCGCCAAGGGCATCATGCGGCGCATGCAGGAGGAGGGCGCCGAGCACATGTACCTCGACGCCCGCCACTTCGGCGCCACGATGTGGGAGAACCGCTTCCCGACGATCCTGGCCGCCTGCCGGGCGCACGGCATCGACCCGGTGACCGCCCCGATCCCGGTGGCGCCCGCCGCGCACTACGCGTCCGGCGGGGTCCGCACCGATCTGCACGGGCGGACGACGGTTCCCGGGCTCTACGCGTGCGGCGAGGTCGCCTGCACCGGGGTGCACGGGGCGAACCGGCTGGCGTCCAACTCCCTGCTCGAAGGCCTGGTGTTCGCCGAGCGCATCGCCGCCGACATCGTCTCCTCCGACATCGTCTCCGGCGGCGCCGGCTCCGCGGAGCCCGCCGTCACCGGGTCCGGCTCCACGGAGTCCGGTTCCGCCTCCCCCGACGGCTCGTACGAGGCCGCGTCCGCCGGCGAGGCCGTCACCCCTCTCCTCGCCCCCGAGTCCCGGTTCACGATCCAGCGGATCATGACCACCGGGGCGGGGGTCCTCCGCAGCGCCGAGAGCCTCGCCGCGGCCGCCGTCGCCCTGGAGGCCCTGCACACCGAGGCCGTCGCGGACCTGGCCCGGAACGGCAAGACCGCCGAGCCCTGTGTCGAGACCTGGGAGGCCACCAACCTCCTCCTGGTCTCCCGGGTCCTGGTCGCCATGGCCCGGACACGCGAGGAGACCCGGGGCTGCCACTGGCGCGAGGACCACCCCGGCCGGGACGACGCGCACTGGCGCCGTCACCTCGCCGCCCGCCTCACCCCGTCCGCCGAGCTGGTGATCACTGCCACCGGGACGGCAGACTTCCCGCCGGTGACCCTGCCCGGCCGAACTCCCGCGGCAGACACCGCCCCCGCGGCCCCCGCCGCCGCACCGGACCGATCCACCCACTCCTCGAGGGAGTCCTCATCGTGAGCACCGCCGACGACCGTTCACAGCCCGTGGAGCTTCCCCTGCTCCAGGTCGGGGGGCCGGCCGCCGGTTCCGACGGAGGGGGCGGCTGCGGCGACGGCTGCGGCTGCGGCGGCGACGACTACGAGCTGGACCCGCTGGAGTGCGGCCTCGACCCGGGGCTGGCGAAACTGCTCGCCGACGCGGGCCTGGACCCCGTCCAGGTGGAGGACATCGCCCACCTGGCGATCGACGAGGACCTCGACCAGGGCGTGGACGTGACGACCGTCGCCACCATCCCCGAGGACGCCGTCGCGGTCGGCGACTTCACCGCGCGCGAAGCCGGCACGGTCGCCGGCCTGCGGATCGCCGAGGCGGTGCTCTCGGTCGTCTGCACCGACGAGTTCGAGGTGGAGCGGCACGTCGAGGACGGCGAGCGCGTGGTGGCCGGCCAGAAGCTGCTGTCCGTCCGCACCCGCACCCGCGACCTCCTCACCGGTGAGCGCAGCGCCCTCAACCTGATGTGCCGGCTCTCCGGCATCGCCACCGCCACCCGGGAGTGGGCCGACCTGCTCCAGGGCACCGGCGCGGCGGTCCGCGACACCCGGAAGACCACCCCCGGCCTGCGGGCCCTGGAGAAGTACGCGGTGCGCTGCGGCGGCGGCGTCAACCACCGGATGTCGCTCTCCGACGCCGCGCTGATCAAGGACAACCACGTCGTCGCCGCGGGCGGTGTCGCGGCGGCCTTCACCGCGGTGCGCAGCGAGTTCCCCGGCGTGCCGATCGAGGTCGAGGTGGACCGCCTGGACCAGATCGAGCCCGTCCTCCGCGAGGGCGCGGACCTCATCCTGCTCGACAACTTCTCCCCGGAGCAGACCCGGGAGGCCGTCGCCCTGGTGGCCGGCCGGGCCCGCCTGGAGTCCTCGGGCCGGCTCACCCTCGCCACCGCCCGCGGCTACGCCGAGACCGGGGTCGACTACCTGGCCGTCGGCTCGCTCACCCACTCCTCGCCGATCCTCGACATCGGCCTGGACCTCCGTGAGGAACAGGGCTGATGCTGCTCACCATCGACGTCGGCAACACCCACACCGTCCTCGGCCTGTTCGACGGTGAGGAGATCGTCGAGCACTGGCGGGTCTCCACCGAGGCGCGCCGCACCGCCGACGAACACGCCGTCCTGCTCCAGGGCCTGATGGGCATGCACCCGCTGCTCGGCGACGAACTGGGCGACGGCATCGACGGCATCGCCATCTGCTCGACCGTCCCCTCCGTCCTGCACGAGCTGCGCGAGGTCACCCGCCGCTACTACGGCGATGTCCCCGCCGTCCTGGTGGAGCCGGGCGTCAAGACCGGTGTCCCGATCCTGATGGACAACCCGAAGGAGGTCGGCGCCGACCGGATCATCAACGCCCTGGCGGCCGTCGAGCTCTACGGCGGTCCGTGCGTGGTCGTCGACTTCGGAACGGCCACGACGTTCGACGCGGTCTCGGCGCGCGGCGAGTACGTGGGCGGTGTGATCTCGCCCGGCATCGAGATCTCCGTCGACGCCCTGGGCATGCGCGGCGCCCAGCTCCGCAAGATCGAACTGGCCCGGCCGCGCAGCGTGATCGGCAAGAACACGGTCGAGGCGATGCAGTCCGGCATCCTCTACGGGTTCGCCGGGCAGGTCGACGGCGTGGTGGAGCGCATGGCCCGGGAACTGGCCGACGACCCGGACGAGGTGACCGTGATCGCCACCGGCGGGCTCGCACCGATGGTCCTCGGGGAGTCCTCGGTCATCGACGAGCACGAGCCCTGGCTGACGCTGATCGGCCTGCGCCTGGTCTACCAGCGGAACGTGGCCCGGGGCTGACCCGGCCTCCGGCGCGGACCCGCGCCGCCCGCGCCGCCCGCCAGAGGTCCCACTGCCCCGCACCACCCCGGCGCCGCCGTCACGATGGACCGTCACGATGGCGCCGATCTCCGTACGGTCCCGGCCGTTCCGGGGTCGTTTTCCGGCCGGGCGCAACCATCCGTCCCCCTCACCGGTCTTGCCTGGGACCACGGATGAGCAGAACGGGATGGGTGGGGAATATGGGGCACCGAGGAACGACGGCACGGGTGGGGACGGCCGGAGCCGTCCTCGCACTGGCGACCGGTCTCGGCGCGGGACCGGCGCTGGCCGTCGATCCCACGCTGCTGATCCAGGCGCCCGCCCGGTACTACACCTTCGCGGCGGACCAGGGTCCGCAGGGCGGCGCCCTCTTCCTCCTCCACCTCAACCTGGAGCGGGTGGAGGGCGAGGAGCCGCTCGCCAAGGACGTGAAGCTGACCATCGACGCCTCCGGCCTGAAGGGCAAGGCGGACGTCCGGTCGGCCAACAGCGGCTGCACGGCCAAGGATCTGGTCTTCACCTGCACGTACAGCTCGATCGACGGCAAGACCAGCGTCCAGCCCTTCTCCATCCGGGGCGCGAAGGGCGTGAAGCCCGGCTTCGGTGGCACGGTGCAGTACTCCGCAACCGCCTCCAACGCCCCGGCCGTGAAGGCCGCGACGAAGGTCTTCATCGACCGCCCGGACCTCGTCGAGCGCAAGCACGCCCCGCTGAAGGACGTCGCCCCCGGCTCGACGGTCGAGCTGACCCCGGCCGTCGCCAACCACGGCCGACTGCCCGCCGAGAAGGGCGTCGGCTTCAAGCTGTACGGCTCCGACGGCGTCAGGATCGCCCGGGAGCACAGCAACTGCCACTACAAGTCCTGGGCGGACACCTCCGCGTACTGCGTGTTCGACACCCCGCTGGAGCCCGGCGCGGCCCTCGAGTTCGGCAAGCCGCTGCGCTACACCGCCGCCGAGGACCTGATGTACGGCAGCGTGGGCTACCACGCGTGGGTGAACGGCGCCGACGACCCCTGGGAGAACGAGCAGCCCGGCGAGTACGACCGGACGGGCGACGGCGCCCCGCTCACCCTGAAGAAGGCCGAGGACACCGGCTTCCAGGGCTACGGCGGCCACGCCGACGTCACCACCACCCAGCACGCCGACTACCAGGCGGTCACCGGCACGGTGAAGGGCAAGGTCGGGCAGACCGTGCCGGTCACCCTGGGCGCGCGGAACGCCGGCCCCGGCTCCATGGACCTCTCCGACGCCCGCGGCCACGGCGCGGGCACCTACGAGGTCACCCCGCCGCGGGGCACCACGATCACCTCGATCCCCTTCCCCGGCGAGGACGACGACTGGGCCTGCTCGCGCCGGAACGAGGGCAGCCGGACGTACGTCTGCAACCTCGACGAGACCTTCGGCAAGGGGGAGCAGGAGTCGCTCGTCTTCAACATCCGCATCGACAAGAAGGTGAAGGGGGCCGAGGGCAAGGTGGTCGTCCGGGACCGCGACGACCACCCGGCGCGCGACCCCCGCCCGGAGAACGACACCGCCGCCGTCCCGGTGAAGATCACCGGCGGCAAGGGCACCGGCGGAACGGGCACCGGCGGCCCGACGGGCGGCCGCGGCGAGGGCGGCGACAGCTCCGGGCCCCGCACCCACGGCGGCACCTCGGAGACGGGGAGCACGACGACCGGCGGCTCCGGCACCACGACGTCGGGCGGGTCGCTGGCCAGTACCGGTGCGCACGGCGTCACCCTGGCGGCCGTCGGCTCGCTGGTGGCGCTCGCCGTCGGCGTCGGGGCGGTCCTGTTCGCCCGCCGCCGCGGCAACGGCTCCGGCACGCACTGACCACACCCGCGCCCGGCACGCACCGGCCACCCCTGTAGCCCGGCACGCACCGGCCACACCTGAGCCCGACGGGCCCGGGACCGCCTCCGCACCCGGAGGCCGTCCCGGGCCCCGGCAGTTGCCCGCCCGGCGCCGTCCCGGACCGCTCGTCACCGGGTTCCGGACGCGCTGCCGGGCCGACACCCCCGGCAGTGTGCGCTATGGGAAATTTGTCCGCTTAGCACTTAAAGTCGGCTCATGCCCACGCCCTACGGTTCCCGCGGTGCCATGGCGTTCAGCGCAGCAGAGTTGTGCGTCCTGCGCCGCGCCCTCGCCATCGCCCTGCAGCCCGCCTCCGACTCCTTCGGGCCCGACCGGGAGGAGGAGGTGCAGAAGCTGTTCCGTCTCGCCGGGGCCGTGGACGAGGCGGTCCGCGAGGGCGGCAGGCTGCGTGCCTTCCTCCTCGCCGACCTGGCCCGCTCCCGCGCCGCCCTCCCCGGCGCCGCCACCGCGTACCTGACGCAGCTGCGGGAGGTGCTGGCCGACGGCCACCTCCCGGGCGCCGAGGATCTCGCCGCCCTCCGCGGGCTCTGCGCGGAACCGGCCGGGGAGGCCGAGCGGGAACGCCGGCGTGTGCTGTTGCACCGGTGCGAAGTGCTGGCCGAACGCGCGCTCCGCTCCCGGCTGGTCCGGCAGGCGCAGTCCGCGCCCGCACCGCTCCCGGCCCGGCCGGTGGTGCTGCCCGGCGGGCGGGCCGCCGACGAACCGTCCGAGCCGAAGCCCGAGCCGCGGCCCGGCCCCAAGGCGGAACCCCCGGCCGACCCGAAGGCGGAACCCGGGGCCAAGCCGGAGAAAAGCCCACGTGAACCGGGACCGGAGGAGCGCAGGAGCCGTCCGGTGCCCACCCCGGCCGAGGTGTTCCCGCCGCGCCGCCGGCGGCAGGGGCCGCCCTCCGAGGGGCTCCGGCAATTGGCCGCGGGCTGACTGGCTACTCTGGAGGCATGGAATACATCTCCGCGCTTCTGCCCTCCGTGGTGATGGCCATTGCCTTCATCGCACTCGTCGTCACGATGGTGAAGAGTCAGGGCGGTGCGAACAAGTCCAAGGAGGACGCGGCGGTCGACGCGGCACTCGCCCGCGAGACGAACGCCGCACAGACGCAGCGCACCGGCGAGGCGCGGGCCTGACCCTCCGCGGAGACAACAGGCGCACCGCAGCGACAACAGGCGTACGACCGGGAACACCCGTCCCGGTCGTACGCCTTTTTGCTGAGGAAATCAACCGGCATTCAGGACATCTGCCACTATTATTCCAATGTGCCTCGACGATTGGGTGACCTGGAAGACGCGGTGATGACGCGGGTGTGGCAGTGGAACCGCCCGGTCACCGTTCGGGAAGTCCTTGAAGACCTTCAGCAGGAACGCTCGATCGCCTACACGACGGTCATGACCGTAATGGACAACCTGTATCAGAAGGGCTGGGTGCGGCGGGAAGCAGAAGGCCGCGCCTATCGATATGAGGCGGTCTCCACCCGCGCCGCGTACTCGGCCGCACTCATGAACGAGGCCTGGTCCACGAGTGACAACCCCGCAGCCGCTCTCGTCGCCTTCTTCGGCATGATGTCCGCGGAACAGCGGGAAGCGCTGCGCGATGCCATGCGCGTCGTACAACTCGACGATCCCGATGGCACCCCGGGAGACGCGGAGCGATAGCGTCCGCACATGTCCCCAGTATCAAAAGAGGTCACTGTCCGCCGGGCCAGAACGAGCGATGTACCCGCGCTGCGCCGCCTCCTCGACGGCTACGTACGCGATGGGATCCTGCTCGACAAAGCGATGGTGACCCTTTACGAGGACATCCAGGAGTTCTGGGTGGCCGAGCGCGACGAGGACGCCGAAGTCATCGGCTGCGGCGCGCTCCACGTGATGTGGGAAGACCTCGCGGAGGTGCGCACGCTGGCCGTCGACCGGGCCCTGAAGGGCACCGGAGTGGGGCACCACCTGCTCGCCAAGCTGCTGCAGACCGCGCGCTGGCTCGGCGTGCGGCGCATTTTCTGCCTCACCTTCGAAGTCGACTTCTTCGGGAAGCATGGGTTCGTCGAGATCGGGGAGACGCCGGTGGACGGCGATGTGTACAGCGAGCTGCTGCGTTCCTATGACGAGGGTGTGGCCGAGTTCCTCGGTCTCGAACGGGTGAAGCCGAACACCCTCGGCAACAGCCGGATGCTTCTGCATCTGTGAACGACGGCGCTCTATGTCCGAAACGCGTACGTTTCCCGTCGTGAAGGCAGCTGAACCTCACCCGGGGGTTTGTGTTTTTCCGGAAAAGGCGGTTTCCTTTCCGCGTACTGCTTTTTCGATGAAAGGAAATCCAGTGGCACAGAAGGTTCAGGTCCTTCTTGTCGACGACCTCGACGGTGGCGAGGCGGACGAGACCGTGACGTTCGCGCTGGACGGCAAGACCTACGAGATCGACCTCACCACCGCCAACGCGGACAAGCTCCGCGGGCTGCTGGAGCCCTACGCCAAGAGCGGCCGTCGCACCGGTGGCCGTGCCGCCGCCGGCCGGAGCAAGGCCCGCTCCTCCTCCGGTGGCAGCCAGGACACCGCGAAGATCCGCGCCTGGGCGAAGGAGAACGGCTACGAGGTCAACGACCGCGGTCGGGTCCCCGCCACCGTGCGCGAGGCGTACGAGAAGGCGAACGGCTGAGCGCTCGCAGCGCGCAGCAACCGGGCCCGGTGGCACTCCGTCGCCGCAGCGCCCGCCAGCTGTACGAGATCGGGAGCGCCCGGGCCGCCGCCCCCGCTGCCCAGGGCCGCGGTGGGCAGCGTCCGCTCCACCGCACTCCCCGGCTCGGGAGGCCGCAGCCACACCGGAACGCTCCGGCACCCGGCGGCCTCCCGCCAGCCCGTCGGGAGCGGGGCCGGGATGCGGTCGCCGCGGCCGCGGGCGACCGGGTCCAGAGGCACGCCGCCCCACTCCGGCCGGTCGGGCAGCTCCGGCAGCCGGTCCGCGCCGCCCGCGGCGATCAGCAGGTGCCTCCTGAGCCCCTGCACGGGGACCGGCCCGGTGCGCGGCACCCGTCGAAGCACCGCGGAACCGGCGTCCGCGGGCAGTTCGAGGGCGTCGAACCGCTCCCCGAGGGGCAGCTCCACGCAGGCGCCGCCGGTGGTCTCCCGGCCCAGCCGGTCCCGGTACCACCGCCGTACGGCGTCGCCGGCCCGCCCGGCGACGGTGCGGACGGCGTCGGCCCGCCCGGCGACGGCACGGACGGCCGGCGGGGACGGGGCACGGAGCGGGCCATGCCCGGAGCGACTGGCGGAACGCCATGGGGTTACGCACAGTTGGCGGCCGGGTACTCAACGTGGTAGAGGCGGGGGCGTGTGGAGGCGTACGGGCGCGTAAGGATGTTCGCCCGTAGCGGATGGAACCGGCCCACGCCGCATGGAGTGTCAGTGCGTGCGGGTAAGAACTTCCCTAGTGGGAGGGGCGACGCGCAGGTCCGGCCGGGATGGCGTTCGCCATCGGCGTAGCGTCATGGTGGGTATCCGCCTGGCCTGCGGGAACATCGTCTCGCACCATCGGGTTGGAGCTGTTGTCGGCTGTTCGGGGCAGGAGGCCAAGGACGGTGTCGGCAGTTGGAATGAGCTGTCCCCCGTAGCGGGACTAGCATGCGGAAGGACAGGGAGGGGATCGTCCCCGATCTTTCTGACCGCTCTGAGGAGCGATTAACGATGTTCGAGAGGTTCACCGACCGTGCGCGGCGGGTTGTCGTCCTGGCTCAGGAAGAAGCCCGGATGCTCAACCACAACTACATCGGCACCGAGCACATCCTCCTGGGCCTGATCCACGAGGGTGAGGGTGTCGCCGCTAAGGCCCTGGAGAGCCTCGGGATTTCGCTCGAGGCGGTCCGGCAGCAGGTGGAGGAGATCATCGGGCAGGGCCAGCAGGCTCCGTCCGGGCACATCCCCTTCACCCCCCGTGCCAAGAAGGTCCTGGAGCTGTCGCTCCGCGAGGCCCTCCAGCTCGGCCACAACTACATCGGCACGGAGCACATCCTGCTCGGCCTGATCCGCGAGGGCGAGGGCGTCGCAGCCCAGGTCCTCGTGAAGCTGGGCGCCGATCTGAACCGGGTGCGGCAGCAGGTCATCCAGCTGCTCTCCGGGTACCAGGGCAAGGAAGCCGCCACCGCCGGCGGCCCGGCCGAGGGCACCCCCTCGACCTCCCTCGTGCTGGACCAGTTCGGCCGCAACCTGACGCAGGCCGCCCGCGAATCCAAGCTCGACCCGGTCATCGGGCGCGAGAAGGAGATCGAGCGGGTCATGCAGGTGCTCTCCCGCCGTACCAAGAACAACCCGGTGCTCATCGGCGAGCCCGGCGTCGGCAAGACGGCGGTCGTCGAGGGCCTGGCCCAGGCCATCGTCAAGGGCGAGGTGCCCGAGACCCTCAAGGACAAGCACCTCTACACCCTCGACCTGGGTGCCCTGGTCGCCGGCTCCCGCTACCGCGGTGACTTCGAGGAGCGCCTGAAGAAGGTGCTCAAGGAGATCCGCACCCGCGGCGACATCATCCTGTTCATCGACGAGCTCCACACCCTGGTGGGTGCGGGTGCCGCCGAGGGCGCGATCGACGCCGCCAGCATCCTCAAGCCGATGCTGGCCCGCGGTGAGCTGCAGACCATCGGTGCGACCACGCTCGACGAGTACCGCAAGCACCTGGAGAAGGACGCGGCGCTGGAGCGCCGTTTCCAGCCGATCCAGGTCGCGGAGCCGTCGCTGCCGCACACCATCGAGATCCTGAAGGGCCTCCGGGACCGCTACGAGGCGCACCACCGCGTCTCGATCACGGACTCGGCCCTCGTGGCGGCCGCCACCCTGGCCGACCGCTACATCTCCGACCGCTTCCTGCCGGACAAGGCGATCGACCTGATCGACGAGGCCGGCTCCCGGATGCGCATCCGCCGGATGACCGCTCCGCCGGACCTGCGCGAGTTCGACGAGAAGATCGCCGACGTGCGCCGGGACAAGGAGTCGGCCATCGACTCCCAGGACTTCGAGAAGGCGGCCTCTCTCCGCGACAAGGAGAAGCAGCTGCTCTCGGCGAAGGCCAAGCGGGAGAAGGAGTGGAAGGCCGGCGACATGGACGTCGTCGCCGAGGTGGACGAGGAGCTGATCGCCGAGGTCCTGGCGACGGCCACCGGCATCCCGGTCTTCAAGCTCACCGAGGAGGAGTCCTCGCGGCTGCTGCGCATGGAGGACGAGCTCCACAAGCGCGTCATCGGCCAGAAGGACGCCATCAAGGCCCTGTCGCAGGCGATCCGCCGTACGCGTGCCGGTCTGAAGGACCCGAAGCGCCCGGGTGGCTCGTTCATCTTCGCCGGTCCGTCCGGTGTCGGTAAGACCGAGCTGTCCAAGACGCTGGCGGAGTTCCTCTTCGGCGACGAGGACGCGCTGATCCAGCTCGACATGTCGGAGTTCAGCGAGAAGCACACCGTCTCGCGGCTCTTCGGCTCGCCTCCCGGCTACGTCGGCTACGAGGAGGGCGGCCAGCTCACCGAGAAGGTGCGCCGCAAGCCGTTCTCGGTCGTGCTGTTCGACGAGGTCGAGAAGGCCCACCCGGACATCTTCAACTCGCTGCTGCAGATCCTGGAGGACGGTCGCCTGACCGACTCCCAGGGCCGGGTCGTGGACTTCAAGAACACGGTCATCATCATGACGACCAACCTCGGCACCCGGGACATCTCCAAGGGCTTCAACCTGGGCTTCGCCGCCACGGGTGACGTCAAGACCGGCTACGAGCGGATGAAGGCCAAGGTCAACGACGAGCTCAAGCAGCACTTCCGGCCGGAGTTCCTGAACCGTGTCGACGACACGGTGGTGTTCCACCAGCTGACCGAGGAAGACATCATCCAGATCGTCGACCTCATGCTCACCAAGGTGGACGAGCGGCTCAAGGACCGCGACATGGGCATCGAGCTCAGCGGCGCCGCCAAGTCGCTCCTGGCCAAGCGGGGCTACGACCCGATCCTGGGCGCCCGGCCGCTGCGCCGGACGATCCAGCGGGAGATCGAGGACGTGCTGTCGGAGAAGATCCTCTTCGGCGAGCTGCGCCCCGGTCACATCGTGGTCGTCGACATCGAGGGCGAGGGTGACGACAAGAAGTTCACCTTCCGCGGCGAGGAGAAGTCGGCTCTGCCGGACGTTCCTCCGATCGAGTCGGCGGCGGGTGGCTCGGGTCCGAACCTGAGCAAGGACGCGTAGGTCCTGCCGACGGCCGCTCCGGCGGCTGCGATACGACGAGGGCCGGCCCCGAACCGTGATCACGGTTCGGGGCCGGCCCTTTTTGCTGTGCCCGGCAGGCGGTCGGTGCGGGGACTCAGTCCCGTGGGCGGGGGGTGACGGTGAGGCGCACGCCGGGCAGGCCGGGCGGGCCGTCGGCCGGGCGGACGTGGTCCAGGGCTAGGCGCCGGAGGTGTTCCAGTTCGGCCAGTCCGGACAAATCGACCGTTGGCATCGGGTTCAGCGGGCTGCCCAACCCGAGTGTGCGCAGTCCGGGGAAGACCGTGGGGAGCGTGGCAAGCAGGTCGTCCAGTACGTCCTCCGGGACCCGGATGTTCGGCAGGTACAGCGCTCGTAGGCCGGGGAGCGTGAAGCCCTCGGGAAAGCGGAGCGGGGCCGCGGAGTCGGTGCAGCCGAATCCGAGGGTGGTCAGCGCGGGCAGCCGGGACAGCTCCTCCCAGTGGGCCGGGCCGAAGCGCCGCGTCATGTTCAGGCGCAGGGAGCGGAGGCCAGGCCAGGCGGAGATCCCGAGAACGGCGTCATCGACGGGCTCGCCGAGGTAGAGGGAATCGAGTGGCGCATCGGCCGGCAACGCGGCGAGCCCTTCCCGCGGCAGCGGATCGTAGAGGTGCAGCGAGAGCAGGGCGGACAACTCGGAGAGACCGGCGAGTGTCTCGGAAGCCGGGACGTCGTTCAGCAACAAGGAGTACACCGGGGAGCCCGCGAGCGGGGACAGGTCGGTGATTCCCGGGCAGGACCGCAGCATCACGGTGCTCAGCTCCGTGCACTCCCGCAGCGGGGCGAGGTCCGTGATCACCGCGTTGGACTCGATCCGCAGGTGGGTGAGCCGGGACGGGTCCACCACGTCCAGCAGCTCCCGGGCTTCGAAGTCGCCCCTGACCATCAGCCGGGAGCAGCGGTCCAGCGACCGCAGGATGCGAAGTTCCTCCCGCGAGGTGGCGACGAAATCCAGGCCGTCCGGGTCCAGGTGGCGCAGGACCTCCTCCGCGTACCGCTCGGTGTCGAAGCGCTGCCAGGTCCAGGCCAGCTGGGAGCGTACGCCGAGGGACGGGTGGTGCCGGAAGCGCTTCAGGAGCGGGATCGCGGCGTCCGTGCCGAGCTGTGAAGCCGCGCTGACCACGTGCACCGCCTCGTCCTCCGGCAGGGCGTCCGGGCCGGGCAGCAGCTCCAGGACGACCGGCCCGGCCTCGGCGAGGGCTCGGGCCTCCTCGACGCTGCGGGGCGGGATGATCCGGGCGGCCCGCTGCTCCACCTCCGTGCGCACGGCGGGATCCAGCTCGGTGGCGTGTTCCAGGCAGGCCATGGCGAGGAGGTGGACGCGGGACCGCTCGGCGGCGTCCGTCGCCCGGTCGCCGCGGGCGAGGAGCTGGGTCAGGAGGTCCGCCCGTTCGCGGGGGCGGGCGTGGGCCACGGACATCCGGATGACGTCCTCCCACTGGGCGTCCGTGGCGTTGTTGATCAGCAGGCCGATGTCCCAGGCCTCCACGGCGGCCCTGGCCCCCAGGTAGTCCTGGAACGTGCGGTGCACGAAGTCCACGGTTCCGGTGGCCGGCTCGCGCAGCAGTCCGCTCCGGACCAGGAGGTGGCCGAAGATCCGGTCGGCGTCGCCCTGGGCGGCGGCGGCCGGTACCGCGGGCAGGGCGTCGGCGATGACGCGCCGGGCGTGGTCGCGCTCCAGCTCGGTGCGGCCGTTGCGGATGAGCCAGTAGGCGAGCCGCTGGAGGAGCTGGATCTGCGGCTCCTCGCTCAGCTCGACGCTGTCCGGGCCGTGCATGTCCCGTTCGCGGTCGCGGCGGGACAGCAGCATGGAGAGGGCGGCGTCGTAGAGCTCCTTGCGCCCGCGGGGCAGGTGGCCGCGCCGGTCCCGGTGCAGCGCGCACAGCAGGCCGCACATCAGGGGGTTCGTGGCCAGCCGGGCCAGGTCCTGCTTGGTCTCCACGGCGGTCAGCAGTGCCTGTTCGTAGCCGTCCAGGCGCCCGGTGTCATCGGTGTCGAGGCGGGCGGCGGCGTGCCAGCGCCGGATGAAGGCCGAGACGTCCCCGCGGCTCATGGGCGCCAGGGTCAGCTCGGTGAAGTCCTCGTCGGCGAGCCAGCCCTCGCGGACGGCGGACGGGCGGGAGGTGAGCAGCCACAGGTTGCCGGGGAAGGCGGTGAGCAGGTCCCGCAGCCAGTCGCGGGTGCGCGTCCGGTGCCGCTCCGGGATCTCGTCCAGGCCGTCGACCAGCAGCAGTCCCCGGCCCTCGGTCAGCACCCGGTCGGCCCAGCCGGCCGGCTGGGCTCCGGCGACCGGGCAGTTCACGGCGGAGAGCAGCCGGTCGGGGGCGGGCAGGCCGGCACCGTCACGGATCAGGGAGCGCAGCGGGAGGACGAACGGGATGCGGTCGCGGAGCCGGGACGGCGTCGCCGCGTCGTCCTGCCGGGCCGCGGAGACCGCCAGCCACTGGACCAGGGTGGTCTTGCCGGAGCCCGCGACGCCGCGCAGGAAGACCCGGTCGTGCCCGGAGAAGGCCTGGTCGGCCGGGAGCCGGGAGACGGGCGCCAGGACGTCGTGCAGGCCGCTCGGGGCCGCCTGAGGGCCGTCGGCACCGGTGCCCGCCATCGTGGCGGCACCGCCCGTCGTCGCGGCCGCCTCCAGGCTGAGGTAGGCCGCGTCCAGGGGCCAGCGGTCCGGGGAGTCGGACAGGTCGATGCCGTAGATCGTGAGCCGGCCGTGCTTCTGTGCCAGATGGGCCCGATAGCGGGCCTCGAAGGCCGCGTCCTCGCCGCCGCGGCGCGGGGTGCGGGCGATCAGCTCGTCGACCCGGGAGAGGACCGTGCGCAGCTCCTGGCTCTGCTCCACCAGGGTGCGGGCGACGAAGGCCGACCGCTGGGTGAAGAAGTGCAGGATGTGCAGGCAGGCGGTGTCGAGCAGGGCGTCGTGCAGGGCCGTGGCGTCGGACGAGAGGTCGGCGACGCCGCGGGCGTTCGCCCGCCGGAGCGTCCGCGCCAGGGCGGCGGGCCCGAGGCGCACCGCCTGGACGTCGTCCATGGCGAGGTCGCCGAGGCCGTGCAGCGTCCGGGCGAGGGTGTGGACGACGGCCTCCCGGTCCCCGTCCGCCGCCCGCTCGTGCGGCCCCGCGGACCGCTGACCCCGCTCGACCAGCTCCGAGGCCAGCCGCAGCAGGTCCCGCTCGGTGAGGGCGCGCTTCTCGCCCCGGAAGGAGACCAGGCCGGAGACCCGGACCGGCCGGTCGACCAGGCCACCGCCCGCCCCCTCGGCCACGAACAGCTTCTTGATCAGCGGTGCGACGGCGCTCGACGCGAGTCGGGCGCCGATGGCTGCGGGATCCACGTCCCAGGCCCCCCGGCGGTGGTGTGGCGTGCCCGCGGTCGTCGGCGCGCACGGGCTGTCGGAGGGACAGCCTAAGGCGCGGAGGCCGACGGGGGCTTTGGTCCCGAAACGGACCTGCAAAAGACCCGCGGAAATACCTATGGATCTTATATGCGGGTGACGTGTCCCACGTGGTCCGGCTCACTTACGAGAAACAATAGGAGAAGGGATTTGGGGGAGATCGGGACCAAGGTCCCGGGACTCACGACTCCGGAGGGCAGAAAGGCCCTTCTCCTTCATATTGCAAGGTCATCGCAGCGGAGAGTGGGTGAGTTCCAGGGATTCTGCGCCAGGCGCCGTGGTCTGTGCGGGTCGGAAGGCCTCCGGTGCTGGTCAGGGCGGAGATGGAGGGGGTGGAACGGGGCTCTGGGGCCATACGGTCGACGGTAGTAGAAAGGCCGCTTGTCGCCCTCGGAATGGCGGGTTACCAAGGATGAGCGATTTCCGGAAAGCCCCCGGGATTCATTCACTTCTTGGAGGAAAGCCGTATGCGTAAGCACACCCAGACCGCCACCGCGAACAAGTCCGTCCTGCGTCGTCGTGCCGCTGTTCTGGCCGCGGGCATGGGGGCCTCGGTCGCGCTGGGCTCCGGGGTGGCGCTCGCCTCTGCGGACGCCTCCGCCCCGCAGAACGACGTCTTCGCGACCAAGACCGCCGGTTCCCTCTCGCAGGCCGTGCAGGCCCAGGCCGACGGCCAGCACAAGGCCGCCGAGAAGGACGCCGCCAAGGCGAAGGCCAAGGCCGCCGCCAAGGCCGAGGCCAAGAAGCGCGCCGCCGAGAAGGCCGCCGCGGACCGCAAGAAGCGCGCCGCCAAGCTCGCCAACCCGGCCACCTGGGTGAAGCCGGTGGACCACTACACCAAGGGTTCGACCTTCGGTCTGGGCGGCAGCCACTGGGCCCACAAGCACTCCGGCCAGGACTTCGTCGTGCCCACCGGCACCTCGGTGAAGGCCGCGCACAGCGGCACCGTGGTCGAGGCCGGCTGGGGCGGCTCGTACGGCAACAACATCGTGATCAAGCACGGCAACAAGACGTACACCCAGTACGGTCACCTCTCGAAGCTCGGTGTGAGCGCCGGCCAGACCGTGAAGACCGGCCAGGAGATCGGCAAGTCCGGCAGCACCGGTAACTCGACCGGCCCGCACCTGCACTTCGAGACCCGGACCGCTCCGGTCTACGGCTTCGCCGTCGAGCCGATCAAGTTCCTGAAGAGCCACGGCGTCCACGCCTGACGCTCCCGGTGCCGGCCCCGCCGCGGGCCGGTGACCCACGGTGCCGCCGCCCGCGACGGGTGGCGGCACCGCTGCGTCGTGACCCGCCGGACCGGCCGGGCGGGGCTACCGGCCCGGTTCCTCGGCGTGATGGGCGGCGGTCACCAGTTCCAGGGCGACCTCCAGGACGGCGTCGCGCTTCTCGTCGGGGTCACCCTCGATCTCCTTCAGCGCGAACATCCCGGCGTGGATCGTGAAGAGCGCGCTGATGCAGCGGACCTGGTCGGTCAGGGGTGCGTCCGTGTCCTTGACCAGGTCGAGCATCGAGACCAGCCGTTCCTTGAAGCCCTCCCCGATGCTCAGCTCCCGCACGCTGGCCTGGTTCTCCTGGATGAAGCGGAAGAGCGGGGCCGCGTCGTGCAGGGCCGCGCTGTAGCGGTGGACGATCTGCTGCTTGGTCTCCAGGGTGCGGGGCTGCCGGCGGGCCCACTCGATCAGTTCGTCCAGCGGCTTGCTCAGGTCCTCGAAGATGCCGAGGACGATGTCCTCCTTCGTCTTGAAGTGGTAGTAGAGCGCGGCCTTGGTGACGTCGAGCTGCTCGGCGATCTCGCGCAGGGAGGTCTTCTCGTACCCCTGCTCGGCGAAGAGCTCCAGGGCGACGTCCTGGATGCGCTGCCGGGTGTCGCCCCGGCGCGGCCGGCCTGTGCTGCCCATCTCTTCTCCTGCGCTCGCCCGGGCCGCGGGCCCGGAGAAACTTACTTGACGCCCGGCAAGTAGCGGGTTACCTTCCGAGTGTAGTCAACTTGCCGGGCGGCAAGTAAGTGCATCTCAGGGGGAGTGGTACCCATGGCCCAGGTTCAGGCACCGGGAGCGGCGCCGCCGCAGGCGGACGCACCGCGCAACGTGCGGGTCGTCCTGCTGGCGCTCATGATCGCGATGCTGCTGGCGATGCTCGACAACATGATCGTCGGCACCGCGATGCCCACGATCGTGGGCGAGCTCGGCGGGCTGAGCCATCTCTCCTGGGTCGTGACGGCCTACACCCTGGCCACCGCCGCCTCGACTCCCATCTGGGGCAAGCTCGGCGACATGTACGGGCGCAAGGGCATGTTCCTCGCGTCGATCGTCACCTTCCTCGCCGGTTCGGCCCTCTCCGGGATGGCCCAGACCATGGGGCAGCTGATCGGCTTCCGGGCGCTCCAGGGCCTGGGCGCCGGCGGTCTGATCGTCGGCGTGATGGCGATCATCGGCGAGCTGATACCGCCGCGGGAGCGCGGCAAGTACCAGGGCATGATGGCCGGCGTGATGGCCCTCGCCACCATCGGCGGCCCCCTGATCGGCGGCACCATCACCGACCACCTCGGCTGGCGCTGGAGCTTCTACATCAACCTGCCGCTCGGCGTGGTGGCCCTGGCCATGGTCACGGCGGTGCTGCACCTGCCGAAGAAGAAGGCGCAGGGGCGCATCGACTACGCGGGCGCGGTGCTGCTCACCGTCGGCATCAGCGCGCTCGTGCTGATCACCACCTGGGGCGGCAACGAGTACGCCTGGGGCTCGGTGCAGATCGTCGGGCTCGGCGTGACCGGAGTCGCCGCCATCGCGGCCTTCCTCGTCGTCGAGCGGCGCGTGGAGCAGCCGGTGCTGCCGCTGCACATCTTCCGCAGCGCCAACTTCACGCTGATCACGCTGATCGGCTTCTTCGTGGGCTTCGTGATGTTCGGCGCGGTGGTCTTCCTGCCGCTCTACCAGCAGACGGTGCAGGGTGCCTCCGCGACCAGCTCGGGACTGCTGCTCCTGCCGATGCTGCTCTCGATGACGGCCGTCTCGCTGATCGCGGGCCGGGTGACCACCTCGACCGGCAAGTACAAGATCTTCCCGATCGTGGGCGGCGCGCTGGTGACCACCGGGCTGTTCCTGCTGTCCTTGATGGACACCGGGACCAGCCGGTTCACCTCGGCCGTCTACATGGCGGTGCTCGGCGCCGGCCTGGGCTTCCTGATGCAGATCACCATGCTGGTCGCGCAGAACAGCGTCGCGATGAAGGACATCGGCGTGGGCTCCTCGTCCGCGACGCTGTTCCGGACGCTCGGCGGCTCGTTCGGCGTCGCGATCTTCGGTGCCCTCTTCACCCACCAGGTGTCGGAGACCATGGCCGCGCGGGTCGGCGCGCGGGGCGCCGCGGTCACCTCGTCCTCCGCGCAGCTCGACCCGAAGAGCCTGGCCCAGCTGCCCGCGGGGATCAAGGACGCCTATCTGCACGGGGTCGCCTCCGGCACCCACCACATCTTCCTCTGGGGCGCGGCGATCAGCCTGGTCTCCTTCGTGGCCGCCTTCTTCGTCAAGGAGGTCCCGCTGCGCGGGGCCGCCGGGCCGGCGGAGCGGAGCGCGAGCGAGGACGCGCCGGCGCCGCAGGTGGCCGTCGGCGAAACCGTCTGAGGCGTCCGCACGGACGGCCCCGGCGCACGGCCGCAACGCCCGCGGCCCCCGGCACGATGCCGGGGCCGCGGGCGTTCGGGTGCCGGGCGCGGGTGCCCTGCCGGGGCTCGTGTGGGCCGGGGCGCGCCCGGGCCCGGCCCGGTCCGGTTCGGGGGCGACCGGACGGGTCCGCCCCGGCAGCCGGGCGCTACTCCGGCAGCGTGATCACCGGGATGCTGCCGGTCTCCGTGGGCGCGGACTCCGGCAGCCACAGCACCGCCACCGCCCCGCCGTCCTGCTCCCGGCCCTCGGGCAGCGCCCCGTCCGGTTCCCGGTCCGCCGGCGGCACCCCGCCGTCCTGCGGAATCGCGTTGCGGAAGGTCAGCCGGGCGCCCAGCACCCGCGCCTGGCCGGCGGCGATGGTCAGCCCCAGGCCGTGGCCCGTGCCGGACCGGTCGGTGCTGCCGGTGCGGAACCGGCTCGGCCCCTCCGCCAGCAGCTCCGCCGGGAAGCCCGGTCCGTGGTCGCGGACCTTGAGCACCCGCCCGTCCACCGTGACCTCCACCGGCGTCCTCCCGTGCTTGGCGGCGTTGGCGAGGAGGTTGCCGAGGATGCGTTCCAGCCGCCGCGGGTCGGTGTGCACGTACGCGTTCCGGTCGACCCGCACCGTGGCGTCCGGGGCCAGCACCCGCACCCGGCGCTCGACGAACTCGCCGAGCGCGATCTCCTGCAGCTCGGCCCGCTCGGCGGCGGTCTCCAGCCGGGCCACCTCCAGCACGTCCTCGACCAGGGTGCGCATCGCCTGCGCCCGGTCCCGTACGAGTTCGGTGGGCCGGCCCGGGGGCAGCAGCTCCGCCGCCGTGAGCAGGCCCGTCACCGGCGTGCGCAGCTCGTGCGCGATGTCCGCGGTGACGCGCCGTTCGGCCTCCAGCCGCTGCTGGAGCGCGTCGGCCATGGCGTCCACCGCCCGCGCCAGGTCGTCCGTCTCGTCCCGCACCCGGCCGCCGATCGCGTCCCGGATCCGGACGCCCGTGTCGCCCTCGGTGATCTTCCCGGCCGCGGTGGCCGCCTTCCGCAGCCGGCGGGAGAGCTGCCCGCCGATGAGCACGCCCAGCGCGCAGCCGCCGAGCACCACCGAGGCCGAGCCGACGACCAGGGCCCGGTCGAGGTCGGTGAGGACGGCGTAGCGGTCCTCGAAGCGGGTGTGGATGGAGAGCACCCGGCCGTTGGCCAGCGGTACCGCCGCCCAGACCTCGGGGGCGTCGCCCTGGTCGTCGTCGAGATAGGTGGCCCGCTTGCCGGTGAGCACGACGGCCCGCAGCGACGGGGGCAGCGCCGGGTCGTCGATCTTCGCGAACGGTGGGAGCCCCTTCGTCTTGTAGACGCTCTGCACCCACTTGATGCGCTCGTCCTGCATGTCACGGCTGCTGTCGAGCATCGAGACACGGGCCGCGTTGTGCACCACCAGGCTGAGCGCGATGGCTCCCAGCGAGCTGACGGCGGCGATGGCGATGATGAGTTTCCAGCGGAGACCGGTCCGCAGGGCGAAGCGTCGCACGCGGTCAGCCCTTGAGCTTGTAGCCGAAGCCGCGGACCGTCTCGATCCGGTCCTGGCCGATCTTGGCCCGCAGCCGCTGCACATGGACGTCCACCACCCGAGTGTCGCCGCCCCACCCGTAGTCCCAGACCCGTTCCAGCAGCTTGTCGCGGGAGAGGACGGTCCCCGGCGCGCTGGAGAACTCCAGCAGCAGCCGCATCTCCGTCGGGGTCAGGCCGACCGGTTCGCCCCGCTTGAACACCGCCATGCCCTCGGTGTCGACCTCCAGGTCGCCGAAGGTCCGCAGCCCGCCCTCGGACTGCGCGTCGTCGCCCGCGCCGGACCCGCCCGCGTGGCCGAAGCGGCGCATCACCGCCCGGATCCGGGCCACCAGCACCGCCCCGTCGAACGGCTTGGTCACATAGTCGTCGGCGCCCGCCTCCAGACCGAGGACCACGTCGATCGAGTCCGCCCGCGCCGACAGCATGATCACGGGGACGGCCGACTCGTCCCGGATCCGGCGGCACAGGCTCACCCCGTCCAGGCCGGGCACCATCACGTCCAGCAACGCGATGTCCGGCCGGTCGGCACGGAACTTCTCCAGCCCCGTCAGTCCGTCCGGTACGGCGGTGACGTGGAACCCGTCGCGCTCCAGCGCGAGCTGGGTCGCCTCACGGATGACGTCGTCGTCCTCGACGAAGAGCACATGGGTATCGGCCATTGCCTGCTCTCAGCCCTCCGGATCCTTGGTCGGGTCGGCGCCCTTCACGGACTTGCTGAACTCGCTGCGGGTCCCCCGGATCTGGGTGAACCTGCCGTGGGCCCAGCGGTAGGTGGTGATGTTCTCGCCCGACGGCTCCGACACCGAGTCACCGGGCGCGTACGTCTGCTGGGTGACCTCCAGATTCCCCTGGGAGATCACCGCGTAGACCGGCGGCTGCTCGTTGGCGAAAACATTCTCGTACTTCTTGCGCGCCACGTTCTCCCGGTACACGTACGACCCGATGCCGATCGCGTCGCCGCAGGTCAGGACGTTGATGACCACATCGGGCGCGCTGTTGCGGGTGATGTCCCCGTAACTCACGTCCACCGGGTACTCGCCGGCGCACGGCTTGAGGCCCTTGCGGATCTGGTCGCTGACCTTCGGGTCGTTCTTGAGCATCTTCACGGCGTCGACCCGCGACGGCGCGCTGGGGGACGGGGAGGGGGTGGCCGGAACCACCTTGGTCGAGCCCGCCTGCGCCGGGCCCTCGGTGCGGACGCCCTCGCCGCCCGTGCCACAGCCGGCCAGCAACAGGCCGACGGCGGCCGCGCCCGCGACCGCCGCACCGGACCTGATGAAACAGGCCGTTGTGCTGTGGGTGTTGTCAGCCCTGGTCAAGCGGCGCACCGCTCGCGCCCCCGCTCGGTGCGTTCCAGTTCCTGTGCGTCCAGCTCCCGGCTCTCCAGCTCCTGGCGCAGCCGGGCCAGCGCCCGGTGCAGCGTGCTCTTCACGGTTCCGGTCGACATGCCCAGGGCCGCCGCCGTCTCCTCCGTGCTCATCTGCTCCCAGTGTCGCAGCACCACGACGCTGCGCTGCTTCGGGGCGAGGACCTTCAGCACGTCCATCAGCAGAGCGCGGTCGGCGCGCTGCTCGGTGCCGTCGTCCACGCTGGGCTCGGGCAGCTGCTCGGTGGGCACCTCGTCCAGCTTCCGCGCCCGCCACCACTCGGTCCGGGTGTTGATCATGACGCGCCGAAGGTACGCGTCGGCCAGGGACTTGTCGGCTATGCCGTCCCAGCGGCCGAAGGTACGGGCGAGAGCGGTCTGGAGCAGGTCCTGGGCGTCCACCGGGTCCGGTACGAGACGCCGGGCGCTCCGCAGCAGTGCCTCCTGCCGGGTCCTGACGTACTCCTCGAATCCCAGGACCTCGCCGACCTCACTGCTTGCCATCTCCGACCGCCTCCGTTCCCCGGTTTCCCGCCCCCGTCGCGCCGGACTTCCCGGCACAGCCAGAAAATTACGGAGGCGCTGTAACGGAGCCGTGCGCTCCGGCCCTCGGGATACGCACGGCTACCCGTCGGTTGTGTAACGGCGGGGAGGAAAGGGACGCAGAGTACGGGCGGGACGGTCCGGGGTCAGGCGTGCGGGAGGCGGTACTCCCCGCCGTCGAGCGGCTCCACGAGCCCGTCGGCGACCAGCCCGTCCAGGGCACGGGCGCGCTGCACCGGCTCGTCCCAGACGGCGTCGAGCGCCGACTGCGGCACCGGGCCGGCGGATTCCCGCAGCACGGCCAGCAGTTTGCCCCGCACCTGGCGGTCGGTGCCCGCGTAGGTCTGGCCGCGGCGCGGCGGTCCGTCGTGCGCGGGCGAGCCGGCGAGCCGCCAGGCGCAGTGCGCGGCGATCGGGCAGCGGTGGCAGTCGGGGGTGCGGGCGGTGCAGACCAGCGCGCCGAGCTCCATGGTGGCGGCGGCCCACGCGGCGGCGGTCGGCTCGTCGTCGGGGAGCAGGGCACGGGCGAGATGGCGCTCGGCGGCCGTGGTGGCGGTCGGCGGGTACTGGGCGCCGGTCACGGCGCGGGCGAACACCCGGCGGACATTGGTGTCCAGGACGGCGTGCCGCTGCCCGTACGCGAAGGAGGCCACCGCCGCCGCGGTGTACTCGCCGACCCCGGGCAGCGCGAGGAGCTTCGCGTGGTCGTGCGGTACGTCGCCGCCGTGCCGTTCCGTTATCGCGGCGGCCGCCGCGTGCAGCCGCAGGGCACGGCGCGGGTAGCCGAGCCGGCCCCAGGCGCGGACGGCCTCGCCCGGCGGCTCGGCGGCCAGGTCGGCAGGCCGCGGCCAGCGGGCGAGCCACTGCTCGTACACGGGGAGGACCCGGCTGACGGGGGTCTGCTGGAGCATGAACTCGCTGACCATGACGCCCCAGGGGCCGGCTTCGGGACGGCGCCAGGGGAGGTCGCGGGCATGCGTCTCGAACCAGTCGATGACCGGGGTGTGCAAGGCGGCGGGAGCATCGGTGAGGGGCGTGGTCGTAGTCATGGCAGTTCCGATCCTGACATGGCTCCGCCCGGCGCGGGACGTTCCGCGCCGGGCGGCGGCCGCCTCGGGAGGGTGGCGCCGCGCGTCAGCGCGCTACGGAGGCCACGGGGCCGGTCCCGGCCCGTCGGCGTGTTGTCCGCACGACGGGGACCGGAGCGGGCGCGGCGGCCCGGTGGCGGCGGGAGGAGCCGGGGTGCACGGTGACGGCGTTCCCCTTCCCGGATGGTCACGGACGGTGCCCGGACCGCCCGTTCGGTCGCGGTGCGTGACGGCCGCCGCGCCGGCCGCACGGCGGTCCGGGACCCGCGGCGGGACTCCGTGATGATGATCCGGAAAAGACGACGGAATGGCGGCGGGTACTGGCCGGTCAACGGGGCGATCTCTCGTACAGTTTGCGCGTGGGATCTCTGCGCAATCCGGTCGGGCCGCTTCCCTCCTCCATCTACTGGCGACGGAGGGCAGTTGCGCTGTGCGTGGTCGCGCTGCTCGCCCTCCTGGTGCTGTGGGCCGTCGGCTCCGGCGGCTCGGGGGGCCAGGACGACCGGGGGCAGGGCCGGGACGGCGGCGGTCCCGCGTCGTCGATCGGTCCCGGCCCCTCCTCGTCCGGTCCGGCCGTCACCGAACGGCCCGGCGGCCGCGACGAGTCGACGGGCGGCGGCAGCGGCTCCGCGGGCGCGAGCGGCGGGCCGGGTGGCGGAGCCGGCGGTTCCGCGACGGCGGGCGCCGGCGACGACGGCCAGGGACAGGGCGGCGCGGCGACGGGTGCGGGCGGCAGCGGCGGAGCCGGCGTCCCGGCCGGTACGGGCCTCCCCGACTGCACGCGCGACGTGGTGAAGTTGAGCGTGCGCAGCGTCAAGAACTCCTACGCCCCGGACGAGAAGCCCGAGTTCGAGATCGTCGCGAAGAACTCCTCCGCACAGTCCTGCAAGGTGACGTTCGGTGAGAAGGCCGCGGTCATGACCATCACCTTCTCGGACGACGACGATCCGCTCTGGGCCTCGGACGACTGCGCGAAGAAGAGCCGCCGGATGCAGCTGGCGGTCCCCGCCGAGGGGGAGGCCACGCGCGACGTCGAGTGGGACCGCCGGCCCAGTGAGCCCAAGTGCGCCACGCCGTCGGCGGGTTCGGCGAAGCCGGGCACCTACCTGGTGGAGGTGAAGGGCGCCGGGCTGCCGACCGCCCAGGTCTCCTTCTCCCTCGCCAAGGACTGACCGCAGCTCCGGCGCCGCGGCCCCCGCCGTCCGGGGACGACGGGGCCGGTGGACGGGGGCGGTACTACACGTACCGCTCGAGGATCGAGGACTCGGCCAGCCGGGACAGGCCCTCGCGGACGGAGCGGGCCCGGGCCTCGCCCACACCCTCCACCGTCTGCAGGTCGTCGACGCTGGCCGCCAACAGCTTCTGCAGGCCGCCGAAGTACTCGACCAGCCGCTCGATGACGGTGTTCGGCAGCCGGGGCACCTTGGCGAGCAGCCGGTAGCCGCGCGGGGAGACCGCGGAGTCCAGCGCCTCGGGCGAGCCGCTGTACCCCAGCGCCCGCGCCACCGTGGGCAGCTCCAGCAGCTCCGCGTGGCTGAGCGCGTCCAGCTCGGTCATCGCCTCGGGCACCGTGCGGGAGCGCCGGGCCGTCGGCTCGGGCACGTAGTCGCGGGCCACCAGCTCGCGCTCCGGCTCCACTCCCGCGATCAACTCGTCCAGCTGGAGCGAGAGGAGCCGGCCGTCGGTGCCCAGCTCCACGACGTACTCGGCGATCTCCGTGGCGATGCGCCGCACCATTTCCAGGCGCTGAGCCACCGCCGAGACGTCCCGGACCGTCACCAGGTCCTCGATCTCCAGCGCCGAGAGCGTGCCCGCCACCTCGTCGAGCCGGAGCTTGTAGCGCTCCAGGGTGGCCAGGGCCTGGTTGGCGCGGGAGAGGATCGCCGCGGAGTCCTCCAGGACGCGGCGCTGCCCGCCGACGTACAGCGCGATCAGCCGCATCGACTGGCTGACGGAGACCACCGGGAAGCCCGCCTGGATGGAGACGCGCTGTGCGGTGCGGTGCCGGGTGCCCGTCTCCTCGGTGGCGATCGAGGCGTCCGGGACCAGCTGCACACCCGCACGGACGATCTTGGTGATGTCCTTGTCGAGGATCAGCGCGCCGTCCAGCTTGCACAGCTCGCGCAGCCGGGTCGCGCTGAATTCGACATCGAGCACGAAGCCGCCGGTGCACATCGCCTCGACCGACTTGTCCATGCCGAGGACGATGAGGCCGCCGGTGTTGCCCCGCAGGACGCGTTCGAGCCCGTCGCGCAGCGCCGTGCCGGGCGCGACCGCGCTCAGCGAGGCTCGCATCAGGCCATCGGCGCCGGAGCTCCCGCCGGACTTCCCGGGAGCTGCCGTCCGGTCGCTGGCTGCCACTGCACTCCTCCGGTCGCAGGATTGGGGGGCCCGGGTGCGTACGTACGGGCGAGACCAGGGCAAAGTCTACCGGCGGCCGGACTACTTATGTGGTGCCTCCTCCTTCGGGGCCTCACGGCGCGTGCGCCGGGGCAGAACGCGGAGCGCGTCACCCATGTCCGCCACCTCCGTGACCCGCATCCCGGCCGGGACCTTTCCCGGGTCGGCGGGTACCAGCGCGTGGGTGAAGCCGAGCCGGGCCGCCTCGGCCAGCCGCCGCTGCACCCCGGTGACCCGGCGCACCTCGCCCGCCAGGCCGACCTCGCCGATCGCGACCAGGTTCTTCGGCAGCGGTGTGTCGCTCGCGGCGCTGGCCAGGGCGAGCGCCACAGCCAGATCGGCGGCCGGTTCGGACAGCTTCACCCCGCCGACCGTGGCGCTGTAGATGTCCCGCTTGCCGAGCTGGGAGATCTTGCCCCGCTGCTCCAGGACGGCCAGCATCATCGAGACCCGGGAGGTCTCCAGGCCCGAGGTGGTCCGCCGCGGCGAGGGGATCTGCGAGTCGACGGTGAGCGCCTGCACCTCGGCGACGAGGGGGCGGCGGCCCTCCAGGGTGACGGTGAGACAGGTCCCGGGCACCGGCTCGTCCCGGCGGGTCAGGAAGAGGCCCGACGGGTCGGCGAGGCCGGTGATGCCCTCGTCGTGCAGCTCGAAGCAGCCCACCTCGTCCGTCGCGCCGTAGCGGTTCTTCACGCCCCGGACCAGGCGCAGCCGGGCGTGCCGGTCGCCCTCGAAGTGCAGCACCACGTCCACCAGATGCTCCAGCAGCCGCGGGCCGGCGATGGCGCCGTCCTTGGTCACATGGCCCACCAGGAGGGTGGACATGCCGCGCTCCTTGGAGGCGCGGATCAGCGCACCGGCGACCTCCCGGACCTGGGCCATGCCGCCGGGCGCCCCGTCGATCTCGGGGGAGGCGACGGTCTGCACGGAGTCCAGGACGAGCAGGGACGGCTTGACGCTGTCGAGATGGCCGAGGACGGCGGAGAGGTCGGTCTCGGCGGCGAGGTAGAGGTGGTCGTTGAGCGCCCCGATCCGGTCGGCGCGCAGCCGGACCTGGCTCGCCGACTCCTCGCCGGTGACGTAGAGGGTGCGCTGCTCGTCGGAGGCGGCCTTCGCGGCGACGTCCAGGAGCAGCGTGGACTTGCCGACGCCCGGCTCTCCGGCCAGCAGCACGACGGCGCCGGGGACGAGCCCGCCGCCCAGCACCCGGTCCAGTTCGGCCACTCCCGTGCTGCGGGCGGTGGCCTGGCGGCCGTCGACCTGGCCGATCGGCAGCGCGGCCGAGGTGACGCGGCCGGGCGCGGTGGTACGGACCGCGGGCGCGCCGCCGAACTCCTCGACCGTGCCCCACGCCTGGCACTCCGGGCAGCGGCCGAGCCACTTGGCGGTGGTCCAGCCGCACTCGGTGCAGCGGTAGGAGGGGCGGTCCTTGGCGGACGAACGGGAGGTGCGGGCAGCCATGCCGTTCACCGTAGCGGTGGGGTCCGACACCGGGGTGCGGGGTGGCGGAGTACGGCGTGCGGGGTGGCCGGGTGCCCGGGTGCCGGGAGCCGTGGCGCAGGGAGCGGTGGCGCCCCGAGTGCGCCGCGCGGGGAGGGCGGAGCGGGCCGGGTGAACGGGCCGGGCCGGGCGGTCCCATGCGCCGAATCCTCCGCGCGCGATGGCTTATAGCAGAGGCGCGGCCGTGCAAGAGGAGTGCGTGTCCCCCTTTGAGTGACATGGTCACCCGATGGGGTTAAATCTGCCCAAGTGGTCCGAGCGGCCCGCCATCATCCGCCTACCGTCGCCGGATGATGAGCAGCAGGCGCGGAAAGTTCACGCACACCACCGGCGCACACCGGGCGCAACGCCGTGCGCAGAGCTCCGCGCAGGGTGCCTCGGACAGTGGCTCCACGAGCGGCGGCACCTCCGGCAGCGGCGCCCCCGGTGGCGGCTCCACGGGTGGCGGCTCCACGGGCAGTCCGGGGTCCGTCTCGGCTCCGGAGCCGGGGTCCGTTTCCGCTCCGGAAGCGGAGCACCCCGCCCCGGGGCCCGCGTCCGAGCGGCACCCGCAGCAGCTCACCGCCCGCTACGAGCCCCATCTGGACGGCCTGTTCACCTACTGCCTGTCCGTGCTCTGCGAACACGAGGCGGCGACCACCGTACTCGGCGACGTCATGGCGCTCGCCCGGACGCAGGACGGGCGCCGGCCGGCCGACGGCACGCAGTACCGGCCCTGGCTCTACGCCCTCGCCCGCTGGGCCTGTCTGCAACGGCTCGCCGAGCAGCGCCGGACGGGCGGCACACCGGCCCCGGCGCCCCTCCCGGAAGCACCGCGGCCGGGCGTCCAGTCATCGGGCACCCGGCCATCGGGTATCCGGCAGCCGGGCGGCGCGCGGCCGGGTGCCCCGCAGCCCGGTGGCCCAGGGCCGGGCGCCTCCGCCCCGAAGTCCGCTGCCAAGCCCGCCGCCCCGAAGCCCTCTGCTCCTTCTGCCGCTAAGCCTCCCGCCCCGGAGCCCGCTGTTCCCTCTGCCGCGAAGTCCTCGGCCCCGGGCCCCGCCGCCCCGAAGGCATCCGGCCCGCAGCCGTCGGCCCCGAAAGAGTCGGCCCCGAAAGCGTCGGCCCCGAAAGTGGCCGCCTCGAAAGTGCCGGCCTCGAAAGGGGGCGCGCCGAAGTCCCCCGCCCCGCCGGCGCGGAGGCCCGCCCCCTCCGCTTCCGGGAGCCAGGCGCCGCCCGGCACTCCTGAACCATCCGGTGCTCCCGGATCATCCGGTGCCGCCGAGCCGTCCGGCACCGCCGAGCCGGCCGAGGCCGCCGCCTCCCGGCACCGCCGGGAACTCGCCGCTCTCGCCTGGCCGGAGGCCGCGGGCACCACGCCGGAGCAGCGGGAGGCGCTCGAACTCGCGGTCCGGCACCAGCTGCCGCCGGACGAGGTCGCCGCCGTCCTCGGGCTGGAGCCCGACGCCGCCCGCGCGCTGCTGTCGAGCGCCGCCTGCGAAGTGGAGCGGACCCGTGCCGCGCTCGTCGTCGTGGAGCGCGGAAAGTGCCCCGTCGTCGCCCGGCTCACCGGGGACAGCCAGGTGCTGCTCGGGGCCGCGCTCCGCCGGGAGCTCGTACGGCATGTCGACGACTGCCCCGACTGCCGGCGCACCGCCGAGCGCGCGACCGCGCGCGGCCCCTGGCCCGGCAGCACCGCCGAGCCCGGCACCCTGCCGGTGCTCCAGGCGCCACGCGCCGCCGCCTACGCCGCCATGGCGCGCACCCGCCGCGGTGGCCGGGCCATCGGGCGGACCGGGCCGCGCTTCCACCGCAGCGGGTTCCCGATGGACCCCAAGGACCGGGTCGCCCGGCGCCGCCGGATGCGCAGCCGGGCGGTGACGACGGCCGTGGTCGCGGCCGTGGTCGCCGCGCCGGTGCTCGCGCTGTGGGCGGCGTACCAGCAGGCGCCGGTCACCGGCGAGGGCCGGGAGACGGGCTCGGTGACCGCGGCCGATGCGGGTCCCGGCGGGCTCTCCGGCCACCCGTACGAGGAGGCGGGCAACGCCGAGGCGGGGCCGGAGCCCGGGTTCCGTACGGGCGGCCGGTCCCCGGACGTGTCGGTGGAGGTCGTGGACAAGAACGGCAGACGGCACTCCGCCGGGCACCGCGGCCGGGGGACGCCGACGGCCCGTGCCTCCTGGTCGTCCCTGCCGTCCGGGACCACCCGGACGGGCAGCGGGTCCCTGGCACCCCCGGGCGGGCCGGCGGCGAAGGGGCCGGGGCGGCTGACGGTCGCCGCGCAGCCGAGCGGCGGTACGACGCTGATCACGATGACCGCGTCGGGCGGCTCGCCGGTGCGCTGGTCCGCCTCGGCGGACGCCCCCTGGCTGCGCCTGAGCCTGACGGCGGGCCTGCTGCACCCCGGGGAGTCGGTGACGATCACCGCGGTGGTGGACCACGACCGGGAGCCGGCCGGGCCCTGGACGGCGCGGGTGTCGGTGGCTCCCGCCGGAGCGGTGGTGGCCATCGAGGGCCGCGGGGCGACTCCCGGGCCGACGACGACCCCGCCGCCGTCCGAGCCGTCCCCGACACCGACCCCACCGGGGCCGTCGGCGCCCGAGGAGCCGTCGGGGAGCAGCGGCACCCCGTCACGGAGCGGCAGTGCCACCGCCGTCCCGTCGGAGTGACGGCCGTCCGGACGGTGCGGATTCCCGCCGTCGCCATCCTCCGGACCGATGCCTTCCCGTCGTCACGTCCGGGGAACGGTACGGACGCCCGCCGTCGCGTCGCCAGGACCGGTACGGACCCCTGCCCCACACCGCCACGGCCCGGCCCGGACCCGTACCGTCACACCGCCCGGGCCGCCCCGGAGCCGTGCGGCGTCAGGCCGGGTCCGCCGGGTGCGGGGCCATCGGGAGCTGGGCGGCCAGCCGCTGCTCGCAGAGTTCGACCAGCCGGTCGTAGGCGCCCTTGCCCATCAGCTCGGTGAGTTCCGGCCGGTAGGAGACGTACACCGGGTCGCCCGCGCCGTGCGCCGAGGTGGCCGACGTGCACCACCAGTGCAGATCGTGGCCGCCGCTGCCCCAGCCGCGCCGGTCGTACTCGCCGATCGAGATCACCAGCACCTGGGTGTCGTCGGGCCGGTCGACCCACTCGTACGTCCGCCGGACCGGCAGCTGCCAGCACACGTCCGGCTTGGTCTCCAGCGGTTCGCGTCCCTCGCGCAGCGCCAGGATGTGCAGCGAGCAGCCCTCGCCGCCCGGGAAGCCCGGCCGGTTCTGGAAGATGCAGGAGCCCTTCCAGCGGCGGGTCTGGCGCTCCCCGTCCTCGTCCTCCTCGACCCAGCCGGAGGCGGTGCCGATGTCATGGAACTGCCAGATGTCCGGCGTCAGGCGGGCCGCGTGCCCGGCCACCCGCTGCTCGTCCTCCTCGTCGGAGAAGTGCGCGCCCAGCGTGCAGCAGCCGTCGGCCGCCCGCCCCGCCTGGATGCCCTGGCAGCCCTGGCCGAAGATGCAGTTCCAGCGGGAGGTCAGCCAGGTCAGATCGCAGCGGAAGAGCTGCTCGTCGTCCTCCGGGTCCGGGAACTCGACCCAGGCGCGTGTGAAGTCCAGCCCCACCTCGTCGTCCGGAGGGGTGGGGCCGGTGGCATCGGCCATTTCGTCCGGCTTGGCCTTTTTCGTCTTACCCACGTCACCAGCGTAAGCGTGCGGAGGCGCGTTCATGACCCGTCACGCGCCGCAGTAGCGTGCACCGTATGAGACTCGGTGTCCTCGACGTGGGTTCGAATACGGTTCATCTGCTCGTGGTGGACGCGCACCCGGGCGCGCGCCCGCTCCCCGCCCACTCCCACAAGGCGGAGCTGCGGCTCGCCGAACTCCTCGACGAGGACGGCGCGATCGGCGAGCACGGCGTCGACCGGCTGATCGCCACGATCTCCGACGCGCTCCAGGCGGCCGAGGACAAGGGCGTCGAAGCGGTGCTGCCGTTCGCCACCTCCGCCGTCCGTGAGGCGACCAACGCCGAGGCCGTCATCGCCCGGGTCACCGAGGAGACCGGGGTCGACCTGGCCGTGCTGACCGGGGACGAGGAGGCCCGGCTCACCTTCCTGGCCGCGCGGCGCTGGTTCGGCTGGTCGGCCGGACGGCTGCTGGTCCTGGACATCGGCGGCGGCTCGCTGGAGATCGCCTACGGGCTCGACGAGGAGCCGGACCGCGAGGCGTCGCTGCCGCTGGGCGCCGGCCGGCTCACCGGCTCCTGGCTGCCGGGCGACCCGCCGGAGCCGACCGACGTCAAGGCGCTCCGGCGGCACATCCGGGCCGAGATCGCCAGGATCGTGCACGAGTTCACCCGGTTCGGCCCGCCGGACCACGTCGTCGCCACCTCCAAGACCTTCAAGCAGCTGGCGCGGATCGCCGGAGCGGCCCGGTCCGCCGAGGGGCTCTACGTCGAGCGGGTGCTGACCCGGAAGGCGCTGGAGGAGTGGGTTCCGCGGCTCTCCGCCATGACCGTGGAGGAGCGCTCCGAGCTGCCCGGGGTGTCCGAGGGCCGGGCCTCCCAGCTGCTCGCCGGGGCGCTCGTGGCGGAGGCCGCGATGGACCTGTTCGGAGTGGAGGAGCTGGAGATCTGCCCCTGGGCGCTGCGCGAGGGCGTCATCCTCCGGCGGCTGGACCACCTGCCTCCGGGGTGACCCGGGTCTCTCCGCCGATCGCGGGGTGGCCCGGTAATCCGTCCCCCGCACGCCGTACGCTGTCTCCCGTGGCTCAACCAGCGGTGCGCATCCCGGAAGCGAAGGTCGCCCTGTCGACCGCGTCCGTGTACCCGGAGTCCACGGCGACCGCTTTCGAGATCGCCGGGCGCCTGGGCTACGACGGTGTCGAGATCATGGTCTGGACCGATCCGGTCAGTCAGGACATCGGCGCGCTGCGCCGGCTCTCCGACTACCACGGGGTGCCGATCCTGGCCGTGCACGCGCCCTGTCTGCTGATCACCCAGCGGGTGTGGTCCACCGACCCGTGGGTGAAGCTCCAGCGGGCCAGGTCGGCCGCGGAGCAGCTGGGCGCCTCCACGGTCGTCGTGCACCCGCCGTTCCGGTGGCAGCGCAACTACGCCCGGGACTTCGTGAACGGAATCTGGCGGATGGCGGACGAGACGGACGTCCGGTTCGCGGTCGAGAACATGTATCCCTGGCGCTACCGGGACCGCGAAATGCTCGCCTACGCCCCGGACTGGGACGTCACCAAGGACGACTACCGGCACTTCACGGTCGATCTGTCGCACACGGCGACGGCGCGCAACGACGCGCTGGACATGGTCGACCGGATGGGCGACCGGCTCGCCCACATCCACCTCGCGGACGGCAACGGCTCCAACAAGGACGAGCACCTGGTGCCGGGGCGCGGCAGCCAGCCCTGTGCCGCGCTGCTGGAACGATTGGCCGGGAGCGGATTCACCGGCCATGTCGTGGTCGAGGTCAACACCCGGCGGGCGATGTCGGCCGCCGAGCGGGAGGCGGACCTGGCGGAGGCGCTGGCCTTCACCCGGCTGCACCTGGCCTCGTCGGCGCGGGCCGGCCGGAAGTGAACGGCGCCGGGCCGGGCGGTCCGCCGGCCGAGGGCGCGGCGGACGCGCCGAAGCCCCGCAGGCGCGGCAGGCCGAGCCGGACGGACGCCGGTGACGGCCCCGGAACCAGGGACCGGATCCTGGCCGCGGCCCGGGCGGAGTTCGCGGCGAGCGGGTACGACAAGACCTCCGTCCGGAGCATCGCCAAGTCCGCCGGGGTCGACTCGGCCCTCGTCCACCACTACTTCGGCACCAAGCAGCAGATCTTCGCCGCTGCCATCGAGGTGTCGTTCGAGCCCGCGATGAGCGTGCCCGATGTGCTGGCCGAGGGGACCGAGGGCATCGGGGAGCGGCTCGCCCGCTACTTCTTCGGGATCTGGGAGAACCCGGCGACCCGGGCCCCGCTGCTGGCGGTCATCCGCTCCGCGCTCACCCACGACGCGGCGGCGAGCGTGCTGCGCGGGTTCGTGCTGCGCCGGCTGCTGGGGCGGGTCGCGGGGGAGCTCGCCGTTCCGGACCCGGAGCTCCGCGCCGAGCTGGCGGCGTCGCAGATGGTCGGGATCGCGATCCTGCGGTACGTGGTCAAGGTCGAACCGCTCGCCTCCGCGGACATCGAGGAGATCATCGACAAGGTCGCCCCGACGCTGCAGCGCTATCTCACCGAGGACTGACCCGCCGGGTCGCGGGCCCGCCGGGGCGCGGGACGCCGGCGGTACTCGGGGCGCGCGCCGGTGCCGTAGCGGTTCCCGTACCGTCCGCGGCCGGACGGGGCACCTCATCCCGTGGCGGAGGTCCCCGGGAGGGTGAGACGGGCGTCCCGCATTGCGGACAAGCTGTCCGGATCCTGGCCTCGGGGCGTACCCTCGTAAGGTCCCGGCGGCGTCGCCGGGCGGCCGGACGCCGAAGCGCGTGAGCGCCGCAGACCGGAGAACCCCCAGAGGGAGTGACCACCCGTGCCAGAGCTGAGGTCCCGCACCGTCACCCACGGACGCAACATGGCGGGCGCCCGTGCCCTTCTTCGCGCCGCCGGCGTAGCGCGCGAGGACTTCGGCAAGCCCATCATCGCGGTGGCCAACAGCTTCACCGAGTTCGTGCCGGGCCACACCCACCTGCAGCCGGTCGGCCGGATCGTCTCCGAGGCGATCCAGGAGGCCGGCGGCGTTCCGCGGGAGTTCAACACCATCGCGGTGGACGACGGCATCGCCATGGGCCACGGCGGGATGCTCTACTCCCTGCCCTCCCGGGACCTGATCGCCGACTCCGTCGAGTACATGACGGAGGCGCACTGCGCCGACGCGCTGATCTGCATCTCCAACTGCGACAAGATCACTCCGGGCATGCTGATGGCCGCCATGCGCCTCAACATCCCGACGGTCTTCGTCTCCGGCGGCCCGATGGAGTCCGGCACGGCGACGCTGGTCGACGGCACCGTCCGCAAGCTCGACCTGATCTCCGCCATCGCCGACTCGGCGAACGACGCGGTCTCGGACCAGGACATGGCGCTCATCGAGGAGAACGCCTGTCCCACCTGCGGTTCGTGTTCCGGCATGTTCACCGCGAACTCGATGAACTGCCTCACCGAGGCGATCGGCCTGTCGCTCCCCGGCAACGGCTCCGTGCTGGCCACCCACACCGCCCGCAAGGCGCTGTACCAGGCCGCGGGCCGCACGGTCGTCGACATCACCCGGCGCTACTACGAGCAGGACGACGAGACGGTGCTGCCGCGCACCGTCGGCTCCCGGGCCGCGTTCGAGAACGCCATGGCGCTGGACATCGCCATGGGCGGCTCGACCAACACGATCCTCCACCTGCTCGCGGCCGCCCAGGAGGCCGGGCTGGACTTCGGCATGCCCGACATCGACGCCCTGTCGCGCCGCATGCCGTGCCTGTCCAAGGTGGCGCCGAACGGCACGTACTACATGGAGGACGTCCACCGGGCCGGCGGCATCCCCGCGATCCTCGGCGAGCTCTACCGGGCGGGCCTGCTCAACGAGGCCGTGCACACCGTGCACAGCAGCTCCCTCGACGACTGGCTGAAGACCTGGGACATCCGCGGCGGTTCGCCGTCCGCGGAGGCCGTCGAGATGTTCCACGCGGCGCCCGGCTGCGTCCGTTCCGCGACCGCCTTCTCGCAGTCCGAGCGGTGGGACACGCTCGACACCGACGCCGCAGGCGGCTGCATCCGCGACATCGAGCACGCCTACTCCACCGAGGGCGGCCTCGCCATCCTGCACGGCAACCTCGCCGAGGACGGCTGTGTCGTGAAGACCGCCGGCGTCGACGAGTCCATCTGGACCTTCGAGGGCCCGGCCGTGGTGTGCGAGTCCCAGGAGGAGGCCGTCGACGCGATCCTGAACAAGCGGGTGAAGGAGGGCGACGTCGTCGTCATCCGCTACGAGGGACCGCAGGGCGGACCGGGCATGCAGGAGATGCTCTACCCCACCTCCTTCCTCAAGGGCCGCGGCCTGGGCAAGAAGTGCGCACTCATCACCGACGGCCGGTTCTCCGGCGGCACGTCCGGCCTGTCGATCGGCCACGCCTCCCCCGAGGCGGCGTCCGGCGGCACGATCGCGCTCGTCGAGGACGGCGACCTGATCCGGATCGACATCCCGGGCCGCGCCATCGAGCTCGAGGTCTCCGAGGAGGAGCTGGCCGCCCGCCGCGCCGCCCTGCTGGAGAAGGTCGGCGGCTACCGCCCGGCCAACCGCGAGCGCAAGGTCTCCCAGGCCCTGCGCGCCTACGCGGCGATGGCGACCAGCGCGGACAAGGGCGCGGTGCGGGACGTGAGCAAGCTCGGCTGACGGGCGGGCCGCCCGGTGACGGGGCTCCCGGGCACCGGGCCCGTACCGCCGGGCTCCGGCCGGGCCGGGCCATAATCGACGGCATGAGTGAGACGCAGCAGCCCGCCGCCCCCCGGCCCGAGCCGATCCGGTTCTTCGGGACGACCTGGGTGCACCACGACGGGACCTACGTGCTGCGGCGCGTCGGCGTCGCCGCCGGCGCGCTGGTGGCGGCCGCGGCCGGTGCCTTCGTGCTGCGCCTCGGATACGAGGGGCTGAGCATCGCCGCGGTCGGCGGCTTCGTCAGCATGCTGGTGGTCGTGATGTTCGCGGCGTGCAACGCGCTCGCCTTCCGGCGTGCCTGGGAGGGCTTCACCCGCCGTCCGGACCCGGCCACCGACGCGTCCGTGGAACGCTCCCTGCAGAGCGTCCGCATGATCGGTTTCATCGGCGTGCTGCTCGCCTGGTTCTGCCGCGCCTTTGTCGAGGCCCCGGGGGAGAAGCTGCACCGCGCCGAGTACGAGCGGGAGTGCGAGCTGCACGAGCGCCGGCGCGCGGCGCGCGCGGGCAACCCGGCCGCCCGCGGCTCGGCGAAGCGGCGCAAGCGCGGCTGATCCGGCGGATGTCCCGGCGACGCCGTTCCGCCCGCGGCCGGGTGTCTCCGAGTGCCCCGCCCCTCCGGATTGCCCCAAGGCGGGGAAGGCGTTCCCCTCACGGTGACGAGGCCCGCGCCGGCCGGCCCTCCCCGTACAGCCAGGCCGCGAACAGCCCGCCCAGATCCCTGCCCGCCTCCCTCTCGCAGAACGCGATGAAGTCGTGGGAGTCGGCGTTCCGGTGCCGGTACGTCGTCGCCCACCCCTTGAGGATCCGGAAGAACGTCCGGTCGCCGACCGCCCTCCGCAGCTCGTGGAGCACCATCGCGCCGCGCTCGTAGACCGGGTCGTCCGAGATGTTCTCCGCCGTGCCCGGGTCGCCGGGCGGGAACTCCCACAGCGGGTCGTCCTCCCCCTTGGCGTACATCTTGTCGAAGGTCCGCTGCGCCGAGTCCCCGCCGTGCTGCTCGGTCCACAGCCACTCCGCGTAGGTGGCGAAGCCCTCGTTGAGCCACATGTCGCGCCAGGTCTTCGGCGTCACCGAATTGCCGAACCACTGGTGCGCCAGCTCGTGGAGGACCGTCAGGCGGTCCGGGGCGTCCGGATAGACGGGCTTGGTCTGGACCTCCAGCGCGTAGTCCACGTCCCTTGGCCCGTGGTCCACGATCGCGCCCGCGGAGGAGAAGGGGTACGGGCCGAACAGCCCGCTCTCCCACTCCAGCATCTCCGCCATCCCGCTCAGCGGCCCGGCGCTCCGCTTCGCCACCCGCGGGTCCACGGCGACCAGCAGCGGCAGCCCGCTCCGCGTCGTCGACCGGGTCACCTCGAACTTTCCGACCGTGGCGGTGGCGAGGTAGCTGGCCATCGGCTCGCCGCTGTGCCAGCGGAACGTGGTGCGGCCGGCGCGGGTCCGGCTGTCCCGGAGCTCCCCGTTGGCCAGGGCGGTCCAGCCCTCGGGGACGGTGAGCTCGAAGTCGTAGGCGGCCTTGTCGCCGGGGTGGTTGTTGCCCGGGAACCAGGTCATGGAGCCGGTGGGCTCGCCCACCACCAGGGCCCCGTCGTCCGTCGGCACCCAGCCCTCGGTCGAGCCGTCGGGGTCGACGAGCGCCCGCGGCGTGCCGTCGTAGTCGACCGTCGTACGGAAGACCGCGCCCTTGCGCACCGGACTCTCCGGCCGGACGACCAGCTTGTCCGTGGTGCGCCGCGCCGTGGCCCGCCGGCCGTCGACGGTCACCTCGCGGACGGTCAGTCCGGCCAGGTCCAGGCTGAAACTGCGCAGCTCGGCCGTGGCCGTGGCGGTGATGCCGGCCGTCCCGTCGAGCCTGCCGCGCTCCACGTCGTAGTCCAGCCGGAGCGCGTAGTGCCCGACGTCGTAGCCGCGGTTCCCCAGCCGGGGAAAGATCGGATCCCCGACGCCGTCGGCGCCGGTGGCGGTGGTCTGCCCCGTTCCGGTGGCGCACGCGGACAGTGCCAGGCAGGCGAGCAGTGCCAGGAGCGTGCCGAGCGGGGCCGCGCCCCGTCGGGCGGCGGCCGGTGAACGGGCCGGCGAGGAACCTTCCACGGATCACCCGATCTCTCGTCACCGGATCTCTCGATCCCCGGGGACGCGGATGCGCGGGATGCGCCGGTGCCGACCCTACGGCCCCGGCGCCGGGCGGCACGGGAAGGCGCGGTCCGAACGGCACGCCGGGACGGCGGCCGTCGCCCCGGGCGGACGGGGGCCGGCTGAGCCCTGCCGCGCCGCGCCGTCTTCCCGTGCCGCACTGCACTGCGCCGCACCACGCCGGGTCGAGGCGGGACGAGCGGGTCGGTCATGCCGGGACGAGCGGGGCGGTTATGCCGGGATCAGCGGGCGGTCATGCCGGGACCAGCGGGCCGGCCGAGACCGGCAGGCGCACGAAGCACGCCGGAGCAAACGATTCCGCGCCCTCCCGGCCCCTTGACGCGTGCCACCCCCGGCAGCATTATTCATCGCATGATGAATAAATCCGGGGAGCCCGCCATCCGGGCCCGCGGCCTCAGCGTCGTCCGCGGCGGCCGCACCGTCCTCGACACCCTCGACTTCGACATCCCCCGCGGCGGGGTCACCGGCCTGCTCGGCCCCAGCGGCTGCGGCAAGTCGACCCTGATGCGCGCCGTCGCCGGCACCCAGGCCAAGGTCACCGGCACCCTCGACGTCCTCGGCCACCCGGCCGGCGCCGCCCCGCTGCGCTCGCGCGTCGGCTACGTCACGCAGGCCCCGTCCGTCTACGCCGACCTCACCGCCCGTCAGAACCTCGACTACTACGCCGCCGTGCTCGACCCCCGCCAGGGCCGTACCGAGCGGCGCGCCGAGGTCGACCGGACGCTCGCCGAGGTCGACCTCGGCGACCACGCCGACGCCCTGGCCGGCGCCCTCTCCGGCGGACAGCGCTCCCGCGTCTCCCTCGCCGTGGCGCTGCTCGGCCGCCCCGAACTCCTCGTGCTGGACGAGCCGACCGTCGGCCTGGACCCCGTCCTCCGCCGCGACCTCTGGAACCTCTTCCACCGGCTTGCCGAGGAGCGCGGCACGAGTCTGCTGATCTCCTCCCACGTCATGGACGAGGCCGAGCGCTGCGGCCGGCTCCTGCTGATGCGGGCCGGCCGGATCCTCGCCGACGACACCCCGGAGGCGCTGCGCGCCCGGACGGGCACCGCGACCGTCGAGGACGCCTTCCTGCGCCTGGTCGACGCCGCGCGGCAGCGGGACGAGGCCGGAGCCACGGACACCGGCCCGGCCCCGGCCGTCCCGGCCGCCGCCGGCAGCGCCCCGGCCGCCGGCCCCACGACCACCGGAAGGGAACAGCGGTGAACCTCGCCCGCACACTCGCCACCGCCCGCCGCGTCCTGCGGCAACTCGGCCACGACCGGCGCACCATCGCCCTGCTGCTGCTCGTCCCCTGCCTGCTGCTGGGGCTCCTGCGCTACGTCTTCGACGCCGACCCGCGGTCCTTCGACGGCATCGGCGCCTCGCTGCTCGGGATCTTCCCGCTGGTGACGATGTTCCTGGTCACCTCGATCGCCACCCTGCGCGAACGCACCTCCGGCACCCTGGAGCGCCTGCTCTCCATGCCGCTGGGCAAGGGCGATCTCATCGTCGGCTACGCGCTCGCCTTCGGACTGCTGGCCGTGGTGCAGGCGTCCCTCGCCACGGCGCTCGCCGTCTGGGCCCTCGACCTCGACATCGCGGGCTCGCCCTGGCTCCTGCTCGTCGTCGCCCTGCTGGACGCCCTGCTCGGCACCGCACTCGGACTGTTCGTCAGCGCCTTCGCGGCCAGCGAGTTCCAGGCGGTGCAGTTCATGCCCGCGGTGATCTTCCCCCAGCTCCTGCTGTGCGGCCTCTTCGCACCCCGGGACACCATGCAGCCCGTGCTGGAGGCCGTCTCCGACGTGCTGCCCATGTCCTACGCCGTGGACGGCATGAACGAGGTGCTCCGCCACTCCTCGGTGACCGGTGACTTCGTCCGCGACGCGGCGGTCGTGGCGGGCAGCGCGCTGCTGGTGCTCGCCCTGGGCGCGGCCACGCTCCGCCGGCGCACCGTCTGATCCTCCCCGGCCACCCGATCCTCCCCGCCCAGCCGCTCCGACCGCCCCACCTGATCCCACCGCTCCACCTGCTTCGCCCGCCCGACGGGATCCGACGACGGCCCGGCGGGCGCGGCTCCGGGCCGACCCGTGGCGGCCGGGCCCGCCCCGCCCGGCAGGGCGTAACGGTGGGTCGGCCAAGCCCCGCGGCCCCACCGGTCACGCCCGCCCACAGCACACCCCCGCCCTTCCCACAGGGTGGTACGACCCGGCACCGGCCCGCGACCGGTGCCAGGATGGAGCCCGCACCACCCGCGCGTCCGCATCCGTGCCCGAGGGCGCGCGGCAACCCGTATCCCCGATGAGGTGAACGCCCCCATGACGCAGAAGGTCGCCGTCCTCGGCACCGGCAAGATCGGCGAGGCCCTGCTCAGCGGAATGATCCGCGGCGGCTGGTCCCCGTCCGACCTGCTGGTGACCGCACGCCGTCCGGAACGCGCCGAAGAGCTCCGCAGCCGCTACGGCGTGGAGTCCGTCTCGAACCCGGAGGCGGCGAAGCAGGCCGACACCCTCATCCTCACCGTGAAGCCCCAGGACATGGGGGTGCTGCTCGACGAGCTCGTGCCGCACGTCCCGTCCGACCGGCTGGTCATCAGCGGCGCCGCGGGCATCCCCACCGGCTTCTTCGAGGAGCGGCTCGCCCCCGGCACGCCCGTGGTCCGCGTCATGACCAACACCCCCGCCCTGGTGGACGAGGCCATGTCCGTCATCTCGGCGGGCAGCCACGCCACCGCGGAACACCTCGCCCACGCCGAGGAGATCTTCGGCGGCGTCGGGAAGACCCTGCGCGTCCCCGAGGCCCAGCAGGACGCGGCCACCGCCCTCTCCGGCTCGGGGCCCGCGTACTTCTACTTCCTGGTCGAGGCCATGACGGACGCGGGCATCCTGCTCGGCCTGCCCCGGGACAAGGCCCACGACCTGATCGTCCAGGCGGCGATCGGCGCCGCCGTGATGCTCCGGGACAGCGGGGAGCACCCGGTCAAGCTCCGCGAGGCGGTGACCTCGCCGGCGGGCACCACCATCAACGCGATCCGCGAGCTCGAACGGCACGGCGTCCGCGCCGCGCTGCTCTCCGCCCTGGAGGCGGCCCGCGACCGGAGCCGCGAACTCGCCTCCGGCAACGGCTGAACCAGCCCCCGGCCCCACCCCTGCCCCGTACCCCGCCGACCGGGTACGGGGCAGGGGGCATGGGGCGGACGGGCACGGGCGGCAGCGGCGGGGGAACAACCGAGCACCGCCGCCGGACACACCGACCCGGCCACGGCACCGTCGCCGCCCGCGGGCACGCGAGCCCGTACGGCAGGGCGCCCCGGTTCCCCGGCCAACCGAGCCCGGTGCTCCGGTTCCCCGGTCACCGGGCTCGTGCGCCGCGGGGAGGGGGATCCTCAGGCCGCGGGCAGCAGCCCCATCGCCCGGTAGGCCGCGTCCACGGTCGCCCGGGACCGGCCCCGCGCCCGCTCGGCTCCGTCCTTCAGCACCCCGTCCACGTACCCGGGGTCGGCGCTCAGCTCCGCGTGCCGCTCCTGCAGGGGACGCAGCACCTCCACCACGGCCTCCGCGACGGCCTTCTTCAAGGTGCCGTACGAGGCGAACTCCCCGGCCAGGTCCTCCGGCCGGCCGCCCGTGCAGGCGGCCAGCACATCCAGCAGATTCGCCAGGCCGGGACGCGTCTCCCGGTCGTACACGACCTCGCTCCCGGAGTCCGTCACCGCACGCATCACCTTCCGTCGCACCGTGTCGGGCTCGTCGAGCAGATAGACGATGCCCGACGCTTCGGCGTGCGACTTGCCCATCTTGGCGGTGGGGTCACGCAGGTCCATGACCCGGGCCGCGACCGCGGGGCGCGTGGCCCGGGGCACGGTGAACACCCGCCCGTACCGGTCGTTGAACCGCCGGGCCAGCACCCGTGTCAGCTCGACGTGCTGCACCTGGTCGTCGCCGACCGGGACCTCGTCGGCCCCATGGGCCAGGATGTCCGCCGCCATCAGCACGGGGTAGGTCAGCAGCGACAGCCTGACCCCGCTCTCCCCGGCCCGCTCGCGGGCGGCCTTCTCCTTGTACTGGATCATCCGTCGCAGCTCCCCGTCGGTGGCGGTGCACTCCAGGAGATAGGCGAGCCGGGTGTGTTCGTCGACATGGCTCTGGACGAACAGCGTGCACAGCTCGGGGTCGAGCCCCGCGGCGAGGAAGAGCGTCGCGGCCTGCCGGCTCAGCCGCCGGACCCGGGCCGGGTCGTGGTCCACGGTCAGCGCGTGCAGATCGACCACACAGAAGAGGGCGTCGGTCCGGTGCTGGTCCACCTCGGCCCAACGCCGGATGGCCCCCAGGTAGTTGCCCAGCGTCAGATGTCCGGTGGGCTTGACCCCGCTGAAGACCCGTGTGCGTGTCATCTCTGTCGTCTCCCGTTGTCTCGGGACCGCCGCCCGCCGGGGCCGGTGCGTGACGCAGAGTGCGGAAAACGCGAACGGCCGCCGGAAGCGGCGGCCGTGTGTCGGTGCATGCGCAGATCGGCCGCCGTCAGGCGGCCCACCACAGTTGGGTGTGCGCACGCGTCATGCGCCCGACTGTACGGCGGTGCGCGGAGCTCCGCCACAGGTTTGTGAGGCCCAGGGGGGTCGTGTAGTGTTCCTCGGGTTGCCACGGAGCCGTAACGGTTCCGGAGCAGCCACTCGAGCCGCACCGGCGGCAAACCACTCAGCACGATCTCCCAGCGGGGACGATTTCGGCATGCCGGAATCAGATCCG